>JAZPZY010000001.1:0-23070 GCA_045544955.1 Eubacteriales bacterium
CGTCCGGTTTCCGCTTACGTGCCGGTTTGCAGAAGGCGTATCGGTTTATATGCCTTCTCCTGTGGGAGAAGGGGGACCATGCGACTTCCACGAAGTGGAATGTCGGATGGTGGATGAGAGTTTCATTGCGTAAAGGACACCTCATCCGTCCCCTTCGGGGACACCTTCCCCCACTGGGGAAGGCTGTTTTATCATCCGATTTTCGCCTGCGTGCCGGTTGCAGATGCCGTGCGGATTTATATGCCTTCTCCTGTGGGAGAAGGGGGACCATGCGACTTCCACGAAGTGGAATGTCGGATGGTGGATGAGGAGTTTCATTGCGTAAAGGACACCTCATCCGTCCCCTTCGGGGACACCTTCCCCCACTGGGGAAGGCTATTGTGCCGCCCCGATTTCTCCCTGCGTACCGTCTGCGGATGGTGTTTGTGACAGGCGGTACCGCCCATTTTCCGCCCTGCTTCCGTTTACACACAAACGAAATCCTTACAAATAGTATAAAGGTTTTCGGGAGGGGCTCGGGGAACCCCTTTTGCAAAAGGGGTCCCCCGGCGTATCCCCGGTGTATCCTCCCCGCCCCCGTTTTAGCGGTTTGAACAAAAAAATTTTATGCACTTTTCTCAAAATAACTAAAATTTTTTTGAAAAACCCCTTGCATATGTGCAGATTGTGGTATATAATGTTCCTATACCGCTGATGACAGCAAATCTTTATTGTATACATTTCACAAAAGGAGTATCCTGCATATGGCAAACCTGACAACAAAAGCAATCCGCAACGTAGCGCTTCTGGGACATGGCGGAAGCGGCAAGACCACCCTGGCCGAGGCAATGCTTTACGGCTCCGGCACTACCGACCGCTTCGGACGCACCCCCGACGGCACTACCGTTTGCGACTACGATACAGAAGAGATCCGCCGCGGCTTCTCCCTGTCTCTGGCGACCGCCAATCTCGAATGGAACGACGCCAAGATCAACATCCTCGATACCCCCGGCTATCTCGATTTCTCCGGCGAAGTGCTGGAGGGCGTCCGCGTGGCTGACGCCGCCGTCATCGTGGTGGACGGCAAGGCCGGCCTTGAGGTAGGTGCGGAGCTCGCCTGGGACTACGCCCTGGAGGCAGGCATCCCCCGCGCGTTCTTCGTCAACAAGTGCGACGATCCGGACGCCAACTTCAACGCCGTGTTCAACTCTCTCCACGAGCAGTTCGGCGCGGCTCTCTGCCCCGTGTTCGTGCCCATCCGTACCGATAAGAACATCATCATGATCGACCTGATCTCCATGAAGGCCTACCGCTACAACGAAAAGGGCAAGCGGGAAGAGCTCATGATGCGTGACGAGTGGGAAAACCTGGCCGCTTCCTATAAGGATATCCTCAACGAGGCGCTGGCCGGTACCAGCGAGGAGCTGATGGAGAAATACTTCGCCGGTGAGGAGATCACCCGTGACGAAGCCGTCCTCGCCCTCCACGAAGGCATCATCGCCGGCTCTATCGTGCCCGTCTACTGCGGCGCCGCCACCAAGATGTGGGGCGTGTACGCACTGATGGACGCCATCGCCGAATCCTTCCCCCGTCCCACCGCGCGCAAGGTGGAGACCTCCGCCGACGGCGACGAGATCGCCATCGAAATGGACGGCGAGGACGCCGCTATCTTCGTGTACAAGACCAGCGTGGATCAGTACGGCCTTATGTCCTTCTTCAAGGTCATGAACGGTACTTTGAAGCGGGATATGGTTCTGAAGAACCTCACCTCCGGTGCATCGGAGAAAATGGCGCATATCTACACCATGCGCGGCAAGAAATCCACCGAGGTGGATGAGCTGGTCTGCGGTGACATCGGTATGATCCAGAAGCTGGCGAACACCAAGACCGGCGACACCCTCCGTCTCACCGGCGACGCCGCTTATAAGGGCATCACCTTCCCGAAGCCGTACATGACACGCGCCATCGTTCCCGCCGCCAAGGGCGACGAGGATAAGATCTCCGGCGGTATCGCAAAGCTTCTGGAGGAGGATCGCACCCTCGTTTACGAAAACAACGCCGAAACCAAGCAGATGACCATCTCCGGTACGGGCGATATCCATCTGGACGTTACCGTTGCCCGGCTGAAGGCACGCTACGGCACCTCCGTGGTTCTCACCGAGCCCCGGATCGCCTACCGCGAGACCATCAAGGGCACTTCCGACGTGGAAGGCAAGCATAAAAAGCAGTCCGGCGGCTCCGGTCAGTACGGTCACGTTAAGATCCGCTTCTCCCACGGTGAGGAGGACGGCTTGACCTTTACCCAGTCCGTTGTGGGCGGTACGGTTCCGAAGAACTTCTATCCCGCCGTTGAAAAGGGACTGCAGGAAGCCATGGCACACGGCGTTCTCGCCGGCTATCCGGTGGTGAATCTGACCGCCGATCTGTACGACGGCTCCTACCACCCCGTTGACTCCAACGAGATCTCCTTCAAGCTGGCCGCAAAGCTGGCGTACAAGGAAGGTCTGCCCAAGGCAAAGCCGATCCTGCTGGAACCGGTTGGCACGCTGCTTGTCACCGTGCCGGATTCCATGGTGGGCGACATCATCGGTGACGTGACCAAGCGCCGCGGTCAGGTGCTGGGCATGAATCCCACCGAGGGCAAATCGGGCTATACCACCCTGGAGGCCAAGGTGCCGAAGGGCGAGATGGGCGACTACGTGGTAGCTCTCCGCCAGTCCAGCCAAGGACGGGGCAAGTTTGACTTCGCCGTAGACGGATACGAGGAAGTCCCCGCCGCCGTTGCCCAGAAGATCATCGCCGAGCAGAAGATCGAAGAGGAATAATACGTAAAAAAGATTGCCGTGGAAACACGGCAATCTTTTTTACGGGGGACGACACGGGGGAGCCTTTTTGCAAAAAGGCTCCCCCGTACCCCCACCAAAAACCTTTTATACTATTTATAGAAATTTCGTTTGTGTGTAAACGCCACGTTGGGCGAAAACCGCACGCCACCGCCCAATTCCAGTTTCCTGCGGCAGTATCTCTCCGTCAGCGAAACGGCTTACGAGCGTTCCGGGATTCCGCCATAGGCGGAACGCTGTCCCATTGGACAGCGCGGAACCTCGCCGAGAAGGGCAGATGCACGTAAATTTTTCCCAAACAATATCCCTTCTCGCCTTGACAAAAAGCTGCATTTCCTGTATCATAAACCCATACGGAATATCCGAATCTTACAGAATAACGAGGTATATACCATGGCAATTCCCGTACCGCATAAATACGTCGCCGATTTTGAAAACCTGGGCTTCGGCATGTTCGTCCATTGGGGGCTGTATTCTCAGCTCGGAAGAGGCGAATGGGTCATGAACCGGGAGCAGATCCCCTACGAGGAATACAAACACCTGAAGGATACCTTCACCGCCAAGGATTTCGATCCAAAAGAATGGGCACGGATCGCCAAAGCCGCCGGCGCCCGGTACATCACCCTCACCTCCCGCCATCACGAGGGATTCTCCCTCTTTGATACCATGGGGCTGAACGACTACGACGCACCCCATTCCCCCGCCGGACGGGATCTGATCCGCGAATTCGTGGACGCCTGCCGGGAGGCAGGGCTCATGCCCGTGTTCTACTTCCCTACCCTGGACTGGTCACGCCCGGAATACCATACCGATTTCAAAGCGTACACCAAATACATCCGTGATTCCGTGGAGATCCTCTGCACGAGATACGGCAAGATCGGCGGCTTGTGGTTCGACGGCAACTGGTCAAAGCCGGACGCCGACTGGGAGGAGGACGCCCTCTACGCCCTGATCCGCCGTCATCAGCCGGAGGCTATCATCGTGAACAACACCGGCCTGTCCAAAAGAGGCAAGGTGGGCAATAAAGAGATCGACTCCGTCACCTATGAAAGAGGCCGCCCCGCCCCCATGGACCGGGAGGGCATGGAGAAATATATCGCCGCCGAAATGTGCGAAACGCTGAACGCCCACTGGGGCATCGGCTACGGTGACGTGAACTACAAATCCCTGCCGGAGCTGATCGAGACGTTCTGTGCCTGCCGGAAGGTGGGTGCCAACTTCCTTCTGAACGTGGGCCCCACCGGGGACGGTGCCATCCATCCTTTGCAAAAGGCTATGCTCCTTGGCATCGGCGAATGGCTCGGCCATCTGGGTGACGGCAAGGCCGCCCTGTACGAGGCAAAGCCCTGCGGCATCACGGCCGAGGGCAAGGATTTCGGCCTCCGTCTGGGCAATAAGCTGTACTTCTTCGTGCATAATCTGACCATCACCGGGGACGAGCACGTAACCCTGGCCGGGGAGGAAACGGGGCTTGGCGGCCGCGTATTCGCCGGCGTGCCGGGCAAGGTGAGATCCATCCGCTGGACGGATCAGGACGAGAGCCTTGCCTTTACCCAAAGCGGAGACACGCTCACCGTAAACTGCACCGGCTACCCCTACGGCAAGCATCTGGTAGTGCGTATCGCAGAAGCAGAAATAGAATAAAAGGAAGGGGGGGACAAAGACCCACGCACCCCCTATTATTCCACTGTCACGTCAAATATGGACACGCCGCAGGGCTGGACTTTACCGATAAAGCCGGCCGCCCTGGCGTTCGGGTCCTCCACCTGCATCAGATGGGCCTTGGCACCGTCGCCTTTTCCGGCGGTAGTCACGGCGGCGATCATCTTCGGGGGCATCAGCGGGAACACGCTGACGTTTTCCACCGACAGCACCCGCTTGCCGCAGTGCACCTCCGCACGGAGATAATTGTTTCTCGGATTGAATATATACACCCGGTACTTGCCGTTTTTCAGAAGCATGGTGAAAATCCCGTGCTGACTGCGGAACGGGGACGCCCCCGTCAGCTCAAGCAGCGTCTTGCAGGCGTTCTTGAACGATTCCGACATCTTCACAAAGAGCATGGGCGTGGTAAAGAAGGGCGGATCGATCCACTCTTTCGGATCGCCGGGCACGTCGATGACAGCCGTGCCGTCCGCAAGGCAGGCGGCCACCGCCTCCTTTTGCTCCCCGGTCAGGGGCAGATTGAGGGCGAACACGGAAAGCGGACAGTTGGCAAAGCTGTCCGAAACGCAGATATCCGCCGGCACGCTGGCCGTATCCGTATACGCCTTCAACGCCGTGCAGATCACCGGCGCTTTCTTATAGTTCAAGACCGCCGCCTTTTCCGCCTCGGGCAGAAGATCAAAGTTGGGCACGAACAACGGCCCGCAGAGCGTATCGATCTCCTCGATCCGTGCCACCGCACCGAGCTGGGCGTTCGCCTGCTGCAGGCGGCACACCAGCTCGTGAACGGAGGGACGGCGGGTTTCCGTATAGGCGTCAAGGAAGGCGTAATGGGCCGCGTCCGACCAGATCACCGTGGGAGCGGTCACCGCCGCCGGATCGGCACCGTGGGCAATTTCGTCCCGGCCCCGGATCCACGTCCACTCATCCTTCGTAATACCGTCGCCCAGCGTGACCATATAGCCGTCCACGCATCGGCGGAGATCGCCGCCGCGGCTCGCATACAGGGACGCCAGCACGTACATATCTCTCTCCAGACGGGGCGGTGCGTGATGGAGCATATCCCATTCCTCGGTGCAGTCCTTCACGCCCAGCAGGGTGAGCAGCTTTCCCTCGGGAGAGAATGCGTTCATCAGCTGGGGCATCAGCATCAGCGGCCGGAACAGATCTCTGGTGCAGTCCACCATTTCCAGCCCCTCCGGCACCGTTTCCGCCACGAAGTAATCCACCCCGGCGGCGTACAGCCGCTTGTAGTCGATGCCGTAGCGGTACAAAGCCTCAAAGGGATCGGCACACCAGGCGTTGTTTACCATGATCTTTTTGCCGTGGGCGTGGAGCTTTGCCGCTACCTTGCCCCAGAATTTTTCCCAGCGCCATGCGTAAAAATCGATCCATTCATGACGCAGGTGCTGCCAGATATACGCCCCTCTCGCGTCGATATCCGCCTGCTCATCAAAGGAAAGACGGGCGGTGAGCTCTGCCGGCAGGGTGATGCCGGTATGGGTGATAAACTGATCCATCATATCGGCGGAGAAATCCCCGTTCATGATGCCGTGCTCCGGCGGGCAGAAGAAGTCGGACACGTGCAGTCCCGCAAAGCCGTAATCTTCGAGAGCGGCCAGTGCCTTTTCCGCAAAGAAATCCTCGTAGTACGTGCCGTCGGCAAAGCGCTTCAGCACGTTCAGATTCATCCGTCCGTTGAGACCGAAGGACAAAAGCTCCTTATGATCGCTTTCCCACTCCTTGTGGCGGCTGTCCTCCAGATACACGCCCATGACGCCCATATACGCCTCAATGCCCCGGGCAGACAGGTTGTTCGCCAGGGTGCGAAGCTCAAAATTGGTCCAGGGCTGACGCTCCCGAAACTCGTTCCGGGGGGAGCCGTAGTAGGAGCAGTTGTCGGGATGGAGGGTAAACTCCGTCTCCATGCCCTCGTGCTGGTTGATAATATCCGAATGGAACAAAAATACGGACATCCCCGCCGGGATAAATCCAACGCCGTCCAGATATTCGCCTACGCCCTTGTCCTCTTTATCCCGATCAAAGCCGATCAGGGGCATCCAGATAAAATGCTTGCTGTTTTCCATATGTATCACACTCCCAAACAGGATTGGCAAATTGCCTTCTCCATTATTATACTGCCGTTTTACGGATTTTTCAACAGATTGCGGAAATTTTCGATGCGGTGCAGGGTGATGGCGTTGGAGTTGTGGAACGTATCCGCGCCGTTGATTGCCGTTCTGGAGAAGAAGCGGATGTCCTCCCCCTCAAACCAGAAATCTACGTATTGGTAGCCGATCTTTTTCCCGTCGATGCCGGACACGTCGATGATGTCCTTCACAAGCTCCCAGCGGATGCAGTCCTTTGAGGTAAACAGGGACAGAATATCCCGCCTCTTTACCCCGTCCGGGCCGGTGATCCGGCTGGCAAGGGTGTAAAACCTTCCGCTTACCCCGTCAAACAGAACGGTGAATTTGGAATGGTTGGCCGGGAAATCCACCGCACGGACGAAGGTGAGCGGTGCCTCGGGATCCGCCTCGTTCACCCGGTACATAAGGATCCGGCCGTAGTTGGGCTCGCACGCCTCCATGTCGTACCGTGCCAGCATATACAGCGCCCCGTCCAGGGAAACGAACGTCCCCTCCAGGGTGCCGTCGCTTTTGCCCTTTCCCACGCCCTCCCACCGGGGATCATAGACGCAGGGCGGCGTATGTGCCCACACTTCAGGATCGGTGAGATCCGCCCCCACCGGTGCGGAAAGCAGGCACGGCCAGAACATTCTCTCCTTCCAGCATCCCACGTGATAATTGAACCAGATCCGCCCGCCGTGGACGATGGGCGGCTGGTTGCCGAAATCGATGCCGGGCACGCTGTTCACAGACGATCCCCGGACCAGCGCTGCGGGTGCATCAAAAGACCGCCCGAAATCCCGGCTTCGGCCGATGATAAGATCGCCGTTTTCCCGGGAGCACGCCATCATATAGGTATCGCCCTCGTAGACGAACAGCCGTCCCCAGAAGCAGGGGAACAGATCGCACTGCCACTGAAAGCTCTCGCCCCCGTCGTCGGAGCGGAAGATCATGGTGAAATTCTGTCCGCCGTTTCCGAACACGTCCATGGACAGAAGGATGGATCCGTCCGCCTGCCGGACGGAGGAGGGAGAACCGAGAAAGTGACCGGAGAAATCGTACCGGTCGTCCTCGGGATGGAGATACTGGATCACCTTTCCCTTGAAATCGCCGCACTGGAACAAAACCGCCGGGCTTTCCATGCCGTCCTTATCCCGGATCTTCATTTCGTAGGTCTCCCCGGCGCAAAGGCCGCTGACCGTGGCGGAACGGATCCCGTCATACCGGAAAGCGGGGGCAAAATCCCCCGTATCCCGTTTTCGCAGGAGCACCTCGCCGGATGGGGCGCCGTCCATAAAATCTACGGTGACGGAATCCGTATCGGGGGCAAGCCGGGTGATGACGATATCCCCCCGATCCTTAAAAAAGGGGCGGTAGGGGGTGTAGCTCCATCGGGTGGCACCGTGTGCGTGCAGTATAGACATAGGTGATTCTCCTTTTGGATTCTTTAAGATGGGTTTTTCTCATTATAACACGCCGTCCCCGCCCCGTGCAAGACCGAAATGGGACAAAAAGAAAATAAAATGGGACAATGCCTCCGGCCCGCACCTCTTCCCTCTTCACTCTTCCCTTTTCACTCTTCACTCTTCACTTCATTAAAGAAAGGATGTATCCCCATGACAGAACGCAAAGAGCTTCTCTTCACCAACATGGACGAAATCTTTTTCCCGAAGGAGCACATGTCCCAGTACGGCCTTTCGGACAAGTGGCGTGTGGTGCCCTACGTCACCGACGGCATCGCCGGCAAGATGCTGGCCTGTCTGAAGGGCGGAACCCCCGGCGATCTCACCTTTTCCCCGAATCTTACCGGCTGGTACCGGATCTATTTCTGCCTGAACGACGGACGGCTGTGCGTGAAGACCAACGAGGACGAGGGCTTTTTCCGGGTTGAGCCCCCCACCGCCGGCATTGAGGAATTCTGCTGGCGGTGTATGGATATGACCGGCAAGTCTCTTACGATCTCCATGCGGCCAAACGGCAACCTCACAAGGCTTCTTGCCATCCGCTTCATCCCCATGACGGACGAAGAGGTGGCAGAGTGGCAGTACGAGGACACCCGCACGGACACGAAGCGGATCTACGCCACGGACGATACCCACAACCGACTGCTCTCCAACGTAGCCGGCGATTCCGTAAAGGACTGGTACCCCGCCGTGCTCCAGTATCTCCATTCCGACGTGGAGTGGATCTCTCTGGAGCAGATCCGCCATTTCGTTACCAAAACGCTCCCCACGGAGAACGTGGACGATTTCCTCTTCTCCCGGGAGTGCGACAAATGGGTGCAGAAGAACATAAGCCGCTTCGATCTGGACGCGATCCTCTATGAGCTTGTAAAGCTGGGGCAGGACAACGGCTTTAAGATGAGCCTTTCTATCCGCATGGGTGCCTGGGGCATGGCGTACCCGGGAGATCAGCATTATTTTGATTCCGATTTTGCCAAAGCCCACCAACACTGCCGCTGCATAGACCGCAACGGCGATCCCATGACCGCCATGTCCTACGCGTACCCCGAGGTGCAGGATTTCATGATCGACGAGCTGCTCAACATGGCGCGCTCCGGCTGTGAGGCGGTAACGCTGATCGCCACCCGGGGCATCCCCTACGTGCTGTTTGAAAAGCCGGTGGCGGATCGCTTCTTTGAAATGTACGGGGAGTATCCCTACGAGCTGCCCCTGGACGAGCCCCGCCTGCAGGCACTCCACTGCCAGATCATGACGGAATTCATGCGCCGCGTCCGCGCCGCACTGGACGCCGAGTTCGGCAAGGACAAGGTGGAGATCCACATGCACGTGCTGAACTCCGTATTCGATTCCAAGGTCATTGCCCTGGACGTGGAAAGATGGGCAAAGGAGGGACTGCTGCAGGCGGCGATCCCCTACCCGAAGCGGTTTTACGAGAACATCCCGGCGGATCACTTCAAAGACCGTGCCGAGGGCGAGCCCTGGCGGATCGATCTTGACAAATACACGGACACCGCCTGGAACAGCCGGAGACGCCTGTTCGTACACAGCGATCAGCACGTATTCGACGAGCCGTATACGAACTACCGGGGCGAGCTGTGCGGCCCGAAGACCCAGGCTGAGCGGATCGGTCAGTGGATGGAGCTGGAAAGAAAGTACGGCATGAAGGTGTATATCAACGTGATGCCCCGCTGGATGCCCAACGAGGACTACCGCAAGCGGATCCTGGATCTGTACGAGGCCGGTGCGGAGCGCTTCTGCATGTGGGATACCTACGGCCGGGTGCTCTATCCGGTGTGCTGGAACGCCATGGCCGGCAAGATCGGCCACAAGGACGAGATTGCCGCCATGCCCGGCGACGATCCCAACCGCCGCACCTACAGCTACAAAAAGCTCTGCGGCATGGACGTGAGCAGATACCACCCGAACTGGGGCGGATGAAGGCGGACGGCAGACAGCGGAACTGTCCGTTTATCTGCCGCCTTCCCGAGGTTTTCTTGCATGCAGCGGCACGCATTTTTGCCTTTGGCAAAAAAACGAAAACCTCGCGCCGTGCTGTCTCCTACAGAGAGATACTGCCGCGTGAGGTGCAGAGGTAATGAAAGAATGAGGGCGGACGGGATGGGGGGGCGACGGGGAGGGACTTTTTGCAAAAAGTCCCTCCCCGAACCCCACCTCAAAAATCTTTGAAAAAGGGGAAAAATACAACCAAACCACAGCCATTTCCGCGGCTTCGCCGCGTCCTTTCGGAACGTAGAACAGTGCGCATACAAATCCGAAACGCGTTGTGGAGATCACAAGCAATCACAGCTGTCCCAAAGGGGATGGTGGGTTGTTAGGGAGGAAGGGGGAATTATTCTCTCTTCCCCCTTCCTCCCTGACGCGGGGTTGCCACGAAGGGCTCCGCCCGAGTTCGCTATGCGAACTCGACCCTTCGTGCGGGGTATGCGGGGCGGCGCACCGCAAAAGAATTTAAGGTAAAAAAGGTGCGGGGAATCCCCCGCACCTTTTTTCTTTTTACAGTTCAATTTCCGTCACTGCGATCTTGTACTGTCCCTGCTCCGCAAACCAGTGGCTCATGAGGATCCGGCCGTCCTTCGTCATGATGGCGCCCGGCTGACCGAATTTCAAAAAGGCAAAGATCTCCGCCGTGTTCTTCGACCGCACCATGGGTGCGGCAGGCTCCCATACCAGCGCCTGATCCACAATGTTCCACTTGCCGTCCGCAAGATCCACCACGCAGGCGTAAATGCCCGGGCGGTCCGTATCACGCCGGCAGGCGTGGAGCGCCAGCAGCTTCTCGCCGCCGATGGCGCATACGGAGGATGCCTGTCCCCGGATGCCCGTATCACGGGGTTCGGAGAAGGTCTTGCCCCCGTCCGTGGAGACGGTGTAGTGGTTGTTCATCCGCTCGCCCGTTTTTACGTTCTCGTTCCAGCCGATGACGGCGATATTGCCGCTTTCCGTCTGGGCGAGACGCATCTCGTAGCAGGTGACGTTATCTCCCGGGAACGCCATGCACACCGTGTCGTCGTTCCAGGTCTTGCCCTCGTCCGCGGAGCGGAGCAGCCGGCCGCACAGCCGGGCGGACATCTTGCCCTCCCAGGTGGGGAAGCCGGTGATGGGCGTGACCCATTCGCCGCTTTTCAGAACGGTCAGGGGTGCGGACGCCTCCGTGTGACCGCCCCAGGCCTCGGGGATGATCTCATGGGCAGACCAGGTTTTGCCGTTGTCCGCCGAGCGGGAGAGGAATACCGCATCGTCCAGAACGCCGCCCGTCTCCGGATTGCCGATGGGGAAATCGGGATTCTCACGGAAATACTTGTAGCCCAGTGCTACCAGCCCGTCCCCGGCCTTTGTGATCTTGCAGGAGTCGGAGGTGGGCACCGCCTCGCAGGATTTGTCGAACATGGGGAAAGGGCCCTCCCAGCTCTTGCCGCCGTCCGTGGAACGGGAGAGATACGAGGTGCCGTCCACGCTCTCGAACGCCTCGCCGATCTGATACGCACAGAGAAGCGTGCCGTCCTCACATTCGGTGAGGAACGGGAACGCCGCCTGCCGGGACCGAAGCTGGGGCATGGGATTATCGTATACGATAGAGGAAGAAATCACTTTCATAACCATTCTCCTTTTGGAAAATATCATTATTGCTATTGTAGCGGAAACACAAGCGGTTGTCAATAGGAGAAAACGATTTTTTGGGGGAACGATTTGTGGGGAGTACCTTTTGCAAAAGGTACTCCCCACACCCCTCCCCAAAACCTCTTAAACTGGATATAGGAATATATGGTATCCGCCGACGCCACGTTATCGGAAACCGGGCGATACAATAGCCTTCCCCAGTGGGGGAAGGTGTCCCCGCAGGGGACGGATGAGGTGTCCTTTACGCAATGTTACTCCTCATCCACCATCCGACATTCCACTTCGTGGAAGTCGCATGGTCCCCCTTCTCCCACAGGAGGAGGCATATAAACCCGCACGGCATCTGCAAACCGCCGCGTTTGCGAAAATCGGACGGTACAACAGCCTTCCCCAGTGGGGGAAGGTGTCCCCGCAGGGGACGGATGAGGTGTCCTTTACGCAATGTAACTCCTCATCCACCATGCGACATTCCACTTCGTGGAACGTCGCATGGTCCCCCTTCTCCCACAGGAGAAGGCATATAAATCCGCACGGCATTCGCAAACCGGCACGTTATCGGATATCGGACGGCACAATAGCCTCCCCCGCCCGGGGGAGGTGCCGAGAGACGAGGCGGAGAGGGTGCATGCGATCCCGCCCCACCCCGAATATTTTTCCAAAAGCCTCCCGCATTCTCCCAAAACCGATTGCATTTTCCGCCCGGATGTGGTATCATTATACTGTAAAATTTTGTGTACCGCAGGGAAAGGATTTTTCCTATGAAACAATATCTTCTGGGCATCGACGTGGGCACCACCGGCACAAAAACGCTCCTCTTTTCCGCCGACGGAGAATGCCTCGCCCGGGCGTACCGGGGCTACGCTCTCGCCGCCCCAAGACCGGGATACAGCGAGCAGGACGCGGAGGATCTCTGGCGTGCCGTTATCGAAACGGTGCGTGAGGTCACTGCCGATCCCGCCGTCGCCTCCCATATCGCCGCCCTCTCCCTCTCCCTCCAAGGCGGCACGCTTATCCCCGTGGACGGGGATCTTCGTCCCCTCCGCCCGGCCATCGTGTGGAACGATACCCGGTGCGAAGAGGAGCTCTCTGAATATATCGCCGCCCATCCCCGGGAAAGCATGTACGAAAAAACCGGCTGGGATCTGCTCCCCGGCCTGCCGGCTTTGCAGATCCGCCATCTTCGGAAAACCGAGCCGGAAATCTTCGAAAAAACCGCGTATTTTCTCACCGTTCCCGATTTTATCGCCGCGAGAATGACCGGCATCCCTGCCGTTGACCTCTCGGACGCCGGCATCAATCAGCTCTGCGATATCCGCAAAGGGACGTACGATGCGGAGCTTCTCACGTTCGCCGGCATTCCGGAGGAAAAGCTGCCGAAGATCTGCCCCTCCGGCACGGTGATCGGCAAGATCAAAGCCGACGCCGCCCGTGAAATGGGCATAAACCCGGACGCGGTTCTGGTGGCCGGTGCCCACGATCAGTACGCCGTGGCACTGGGTGCCGGGGCGACGAAGGCCGGGGACATCCTCATCGGCTCCGGCACGGCGTGGGTAGTCACCGCCCTCAGCGACAAGCCGGATTTCCGCTCCGGCCTTGCCCAGTCCGTCTCTGCCGTTCCCGGCCTTTTCGGATCGCTGTCCTCCCTCTCCTCCGGCGGCGTGTGTCTCGAATGGCTGCGGAATAATCTCTCTATGGGACAAAGCGGCGAAAAGCTCTCCTACGCCGAAATCGACGAAAAAACCGCCTCCCGCCGTCCCGCCTTCGACGGGCTGTTCTTCTATCCCTTCTCCGGCAAGCGGAGCGATTCGGAGAATTTTTCAAGAGGAACGCTCACCGGTCTTTCCCTCTCCAGCGACCGGTTTGATATTGCCGCCGCCATGATGGAGGGCGTGGCCTTCCAGGCGGTATGGATGATGGAATCCTTCGCCCAGAAGCCGTCCCCCGAGGGGCTGAAGCTTTCGGGCGGTGCCTCCCGCAGCCCCGTATGGCGGCAGATGCTTGCGGATATCGCCGGCATCCCGGTACGGATCCCGGAGATCGCCGATCTGGCCTGCGTGGGTGCGGCAGTGATGGCCGGCGTGGGATGCGGTCTTTTTGCCGATTACGAGGAGGGATGCCGCCGCCTGGCCGTCCGGGAAACGGTGGTACAGCCGCGGCCGGAAGAATCCCGGAAATACAAGGAAGCGTTTTTGAAATACAAGGAGACGGCAAGAGGGATGTAGTGTCTGCGGGGCACTGCCCCACCCCTCGCCTGCACCTACAATCATCTTTCCTATTCATGCGGGGCGCCGCGCGAGTTCGCTGAAAGCGAACTCGGTCACCCCGCGCGAAGGGGTATTACGCATAACCCCTTCGCGGCAACCTCGCGGTCATGGAGGAAGGGGAAAGGAAAAGGATTTCCCCTTCCTCCCCAACACCCCACCATCCCCTTTGGGACAGCGGTAATTGTCAGACAGCTCCACAACGCGTTTCAGAATTGTACGCACTTAGTTCTACATCCAGTATGGACGCCGCTCCGCGGCGATTCGCGCCGGTAGGGGTTCCCCGAAACGAGCAAAGCGAGTTTTGGGGGTTCCCGTAGGGCGCGTCCTGTACAAACGAACGGTTGGCATCCGCCACCGCCAATGATGCTTGGCATCATTTGCATCTGAATCGCGTAGTCAGGGGTGTTCCAAGAGGGTCTCCCTCTTGGTGCGCGGTTGGCCACGCCGAGTTGGCAATGCCAACTCGAGGGGGCGCGTCGAGTTCGCGCGAGTTAGCTTTGCTAACTCGGTCGAACTTGGCCCTTCGTGCAGGGACGCGGGACGAAGCCCCACAGAAAAGAATCTTCGCCTCGGACAACGGCAAATTCACACAAAGGAGTATTCTATGTCACTTTTCCCTATCACCGATTACGACCGTAAGATCTACGAGGAGGAGCTTCGTGACTTCCTCCCCGACAAGATCATCGATATCCACACCCACGTGTGGAAGGACGAGCAGATGGTCTGGCCCACCCTCGCCCCCGGCGAGGTAAAGCGCACCGTTACCTGGCCGTCCCTTGTGGCTCTTGACAACAGCATCGAGGACCTGAGGGAAACCTACCGCCTTATGTTCCCCGGCAAGGAGGTTTCCGCCCTCATGTTTGCCAACGCCGGCAGCGTGGACATGGGCCCCATGAACCGCTACGTGGCAGAGTGTTCGAGAGAAAGCGGCTGGCCCGCCCTTTACTTCAGCCATCCCACGGAGACGGCGGCTGAGGTGGAAAAGGCCGTCCGGGAGGGAGGATTTCTGGGGCTGAAATCCTATCTGGATCTGTCCCCCAAGTACCTTCCCCAGGCGGAGATCCGCATCTACGACTTCTTCCCGAAGGAGCATCTTGCCCTCATGAACGAGATGGGCGGCATCGTCATGCTCCACATCCCGAGAAACGGACGGCTGAAGGATCCCGTAAACCTTCATCAGATCGCCGAGATCAAGGAGCAGTTCCCGAAGATCCGGCTCATCATCGCCCACATCGGCCGGGCGTACGTGAAAGAAGACATCGGCGACGCGTTTGATATGCTGGACCGGTACCCGGATCTGATCTACGATTTCACCGCCAACTGCTGTGAGCACGCCATCACCGAGGTGATCCGCCACGCCGGGGCGAAACACGTGCTGTTCGGCACGGACATGCCCATCCTCCGGATGCGCACCCGCCGCATTGAGGAAAACGGCACGTACATCAATCTGATCCCGCCGGGACTGTACGGCGATCCGAAGCAGGATTCCCACCTGCGCGAGGTAACGCCTGCCGAGGCGGAGAAGATCACGTTCTTCGCCTACGAGGAGCTGCTGGCACTGAAGCGCGCCGCAAAGACGCTCTCCCTCACGAAAGAGGATATTGAGGATATCATGTACGGCAATGCGTACCGGCTTATCGAGGGAGCAAAGAAGGATATATACGGGGCGTGAAGTCCCCCGCCGCAGGGACCCCTGGTAAACGCCGAAGTTTTTTCTTTCCTCTTTCCGCCTTCGGCGGAAATTCACCCCTCATATCCTTGGCTGGGCGAAAAAGTTAGCATTCCCGCAAACCCTCCGCGGTGAAGCCGCGATTCGCCGCGAAGCGGCGTTCATAAACGAACGTTCGGCTGACAAACGCCACCGCAAATGATCTCGGATCATTTGCATCTGAAACGCGTTGTTTGGGGGTATTTCAAGAGGGGGCTCCCCTCTTGACGCGCGGTTGCCACGAAGGGGGTCGCGGTAACCCCCTTCGTGCCGCCGGAGGCAGGTGCCTCCAAAACAAATTTACTTTACGTAAAATACCCTCTCCGCCCCTACGGGGCACCTCCCCCAAAGGGGGAGGCATTCACATAAAAATCATTTTTCCCGAAAGGAATTCTACACCATGAAACCTACCATCCGCACTCCTTATTTTGAGATCGGCACCAAGAACTACATCTACGGCGACAAGGTCCTGGAATACGCCATCGCCGCCGATAAGGCTGCCGAAAAATACGACATCGACGTTCTCTTCATCTGCCCGGCTGTGGAGATCCGCCAGGTGGCACAGAACACGAAGCACCTCATCATCCTCGCTCCCTATATGGATACCCTCCGTCCCGGACGGGGCATGGCTGATACCCTGCCCGAGGGTCTGAAGGCCGCCGGTGCACAGGGCGTTGTCATCAACCACTGCGAAAAGCCCATGAGCCTGCCCCAGATGAAAGCCACCATCGACCGGGCACGGGAGCTTGACTTCCTCGTATTTGCCTGTGCCGATACCTTGGAGGAGGCAAAGGCCATCGCCCAGCTCCATCCCGACATCATCAATCCCGAGCCCTCCGCCATCATCGGCGGCGGCAACGGCGTCTCCCCCATGGCGTACGTAAAGGATTCCATTAAGGTGATCAAGGAGATCTACGACGATATCATGGTAGAGCAGGCCGCCGGCATCACGAACGGCCAGCAGGTATACGATTTCATTATGGCCGGCTCCGAGGCCGCCGGCGCCGCCTCCGGCATCATGAACGCCGAGGATCCCATCGCCATGATCGACGAGATGATCGCCGCCACCCGCCGCGCTGCGGATGATCTGAAGAAACAGGGATAATACGCGGGGCCCCCCGCTTTGGGGTCAAGGGGGCGAAGTCCCCTTGCGCGGTGCAGGGCGCGGAGCCCTGCATCCCCCCCCCCGCGGGGTCGGCATTTCTTTTGCCAAGCTTTTCTTTGTGCCTGTGGTGTCAAAGAAAAGCGGCAAACAGGTTTGAATCGCACCATGTCCGCACACTCTCTCAGGGGGCACCGCCCGAGTTCGCGCGAGTTAGCTTTGCTAACTCGGTCGAACTCGCACACCCCCTGCCAAGGGCTATTGCCCTTGGAACCCGAACTGAGGGGGGATTCGGGGGCGAAGCCCCCGGAATAAAGTTTTCCCTGCCCGGCGAAAAACCACCAAAACGGCTTACGGTGTCGCTGTTTTCCACCTACGTGCCGTCTGCTGATATCGTTCGTGGTTTGGTAGGGCCGAGTTCGCCAAAGGCGAACTCGCGGCGCCCCGACGCCCCGTTTTGTACGCAAAACACAAAAACACAAAGGAGAAACAGAACAATGGTACTTCGCGAATCTTTCAAGGTAGAATCCCGCCACCGCGCGGTCAGCTTCCACGACGTTACGGATAAGGTAAAGGAGATCGCCAAAAAGGCAAACATCAAGGACGGCATCGTTGTGGTGTATTCCCATCACACCACCTGCTCCGTTATCACCCAGGAATGCGCGTTTGATATGTCCATGACCGGGCTGGAGACCCTCCAGCAGGATCTGGTAAACGCCTTTGAGGAGTGGATCCCCACCTGCCGGCACGAGGGCATGTACCTCCATCCGGGACAGAAGGCACTGGACTTCGCCGAGGAACACGGCGAGGATAATTTCGGCTGTCACAACACCGACGCCCACCTGCGTTCCTCCATCATCGGCCGGAATATCACCGTGGTGGTTGAGGACGGGGAGATGGATCTGGGCGAATTCGGCCGCATCCATTTCATCGACTGGGACCAGACGAGAGGCAGAACCAGAACCGTACAGGTTATGGTAATGGGAGAATGATGGAGGCGGGATAAAGGCGGTGGAATATGCTCGTGCATCTGCCGCCTCCCCGAGGATTTTCTTGCGTGCAGAGGCACGCATTTCCGTCCGCCAGCGGACGGAAAATCGAAAACCTCGCAAACCGTTTCTCCTACGCGGCGATACTGCCGCAATACGTGCAAAAAGCAACAAAGCGTAAACAATTCGCGGCGAAGCCGCGTTCTCAAACGAACGTCCGGCAAGCAACCGTTCCCGCAAATGATCTCGGATCATTTGCATCTGAAACGCGTCACCCGTGGGGTGTTCCAAGAGGGTCTCCCTCTTGGCGCGAGGTAGTGGAGAAGGGGCTATGCGTAATGCCCCTTCTCGCCGCCGGAGGCAGGTGCCTCCAAAAAGAATAGTGAGCAGGGTGCGGGACAGCGTCCCGCAATACTAAGTAATAAGTAATAGGTAATAGGTGCAGGGCAACGCCCTGCGGGAGGAATCATCTATGTGCAACATTGCAGCGTACGCCGGGGATCGCCCGGCAGCACCGATCCTTATCGAAATGCTCAAAAGGCAGGAGGCATTCGACGGCTACATGGGTACCGGCATCGTCACCGTCCACGAGGGCAGGCTTTATATGCGGAAGGTTCTGGGCAATACGGACGCCCTTCTTCGGGATACCGACGCCCTTTCCCTGCCCGGCACGGTGGGAATCATCCATTCCCGCTCCTGCGGCGGCGTGGGCGATGAGGAACTTCTGCACCCGTTCCTCACGGCTGACGGTACCTTTGCCGTCGTCACCAACGGCACCGGCGGTGACAAATACGCCCCCGACCGCACCGCGGCGGCAAGGCTGGCACAGTCGCTGGGCTATACCTTCCGCTCCCGGCGGGAAAATCCGCACGGCAATCATCCCATGCTGGACAACGGCGATTTCGTCCACGGGCCGGAGGTGCGTGTCAATCTTCTCCATCATTTCCGCTCCCAGGGCATGTCCATGCCCGACGCCATGGCGGAGACCTGCTCTCTCATGTACGCCGATAACGTGACCGTGGCCATGGACGCCGCCGAGCCGGACAGGATCTACGCGCTCCGCACCGTCCGCCCCATGGCTGCCCTTATGGGCAAGGGCGAGACGCTGCTTTCCACCACCCGTTTCGGATTTCCCGAGGATATCACGGGCGAAACGGTGGATCTGCCTCTCCGCCACGCCTGCTGTATCACGAAAGACGGGCTCACCGTCACCGGTGCGTCCATACGGGGAGAGGAGATCTCCGCCGTCACGCCCCGGGCGTACCGGGAAGCCTACGACCGCATCTCCGGGATGCTCACGGGCAAAGAGGACGCACCTTTGTATTTCGACGATCTGGAATTTGCCGTAGGCCGGGAAATGAAGGACATCTGGGAAGAAGAGCACACCTTTGCCGAGCACGCCCGGATCGTGTACGACGTGCTGTGGCAGCTCCATCGGGAGGGACGGCTCAAGACCCGGATGGGCACGGTGAAAAAAGCCACCGGCGACCGGCCCCGGCTGTTTATGTGGATATAAGGAGAGGTACGGCACCGGCACCCTGTAGGGGAGGGCCTTGGTCCTCCCGCCTCAAACGATGCAACCCGTACGAAACGGGGCGTCGCGAGTGGGCATAGCCAACTCGGGCCGCCCCCTACCACAAATCGCACGCCATCCCCAACCGCCACGCAGGGCGAAAAATGGGCGGTACAACAGCCTTCCCCAGTGGGGGAAGGTGTCCCCGCAGGGGACGGATGAGGTGTCCTTTACGCAATGTAACTCCTCATCCACCATCCGACTTCCACTTCGTGGAACGTCGCATGGTCCCCTTCCCCACAGGGGAAGGCATAAAAATTCGCACGCCATCCGCAAACATCACGCAGACGAAAACCGAGCGGAATAATTGCCTTCCCCAGCGTGGGAGGCACCCCCATTAAAACACACCGTATTTTCCATTTTTCTGATCGTTTTGTTTGTTGACATATTTCCCCGTTCTGCTATAATTATCCTGTAATCTACATTTATTCGGAGGAGATCCCTTATGTGCAACATCGCAGCGTACGCCGGCGAAAGAAACGCCGCCCCCATCCTCATTGACATGCTTCGGCGGGAGGAGGCATTCGACGGCTACATGGGTACCGGCATCGTCACCGTCCATGAGGGCAAAATCTACGTCCGCAAGGTGGTGGGCAACGTAGACGTGCTGGTACGGGACACCGATGCGCTTTCTCTCCCCGGCACCGTGGGATTTATCCATTCCCGCTCCGGCGGCCGCGACATTTCTCTCGTCCATCCCCACGTTTCCATGGACGGCACCATGGCTCTCTGCACCAACGGCACAAACGGCGAGACCAAATACATCCACTGGCAGTCCAAGGCGGCACAGATGCTGGAAAAAGCCGGCTGGAAATTTCAGACGGAACGCCCGGCCGGTAATTTCAAGCATCCCTTGAACGCCGCCGGCAACTATATCTTCCCCGTGGAGCTTCGCGTGATGCTGGCGGAATATTATCATAAACAGGGCAAGTCCCTCCCCGAATCCCTGGCCGCCTCTGCCACTCATATGTATGCGGACAATATCTCCATGCTGGTGTCCGGCGAGGACGAGGCCGTGTACGGATGCCGGATCACCCGGCCCATGGCGGCGCTCTTCGGCAAGGGCGAGACGCTTCTTGCCACCACCCGCTTTGCCTTCCCGGAGGATGTGGCAGGCGAGACGGTAGATCTGCCCACCATGAACGTGTTCCGCCTGTCGAAGGACGGCGTCAGCATCACCCACGCACGGGTGGAGGTGGAGGACGTGGCCCCGGTGACGCCCTACGCCTACAAAAAAGCCTACGAATGGATGGAGAAGAAATTCGCGGAGAACGAGGATTTCGCCCTCCATTTCGACGATTTTGAGCTTTCCTTCAAGGCGGAGCTTGGAAACGTATGGAACGAGGAGCACACCCTCATCCAGCACGCCCGGCTGATCTACGATATTCTCTGGCAGTTCCATAAGGAAGGACGGCTCTCCTTTAAGATGGGCAAATCCCCTGCCGGCAATGACCGGTGCTTTATGAGACTCGAAAAGAGATAAAAAGAATACGATGCGGGGGACATTGTCCCCCGCGCCCCCATATAAGGAGATTACTTATGAAACTGCGCATACTATCCTTGTTCCTTGTTCTCTGCACCCTCTTTGCCCCGGCCCTTGCCGGATGCTCGGAGGAGATGGTGGACGACGTTCTGGATCTGGCCATCGGTCTTCTGGAAGAGGAATCGAGTGCACCTACCGAGGATGCGGGTTCACCTACCGGTGAACTCGGCTCCACCGACCGGGATGCGGTGGCGCTGTACTTATGGACGAACAAAAAACTGCCGGACAATTACATCACCAAAGCGGAAGCCCGCGCGCTGGGCTGGGAAGGCGGATCGGTAGAGGCCTTCGCCCCCGGCTGTGCCATCGGCGGCGACCGGTTCGGCAATTACGAAAGACGCCTGCCCCCCGGTGACTACAGAGAGTGCGATATCGGCACGCTGGGCGAAGACAGCCGGGGTGCGTGCCGCCTGGTCTACACGGCGGACGTGACGGCCATCTACTACACGGACGATCACTACGAGACGTTCACGCTCTTGTACGGAGAGGAGGCAGACGGATGAGGATCGTGATTCTGGATGGGGTGCTTTCCCACGAGAAGATAGCGGACGCACTCCGCTTTCCCTCCTGGTACGGAAAGAATCTGGATGCCCTGTACGACTGCCTGACGGCCGTCGGGGAGAAAACGGTGCTGTACCTCTCCGGCAAGGACACCGCCGGGGGACTTTTCGCCGTGATAAGAGACGCCGCACGGGAAAACGAAAATATCGTACTGGTAACGCGGGGGGATTGAACCCCTGCGTTTTCCTTTTGGACGAGAAGATTTTTTGCTCCGCCCGTGCCGTGCACGCATTGACATTTTTCCCGGATTTTGCTATAATGTCGACAGAATTATTTCTGTGATGAGGAGAGACAACATGACGGACACGACCCGTGAGATCTTGGAAAAATATCAGGTGAGAAAAAGCAAAGCGCAAAAGCGTGCCTTTGCCGGGTACGTGGAGCGGTTCTGCACCGATCACGGCTATTCTTTGAAAATCGAAAAGGGCGCGTTCGGTGCGGAAAACCTGGTGGTGGGCGACGTTTCGAAGGCGAAGGTGATATATACCGCCCATTACGATACCGCCCCCGTGCTTCCCTTTCCCAATTTCATCACGCCGAAGAATATCCTTCTGTATCTTTTGTACAATATCGTGATCGTGGCCGGATTCGTTGCGGCGGCGGCGGTGCTGGGCGGCGCGGGTGCTCTCCTTTCTTCCTTTCTGGGGCTCGGTGAAAATTTCGCTTTTCTCATAGGGGAGATCGCGTATTTTGCACTTTTGTTTCTGCTTATCGCCGGTCCTGCCAACAAGCACACCGCAAACGATAACACCTCCGGCGTCACGCTGCTTTTGGACGTCATGCGGGATCTTCCCTTGGAGCAACGGGAGAACACGGCGTTCGTCTTTTTTGATCTGGAGGAGATGGGGCTGTTCGGCTCCGCTTCCTTTGCCCGTGCCCATAAAAACGAGATGAAAAACCGGCTGCTCGTCAACTTCGACTGCGTATCCGATGGGGAAAATTTACTTTTCGTCCTTCGCAAGGGCGCGACACCGTACCGCGCCGCCGTGGAGACAGCCTTTGCGGCAAAGGACGGATTTTCCGTGGAGGTGGCGGAAAAAGGGGTGTTCTACCCCTCCGATCAGGGGAATTTCCCCGCCGGCGTGGGCGTGGCCGCCCTCCGCAAGACGAAAGGCGGTCTGCTCTACATGAACCGCATTCACACGAGGCGCGACGTGATCTACCGGGAGGAAAATATAGAGTTTCTGAAAGACGGGGCCATCCGGCTGACGTCGAGCTTGTAAATCAATAAAAGATGCCGCAGGACGTGCCGGTTTGAAAAACCCGGTCCTGCGGCGTTTTTTCTGAGGTGAGGGATGAACGGTGCGGCGGTGGCGGGCGGTTTCCGCTGACGCGGCGTCTGTGGATACCGCACGGGTTTTGTTAAAGGCTACCTCTGGGAGGGAGCTGTCATCGGCAGTTCGCAAAGCGAATCTGCAGATGACTGAGGGAGAGTGCGATACCGCCCGATTTCCGCAAAAGTGACAGGTGGGGATGGCGTATCGGTTTATATGCCTTCTCCTGTGGGAGAAGGGGGACCATGCGACATTCCACGAAGTGGAAGTCGAATGGTGGATGAGGAGTAACATTGCGTAAAGGACACCTCATCCGTCCCCTGCGGGGACACCTTCCC
>JAZPZY010000002.1:0-14592 GCA_045544955.1 Eubacteriales bacterium
TAATGTCCTCCGATTGTGTTGTTTGGTTTTGACTGGCAGGTCTTCCTTATTTTACACAATCGGAGTTTTTCTGTCTATACTCACCGGCTATAGCCTCTTTTGAACCCCGCCACTATGGCGGGGTTTTCATAATACAAAAAAGGCTGTCGCATTTAAATGCGACAGCCCTATATTTTTGCTCTGTTCGTGCAAAAATATAAAATTCCATAGGAATTTGCGGCGATGTTCTCCGATTTTTTGCCACCAAATAGGCAAATATTCCAACCTGCAAATTGAAATTTGACAGTTTATTTTAATTTTCCTAATTTTGCCGTATTTGCAATAACGATCAGCGAGTTTTCCGCATCCAGCGCCTGCTCCGGATTGATATTGACGCTGACCTTCTCCCCCTTTTTGATAGCGACGATATTGAAACCGTATTTTTTGCGGAGATTCAGTTCGATCAAGTTCTTTCCGCACCACTCGTCCCTTACGTCGATCTCTATCATTGATACATCCTTGGACAGAGAGATCATATCAATAAAACCCGAACTTAGCAGATTCCTGGCAAGCCGGATGCCCGACTCGTTTTCAGGAAAAACCACTTGATCTGCCCCTACACGCTGCAAAATCTTTTGGTGCATCTCGTTGGCACATTTTGCGATAACTGTTTTAACGCCGGCCTCCTTACAAAGCGTAATCGCCATCACGCTCGCCTCCAGGTTGCTCGCCATACAAACGATAACGGTATCAATGTTGCCGATTCCGAGACGGGAGATAACTTCGGCATCGGTAACGTCAGCACACTTGCACACAGGCAGATATGCCGCCGCATCGTTGACGATCCTTTCTTCGGTATCGACGGCAATAACCTCCATACCGTTCTCCACAAGCTCTCTTGCCACGGCTGTGCCGTATCTTCCAAGTCCAAAGACTGCGTACGTTTTCTTTGCTTTCATAATCTTCTCCTTATCCTATACTGATATCTTCCGTCGGCTCGGAAATGACGTTTTGACTTTCGTTCTTACTGCCAAGTGCCACCGCAAGTGAGATGGGACCGACTCTGCCGAAATACATGGTTACAATGATAATGAGTTTTCCTAACGTATTCAGCGTTGCCGTCAGATTTCTTGAAAGGCCGACGGTTGCAGTTGCACTGACCGTTTCGTAGACTGCGTCCAAGGCAGATACATCGTTCGTTGCCATCAAAAGTATGGTGGAGGCGGTGCATATCGTAAGGAACGTGACGACTACGGCAACGGCCTTTTTCACTGAATCCTCAGAAATTCGACGGCCGAACAGAGCAGCACTATTCCTATTACGGATGGTGGCAAATGCCGAGCAGATAAGGACGGCAATGGTTACTGTTTTCATGCCGCCTGCCGTTCCCACGGGCGAGCCGCCAATAAGCATCAGGATGAGCGACACCGCGGCAGAGGCGTTCGACAGATTCTCTTGCGGAACAGAAGCAAAGCCTGCGGTTCTCGTGGTAACCGATTGGAAGAAAGACACCTGGATTTTATCAAAGAGAGATATTTCTCCCATGGTCAAGGGATTTGCATATTCAAAAATAAAAATGAGAATCGCACCGGCGAGAATAAGACCTGCGGTAACGGCGAGCGCAATCTTTGAGTGCAAGGTCAGATGCCTGAATATCTTGCGGTTCTTTGGCGAACGGCTCTTGATCACACGAATCACATCCCACCATACGATATACCCAAGACCGCCGAGAATGATGAGTGCGGAGGTGACGATATTGATCAAGGGATTCGTAGCGTAATTGCAAAGGCTGTTTTCCGCGATGATGTCAATACCCGCGTTGCAGAAGGCGGAAACCGAATTAAAAACCGATATCCAGATTCCTTTCATCCCAAACTCGGGAACGAACACGGGCATATACAGAACAGCACCTATCCCCTCGATGAGTAACGTGCCGAACAGCACGTTCTTAACGAACTTGGCAAGCCCCGACATCGTATTGAGATTAAAGGCGTCCTGAATGAGCAAGCGGTCGCCGATACCCATTTTTCTGTTGAGAAGAAGCATCAGCCCCGACATAATGGTAATGATGCCAAGACCGCCGATCTGTATTAAAAGCAATATGACGATCTGTCCGAATACGCTCCACGTGGATACCGTGGGGAGTGTAACGAGTCCCGTCACGCAGGTAGAGGTAGTAGCCGTGAAAAGTGCATCGAGATACGGCACGGCTTCACCGCTTGCGGAACTGATCGGCAGTGCTAAAAGCCCGCTTCCTATAAGAATGGTCACAAGGAAGCTAAGCAATATGATCTGCGTGGTTGAAAGTGCGATTTTCTTTTTCCTTACCATAAGATTATCCTCAAAAAAGCACAAAGGAACCAACGTCCTCTGCAATCAACTGAAACGTCGATGCAACGCATCGGCTTTTCTATTTCTTTTATGCAGCGGGCAAGGCAGCCACTCACTCTTCCCTGCCCTCGTCAAACGTGATGTTGATGGCACCCACGCCGCCGGTGATTTCCACTTCGTTGGCTCCCGCACCGCCGGTGCCGAAATCAGATACGTTCTTTCCATCCACGGAAATGCTTCCGATTCCTTTTTCAATATCCAGTCGGTAGTCGTCTCTGCCTCCGATCAGTGTGACGTTAGATTCGCCTACCCCCATGTCCAGGCGGCAGTCGCCGCTTAATGCAGAGGTGAGATTCAGCTCACCCACGCCCATATCCAGATCCAGATCGTTCATGGCTCCGCCGGACACGGTTATACGCCCGGCTCCGCCCTCAATATCCGCCGATTTTGCGGCAGACAGCGAACCTATGGACACCTCACCCGCACCCAGTTCAAAATCCACCGTTTCGGCAGACAGCGTATCTATGGTCAGCCGTCCTGCCCCCGTGGAAACATTCACGTTTTCAAACACAAAGCCGGCCGGCACGTATAGCGTCAGCACGGGCGTTTCACCGGATTTAGCACTAAATCCGCTGATCTTCGTTTTCGACACGTCCATTACGGAAAGACGCCCGCCGTCTTCTTCCACCTTCAGATTTTTCAGATTGCTTTCCACCCAAAAGGCGTCGCCCTCTTTCACGGAAAGATCCGCCGCAGGGATTTCAATATACAGATCCCGTACCTCCCCGGTGACGGAATAGGTCAGCATTTCCCCCGTGGCCGACTCCCCCGTAAGAAAGCCGCCGATAACGCCTACTACGCCAAGGATCCCGCTGAAAATGGAAACGGTGAGAAATACAGCAAAAGCTATTGCCAGATACTTGATCACTTTCTGAAAGGTCGTCATTTGATATCCACGCCTCCGAACATGCAGGTGGCACTTATGTAAATGGTAGGTGCGTTGGCGATCGTGGCCGTTTTGTTGGAAACGCCGCCGAAGATGCTGGTGGAATTTACTTTCACGTTTACCGTATTGGGAACGAGAATATCGATTCCGCCGAAAATTGCCGCTGCCTGAATGGCACAGTCTTTTTCGATAATTGCTCCACGCAGATCACATTCCACACCGCCGAAAATAGCGGAAAGCTCTGCTCCGTCAAATACTTCTCCGTTATAATGCAGATCACTGCCCGAGAAGATCGCACAGCCTGCCTTCAGTACCCGGCCCTCGGCCTTCAATTTTCTCATCATTTCATTGGCTTTATTGCCAAAGATGCCCGTAAACAGCAGTTTGAGTCCCACGACAACGATAATGACGGGAACAAGCAGTTTCCAAAGCATGGAGAAATTCAGTATATCCCGGCAGCACAGAAGCAGGAATACGCCCACGACGAGGCCGATAGCGTTTCCGGTTTTATCACGCTCCGTAAACAGTCCGACGGCACACGGTACGATGATGAACAGCGTCCACCAGCCGTCAAAAAACAGTTCCACGTCCGTTATGTTCAATGCGTTGAGGGCAAACAGCAAACCTGCCGCCACCAATATGATTCCCCAGATAATATTGCTTTTCTTGTTCATCGTTTTTCTCCTATTTAAGTGTTTAATATGAAAAATGTAGCTTCGGTTATCCGAAACGGTGGGAATACCATTCCGCAAACGCTTTGGTATTCTCTTTGCAAACGTAATCCCTGTCGTTGTTCAACAGATAAATCATACGCTTATCGTCTTCCGTCTTGTCTTTCTTTTTGTCCATCATCCTGATGAGCATACGGATCATAAACCGGTTCACGCCCCGGAGCTTCGTTTTATCCATACCGCCCTGCATAGTGAACAGCGGTACGGCGTCGGGAATGTCGTTCGCCTTGCGAACCGCCGGGACAGCCGTGCCCGTATCACAAAGACCTACGGCACAAACGGCAGAAACCCTGTATTTTCCGGCAGCTTTTTTATACCCTTTTATGGTGTTGGCAAACAGCCAGCCGAGGTACAGTATCTCCTCGCCGGGGGACACCTGCTTTTCCGCTTCCGCAAGAGTACAGACGGGCAGTCCCATTATCTCCCCGAGTATTCCGGCGTATCTTTCGGTGTGTCCCGTGGCGGACGTATAAACGATCGCTTTCATTTTTCCCTCCCCCGCATATTCCGTATTCCGTAAACCTATTATCCCACAAATTTACAGAAAAATCAAGGTGTTTTCGCTGAAATCTTGCATAAATCCATTGACATGCACAATACTTCGTGATATGATATATATCACAAGGAGGTGTGTTCATGGATATTCAACTGAAACGGGGAATCCTTGACGTGTGCGTCCTTTCAGCCATCAAGAGCGAGGATTCCTACGGCTATAAAATCATAAAGGATCTAAGGCCGTATATTGAAATGTCGGAATCCACCTTGTATACGATTCTGAAGCGGCTGGAAACGGCGGATATGCTGACCGTCCGAAGTGCGGAACACAACGGCCGCCTGCGGAAATACTATCACATCACAAAGACAGGACTTGCACGCATAGAAGATTTCAAAGAGGAATGGCGCGGGGTTATGTCCATGTATCAGTTCATCACAAGGGAGGACCGGGAAAATGAATAAAGCGGAATTTCTCCATACGCTCCGCACGAAACTAAGCGGATTTCCGGAGAAGGAGGTGGAGGAACGACTTACCTTCTACAGCGAAATATTGGACGACCGTATAGAGGAAGGCGTATCGGAAGAGGATGCTGTCCGGGAACTCGGAACTGTGGAAGAAATTGCCGTACAGATTGCTGGTGACATTCCCTTTACCAGAATCGTCAAAAATAAAGTAACGCCCAAAAGACGGCTAAGTGCATGGGAGATCGTGCTTCTGACACTGGGATCTCCCCTGTGGCTTTCCCTTTTATTGGCCGCTTTTGCCGTGCTTCTTTCCCTGTACGCGGTGGTATGGTCGGTTCTCATCTCCCTGTGGGCAGTCTTCGTTTCCCTTTTGGCCTGTGCTGTGGTCGGCGTGGTTGCAGGGGTGCTCTTTCTTATGCAGAGCAGCGATCCCGCAGCCGTTGCCCTTATGGGGGCAGGCCTTCTCTGCGCAGGGATCTCCGTCTTTCTGTTTTTCGCATGTAAGGCGGCATCCGTCGGCATCGTACGTCTTACCAAAAGGATGGGGCTCGGTATTAAGCAATGTTTCGTAAAAAAGGAGAAGAAATCATGAGCAACCGTACGAAAATATGGCTGGCAGCCGCCGTGATCCTTACGCTTGCAGGCTGCATACTTCTGGGAGGTGCAATGTCCATGATAAACTGGGATTTTTCAAAACTGTCCACAAGCAAATACATAACGAACACCCACGAAATACCCGAGCCGTTTTCACACATTTCCGTCACGTCCGATACGGCCGATATCCGCTTCGTCCCGTCCGAAAATGAAAAATGCACGGTCATATGCTGCGAGCAGGAAAACGTCATACATTCCGTCGCTGTGGCGGACGGTACACTTGTCATCCGCGTAAACGACACGAGAAAATGGTACGAACATATCGGCTTTCATTTCGGAACGCCAAACATAACGGTATACCTGCCGGCTTCGGAATACGGCACGCTTTCTGTAAGATCGGACACGGGGGATGTGGAAATCCCCCGGGATTTCCACTTTCACAGCATCGATGTTTCGGAAAGCACGGGCGACGCAGCGAATTACGCTTCCACAGCGGACGGCATAAAAATCAAGACCTCCACGGGACGCATTTCCGTTGAAAGCGTATCTGCAAAATTTCTTGATCTTTCCGCCTCAACCGGCGATATTACCGTTTCGAATGCCGTATGTAAAGGCGGCGTTACGGTAAACGTCTCCACCGGAAAAACGCTTTTGACCGCTGTTTCATGCAACAGCGTCCGCTCGGACGGCAGCACCGGCAGTATTTCTCTCAGCAGCGTAATTGCCGCTGATACAATTACCATTAAACGAAGCACGGGACGCATCACCTTTGAAAAAAGCGACGCGTCGGAAATCTTTGTGAAAACAGATACCGGCGACGTAAAAGGCACCCTGCTTTCCGATAAGGTGTTCATAACCAAAACGGATACCGGCCGGATCCGGGTTCCGGATTCCGTCAAAGGCGGACGGTGCGAGATCACCACCGACACGGGCGATATCCATATAGAAGTGGTTGACGGGAACTAACCCGTGTCCGTCTCTTGCATTTTCCTCTCTTTTATGCTATAATCCATGCAGGCTATATTTTTATGAAAGAGGATGAATTATGAAAGAACTGCATTTGCTCGGCAAACTGGTAAAGCTTAAGGACTGCCCCGTTTTGCTGGATTATAAGCCCGGCGACGACTGGCAGGAATATTTTGACGTAAAGCTGGGTGACTGGTCCGTTAAGGATGGCTGGCTCATCGGCCGTGAACCCGGGAACCGGGGCGGCATCCTGTTTTCCAAGGAAAGCTACGATCACGACGTGATCTTCTCCTTTACCATGAAAACGGTGCTTCCCGCCACCCGGGATCTGAACGGCGTGTTCTGTGCCCACTGGGATGAGGAGATCAACTACCTGGGCAACGCCTACGTATTCGGTCTGAACGGCTGGTACGAGGGAAAAAGCGGCATCGAACGCAGTCCCGAAACCGGTCTGCGTGCCCTCACCGGCACCTATCAGTATACGCCGGGCACCGAGGTACGGATCACCACCGGTATTATTGAGGGGCACTCCTTCTTATACGTTGACGGCGTGCTGGTGAGCGAGTTGATCGATCCCCACTATATCAGCGGCGGTCACGTTGGCTTCTCCCCCTACTGCACCGTGCTGGCTGTCAAGGATATTGAGGTGCGTCGGGCAGTATACGAGCCCTTTGAGCAGACCTACGAGCCGGAGTTTTAATAAAAAATCCGCGGAGTGTAAACACTTCGCGGATTTTTTAACGTGCGGTAGCTTTTCTTGAAATTCAGTTGATTTCCCCATCAACATGTGCTATAATCAAGAAGAAAATCCATTCCAGACTGTTCGCTTTCAGTCCTTGAAATACAACAATTTTCACCCGGCGTATGGTTTGATCTCTTGTTTACTTTTGTCGAATTGTTTAGTAGAATTATAGTACAAAAATGCCAGAGGATACTTTTATGAGCGGTACGAAAAAATACGAAATTCTTCGCATAGAAGTGGAAAATACCGTCCTGGAATTTGCCTTTTCGGCAACGACTACCGACTTTACCTATCGGCTGACGGACAGTCCCCATATGCACATGATCTATGAGTTTCATTACGTGTTTGAGGGTTCCTGTCCTATCACCGTAAACGACGTAAAAACCCGCATCCCCGAGAACGCCCTGTGCATCGTCCCCAGTAATACGATTCACTATTTTCCGCCCACGGACGAAAACTGCAAGGGTTTCGGCTTCGTTCTCAGTGTGAAGCATGAAAAAAGCACACCCAATCCTTTCCTCTTCCCGGATGAATTCAAGATCATTGAGGGAAACGAGCGGATCTGCCGGTATATGGAGGACTTTCTTGCCGCATACAAAAACAAGGGATTCGGCAGCGATTTTATCAAAAAAAGTGCACTGACACTTCTCGTATTCGCCGTGCTGGAAGAATTGGGGCAAAACGATGCAGGTGGCCAAACCGGCTCGGAATCCGACGCTTTGGACGACGGGATGGAAATTGACTCTTTCATCATGCGGAACTATACGAGAAATATTAAACTGGCAGACGTAGCCGCCGCCGTAGGCTTTTCCACCACCCACACGGGACGCATCATCAAGAAAAATCATGGGCTCTCCTATTCGGAGCTGATCCTTCAGCTGCGGATGGCACATGCCAAAAAGCTGATTCTCACCACGGATATGCCGTTCTGCGACATCGGCGTGCGGGTAGGATACAATTCCTACAACGGATTCGGCGCGGCGTTCAAAAAATATTTCGGTGAATCCCCGGAGCAGATGCGGCAAGCCTGATCTGCCCGGTACATATAGTATATTATTTTTTTGGAGGAACCTCCCATGATCTCATGCACACAGTTTATCCCCTTGTACAGCGAATTTTTCAAGTATCTGGAAAGCCAAGGCGGCCACGACGCAGTCCTGCAGTACTGGTACTATATCTCCGAATATAAACTGGGCGATCCTACGAACCCTCACAGCATGGCTGCCCATTGCGAAAAGTACGGCGGATTTGACGGTGCCCGGAAATATTGGTCCACCATCATCTCCGAAGAAGCCTGCGACACCTGCAGCCTGTTCAATCCCGAAAAACGGTACAGTTATTCCCACATGCGTTACTGCCCGTCCCGCGGCATGCTGAACGAACTGAAGCATATAGAACCGTATTACGACTACTGCGGTCACTGCAGCGTTATCTATCAGCGCGTGCTGAACAAATACGGTTCCGATTACATCCGCGACACCCGGGAGGTGGAAAACGCTGCCTGCCGTTCCCTGCTCTATGAAATCGGCGGCGAAGTGCCGGATTTTGACTGGCGAACCATTCCCGACGAAGAACTTTTCAAGATGAAATCCGACCCGTCCGTCAAAGTAGGCGAATGCAAGCGTGAAGGCAAAAAGTACCTGCACCGCGCGTTCTATCATTCCATTGATCTTGCTATGCGCTACTGCGGTCAGACCCACGGTGACGAAGCCGTAACCGGGTTCTTCACCGAGTATACCAAGCACTTCTACGCACCGCAGATCGAAGAGTTCAAGAAAGACGGTCTCTCAGCTATAAAGGCGTTCATCGAGGACGTGTACACGAAAGACGAAGCTATGGACGTTCTCCATATGGAGATGACGGAGGACTCACTTACCGTTACCGTAGACAAATGCCCGGCGGTCGCTTATATTCTCTCCATCAATCAGAAACCCAGCAAATATATGATCCTGCAAACCAGTGTTCTGTACCGCGTTATGGCTGAAGAAGCCGGCCTTTCTTTCACGCTTCACTACTATAACGAAGAAGACGGTGCCGCAAAGTTCACCTTCTCTAAAAAATAATCCATATATTTAAACATACTATTTCCGGAGGACGAAGCCATGATTTCATGCACAGAATTCATCCCGTTGTACAGCGAATTTTACAAATATCTTGACAACCGGGGCGGACACGATGCCGTACTGGAATACTGGTACTACACCTCTGACCACAGCCTCGGTGATTTGACCAACCCGGAAAGCCTTGCCTCCAAATGCGAAAAGTTGGGCGGATTCGACGGTGCCCGTGCCTACTGGTCCGTTTCCATCAACGAAGAGGCATGCAACACCTGCGGTCTGTTCAATCCAGAAAAGCGTTACAGTTATTCCCATATGCGTTACTGCCCTTCCCGCGGCATGCTGAACGCACTGAAGCATATCGATCCCTATTACGATTACTGCGGTCACTGCAGCGTTATCTATCAGCGTGTGCTGAACCGGTACGGCGCGGACTACATCCGTGATACCCGCGAGGTAGAGAACGCCGCCTGCCGTTCCGTTCTCTATGAAATCGGCGGTGAGCTGCCCGACTTCGACTGGCGCACCATCACCGACGAGGAGCTCTTTGAAAAGAAATCCGACCCGTCCGTCAAAGTAAGCGAATGCACGCGTGAGGGACAGAAGTACCTGCACCGCGCCTTCTATCTTTCCATGGATCACGCCATGCGGTACTGCGGCAAAACCTACGGTGACGAGGCAGTAGCCGAGTTCTTCACCGCGTATACGAAAGCATTCTACGCACCGCAGATCGAAGAAATCAAGAAAGACGGTCTGGCGGCGATCAAAGCCTTTATCGAAGACACCTACACCAAGGACGAGGCAATGGACGTTCTCCATATGGAGATGACGGACGATACGCTCACCGTCACTGTGGATAAATGCCCGGCTATCGCCTACATGAAGTCCGTCAATCAGACGCCCAGCAAGTATTTCATCATGCAGACGAGCGTTCTGTACGCTGTTATCGCTGAGGAAGCGGGATTCGCCTTTACGCTGGAATACTTCAATGAAGAAGACGGTGCCGCAAAGTTCACCTTTTCTAAAAAATAAGATTCGGGAGAAACACCATGGCTGCTATTAAGGCTATTATCAACGCAAACGTCGTTCTGGAGAACGGTATTATCTGGGACGGTGCCATTCTTCTGGACGGCGACCGTATCAAAGAAACGGCTCCCATGAGCTCGCTGCAGATTCCCGACGGAGCGGAAATCATCGACGCCGCCGGTGCATACGTAGGCCCCGGATTCGTGGATATTCACGTTCACGGCGGTGAGGGTAACAATCTCTTTATGGAACCCCACAGGGTTTCCGAGCATTTTCTGCGTCACGGTGCCACCACGATTCTGGCAACGCCCATGCCTATCTTCACCTACGAGGAACTGATGGAAGGCGTGGAGCGGATCCGGGACGCTCTCAAGACCACGAAAAACATCAAAGGCGTCAACATGGAAGGCCCATACATGAACCCGGATTACGGCTCCAGCCGCGGCCGGCTTTCCTGGAGTCTGGTAATTGATAAGGAGAAATACGAGCCGCTGGTAGACGCACTGGGCGATATGGCAAAAATCTGGTCCATCGCACCGGAGCGCGAGGGTATCTTCCCGTTCATCGAATATATCCGCAAGGTGAATCCGGATGCGGTTCTGTCCGTGGGACACAGCGAAGCCACCCCGGCACAGATCCGTGCGCTGGGTGCCAAATACCGTCCTACGCTGACTACCCATCTCATGAACGCTACCGGCCGGATCACGGGCGGCGGCGGTCTCCGGGGATACGGCCCGGACGAATACTGCCTCGCCGACCACGAGATGTTTGCGGAAATGATCAGCGATTCCATGGGCATCCACGTCCATCCCGATCTTCAGCGTATGGTGGTAAAATGCAAGGGAATCGAACGTGTAGTTCTGATTACGGACAGCACCTGCTCCAACGGCACGCCGCCCGAGAAATACGCCCACGTCACGGACATCAACTTCAGCGTAAACGGTGCTATCTCCGGCAGTAAGCTGACTATGGATATCGCCTGCCGCAACGTCATGGGACATACCGGCTGCGGCATTGCCCAGGCCTTCGTTATGGCATCGCTGAACCCGGCACGGGTTATCGGCATGGATACGGAGATCGGTTCCATTGAGCCGGGCAAAAAGGCGGATCTCGTCTTCACCGATGACAGATTCAACATCAAAAAGGTCATGGTGGCCGGCGAAGTTTGTGTATTCTGATCTGCCATAATTGACAAAAAAATCATTTTACCTATTGCATATTGACAAAAGCTGTGGTATAATATCGAAAAATAGTTTTTTGGATGACGCTTGCAGGAAAAGCAATTTGCTGCCGAAGGAGTAACACTCTCAGGTTTCCGGGATCCGGATGAAGACTGTAAGCCGACAAAACTTTGGAGAATCTCATTCAGTTGAGTGCCGAAGGTGCAAGGCGGATTCCGCTAATCTCTCAGGCAAAAGGACAAAGTTTCGATTTTATACACCGATACTTTTTTCCTTGTGTTTTTGCGTGATTTTACGGTTTGTGCTTCTTGCACAAACCGTTTTTTGTTTTATCAAATCAATCCAATTTTTCAAAGGAGAAAGCAAAACGCATGAACGCATTACTCGAAAAAATCACAAACGTCAACAGTGCCGTAAACGGTGTCGTTTGGGGCATGTGGGGACTGGTTCTGCTCATCGGCACGGGTATTCTCATGACCTGTGTAACGAAGTGGTTTCAGGTATCCCATCTTGCCCACTGGTGGAAAAACACCATCGGCAGTCTGTTCAACAAGGACGTAATCCGCCACAGTAAGGAAAAGGGATCTATCTCCCCCTTCCAGGCACTTTGCACGGCCCTTGCCGCCACGGTAGGCACCGGTAACATCGCCGGCGTTGCCGCCGCCATCTGCATCGGCGGTGCGGGTGCGGTATTCTGGATGTGGGTGGCCGCCTTCTTCGGTATGATGACCAACTTCTCCGAAAACGTGCTCGGTATGTATTTCCGCCGCCGCAACAAAGACGGCGAATGGTCCGGCGGTGCCATGTATTACCTTACCGACGGTTTGGGTAAGAAAAAGGGCATGGCTATCCCGGCAAAGATCCTTGCTATCCTTTTCTGCCTCTTCACGCTGCTTGCATCTTTCGGTATCGGTTCCATGGGTCAGGTAAACAAGATCGTTGCCAACGTGGCCAGCGCTTTCGACGTACAGGCACTCTCCTCCGTCATGGTGTTTGAGGGCGTCAGCCTTTACAACGTGCTCCTCGGTGCCGTTATTATGATCCTCGCCGCACTCATCACCATCGGCGGTCTGAAGCGGATCGCAAACGTAGCAGAAAAGATCGTTCCTTTCATGGTTGTCCTGTTCGTAGCCGGCAGCCTTGTTATCATCGGCATCAACTACGCCCACATCCTGCCTGCCTTCAAGGCCATCTTCGTGAACGCGTTTAAGCCCGAAGCCTTTGTCGGCGGCGGTATCGGCGTGGTCATCTCCAAGGTAATGACCCAGGGCTTCAAGCGCGGCGTATTCTCCAACGAGGCCGGTCTCGGTTCCTCCGTTATGGTTCACGCCAATTCCAACGTCAAAGAGCCTGTGAAACAGGGTATGTGGGGTATCTTTGAGGTGTTCGCCGATACCATGATCGTCTGCACCATGACCGCACTGGTCGTTCTGACGTCCGGCGGCCTGGAGGGCGGTGCCTTCAACGTCCTGACGGGCGAGATCGCTGCAGGCTACACCGACGCTACGCTGGTAGGCGGTGCATTCAACACCGTATTCTCCTGGGGCGACATCGGTGAGAAATTCATCGCCATCGCCATGTTCCTGTTCGCATTCACCACCGTGCTTGGCTGGTCCCACTACGGCTCAAAGGCATGGGAGTACCTGTTCGGCACCAAATCCACCATCGTATTCAAGATCATTCACATCATCACCATCATGTTCGGCGCGGTCATGACCTCCTCTCTGGCATGGGACATCTCCGACACCTTCAACGGTCTGATGATGATCCCCAACCTGATCGGCGTAGTCTGCCTCTTCCCGCTGGTTATGAAGATCACGAAGAACTACGTAGACCGCAAGATCAAGGGCAAGAATACAGAGCCTATCCTCTCCTACGATCCCGAGATCCAGGCAGAAATGGCACAGAAGCTGGACGAGGAATAATTCACGTAAAAAAGGGACTGTTAAGGGGACGTACTCTTAAGGACAGTTTTGAGAGCACATTACCTATCGACAGAAACACAGAAACCGCAGATTGATTATCTGCGGTTTTTGTGTTATAATAAAAGCAATAATATTCTCTGAGTTTCATGCAGCGAAAAAGGATAATACTTATGCGAGATCTGATTGAACATTATAACAAGCTAATTGATGAAAACAATGATCCTGCTCGTGATCCTAAACCTTTGAGAGATTATATGGATAAGTGGGACGGAGAGAAGTTTATCGAGAGTATGCAACTTGATAAAAGCAAATCCGCTTTGGAAATAGGAATCGGAACAGGGCGACTTGCCATAAAAACTGCACCAAATTGTAAAAGCTTGTGTGGAATAGATATTTCCGAAAAGACAATCGGGAGAGCTGCTGAAAATCTATCAATGTATCAAAATATAAAGCTTATTTGCGGAGATTTTACGTCTTTTGAATTTGAAGAGCAGTTCGATGTAATATACTCGTCATTAACATTTATGCACATACAGGATAAATTATCAGCTATACAAAAAATTGCTTCTTTGATGACTAATAACGGACTTTTCGTTTTATCAATCGATAAAAATCAGAATGAGTATATCGATATGGGAGATAGAAAGATAAAAATTTATCCCGATAACCCTAACGATATACGTAGCTATCTTTCAATATCCAAGCTTAAGATCATAAATGAATTTGAAACAGATCACGCATACGTAACGGTCAGCACAAAAGCCTCCCTTGTGTAAAGGGAGGTGGCACGCCGACTTCGGCGAAGCCGAACGTCGCCGTGACGGAGGGATTGTAATGCAGAGAAAACATAATAAAGACATTGTTCCAACCGCCAAAATGTTGCGAAAAAATATGACGAAAGAAGAAAACCACCTTTGGTATGATTTTTTGAGCACATATCCAATTCGATTTTCTCGTCAAAAGGTTCTCGGAAGGTATATCGCGGATTTATACTGTGCAGAGGCAAAGCTCGTGATAGAGCTTGACGGCTCGGGGCATTATACCGAAGAAGGAAAGCAGTATGACGAAGAAAGAACTGCTTTTCTTCAGGAATACGGTTTGACAGTTATCAGAATACCTAATACGGAAATACATAAGAATTTTCGGGGTGTTTG
>JAZPZY010000003.1:0-79021 GCA_045544955.1 Eubacteriales bacterium
GTTTTAGTCCCGCTTGAGCGGGGTTTCGTAACAAATGCATGGCTGACAGGCCAATAAAAGACGCACTTGTGCGTAGCCTGTAGTATTAGGGCTATGCCCGAAACTGAAATACCACCCGCTATGCGGGTGGATTTTTATTTACTTCCGAATCACCGCTTCCAGTGCGTGGATCTTCATGCCCTTTTCGGAGAAATTCCGTTCGTATTCCGTCATAATATTGCTCACTGCCCGCTCGGATGCGTGCAGATCCCGTGTCTGGAACACGATCTCAAAGGGAGAGGCAGCCACCGTCTCCAGAGAATAGTCAAACAAACCTATATTGTCCGTTTTGAAACAAAAAGAGCCGCCGTCCTTCAGAAGACGGGCGTACAGCTGCAAAAACGCCGGGGCGGTAAGCCGCCGGTCCTCGTAGCCCTTCTTCGGCCAGGGATCGCTGAAATTGGCGTAGATCGTATCAAATGTGCCGTCCGGAAAAATGTCGCAAAGCGTTTTGGCATCGCCCCTTATAAAGCGGACGTTGCCCCGCTGTGCCATGGGAATATCCCAGGGCGTAGTATACAGATTGCCGTCGGAAGCATCCCAGCCGCCGTGCACGCCCAATTTTCCCAGCCCCCGCTGTTCGGCGTATTTCTCCACAGCCGTCACCAGCACGTCGTCGATCAGTTCCATGGCGTAATAGTTATACTCCCCGTCCCGGGCAGACAAGGCCGTGATAAAATCACCCTTGCCGCAGCCGATCTCCAGACGAAGCGGTGCGGTATTTTCAAACGGAGCGGACGGATTTTCCCGAAGATCCCCCGGATTCTGACAAACAAGGGCACCCAGAATCGAAAGTCTTTCCCCGCCGTGCTTCTTTTTTCTTGCTCTCATACTTGATATTCCCGTTTCTTTCTGTTAAAATAATAGTAGACTGGATTTTATCGGAACAAGTTCCCCAAAAAATCGTCCAATTTTCAAATGGATACATCATTGTACCATATTTTTCTGAAAAAATCCACTGATTCTTTGAAAAGAGGTGAATTTCCTTTGGAGAAAGAACAGTTTCTCACCATACTCCGCGATGAACTGATTACAAAGGGGCTTTCCCCGGAAGCGGCACAGCGGCACGTCCGTTCCATCGGACTGACGCTGACACCGGAAGATATAAAGGAACTGGAAAAGCTGAACGATCCTTCGGAGATCTCAGCACTTGCGGAAGGCATTGCCCGGGTAAAAATGCGGGCTGCTGCCAAAGAGCCTTCCGTTGCACAGGAATCCGCCGCCAATACTAAAACGATTCCCCGTGCCGAACCGGCAGCGGACAGCACAAAGCTCATCCCCCGTGCGGAGGATGTATCCCATTCCGGTACACATACCCCCGTAAATGCACATTCCTCCCCTGCCGCTTACGAAGAGGAGGAAGCACTTCCCTTCAATACCAGCCGCGGACGTACCATTTTCTGGCTGCTGTTTTTTGTTACGCTCCCCTTGTCCCTTCTGTTTCTCGCATTGTACGTAGGCGTATTCGGCGTTATGTTCGGGGCGCTCTGTGCCGTGATCGTTCTTCTGGTTGCCGCGGTGATCGGCGGCGTGGCCGCCGGTGCGGCCGTTTCCCTCGTGGGAATCATTTACGGCATCACCCAGCTTATCACTGCTGCCTCCATGGCACCCGGCCTTTATGAAATCGGTCTTGGCCTCACCATTGCCGGCGTGGTTATGCTGGGCGGTATTCTTCTGTACAACTGTGCTATCCGGCTGATTCCCTATCTCATCCGCCTGCTCGGCGTCCTGTTCCGGTTCTGTGCCGCAAAGCTGAAGCAGCTGTTCAAACTGGCAAAGGAGGCGTGCTACAAGCTGTGAAACCTACATCTATCGTTTTTCTGGTCGTCGCCGTGCTTTTGATCATCGGCGGCATGATCACCTGCTCCGTTGCCCAAAACATTGCTGAGACGGACGGATATTCTCTCTTTCACGAAACGGAAGACGGCACCTCTTACCGTCAGTATGAATTTACCGATAAACCCGTTACAAAAATCGACCTTGCCGTAGAGGACGCGGAAATCTGCATCTACGGTGACAGTGAAACGTCTTACATCGAGCTGTTCAATTTTCGGGAGGGACTGTATACGTTCTCCACTTCCGGTACGATCATTGCTCTGGATCAGATTCCGGATATTGAGTCTCTTATGGATTTCAGCGGCGGTTTTTCCTTCGGGGGCATCCGTCAGTTTTTCCACGGAAAAACTGACACGGATGCAAAGCGCCGCGTTAACGTCTATTTAAGTGCGCTCACGGACGATTTGAAGGTCATTGCCATTGATGCCCAAAACTGCACCGTTTCCCTTGATTCACTGTCCACGCAGTGTGACATTTCGGTAAATGGTAACTCCCTCTCCATCACAGGTAAAGATATGCACACGACCAGTGCGTTGAACGTTACGGCAGAATCTGCCGCTGTCACTTTGGACAACGCCACTGTAAATGCGTTCACCCTTGAAGCCAAGACAGGCGATATTCGGGCAAACGCCTTTTCCTTCAAATCCTTCGACTGCACACTGGAGGAAGGCTCTGCCGCCATTTCTACGCTGCTGCCCTTGCAGCGATATGAGGTGAACGTAAGCGCCGGTACGGGCGCAGTCCGTTTTGACGGAATGGATCGGCTTCGTCCCTACACCGTAAAGGCCGGGGAAGATGCCATCGGCACGATCCGATTTGATTCCGAAAAAGCGTCCTTCACCGTTACCGACGCGTCGCACACTGCCAATTAAAATCAGATAATAAAAATAAAAACCGAAAGGATACACCAATGACTTACACGTACAAAACCAAAGGAACCTGTTCTTCCCAGATCTCTTTTGAGCTGGAGGAGGGCATCGTGAAAAACGTATCGTTCACCGGCGGCTGCAACGGCAATCTGAAAGCCATCGCACGTCTGGTAGAGGGCATGGAAGCCACGAAGATCATTTCCCTGCTCTCCGGCAACACCTGCGGCTTCAAGAGCACCTCCTGTGCCGACCAGCTGGCGACTGCCGTAAAAGAAGCTCTGGGTGCGTAAATCACTCACCACGCGTTATATTTGAGGATGCGGAAGAACCGGTACACGGCCTCCGCATCCTCTCTGTTTTTCACAGAAAAGGAAAGAACGCTTCCCATGTTTCTTTCCGGATCGTAAACGGACGTGCCGTTCGGCTGGTTCTCGTAGATGAGGATATATCCCATCTGCCGTGCGTTATCTATCCACACCTCCATCATCGTAACCAGCGTACCATCCTCACGGACTGAAAGACCGTCCACCACCGCCGGGCGGTGGTATCCCGAATCGGCGTGAAGAGACATGCTGACCGTACCGACCGCACGGTCGTCCTTTCTCCACGGATCGTAAGGCGTATAGCCGCTGATCTCCATTTGCAGAGAGGCATAATCCGGGCGGAACAGATACCTAGTTTCCTTTCCGGCAAACGTAACCGTCCGGGGCACGCAATAGTTTTCGTCGTACTCTTTCCATTCGATTGCTTCAAGGGTGAAGGACACCGGCCTGTTGGTATGTGCCCCGTCCAAGATCCCAACTGCCAACAGCACAAGAAGAAGAATACCGAGCACCACCCCCGAACGCTTCAGAATCTTCCCCGCACGGGAGAGAATGGCATCCCTAAAATCACGCCGACGCTGATGGCGGAGAAACGCACGGTACATTTCCGCTTTCTCCTCATCCGGCAAATCGTCGTGCTTAACAAAATGAAATTCCGGCGGCGCCGGGGCTGCCTCGTCCGCTCCATCCAGGGCACATACCAGCGTATCCAGTGAGGTAATCTCCGCCGTATCCACCGATTCCAGCCGCGCCATAAGCGGCGTCATTTCCCGATAGAGGGCAGTCTGTTCCCTGCGGTACGCATCAAACACGGCAGAACAGCGGCTTTCATCCGCCAGCATTTCGCTGATCTGCCCGATACTGAAATACGCACGGCGTAAAGCGGCAATACGAAGCAGATCCCGTATATTTTCCTCCGTGTATTCCCGAAAGCTTCTGCCGTTCAGTTCACGGATCTGGGGCGTGATGAGTTTTTTTGATTCATAAAAGCGAATCGCCTTTTCGCTGAGATCGGTACGGGCGGCGGCTTCTTTGATCTTCATAAGACCCTCCTTTTCGCCATTTCTGTATGGATTATACCATATGCCCCAAGGGTATAGTCAAGCGTTTTTGATAAATTCCCGAAACAAAACCGGTACGGCGTCTGCCGTACCGGTTTTACATTCAGAATTTGTCCACGGGATACAGGATCTTCAACTGATTGATCTTGCTTTGGTAGGCGGCCTGCTGCTTGTCACCAATCAGCTTGGCCCGGATCTGCTCTTTCACCGTATCGTACGGGATGGGCTGTGCCTCTTTCTTATCGTTCAGTTTGATGAGGTGATAGCCGAACTGGGTCTGCACAGGACCGCGAAGTTCGCCCACTTCCATGCTGAAGCAAGCCTGATCGAATTCCGGCACCATCTGTCCGCGTCCGAAATCGCCGAGGCATCCTCCCTCAGCACCGGAGGGACAGGAGCTGTGTGCCTTGGCGGCATCCTCAAAGGAGATCTCACCGGCACGGATCTTTGCGAGAATATCGTTTGCCTCCGCCTCGTCGGAAACGAGGATGTGGCTGGCGTTCACAGATTCCTCACCCTTAAACTGCTCGGGATTTTCGTCGAAGAATTTCTTCGTTTCCTCATCGGTAACGCGTGCATTTTCCACTGCCTTGTTGACAGCGTAATTGATGAGAAGTTCTTCCTTCAGCCGTGCAAGCTCTGCCTTGAAAGCCGGCTCACGCTCGTACAGATTGCGGGTTGCGTCAATGAGAAGCAGTTTCTGATTCACCAACTGCTCCAGAATGATCTTACGTCCTTCGGGAGAATTGTAGTTCTGACCGCGCTGTGCCAGAGTGGCTACCATTGCCTCCACATCCGCCTCGGTAATATTCTGACCGCCTACGGCGGCTAACACTCTTCCATCTGCCATAATATTTTTCCTTTCCGTTCAAAAACGCAATACTGTCTGCCTCATTTTGGCAGATCCTTATTACCTTATCATATTTTGCCTGTTTTGTCAAGTATCCGCCGCACATCCACGCATCAGCGAAACGAAAATCTCACGTGTCTGTATATAGGAACGTACCCGCCGCTCCATGCGGTCACACATTCCAAAAGACGGATCTTCTGCCGCTGACAGTACAGCGTAATTTTCGATGCCAGCCGTTCATCCTCGCCCGTGTATCCGTATTCACCGGCACGGGGAGCAAGCAGCACCGCACCGTACGCCGCATTCGCTTTTTTATACAGCGGCACGATCAGCAGCACGTAATTCTCCGGTTCCGCCAAAGGGCCGGATGCCAGAACGTGTGTTTCGATGAGCGTATATTTTTTGTCCAGCAAACACAGAACCACCGCCATCGGCGGTAAATTTTCCATGAGCAGCGAGGCGTACCTGCCCAGCAGGTCGGGATCATGCAGCGGCTGCGCCGCAAGAAAACGGAGCTGTGCGGATCTGTATACGTCCAGCATAAACGGAAGAGATGGCTCCGTTTTCCGTGCGGAGTCCGCTTTTTGCACGGTATCCATCAGTTTTTCAAACTCTGCATAGGTGCGGGGATCCGGCCGCCGCGATGAATGAATTTTGCCGAGGAGCGATCGTTATGCAGAGGCATGACCGGTCCGCTTCCCAAAAGACCGCCGAAGGAAAGCTCCTCGCCCACGTTTTTGCCGATAGCGGGAATCACACGGACAGCCGTGGTTTTGGAGTTCACCATACCAATGGCCGCCTCGTCGGCGATGATGGCGGAAATCGTCTCAGCCGTGGTTTCGCCGGGAATCACGATCATATCAAGCCCTACGGAGCACACGGCCGTCATGGCTTCCAGCTTTTCGATAGACAGATCGCCGGAGCGGGCGGCGTCGATCATACCGGCGTCCTCCGTTACGGGGATAAACGCACCGGAAAGGCCGCCCACGTGAGAGGAGGCCATTACGCCGCCTTTTTTCACGGCGTCGTTGAGAAGCGCCAGAGCCGCCGTAGTTCCGTGGATACCGCATACCTCAAGGCCCATTTCCTCCAGGATATGTGCCACGGAATCGCCCACGGCCGGCGTAGGCGCCAGGGAAAGATCCACGATGCCAAAGGGCACGCCCAGGCGTTTTGACGCTTCACTGCCCACAAGCTGTCCCATACGGGTGATTTTGAAGGCGGTACGCTTGATAATATCAGCCACCTCGGACAAATTACCGTCCGGGCACTTGGCAAGGGCGGCACGGACGACGCCGGGACCGGATACGCCCACGTGGAGCACGCAGTCCGGCTCGCCAACACCGTGGAAAGCACCCGCCATAAACGGGTTATCCTCCGGTGCGTCGCAGAACACCACCAGCTTGGCACAGCCGATGCAGTCCCGGTCAGCGGTCTTTTCCGCCGCCTCACGGACAACCTTTCCCATCAGTGCCACGGCGTCCATGTTGATGCCGGCCTTGGTGGAGCCGATGTTGACGGAAGAACAGATATGATCCGTTACGGCGAGAGCCTCGGGAATGGATTCGATCAGTGCCCGATCGCCGGCAGAAAAGCCCTTGTGCACCAGTGCACTGTATCCGCCGATGAAATTAACGCCCACGGTACGGGCGGCACGCTCCAGGGTTTTGGCATATTCCACGGGATTGCCGCCGCTGGCAGCCGCCAGCATGGCAATGGGCGTCACGGAGATACGCTTATTGATGATCGGGATGCCGTACAGCTTTTCGATATCCTCACCCGTTTTGACGAGATGCTCCGCATTGCGGGTGATTTTTTCGTATACCTTCTGACAGGAACGGGTGATATCGGAATCCGCACAGTCCAGAAGGGACATACCCATGGTAATGGTACGGATATCCAGATTCTCTTCCTGTATCATGGTAATGGTTTCCATGATATCACGTATATTCAGCATGGTTTCCTCCGAGATTACAATGTCTTTTCTTCCGCTCAGATGCGGTGCATGGAATTGAAGATATCCTCGTGCATGACGTGGATCACCATGCCGATCTGCTCACCCAGATCCGTCATGGTTTTCGTAAGGGCGTGGAAGTCCACGCTGATATCCGAAATATCCACCAGCATGACCATAACGAACATATCCTGCAGAACGGACTGGGTCACGTCCACAATGTTTGCATTGCACTGGGCACAGGCCTGGCTCACCTTTGCCAGAATACCGACGCAGTCGCGTCCCACAACAGAAATTACGGCTCTCATACGTTTCTACTCCTGCATTTTTTAATTTGTATCCGTGTTTTTATCACATACCCGTATATTGTATCAAAAATCCACCCGAATGTCAAGAAATACCGCGCCGTAGCGCGGTATTTCTTCATTCGCTTATTATCACTTATTCTCGGCCGGTTCCACTTCCACTGCGTTTTCGGCCAAAAACTCGTACACCTTGTCACAGAGAACGCTGTGTCTGATATTCTCCGGCGTATAGTACTGCTCCAGCTCCTCCACGGTGGTAAGGCCGTACTGCATAGCATAAGCCAAAGCACCCGTCTGATACTCTTCGTCAGAAACCGTGATGTTTTCTTGCTGTGCCACGTAGAGCAGAATCATTTCCTGTGCCATGGTAGACTGCACCAGTGCCTGCACCTGCTGATAAAAGCTTTCAACGGTAAGTCCGAACTCTTCCTTTACAAACTCGTTCAGCGAAAGGGCTTTCTGCGAAGCCATAGCGGTGTAATAGTCCACGTGCTCGTCGTACATAGCCTTGTACTCTTTCTCAGGGTAGGAAATGATCTCCGCCTTTTCTGCGATCTTATTCCATACAGCTTCTACGGCGTAGGAGAGACGGCCCTGTTCGTAGTATGCCACCATCGAATCGTAGATCGCCTTCTCAAAGTCAGCCACGGTATCGTATTCGTAATGCTCTTTCACGAAAGCGTCGTTATACTCCGGCAGTGCCTGCTCGAACACCTTATTGATCTTTACCACGAACTGCACGGGCTTTCCGGAAAGCTCCGGTGCGTTGGGATACGGAGAGGGGAAATGCAGATCCAACGTAACGGTATCGCCCGTCTTGTGTCCGACAAGCCCCGCCTCGAATCCTTCGATAAACTGACCGGAGCCGATGGTCAGATCGTATCCCTGGGCGGTGCCGCCCTCAAACTCCTTGCCGTCCATGTAGCCGGTAAAGTCGATATTCACCTGATCGCTCTCGGCAATGGCATCCAGCTTTTCAGCCGCCACGGCATAATTGGAGCGGGCAAGAAGCACCTGCGTTGCCACGTCCTCGTCCGTTACGCCGTACGTGTACTTTTCAATCTCGATTCCCTTATAGGAATCCAGTTTTACGTACTGAGAAAGATCGTAGTCGTACCGCGCACCGGTATCGGCCGCGTCACTTTCTTCCTTCTGCGTATCGTCCGCAACTTCATCCGTTACGTCGTCCTGTACGTTCTTTTCGGTACAGCCTGCCAGAAGGGACGCACTCATCAGAAGCGCCAGCAGACCTGCCAGAATTTTCGTTCCAAGTTTCATATTTCCATTCCTTTTCTCTTGTTTGATTTTCAAAATAAGCATAATGCAATCGCATCTATTATAGCACCGAAAGGGCGCGTATTTATAAATACTTTGTAAATTCTGTTACTTTTCTGTCCGATTCCGGGAGAAAAAGAGCCAATTACACAGACAGGCGGCAAGGAACGTGATTCCGCCGTGCAGAACCACGATGCTCAGAAACTCGCCGGCAATCACCGCGATCTCCTCCGGGTAGGGGGCAAATTCCACTTCCAGCAGAAACTGCATCAGATACACCGTCTCCATGAGAAGCCGGCCTGCCATATACACGGCAGAAGATGTAAGCACTGCACGCTCCGGCGTACCGCCCCTCCGAGAGATCCGCCGGGCAAAAAGCCAGCCCAGAACGGCAAGCAGCACGGACCAGATCCATCCGGCTCCCACGGAGAGAACGGCCAGGGGCAGTGCCGCGCCGCGGAGAGCGCCGCTCACCGCATCGATCGAAAAGGCGGCCGCAGCGTCAGCCAAAAGCACGCCGGTATGCACAAAAAGCATCTGCCGTCCTTCCCGTTTTTTACCGCTGAACACGGCGTAAACGGTAAAGGCAATGCCGGCACCGAAGGCGGCGGTAGTCAATGCTTTGCGGCCGTAATCCAACAGCGTGGGAAAAAGGGTTTCCATATAGCGGATATCCGTAGCCGTCCGGGCGTACAAAACGCCAAGGATCCGGGCGGCGGCAAGGGTAATCAAAAGCACGGCGGCACACGAAACCAGCCGCCGGCGAGAAGATCTGTCTGTCATGGGTAATTCATCCTTTTTTCAGTAAAGCAATACGTGACGGTATTATCATATCATAAATAAACCGGGAATTGGTTATTGTTTTGTGAATATTTTCGTTTTTCCAGTGGTATAGCTTCGGTAAGGTGCATATATATCGCCTGTACAGGCATTTTTACATATCAGGAGGAACACACCCTTGCCAAAAGATTATGAATCGCCCGTTTGGGATAAAGACCGTGCGCTTCTGGATTTTTCCGTCCCCATGGATTACGAAAGGATGATGGCGTGCCTGGACCTTTTTGCAAATCGGTATCCGTTTCTGTCGGTGACATCGGCCGGCACTTCCCTTTACGGAAAGACGATCCCCATGCTCCGTCTGGGAGAGGAAAGCAGTCACTGCACCGTTTTGTACGTGGGAGCACATCACGGCATGGAATGGATGACCACCTCTCTCCTTCTGCGGTTTGTGAACGAATACTGCGAATACTACAAAACCGCAAGGCAGGTGTTTTCCATCAACATGCAGCACCTGTTCCGCTCCCGTATTCTCTGCGTCATTCCCATGCTGAATCCGGACGGCGTGGATATTCAGCTCCACGGGAGCGACGCCTCACCCATTCCCGACCGGCTGAAGATCATGAACGGCGGCAGTACGGATTTTTCCCGCTGGCAGGCTAACGGCCGGGGCGTGGATCTGAATCACAATTACAACGCAGGGTTCACCGCCTATAAAGAACTGGAGAAAGAAGCCGGCATTCTTTCCGGTGCCCCCACCCGGTACAGCGGCGAATATCCGGAATCGGAACCGGAGACGGGGATGCTGGCAAACTACGTCCGCTTTGACGGCAGCGTGCGGATGATTCTGACGCTTCACACCCAGGGCGAAGAGATCTACTACACCTCCGGCGGCACCTGTCCGCCCAAGTCGAAAAACATCGCCCGGCTGCTGTCCCAGCTCTGCGGATATACCCTTTCCGTCCCCGAGGGATTGGCATCCTACGGGGGACTCACCGATTGGGCCATCAGCACCATGGGGATTCCGTCCTTCACGGTGGAATGCGGCAAGGGGCAGAATCCCCTGCCCGTCTCCTCCTTTTATTCCGTATACACGGCGGTGCGGGAGATGCTGTTCACCGCGCCCATGCTGATCTGACAGCAAAAAATCTCCGGTTTTGCCGGAGATTTTTTATTATCCGTTACAGAGAGAACGTCTCGCCGGGCTTTACGCTGGCGGGCTCGTTGTTGATGGTAAACCACACCTCCACCGCACTTGGATTGAAAACCTTGCTCCGGTCCACACTTACACGGAGAGAACGCATGGCGTTCAGGTAATCCGCGATCTCAATGTTGGTAGCATACCAGGTATCCGGACGGTTGCCGGCCATTTTAGCAAACTCCTCGATCATATCCCAGTTGTTGTCCTGGTCGAACTCATAGGCGTGTCCCCACACGTAGAAAAGACGCATCTGCTTATGGGGATGGGGCTTGTAGAATTCTTCCAGCTTCGCCATGGGATTTTCTCTGTGGCGGCAGGTGGGCGTCCAGAGCAGAAGATCATCGGGAATACCGAAATTGCCGGAGGAGCCGTTGGTACGGGCGTACTCGATTCTGGCGGTGCGGCACAGATCCACAACACGCTGATCCCGGCTGCCGTAGGGGTAAGAAAGTCCGCGAACCACCGTGCCCATGATCTCCTCGATCGCACGCCGATCCTCCAGCACCTCCTGCAGAACCGCCATATCGGGCAGATCCCGCATGATGGGATGGGTGACCGTATGGGAGGCCACCTCGTGCCCCTCGTAGATCGCACGCATTTCCTCCGGCTTTACCCGGCCGCCGCCGCCCAAAGAGGCGGAGTTCACAAAAAACGTGCCCCGGATCCCGTTATCCCGAAAAATTTTCGCAAGACGGATATCTGCCTCCACGCCGTCGTCGTAGCTTACGGTAATGCAGTGGGTGCATCCGCCGTGGAACAGATTGTACTTGATTACGTTCGGTCTCATTTGTACCTCACAACGGATCATAGAATTTCCGCAGGATGCGGACAGATCCGTTTCGTCAGAAACAGAATACCATACGTTTATGAATTATGTATGAACATTCCAAAGAAATTGACAAATCCTCCGTATTCCTGTATAATAGGCAGTAACTATACGATAAACGGGGAATGCCGCATGAAGAAAAACGATATCATCCGTCTGTCCGTCACCGACGTAACCGGCGAGGGCAGCGGTGTGGGAAGATACGAGGGAATGGCGATCTTTGTACCGTTCACCGCCGCCGGCGACGTGATCGACTGCCGGATCGTGAAGGTGCTGAAAAACTACGCTTACGGCATTATTGAAAATGTCGTGACCCCGTCGCCCTACCGCTGTGACGCCGCCTGCGGCGTATTCAAAAAATGCGGCGGCTGTGCCTTCCGGCATTTTGATTACGAGGAAGAACTGCGTGCCAAGCAGCGGTTCGTGGAAGCGTCCTTCACACGGATCGGCAAGCTCACCGTACCGTTCGAAGAGATCCTGGGCTGTGAGCAGCTTTCCGGCTACCGGAACAAAGCCCAGTATCCCGTGGGCACGGACGACAGCGGAAACCTGGTGTGCGGCTTTTACTCCCGCCGCTCCCACCGGGTGGTGGATCATCCGGACTGTGCCCTCCAGCCGCCCGTTTTCGGCCAGATCGTTCGGACTGTGCTTTCGTGGTGCAATGCCCGCCATGTTCCGGCATACGACGAGATCACGGGCAAGGGACTGCTCCGGCATATCTATCTCCGCCGGGGCGAGCATTCGGGCGAGATCATGCTCTGTCTCGTAGTGACCGATTTTGAAAAGCAGGATTTCTCCGATCTCGTAAAAACGGCAACGGAGCAGTTTCCCGCCATCCGCAGTGTCATTCTCAACAAAAACGCCAAAAACACAAACGTGATCTTAGGCGATACCTGCCGGACGATCTTCGGCACGGACTATATCACCGATACCATGTGCGGAAAATCCTTCCGTATTTCGCCCCTCTCCTTTTATCAGGTGAACACCCGTCAGGCGGAGCGTCTGTACGGCATTGCCCGGGACTACGCTTCCCTGCAGCCGGGGGAAACCTTGCTCGATCTGTACTGCGGCGTAGGCACCATCGGTCTGTCTGTGGCCGGTGAAAACAACCGGCTCATCGGCGTGGAGATCATCCCTGCCGCCATTGAAAACGCCAAGGCAAATGCGGCACTGAACGGAGCGACGAATGCGGAATTCTTCTGCGGCGATGCGGGACAGATCGCGGAAAAACTGATTAAGCGGGGCGAAACGCCGGACGTGATCATTGCCGATCCAGCACGCAAGGGATGCGACGCATTGAGCATCGAAAGCATGCTGAAAATGGCACCGAAGCGGATCGTGATGATCTCCTGCAATCACGCCACCGCCGCCCGGGACTGTGCGGAACTGGTCAAAGGCGGCTACCGGATCGAAAAAGGGCGCGCCGTGGATCTTTTCCCCCGGACGACGCACTGTGAATGCGTGCTGCTGTTATCGAAAGAATAAAAACAAGCGGAGGCTAAAACCTCCGCTTTTCTGTTCGACAAGTTGGAATTTGTCGCTTGATTTACTTTTTTTTGAGTAACGGAGTTCCTCTTACACAAACTCCAATCTCATATATCACTTTGCTTTTATATGGATTATAAAATCCTACCGTTAAAGCATATTCAGGACCATCATTATCTAAAATGGTTTTTAAATGTGAAATATTGTATTTTTTGTTCTTGCATTTGACTAACATGCCGTCTTCTTCAAGTTCAATTACATATGCCAGGCATTTTAAGAAATATTCATATTTTCTCGTTAAGCCATCGCAATCAATAGAATTATATTCATTCACCATGAAATCTAATTTATCAAATTTTGAATTAACTAATGTTTCGTATAATTCATTATTTGTCATATGGATTGCGCCTCCTACAAACTCAGTTTTACGACCTACTTTTACACACCCAGTATATCACAACCATCCCGTTTTTTCAATCTTCAGCTCAAACAATTCACAAAATCGTTATATATGGCAAAAGCGGAGGTGCAGCCTCCGCTTTTTCTCTGTTTAACTGTTCGACAAGTTGGAATTTGTATAACTTTTCATATGTTTTTTTGTTTACTATCAAGTATCCACCCCAAAACGATACCTAATATAAACAAGATTAAAGAAACTGGAATTATCAAAAACATCAACCATAAAAAAGCTCCCCCTAATAACGTAACACCAAGTAAAAGTATTAAAATAGTGGCATCAATAACAATACACGGAAAAACCAACTTGTTAAATCTCTTAAATCTTAAAATAAAATAGGAACACGTTGCAACAATAAAAGATGATATTATTGGAATTAATACCAGCATAGGTTTTATTATTTCGTTTAAATTTGGTCCGACATGCTCACCGGAATACCCTTCACTGTCCAAAAGCATTGGATATATAAAAATAGATATACAAAAAATAGCAAATAAAATCAGAAAATAACAAAAAAAGCCAAATAAATCTCTTCTTTGAATTCGTTTCATTTTGATTCCTCCATGTATTGTAATTTTTGATAAATTCGACTGTTCGACAAATTCAGTTTTATCGAACTCTTTACACACATCCAGTATATCATAACCATCCCGTTTTTTCAATCTGCATTTCATATAAATCACAAAATCGTTATATATGACAAAAGCGGGGGGCAAAGGCTTCCGCTTTCTTCTTCGTCACATATTCTCTCCCCGATACGCAAAGTGCATCAGTCCGGCCGGCTCCAATCACTCTCATACAACCAGCACGTTTTTTCATGGGAACAGATCATACCGATCGCCTGCAGATAGGAATATATAATGGTGGAGCCCACGAATCGCATGCCCCGTTTCTGCAGATCGCCGGAGATAGCATCCGACAGGGCGTTTTTGGTCTTCTCCGTTTCGTACAGGATTCCCTCTCCGGCAAACGTCCGCAGATACCTGTAAAAGGAACCGTATTCCCGGACGATCTCCCGGAAGATCCGGCTGTTTTCGATACTGGCAAGGATCTTCCGTTTATTGCGGATGATGCCTTTATTGTTCAGCAGCTCGCGGATCTTGCTCTCCCCGTACCCGCCTATTTTTTCCGGATCGAAGCCGTCGTACGCCGCCCGGAAATTCTCCCGCTTATTCAGCACGCACTCCCAGGAAAGCCCTGCCTGAAACGATTCCAGCAGAAGCATTTCAAAAAGATACCGGTCATCAAAGCGGGGCCGGCACCACTCGCCGTCGTGATACGCCACGTAGATCGGATTTTTTCCGTTACACCAACTGCACCGATTTTTGTCCGTCATATTCTATCCCCATCCTATTCAATTTCCGTACGTATGGTAAAGGTTTCGGGCAGATGGAAAATATCTTTTTTCAAAAACTGCGGATAAAAATACGCGTCCTTCAATCGTTCAAACGACAACCATTCAAACGTATGTACTCGATTCCCTTCTCTTGTTGTAAACGTGCTACCTTTATCTAAAAGGTCGGTATCGGAAATATCCATCAGAAAATAAACACAAAGTTCGTGATAGTTTAAGCCATCCACGTCTTCCGTGAAAAACGCTTGATTCAACCACAAGGGACGAATGATTTTGGGAGTTATCTGAAGTTCCTCCCGCACCTCTCGTATGACGGCATTCTCTGCCGTTTCCCCTATCGTCACCCTTCCGCCCGGCAAATAATAATAGGGAGACCTCTCGTCGTGCATTGCCAGGATCTTTCCATCTGAAATCATCATGGCACATACTCTGTAATTAAATTTTTTATCCCCTGCTTCAAATGTTATATCCATCGCACGACACACCTCTTTCAAAAGCAGTTTTGCAAATTTTTCCCGTATTCATTATAACACAACCGCACCGCATTTTCAACCGCCGCCGAAAAGGATCGACTTTTTGAAAATTTTTCGCATACTCCGGCAAAGCCCTCTTGAAAACCGCATCCGGGCGTGGTAGAATGTTGTAAATGCATTTTCACAGCGTCAACATGCGTAAGAAAGGATCCTCTGTTTTATGAATAACGCCGCAAAATGGATCGCCAGCCCCGATAATGTGGGCAGCAGTACACGAAACTTCACAAAAGAATTTTGTCTTGCCAAAGGAAAAACCGTGCGGAATGCGGTGCTTTCCGCCTCCGCGATCGGCACGTACGCCGCTTTTCTCAATGGATGCCGCATCGGGAAATCCGTACTTGCCCCGGGGTGGACCTGCTATCACACACGGGTGCAGTATCAGACGTATGACGTAACGGCGCTTCTTGCCGATACGAACACCCTTTCCATCGGTGTGGGCTGCGGATGGGCATGCAGTCACATTGGCGGCGACCGCGGAAGGTATGCGGACAACCCTGCCGTAATTGCCCATTTGCACATCACCTATGCGGACGGAACGGAAGAATCCGTTTTCACGGAGGAAAGCTGGTGCGTATCCACCACGGAAGTGCTCTTTTCCGAGATCTACCACGGCGAAACGGTGGACAAAACCGCCGAGATCCGAAACCTCGGTCACGCCGTGCCCACTGAGATCACGGCCGAGCTCATTCCGCAGGTGGGTGAATATATCACGGAGCAGGAGCGTCTTGCACCCGTTTCTCTGATCGTCACGCCCAAGGGGGAAAGAGTGATCGATTTCGGTCAGAACATGACCGGCTACGTGGAAGTATCCATCCATGCCCCCCGGGGCAGCCGCATCGTTCTGCATCATGCGGAGGTGCTGGACGGAGACGGCAATTTCTATAACGAAAACTACCGTTCCGCCAAAAACGAAGTAATCTACATCACAAGCGGCGGCGAGGACATCTTCAAGCCCACGTACACGTTCCAGGGATTCCGGTACGTAAAACTTACGGAATACCCCTTTGACACGGTGGATTTATCCGGGTTCCGCGCCATCGTGGTACATTCCGATCTGAAGCGCACCGGCCGCTACCGCTGTGGTAATGAGAAAATCAATCAGCTGTATCACAACGTGCTCTGGGGACAGAAGTCCAATTATCTGGACATTCCCACCGACTGCCCCCAGCGGGATGAACGGCTTGGCTGGACCGGCGACACGCAGGTGTTCTGCCGCACCGGTGCCATCAACTACGACGTGGAACGCTTCTTCACAAAATGGCTGGGGGATGCCGCCATTGAACAGCGGCGGTACGTTGGTGCCATTCCGGGCATCGTCCCCGTCCCCGTCAAATCCCTGTCCCGCTTCTCGGCGGCATGGGGCGACGCCGCCTGCATCGTTCCCTGGGAGATCTATCTTGCTTACGGCAGCAAATCCCTTTTGAAAAAGCATTTTCCCCTGATGAAAAACTGGGTAGATTATCTTCGTAAAGCAGGACCGGAAGAATACCTGTGGCTGGGCGGCATGCATTACGGGGACTGGCTGGCCATGGATGCGGGTGAGGATTCCTACGTTGGTGCCACCTCCAACGATCTTATCGCCAGTGCGTTCTTTGCCCATTCCACCGATCTTCTGGTACAGGCCGGCGAAGTTTTGGGCGAGGATATGACCGAGTATCGCACCCTGCACGAACGTATCGTCACGGCGTTCCGGGAATATTTCATGGAAAACGGCCTGCCGAAAGAAGAACTTCCCTACACGGAGGTGCTGATAAACGGCCGCACCGAGCCGATCGACACGGTACGCCGCGGCATTACGCAGACAGCTCTCACGCTGATTCTCCATTTCGGTCTGGCACGGGAAGAGGAACGCCCGGCCCTTGCCGCGAAGCTGGCTGCATTGATCCGTGAAAACGGCAACCGGATGACCACGGGATTCGTGGGCACGCCTTACATTCTGCATGCACTCTCCGAAAACGGCTATACGGATCTGGCTTACGAACTCCTCTTCCAGGAGAAAAATCCGTCCTGGCTGTACTCCGTATGCCACGGTGCCACCACCATGTGGGAGCACTGGAACGGCATCAAGGAAGACGGCTCCTTCTGGAGCACGGATATGAATTCCTTCAATCACTACGCTTACGGTGCGGTCTTTGACTGGATCTTCGGCGTTTCCTCCGGTATAAAGCCGGTGGCAGAAGCCCCTGCCTACCGGGAAATCAACATCGCCCCTCATCCGGACCGCCGGCTCGGATTTGCTGACGCATCCATCGATACACGATGCGGAACGGTACGTGTGCACTGGTATTATAAAGACGATACCGTGTACTATGAGGTGGAGATTCCCGAGGGGGCCACAGCCCGTCTCACCCTGCCCTCCGGGCGAAAGGAGATGCTCACCGGCGGCAGCTGGTGCTTTGCCGAGTAATCTTCCGGAAAGGATACTGTTATGAACAAATGGATTGATGCAATCCGTGCGAACGCATCTGCTTACGGCAGTCTGCCGTTCTGGAGCTGGAACGATAAGCTGGACGGGGACGAGCTTCGCCGGCAGATCCGCCACATGAAAGAGATCGGCATGAACGGCTTTTTCATGCACGCGCGTGGCGGACTGGAAACGGAATATATGTCTAACGAGTGGTTCCGGTGCATAAACGACTGTATTGACGAGGCGAAAAAGCTGGGGATGGAGGCCTGGGCATACGATGAAAACGGCTGGCCCTCCGGCTTCGCCGGCGGTGCGCTTCTGAAAGACAAGAAGAATTTTGCCATTGCCATGGAACACAGAACCGGGGCGTTTCCCACCCTCAACGAAGATATCATCGCCGTATACAAAATCAACGGGGACGGCACGTTTACCCACGTGACGGAAGATATCGGGGAAAAGGAATACCTGATCCTGTACAAACGGTACGACGAAAGCTACGTGGACACGATGGACGGCTCCATTACTGAACAGTTTATCAAAGCCACTCACGAGCGGTACAAAGAGCGGATCGGCAAAGAAGATTTCGGCAGTACCAATATGCCCGGCTTTTTCACGGATGAGCCCCAGTATTACCGCTGGGGAAACCCGTACTCCAATATTCTGCCGGAGGAGTTTCAGAAAGCGTACGGATACAGCATTTTTGACAAGCTGCCTGCCGTCTTTTTCGATTTTGACGGGGCGGACAAATTCCGTTACGATTATTACTATCTTCTCCATAAGCTGTTTATCAACAATTTTATAAAGAAGATTTACGACTGGTGCGAGGAAAACGGCTTACAGCTGACGGGGCACGCCGTGGAAGAGCAGAATCTGCCGGGGCAGATGATGTGCTGCGGCGGCGTCATGCCCTTTTATCTCTACGAGCACATCCCGGGCATCGACTATCTCTGCCGGGGAATGCAGGAAGACACCTCCGCAAAGCAGCTGGGCAGCGTCTGTGCCCAGACGGGCAGAAAAAAAGCCCTGTCCGAAATGTTTGCCTGCTGCGGCTGGGACGTCTCGCCGAAGGAGCTGAAACGCATTGCCGAAATGCAGTATGCAAACGGCGTAAATCTCATGTGCCAGCATCTGTATCCCTATTCGGAACGGGGACAGCGGAAAAGGGACTACCCACTGCACTACTCCCGCCACAATCCCTGGCACGAAAAAATGGCGGAGTTTGATCTGTACTTTGCCAATCTGGGTGCGGCTCTTTCCAGAGGAGAGGAATACGCTCCGGTTTTGGTCATTCATCCCGTGCACGGTGCGTACTGCAAGTACAAAAAGGACACGGATTCCCTGAGTGAGATCAACGGAAAATTCGTGGAACTCTCCCGTCTTCTCGGACAGAATCAGATCCCGTATCATTACGGGGACGAATGGATGATGGAAACGATGGCAGAGGTGTGCGGCGACAGCATCCGCGTGGGCAAATGCACCTACCGTGCCGTGGTGATCCCGTTCACCTATTCCCTGGACAAAAACACGGTACGCCTCTTGCAGGAATACCGAAAAAACGGCGGTAAGATCTGGCTGTTTTCGGACGTGCCGCCTTACGTGGACGGTACCCCTTGCGATCTGTCTTTTCTCACCGCCAACATGACCTTTACCGATCTTCTGGCCATGCGGGACGCGGTGATAACGAAAAACGGCGAAACCGTACCGCAGATCCGGAAAGCCACCCGGATGATGGGAGAGGATCGGCTGGTATTTCTCGCCAATATTACGGCAGAGGATCTGTATCCGGTACAGGTATCCCTTCCCGCAGGGCACTGGGCGGCACTGGATATGCACACGCTGGAAGCAAAACCGCTCCGTCAAAAGGAAGAAAACGGACGGGTGACCGTCACGCTTTCCTTTGCCGATGCCCAGTCGTACGTGCTCGTCTCCGGCCAAGCTATTCTCCCGCTGCCCGCCGCAGCCGATCCTGCGCCGGTTTCCGACTGTATCCCGATCCCGCAAACGGTAAAACTGGCAAAGCCGGTGGACAACGTTCTGACGCTGGATACGGCATCCCTCTCAAAAGACGGCGTGCACTACGCCGAGCCGCTGTTTCTGGCCGGCATCCGGGACAATCTGTTAAGAGAGCGCTACGACGGCAAGGTATTTCTGAAATTCACCTATGAAGCGGATTTTCTCCCCCAAACGCTCCGTCTCGCCGTCGAGCCCATGTACGAATCCATCCTGGTGAACGGAACGGAGGTGTTCCCCGATCCGTCAAAGAGCTGGTTTGATCCCTCTATCGCCACGGCAGAGATCGCAAATCTTACGAAGATCGGCAAAAACGAGATCGTCATCACCATAAATCACCATCAAAGCGATTACGTGTATTACGTGCTGTACGGCGGTGTATCGGAAACGCTTCGCAACTGTCTCCTCTTTGACGTAGAGATCGAAAATGTCTATCTCATCGGTGATTTTGCACTCCGCTGTGACGGCACCTTTACCGACGGCGTGCGTGCCTCCGTGGAATATGACGGCGGATTCGCACTGACAAAGCAGCCGGACACCGTTCCCGCAAGGGATATCGTCCGGGGCGGATATCCGTTCTACGCCGGAAAGATCGTCACGGAATTCTCCTATGATTACACCCCCGGCGCCCCTACGGTATTGAAGCTGGACGGCCGCTTTGCCGCCGCTGATATCCGGGTAAACGGGAACGATGCCGGCAGTATGCTGTTTTCCCGCACGCTGGATCTCACGCCCGTTCTGAAACCGGGAGAAAACCGCATAGAAGTCACCTTGTGCAATTCCATGCGGAACGCCATGGGCCCCCATCACAGGCAAGATCCCGAACCGCACGATATATGGGTGCAGACGCTCTCCTTTGAGAAGGAATGGAACGGGTGTCACTGCGAGGACTATCTGGATCGCTACGCGTTCGTACGCTACGGTATGACCGAGTAACAGCAAAAAAGGAAACTGCCGAAATGGCAGTTTCCTTTTTTGCATCAGCGTACGATTTTCCGGGCTTCCAGGTAATACCGCTTACTGCGTGCCTCTCCCATAGAGAAGGTCTTTCGCGGCAGCGTGCCGTGGTTCAGCACGTAGGGGAAAAGCTCTTCCTTTGCCATACCGTCAAACAAAAATCCAACCGATCCCGGACGGGCGGCAAGGGAAAGAAGCGAGGCTTCGTCGTGGATATAGTCACACTTCACACCGGGATGGGACTCCGCATATCCGTCGATGAAATCCTGCAGCGTGCCAACGGTCAGTGCATGAGTCGGTGCGGTGAAGGTCACGGTTTTATCCGATGAGCCGGTCAGCACCCGCACCGTCTGTGCTCCCGTTCCCATGGCGGTGATCTTCAAAAGGGCGGCGGTGAAATCGTCAGGATCGCATCCCGTAACCACCCGGTAGATGGGCTCAAAATCCAGTGCTTCATCCTCCAGGGCAGTCAACTCCACAAGGGCGTACCGTGCCGGATGATCGCCGGCGGCACTTCCCTCTTTGGCTTTGATATTCTCATAATGGGCTTTGGCGGCGGCAAGCGAATGGTTGCCGTCTCCTACGGCGTACACCAAGCCCTCCCCCCGGGCGGATTCATACGCCGAAAGCTTCTGAAGCACGGCGGCGAGAGCCTCGCCGCTTATGCGGTAGCCTTTTACGTGACCGCCGTCCAGCATCAGATCAAAATCATAAAGGCAGGTGTAACCGTCCTTCCCGGCGGCGACGGACGCCATAAATCCGTCCGTATCGTTCATCAGAAGCATCACGTGGGGCAGTTCCAGAGGGGCAGCAGAGCGGATCGCCACACGGGGCGGGATCCGTTCCAAAACCGTTGCCTCCGTGGCACGCACGGCAGGGGCAGAGCCTTTGGCATAATCGTAGCGGTTCAGATCGATCCTGCCCACGATTCCCCGGCGCACCCGTCCGTCCGGCAGGGTGCGTTCCAGATACAGCAGACTGTCTTTGTATTCTTTCAGAAATCCGTTTTGCACCGTTTCCATCTCCTGTGCGATGCGGGATTTCTTCTCCGCTTCCTTCTCCGTTTCCAGATACGCTTCCGGCAGAACGAGATGAAGGGCGGAAGGGGCGTTTTCGGCAATAGCCTCCGCCGTCTCCCAGTAAGACGGCTCGGACGTGAACTGGTCGCAGGCAATCACCGCCCATTTCGTCCAAGCGGAATCGTTTTTTTCATACGGCGGCAGAAGAAAATCCGCCGGCGAAAAGATCGTTTTCATAAGCATAGAGGCACCTCGTATTTTCGTGTTACCCTATTATAATACAGAAATCGCCCGCTGTCAATTTTTCCGTCAGAAAAGGCAAAATATTTCCCCGGATTCCACTTTCCCGTGCATCGGATTCGGTTCGGACGGAAGAAAACTGTATAATCGCATAATATTTTCTTGAATCCGGTGCATAATTTATCAAATACTGCCGTTGACAAACGCGGAAAAAATCCATATAATATATAACATAGTAACTATTTCTGATGGGAGTATTATACAGTGAACGTGCAAAATTTTGCATCTATCCCCGAAAATGCCGTAAAGGTCGTTAAATTTGGCGGCAGTTCTCTGGCAGACGCCGAGCATTTCCGCATGGTGGAAAGCATCGTCACGGCGGAAGCCTGCCGCCGTTACGTGGTTCCCTCCGCACCGGGCAAGCGTTTCAAGGAGGACGACAAGGTCACCGACCTTCTCTACAAATGCTACGAGGTATCCGGCGATCCGGCACAGCTGAAGGAAGTGTTCGCCCGGGTTATCGAACGGTACGAGCTGATCATCAAGGGACTGGGACTGGATCTTGACATGTCTCAGGAATACGAGCAGGTGCAGTACGCCATCCTGCATCACGCAGGCCGTGACTACGCCGCCAGCCGCGGCGAATACCTGAACGGTATCATCCTGGCCAAGCTTCTGGGATACGATTTCATTGACGCCGCCGAGGTGATCCGTTTCTCCGACAACGGCTCTTTTGACGGCGAGCTTACCAATCAGATCCTTGCCGAGAAGCTGAAAAAGCATGAGCGTGCCGTTATTCCCGGCTTCTACGGCTCCATGCCCAACGGCACGGTAAAGACCTTCTCCAGAGGCGGCCCCGACATCACCGGCTCCATCGTGGCACGGGCGGCCGAAGCGTACATTTACGAAAACTGGACGGACGTTTCCGGCTTCCTTATGGCGGATCCCCGCATCATTGACAATCCCCGCCCCATTGAGATCATCACGTACAAGGAGTTGCGTGAGCTTTCCTACATGGGTGCCACGGTGCTTCACCAGGATTCCATCTTCCCCGTGCGTTTCGCCGGAATCCCGATCAACATCCGCAACACCAACGATCCGTCCTGCGCCGGCACGCTGATCGTGCCCTCTACGGACGATCTGTCCAGCGTAATTACCGGTATCGCAGGAAAGACCGGCTTCTCCGTTATCAATATTGAAAAGGATATGATGAACTCCGAGCTGGGATTCGGCCGCCGGGTGCTGGAAGTGCTGGAAAAGGAGGGTATCTCCTTTGAGCATCTCCCCTCCGGTATCGACACCATGAGCGTCATTGTAAACACCTCGGACATTGCCTCCTGCCGCCAGCATGTTATCGACGAAATCTGCCGCAAGACCGAGCCGGAATTTATCACGATCGAGGACGATCTGGCGCTGATCGCCGTTGTAGGCCGCGGTATGGTAAAAGCAAAAGGTACCGCCGCCAAGCTGTTCAAGGCGTGTGCCGAAGCTGACATCAACATCCGCATGATCGACCAGGGCTCCAGTGAGTTCAACATCATCATCGGTGTGGAGGCAAAAGATTTCGTACGTGCCCAGCAGGCGATCTACAGCGAATTTGTAAAGTAATCGGCCGGGCAGACAAACCAAAGTAAAAAACGCCTCCGATGTATTCGATCGGAGGCATTTTTGCATCATTGGCTTATCAGATTCTTATCAGACGATACGCTCCGGCAGCGGCTCGCCGCCAAGAATGTGGAAATGCAGATGCGGCACGCTCTGTGCGGCATCCGCACCGCAGTTGGAGATCACACGGTATCCGCCGAGGGCACCGGCTTCCTTTGCGATGGCAGGAATCTTCTCAAAGATATGCTGGACGTACACGCTGTTTTCCGGCGTCACCCCGTCCATGGACGGAATATGTACCTTCGGGATCACCAGCACGTGCACCTTTGCCGACGGATTGATGTCGTAAAAGGCAAAGATCATGTCGTCCTCGTATACCTTTTTCGAGGGGATCTCCCCTTTGATGATTTTGCAGAAAATGCAGTCCATATTCGTTTCTCCTTTATGTTAGAGTAAAATAATTACTGTGAATTTTTCGGCATACGTCCGTACTGCCCGGCGTAGACGCCGGCGTCGTCCCTGAGATATACGTTTTCGATCACGCCGTTTTCTACGAAAGCGATACAGCGTGTGAGCAGATAACTACCCTGCCACTCACTGCACACCAGGTGAAAGGACGAAGGGTACTCAAAGGCCCCGGTCGGTGAAAACGTGGGGACAAGCGTCCCGCCCACGGTGGAAAAGGTATCCCCCTCTACCGTAACGGTGCCGTCATGCGTAGGAGAGCGGAGGAAATACCGCTGCACGTGCACGTGTACGGTTACGTCCACCGTCTCGCCGTACGGTGCCGTCTCCCCGGCATCCGTCAAGTAAAGCGTAGCGGTATAGATTCGCTGATACGGCAGTTTGAACCAGACGAGGATTCCGATACCGATCAAAATCCCGATAAGGATCACGGTTTTCTTTTTTTGGGAAACGACGCGCCGGCTTTCGGCAGGAATTTCTCTCTTCATCGCACACCTCCGCACTTTTCTTAATCATAACACATCATATTTCAAAAATCAAGAGGCATCCCATGAATAACGTGAGGAAAGAAATGAAAGTATTCGACATTCATACCCACACCTATCCCGAGGCGATTGCGGAAAAAGCAGTAACCAATCTGGGAAATTTCTATAATTTCATTCCGGAGGGAAAAGGAACGTATGCCCATCTTTCCGCACAGGCAGAGGAAAACTGCGTGAAAGGATATCTTCTCTTTTCCGTCGCCACCAACGCCCATCAGGTGCAGAAGGTGAACGATTCCATCGCGGCACTGGCTGAGAGATCCCGGGAGGAAGGATTCCTCACCGTGGGGTTTGCCGGCATGCACCAGGATTTTCCCGATTTTGCCGGAGAGATCGACCGAGTGGAAAAGCTGGGGCTGTGCGGTGTGAAGATTCATCCGGATATTCAGGGAATCGACATCGACGATCCAAAAATGCTCTCTCTTTACGAAATCGTGGAAGGACGGATGCCCGTGTATTTCCACATCGGCGACGACCGTCCCCAGTACCGTTTCTCTGAGCCAAAAAAACTTCGCCGTGTTTTGGATATGTTTCCCAAACTGGAAGTAGTAGCAGCCCATCTGGGCGGCTACAAAGCCACGGAGGAGGCCATCCGGTACCTGGCCGGACATCCCCGTGTATGGTACGATACGTCCAGCTCCCTCTGGCATTTGTGTGCCGGAGAGGCCACCCGCATTATCGAGGCGTTGGGACATGAGAGAGTCATGTTCGGTACGGACTACCCGGTGAAAAATCCGGCAACGGAGCTTCAGCTGTTCTCCCGTCTTAACCTCACGGACAGCCAGCGGGAGGATATTCTCTGGAACAACGCCATCCGCTTTCTGCATCTGGAGGACAAAGTATGACCGCCCTGTTTTCCCTCGGCCTCACCCGGGAGGAAACGCTCTGGGAGCGGCTTCGCACCGATTCCCGTCCCATCGTTCTGTACGGCACGGGCAACGGGGCGGACAAAATCATCGATCAGCTTGCCGCCATCGGACGCACGCCGGCCGGCGTATTTGCCAGCACCGGCTTCGTCCGTGCACGCACGTTCCGGGATATGCCGGTGGAATCCTACGAAGAGACCGTCGCCCGGCTGGGCGAGGATATCGTGATCCTCATCTCCTTCGGCTCTTCTCTGCCGGAGGTAATGGAGCGAATGTTCGCGCTTTCTGAACGGCACGACACCGCTTTGCCGGACGTTCCCCTGATCGGCGGTGAGGTATTTACGTGGGAGTACATGGAGAAGCATATTACTGAGATCGAAAAGGTGTACGGACTGCTCCATGATGAAACCTCCCGTTCGCTGTTTCTTGACATGCTCCGTTACCGGCTGACGGGACGGCTGTCCTGCCTTACAAAAACGGAGGAAAGCGGTGTATCCCTTCGCACCCTCGCCGATACGGAAAAGATCCGCACGGCCGTGGACGGCGGTGCGTTCAAAGGCGATTCCGCCGAAGTAATACGGGCCGCATGCCCCCATATAGAAAAGATCCTTGCAGTGGAGGCGGACGCACGCACGGCGAAAAAGCTGGCCGAATACGCCGCCGGTACGAACGGCGTGGTACAACCCGTGCACGCGGCCCTCTGGGACGTGCCTGACACGCTCACCTATTCCGCCTCCGCCAGCCGTGGTGCGGGTACAGCCGGTACAAACCGGCGGGCACGGGTGGAAACGGTTCCTGCCGATACGGTGGACCGCATTGCCGGCGGCACGGTGATCGATCTTCTGAAGCTGGACGTGGAAGGGGCGGAGGCTCGTGCCCTTAAAGGTGCGGATTCCGTCATCCGGCGGGATATGCCGTTGCTTGCCGTTTCCCTGTATCACCGGACGGAAGATCTTTTTTCCCTGCCGCTTACGGTAGCAGAACGGTATAAAGAGTACCGCTTCTTCCTCCGCCGTGTTCCCTGCGTCCCGGCGTGGGATCTGATGCTGTACGCCATCCCGCCCCGGCTTTGTCGAATATGACGGAATTATCCGTGGGGAAACGCACGATTTTGGCGTCTCCCCACTTGACATCTTCTGCAAAAAAATGTATAATATATAAGATAAAAATCTTTAAGCGGTACAGAGAGACCGGCAAGATTTGAGAGAGTGCAGGATGAGGCAGCAGTCTGCCGTTTTGTTGTGCTGTCGTCTTGTCCGCCGTCGGTCATCTATCCGATCCGGAGGAAGTATGAACGTTCAATTTACCAAGGACACTGTCATCGGTGAGAAGAAAACATCCTTTATTTCCGACGATTCATTCCCTGCCTTCAAATATCTGAATACAAGCCACGCTGTTCTTGATACAGCGTCCTGTTTTGTTCTTCCCAGTTTTGCGGACGTGCACGTGCATCTCCGTGAGCCGGGATTTTCTTATAAGGAGACGATTTTCTCCGGCACGGCCGCGGCGGCACGGGGCGGATACACCGCCGTCTGTGCCATGCCCAATCTGCTTCCCGTCCCCGACTCAGACGGGCACCTTGCCGCACAGGAAGAGATCATCAAACGGGACGCCAGAATCGACGTGTACCCTTACGGTGCCATCACCGTGGGCGAAAAAGGCGAAGAACTTTCCGATATGGATGCCATGGCATCCCGGGTCATTGCCTTCTCCGATGACGGACGGGGCGTACAGAATGAAGATATGATGCGCCTGGCCATGAGGAAAGCCAAGACCCTCGGCAAGATGATCGTGGCACACTGTGAGGTAAACGATCTGCTTCACGGCGGATGCATCCACGACGGTGCCTACGCCGCCGCACACGGTCTGCCGGGCATCTGCAGTGAAAGCGAATGGCGGCAGGTGGAGCGTGACATAAAACTGGCGGCGGAAACGGGCTGTGCCTATCACGTCTGCCACATCTCCACGAAAGAAAGCGTAGCACTGATCCGAAAGGCAAAAGCCTCCGGTATTGACGTAACCTGCGAGACGGCACCCCATTATCTTCTCATGCACGACGGCATGCTGAAGGACGAAGGGCGTTTCAAGATGAATCCCCCGCTTCGTGCCGAGGCGGACAGGGACGCCCTTCTTGAAGGAATCACAGACGGAACGATCGACATGATCGCCACCGACCACGCACCCCATTCCGCCGAGGAAAAATCCAAGGGACTGCTCCATTCCAACATGGGCATCGTAGGCATTGAGACGGCGTTCCCCCTGCTCTACACCTATCTTGTGAAAAGAGGCGTGATCACTCTGGAAAAGCTGATCGCACTCATGAGCGAAAATCCCCGAAAGCGGTTTGGCATTCCGGGCGGTCTTGAAAACGGCTTCTTCACCGTTTTCGACGCGAGTGCGGTCTACGAAATTGACCCTGATGAATTTCTTTCCATGGGCAAAAGCACGCCCTTCACCGGCTGGGAAGTATCCGGCCGCTGCCGGCTGACCGTCTGCCGGGGCAAGGTAGTCTTTTCGGACGGCGCGATCCTTCAAACAGTTTGATAATAGTTTGATAATAATTAAAATAACATAGAGGAGACGAGAAGTATGGCAAAGAGAACGGATATTAAGAAAATTATGATTATCGGCTCCGGCCCGATCGTGATCGGACAGGCAGCGGAATTTGACTATGCAGGCACCCAGGCGTGTCTGGCGCTGAAAGAAGAAGGATACGAGGTCGTTCTTCTGAACTCCAATCCTGCCACCATCATGACGGACACGTCCATTGCGGACAAGGTATACATGGAGCCTTTGACGCTGGAATACGTGGCACGCATCATGCGGACCGAGCGTCCCGACGCCATCATCCCCGGCATCGGAGGTCAGACCGGTCTGAACCTTGCCATGCAGCTTCAGCAGAAGGGGATTCTGAAGGAATGTCAGTGCCAGCTTCTGGGCACCAGCAGCGAGAGCATCGAGAAAGCGGAAGACCGTCAGATGTTCAAGGATCTCTGCGAGGAGATCGGTGAGCCGGTCATCCCCTCGGAGATCACCTACTCCGTGGAGGAAGCCTGTGCCGCCGCCGAGCGGATCGGCTATCCCGTGGTTCTTCGCCCTGCCTTTACCCTGGGCGGCACGGGCGGCGGCTTCGCCTATTCCCGTGAGGAGCTCGTCCCCATGATGGAGAACGCACTGAAGCTTTCTCCCGTGCACGAGGTGCTGATCGAAAAGAGCGTCCGCGGCTACAAGGAGATCGAGTTTGAGGTCATGCGTGACGCCACCGACCACGCCATCACCATCTGCGGTATGGAAAACGTGGACCCGGTCGGCGTGCACACCGGTGACTCCGTGGTGGTGGCACCGATCCTGACCCTCAGTGAGCCGGATTTCAATATGCTTCGCGACAGTGCTCTGAAAATCATCCGTGCGTTGAAGATCGAAGGCGGATGCAACGTACAGTACGCACTGGATCCCCACTCCTCCCAGTATTATCTCATCGAGGTCAACCCCCGCGTTTCCCGCTCCTCCGCCCTTGCCTCCAAGGCAAGCGGCTATCCCATCGCCCGGGTTACCGCCAAGATCGCCGTGGGCATGACCCTTGAGGAGATCAAGATCGCCAACACGACGGCGGCGTTTGAGCCCGTTCTCGACTATATGGTGGCAAAACTGCCCCGTTTCCCCTTTGATAAATTCGCCTCCGCCACCAACAAGCTGGGCACCCAGATGAAGGCTACCGGTGAAGTGATGGCCATCGGCGCCTCCTTTACCGAGTGTCTGCTGAAAGCAGTACGTTCTCTGGAAATCGGCGTCTGCCATCTCCATATGCCCAAATTCGACGGCATGACCGACGAGGCACTGACGGAGTACCTGTCCGAGTTCCGTGACGATACCCTTTACGCTGCGGCAGAACTGATGCGTCGCGGCGTCACCGTAGAAAAGCTTTACGAGATCACGAAGATCACCCCCTACTTCCTTGAGGGAATCAAGAGCATCGTTTCGTACGAAGCGGTACTCAAGGATAACCCCATGAACGTGGACGTGCTGAAAGAGGCCAAGAAGATCGGCTTCTCCGATAAATTTATCGCCAAGCTCTGGAAGGTAGCGGAAACCAACGTATGGAAAATGCGTGTGGACGAGAAGATCCTCCCCGCATTCCGCATGGTAGACACCTGCCATACCGGTGCCTACATTCCCTACTTCTACTCCAGCTACACCGGCGAGCATCAGTCCATCGTCACCGACCGCAAAAAGACGGTGGTGCTGGGTGCCGGCCCGATCCGCATCGGCCAGGGCGTGGAATTTGACTACTCCACCGTACATGCCGTACAGACGATCCGCTCCGCCGGATACGAATCCATTATCATCAACAACAACCCGGAAACGGTTTCCACCGACTACACCACTGCCGACAAGCTGTACTTTGAGCCGCTGACGCCGGAGGACGTGATGAACATCCTCATGTACGAAAACGCCTACGACGTCATCGCTTCTCTGGGCGGTCAGACCGCCATCAATCTTGCTGAGCCCTTGATGCGCCGGGGCGTACGGATCATCGGTACCGACGTGGAGGCCATCGACCGGGCGGAGGACCGCCGTGCCTTTGAGGCAATTCTGCAGAGTTTGCACATTCCCCAGCCGGAAGGACGTGCCGTCACCAACATCGAAGACGGCGTACAGGCTGCCGAAGCGGTGGGCTATCCCGTGCTGGTTCGTCCCAGTTTCGTGCTGGGCGGCCGTGCCATGCAGATCGTGTCCAACGAACCCCAGCTTCGCCAGTATCTGAAGACGGCCGTGGAAATCGACGAGGACAAGCCCGTTCTGGTTGACCACTACATCCGCGGACGGGAAGTGGAGATCGACGCTATCTGTGACGGACGGGACGTATTCGTGCCCGGCATCATGGAGCTGGTAGAGCGTACCGGCGTACACAGCGGCGACTCCATCAGCGTATATCCCACCTTCAGCATTTCCGACCGGGTGAAGGGCATCATCCTTGATTACGCCAAAAAGCTCGGCCTGGGCATCGGTATCGTGGGTCTTTACAACATTCAGTTCATCGTGGACGACAAAGACGACGTGTACGTAATTGAGGTAAATCCCCGTTCCTCCCGTACCGTTCCGTTCCTCTCCAAGGCAACCGGCTTCAGCCTGGCAGATATCGCCACCAACGTGATCCTCGGCAAGTCTTTGAAGGAACAGGGCATTTTCGATCTGTATCCGGCACAGAAAAAACGCTGGTACGTAAAGGTGCCCGTATTCTCCTTCTCCAAACTCCACGGCATGGATGCGTATCTCTCTCCCGAGATGAAGTCCACCGGTGAGGCCATCGGCTACGACGACCGCCTCAACCGGGCTGTATACAAGGCACTGCAGGCATCCGGCATGCAGCTGCAGAATTACGGCACCGTGCTTGCCACCATCACCGAGCGGGACAAAGAAGAAGCTCTGCCGCTGATCCGCCGGTTCTACGATCTCGGCTTCAACATTGAGGCTACCACCGGCACGGCTAAATTTTTGAAAGAGCACGGCATCCGCACCCGTCCCCGTCAGAAGATCTCCGAAAACAGTGACGATATTCCCGAGGCACTCCGCCAGGGACACATCGCCTACGTGATCAATACCCGGGACGTTGGCTCCCTGCACGAGCAGGCGGACGGCTACGAGATCCGCAAATGTGCCATTGAAAACAGCGTTACCATGTTCACCTCGCTGGATACCGTTCGCGTACTGCTGGACGTACTGGAAGAAACCACGATCCGTATCTCCACCATCGACAGCAAAGGGGCAAACGAATGAAACAGGGACTGTTCACGATTAAGGAAAACCGTGCACTGACACGGGATATGTACGAAATGGTCCTCTCCGGCGATACCTCCGACGTCACCGCCCCGGGCCAGTTCGTAAACATCAAGCTGGACGGATTTTTCCTCCGTCGGCCCATCTCTGTCTGCAACGTGGAGGGAGATACGCTGACGCTGCTCTACAAGGCAGTCGGAAAAGGCACGGAGGCAATGGCAAACATGCAGCCGGGCACCGTTCTGGATATTCTCACAGGTCTTGGCAACGGTTATGACACGTCCAAAAGCGGCGACGCACCTCTGCTGGTTGGCGGCGGTGCCGGCGTGCCGCCCATGTATCTTCTGGCCCGCCGGCTCACTCACGAGGGCAAAAAGGTAACGGTTATTCTGGGCTTTAACACGAAGGCGGAAATCTTCTACCGGGATGCATTTGAAAAGTTGGGTGCCGCCGTGCTGATCTCCACCGTGGACGGGACGGAAGGCGTAAAGGGCTTCGTTACGGATGCCCTCGCCGGTGCCGGTGCGTACACCTACACCTACGCCTGCGGTCCGGAGCCCATGCTGAAGGCTTTGTACAACGCCACGGAGGTTTCCGGACAGTACAGTTTTGAGGAGCGTATGGGATGCGGCTTCGGTGCCTGCATGGGATGCTCCTGCAAGACGAAATACGGAAACAAACGGATCTGCCGTGACGGCCCGGTTCTCGAAAAGGAGGAGATCATATGGTAAATACGCAAGTCACGCTGTCCGGCGTAACGCTCAGCAATCCCATTATTCCTGCCAGCGGTACGTTCGGCTTCGGCTACGAATTTGCGGAGTTGTACGACATCAACGTACTGGGCTCCCTCTCCTTCAAGGGAACCACGAAAGAACCCCGTTTCGGCAATCCTACGCCGCGTATTGCAGAATGTCCGGCCGGCATGATCAACGCAGTCGGTCTGCAGAATCCCGGCATCGACGCAGTCATCGCGGAAGAGCTGCCCCGTCTGCGTAAGGTATTCCACAAACCGATCATCGCCAACATCGGCGGATTTTCCGTGGAGGAATACGTACACTGCTGCGAACGGATCGATAAAGAAGAGGGCGTTTCCCTCATCGAAGTAAACATCAGCTGTCCCAACGTACACGGCGGCGGTATGAGTTTCGGTACGTCTCCCGAGGCGGCCGCGGAAGTGACCCGCGCCGTAAAAGCGGTAACGAAAAAGCCTGTGTACATCAAGCTTTCTCCCAACGTGACGGATATCGTTTCCATCGCAAAAGCCTGTGAAGAGGCCGGTGCGGACGGCATCAGCATGATCAACACCCTGCTTGGTATGCGGATCGATCTCAAAAAAAGAGCCCCCATCATCGCAAACAAAATGGGCGGTTTCTCCGGCAGTGCCATCTTCCCGGTGGCACTCCGCATGATCTGGCAGGTCTACGAAGCGGTAAAAATCCCGATCATCGGCATCGGCGGCGTTTCCACCGCTGAGCACGTCATCGAAATGATGCTGGCTGGTGCCAGTGCCGTACAGATCGGTGCGGCCAATTTGGTGGATCCCTTCGTATGCAAGACGGTTATTGAGGATCTTCCCGCCGTTATGGCAAAATATAAAATTGAAAATCTTTCAGATATTATTGGAGGTGCACACTGATGGGCAAGGACGTAATCATCGCCTGCGATTTTTCTTCCCGTGAAGACACGCTGGCATTTCTGGACAAGTTTGAAGGCAAAAAACCGTTCGTAAAGATCGGTATGGAGCTGTACTACGCAGAGGGACCCGCCATTGTAAAGGATATCAAGGCACGCGGTCATAAGATCTTCCTCGATCTGAAGCTGCACGACATTCCCAACACGGTGAAAAAGGCCATGGCCGTACTCTCCCGCCTGGACGTGGATATGACGAACCTCCACGCCGCCGGTACGAAAGCCATGATGGAAGCCGCTATCGAAGGACTCACCAAGCCCGACGGAAGCCGCCCCATGCTGATTGCCGTTACCCAGCTCACCTCCACCGATGAGGAGAGAATGCACAGTGAACTGCTGGTGCAGGGTGCTATGCCCGACGTTGTTATGCATTACGCACAGAACGCCGCCGCCGCCGGTCTGGACGGCGTGGTATGCTCGCCGCTGGAAGCAGGCGTTGTGCACGAGAAATGCGGCAAAAACTTCGTAACCGTAACCCCCGGCGTCCGTTTTGCCGACGGAGACGTGGGCGATCAGAAGCGGGTAATGACGCCGGCTGAAGCGAAGAAGATCGGCTCCGATTACATCGTAGTGGGCCGCCCCATCACGGCCGCCGCCGATCCGGTTGCCGCATACGAGCGGTGCGTTGCCGAGTTTGTTGACTGATTACGAGAGGAGAAAAGAGAATGGAAAGCTATAAGAGAGAGTTTATACAGTTTCTGGAGAGTGCCGGCGTTCTGAAGTTCGGTGATTTCACCGCAAAAAGCGGCCGGAAGATTCCCTATTTCATCAACGCAGGCATGATCAAAACGGGCGAGGAGATCGCAAAACTGGGCGAATTTTACGCCAAAGCGTATTTTGACAAGCTGGGCAAAAAGCCTGCCGTACTGTACGGACCTGCCTACAAGGGCATCTCCATTGCCGTTTCCGCCGCCGTGGCTCTGTCCAAAAGCGATCTCAACGTGCCCTTCTTCTTCAACCGTAAGGAAGTGAAGGATCACGGAGAGGGCGGCGTATTCGTTGGATATGTTCCCACCGCCGGTGAGGAAGTGGTCATCGTAGAGGACGTGATCACCGCCGGCACCGCCATCCGGGAGAGCATGGCTATCCTCTCAAATCTGGAGGGAGTAAAGGTGGCCGCCACCTTCGTTATGGTAGACCGCAAGGAAAAAGGCCAGGGCGAAAAGGGTGCCATGGCGGAAATCGAAGAAGAATTCGGCTTCCCCGTGTACTCCGTAGTGGACGTATACGACATCATCGAATATCTGGAAGAGGATGCCGCCAACGCGGAGAACGTAGCACGCATCAAGAACTATCTCACCATATACGGAGCAAAAGCATGAGAAGCCTCATTGATATTCAACAGCTCTCCGTCAAGGAAATCGAAGACTTGATGGACTGTGCGGACGACATTATTGAAAATCCGAAAAAATACGAAAACGCCTGCCGGGGCAAAAAGCTTGCCACGCTGTTCTTTGAGCCCTCCACCCGTACCCGTCTCAGCTTTGAGGCGGCCATGTACGAGCTGGGCGGCAACGTGCTGGGCTTTTCCGAGGCACAGAGCAGTTCTGCCGCCAAGGGCGAAAGCGTTGCCGATACGGCAAAAACGGTCAGCTGCTATGCAGATATCATCGCTATGCGTCACCCCAAAGAAGGTGCTCCGCTGGTAGCCTCCATGAACGCTTCCGTACCGGTGATCAACGCCGGTGACGGCGGACACAATCACCCCACCCAGACGCTGGCAGATCTTCTGACCATCCGTCGGGAAAAGGGACGCATCCGTGATTTCACCATCGGCTTCTGCGGAGACTTAAAATTCGGACGCACCGTACACTCCCTGATCTCTGCACTCTCCCGGTACAGCGGTATCAAGGTAGTGCTCATCTCCCCGGAGGAGCTGCAGCTGCCCGGCTACATAAAACGGGATATTCTGGAGAAAAACGGCATCGGCTACGAGGAAACCACCGATCTTGCAGAGGTGCTTCCCGCTCTTGATATTCTCTACATGACGCGCGTGCAGAGAGAGCGTTTCTTCAGTGAGGAGGAATACCTGCGGCTGAAGGACAGCTACATTCTTACGCCGGAGAAGCTCACGGCGGCAAAGCCGGATCTTTCTGTGCTCCATCCCCTGCCCCGTGTGAATGAAATCGCCGTGGGCGTGGACGCCGATCCCCGCGCCTGCTATTTCAAGCAGGTGCTGAACGGCAAATATATGCGTATGGCTCTGATTCTGAAACTGCTGGAGGTAACGGTATGAATGTAGATTCCATCAAAAACGGTCTGGTTCTCGATCACATCAAAGCCGGCCGCGGCATGCAGATCTACGATTATCTGCAGCTTGCCCGTCTCGACTGCCCGGTGGCCATCATCCGGAACGTCCCCAGCAAGAAAATGGGCAAAAAGGACATCATCAAGATCGATGCGGATATTGATATCAACCTGGATACGCTGGGCTATATCGATCCGGACATCACCGTAAACGTGATTCGCGATTCCCAGGTGAAAAAACTCCGCCTGTCTCTGCCGGAGCAGATCACGGGCATTCTCAAGTGCAAGAATCCCCGGTGCATTTCCACGACGGAGCAGGAACTTCCGCAAATTTTCAAGCTGGCCGATCGGGAAAGACGCATCTACCGCTGTCTCTACTGCGAAGCCGCCGCCAAAGAATAAACAAAAACGGGTGCTGCATTTTCGGATGCAGCATCCTTACTGTCTCTTGAACGAAAGGCATCCAAATGAAACATTCAACCAGAGAGAATCTGGCGGCTCTGCGGCGGGGTATGCGTCACGGCATCCCCATTGCACTGGGTTATTTTGCCGTGTCCCTCACGCTGGGTATTGCCGCACAGAACGCAGGCATCGGTGCAGGCCCTGCGGCGCTGATGAGTCTTCTCGTCACCGCCTCCGCCGGCGAATTTGCCGGTATCACCATGATTGCCGCCGCCGCCACCTATATTGAAACGGCGGTAATGGAATTTGTGGCAAACGCCCGGTATCTGCTTATGTCCTGTGCACTCAGTCAGAAAATCTCGAAAGACACGCGCTTCTATCACCGCTTTATCATGGGATTTTACGTGACGGACGAAATTTTTGCACTGGCTGCCGCCGTCCCCGGGAAAGTGAATCCGTTCTATATTTACGGAGCCGTCCTCGTGGCGTCTCCCGCATGGACGCTTGGTACCTATATCGGGGCCGTTCTGGGCAGTGCCCTGCCCACCCGGGCGGTAAGTGCCCTCTCCGTGGGGCTGTACGGTATGTTTCTCGCCTCCATCATTCCCCCGGCACGGAAGAATAAAATCGTCGCCGGACTGATTCTTCTCTCCTTTGCCGTAAGCGGTGCTGCCGCTGTGATCCCCGGCATTTCCGCGCTCTCCGCCGGCACGCGGACGATTCTGCTCACCGTGGTGCTTTCCGCCGCGGCGGCGATTCTCTTCCCACAAAAAACGGAGGAGACGGGAAAGGAGGCGGACGCCGATGCGAGGTAACGTATATATCTACATCCTGGTGCTGACGGCGGTCACGTATATGATCCGTCTGCTTCCTTTGACGCTGATCCGCCGGGAGATCAAAAACACCTTTCTTCGCTCGTTTCTTTACTACGTCCCGTACGTCACCCTGGCCGTAATGACCTTTCCCTCCATTCTCACTGCCACGGAAAGTCCCATCGCCGCCTCTCTTGCCCTTCTGGCAGGTATTTTAGCGGCGTGGTTCGGTGCCGGCCTGTTTCAGGTATCGGTGCTCTGCTGCGCCGTGGTGTTCGTAACGGAGTTATTTCTTATCTGAACGAAAAACGGAGCTGCCGCATGAAAAGATGCGAAAGCTCCGTTTTTTCATTTTTCAAAAATCAGGAGTAAAAATCGTGTCCGCTGATGGTCATTACGTACCGGCAGTTCTGCGGCACCCAGAAGTTGGTGGCCAAAGCAGCGTTGATAAAATAGAGGATCTCATGGGAAAGTGAGTATCCCTCCAGGCAGATCTTTGCCGCAATGATGCTTTCCTCCGAGGGCGTGCAGTAGATCATACCGTTGGCAGTGGGCGTGAACTGCACGCCGTACTCTCTGTCAAAGATCACGTCGTAAATGGTATCGGGGAAGATCTCCGCCCTCGTCCGGTTCAGCACCACGTTTCCAACGGCAATCTGCCCGTCAAAGGGCTCCGCCCCCGCTTCGGCGTAGATGATCCGGGAAAGCCAGTACACCTCGTCCTCCACGTAATAGGCGTTGCCCGGACGGATCGTGGAGGTGCCTGCCACCACGTAGGCGGCAAATTCCTCCGCATTCCAGATAACGTCCGCACCCAAAGCCTTCGCCGCCGTACGCAGAGGAACGTACGCCCGGCTTTCATCGGCGAATACGCCCGTCGGGCACCACAGATACCGGCCGTTGGCTTCCAGGTATTCTGCCCCGTTCCGCACGCTCATAACGATATCCGTGCCGAAAAACCGGGCCGTTTGCTCTCCGGCATCCCAAGAGGCACGGCACACGTTCATCTCGGCGGTAAACTCATGCAGATCCACGTAGGTGGTATCCTCGTAAAGAACGGCACGTCCGCTGTACGGCACGTCGTTTATGTACATCTGCACGTATTCCGTCTCCCGGGTTTCCGAATACACCGGCGCCGCCTGTGCGTACAGGGGAACGGCAGAAGCGGTGAGCAGACATAACAGCACCTCAAGCAGTGCGGTCATTTTTATACAGTTCCTGCATTGCGATATTAAATTTTTCATACTTTCTCATCCTTTCCAGACACATTCTATCACAGAATCCCCTCTATTGCAACGAACAATATTTTCCACCGATCGACGCCGATAACGAAAAACGGGGCGTTTGTTCACAAATGTTCACAATATGGCCGTGAATAGGGAATTGACTTGACGTAAATCCTTTAGTATAATTATCCTGTACCATATCTGTATTACACCGATTCGGAGACATATATATGAAGCATTCTGTTCGCACCGCCGTATGTGCCCTTCTTCTTTCTGCCGCGCTTCTGCTTTCCGGCTGCGGCATCGTCATCATAGATTCCCCCGCCGACACGTCAGCCGATGCCGTACACGGCGATGATGCACCGGCACCGCTGCCGCCGGAAACCTATCCCGAAGTTACGAAAATCGACAACGCTTCCGCCTATAAAGCCGCCTCGGAGGCGTACCTTGCGTCTGTTCCCACTGCGGACTACAACGGTGCTTCCGTTTTTATTACGTCACCGCGGACAGACGTGATCGATCCGCTGGACACGGCCGACAGCTATGCCGCCGCAAAGCACAAACGCAACCAGGCAGTGGAATCCGGATGGAACGTGCATCTGGTAACTGCCATGGCGGAGGAAGCAAATTTCCCGGCATTGGTGCGAGACAGCGTGCTTGCCGAAGAGTATTACTCCGATCTTCTGATGATTCCCCAGTATCAGCTGGGTACCTTCTACGCGGACGGCTCGCTTCTGAATCTGCGCAGTCTTCCCTTTCTCGACCTGGACCAGCCGTATTTTGATGCGGATTCCATAGAAGCCGCTTCCGTTGGAAACGCCGTTTACGGTGCGGCAGGTCCCGCTTCCTTTGAAGAATCCACGCTGACTGCCATATTTTTCAACCGGGATCTTTTTTCACAGTACGAGCTCACCCTTCCCTACGATAAAGTATACGACGGCACGTGGACCTGGGACGTATTCTTTGCATACAGCAAAACGATCTCCGATATAAACGGTGAGAACGGCACGTCCTATTCCGCTTACGCCACGCAGTATGCGGCGGAAATGCTGCCTTCCGTCCTGTTTTTCTCCGCAGGGGAACGGTTTGTCAAAAAGGGCGATACTGCCCCCGTCATTGCCTACTCCGCCGACAGCGAGCCGGCCGCGTCCCTCATTTCCACGCTGTTCAAAGACAAAAACATGCACAAGGACATCAGTAGCGGCCTGTCCCGCTTTCACGAGGGCAATTCCCTGTTCCTGCTTGATCGGCTGTATCTGATGAGCTGGATGATAAACGGTGCTAACAGCTGGGGCGTTCTGCCAATGCCCAAAGCTACCGAAAAGCAGGCGGACTACGTTTCTCTGACGGATGAGTGCGTGCTCTTCTTCGCCACACCGAAAAACAATGTCCACGCCGAACGCACCGCCCATATTCTGTCCGCACTGAACGCCTCCTCATACGGCGTGATCTCCGATGCCTACGTTACAAACGCCGTTCGTCACGTCCTCCGTGACAACGATTCCGCTAACGTTTTGGATATTCTGATCCGCACCCGCACCTACGATTTCGCCTTCTCCTTCGGCCACACGGAGCCGCTTCTGGCAAACGCCACCTTCGGCGGAATGAAGGATATTGCCGCCGGGACTGCCTTTTCCTCCGTGGCAAAACGCATCCCCAACGCCAATACACAGCTGAGCAAAAAATTCCCCGGCTAAAAGAGCATTGCGGTATAAGTGTATGTACCGCCACACTATAATAGAACTATCCTTATAAATTTACAGGAAAGGAGCCCTGCTTTATGGGAATCAATACGATCGGCAGTACCCTGACGCTGCTGGGACGGATATTCGATACGCAGAAACAGAGAAAACCGATCCTTGCGGAAAAATCGGATAAACCGCCCTTCCGCCACACGCCGGTACACCAGCCGCTTCCCCGTGTATGCCCGGAAGAAGTTGGGCTGGACAGCGAACGAATAGCGACTTTTCTCCGTGAAATCGCCAAGGACGAAACGCTGCACATGCACAGCATCCTGATTTTGCGGCACGGCAAAATTGCGGCAGAGATCGCCTTTGCAGATAACGATCCGCACATCTGGAAGCAGACGTATTCCGCCTGCAAAAGCATCACTGCACTGGCCATCGGCATGCTGTGTGACGAGGGTTTGCTTTCCCTGGACACAAAGATTTCCGATCTGTTTGAAAAGCACCTTACGCCCATCAGCCGTCTTTCGGTAAAGGAGCTGACCGTGCGTCATCTTCTGACCATGACCACCGGTGCTTCCTTCAACGAGGCCGCCATGCTGACGGAACGGGATTGGATCAAAGGGTATTTCAGCGGTACCTTTTCCCCCGGCACATTCTCCTATAACAGCCTCAACTCCTATATCCTCTCTGCCATCGTGCAGGAAAAAACCGGAAAGCGTCTGTCCGAATATCTGACGCCTCGGCTCTTTGCTCCTTTGGGGATCGACGAGTTTTACTGGGAAACCTGTCCCATGGGCATTGACAAGGGCGGCTGGGGATTGTATCTCCGTCCGGAGGATCTTGCAAAAATCGGCATACTGGTGATGCAAAATGGCGTATGGAAGGGCAAGCGGCTGATCTCCCACGCCTTTCTGCAGCAGGCGACGCATACCCAAACGGCCACCGGCACGGTATCTCAGCTGTATGATTACGGATTTCATATCTGGACGGGGAAAAAGCAGGATTCTTTTCTGTTCAACGGTATGCTGGGGCAAAACGTACTGGGATTCCGGGAAAGCGGCGTGATCCTCGTTTCCCACGCGGGCAACGACGAGATGTTCCAATCCAGCAATTATTTCCCCCTGGCGGCCCGTTATTTCGGGAGTGCTTCTCAAAAAGCACTTCCGCCAAACGACGGGGCGTACGCCCGTCTTACGAAAACCATCGCCGCGCTGAAGGAGCATCCACTTTCCCCTGCCCCGCAAAAAAAGCGATCCCGCTTTGGCCGTCTGTTCAAAAAACAAGCGCCTGCCCCCACCTTCATCCCTTTACCAAAGGAATGTGATCTTCTGAACGGCGTGCGGTTTGAAACGGACGATCCCAACGCACCATCCGTTTCTCTGATGCCGCTGATGCTGCAGGTGGTGCAAAATAATTACGGCAGCGGACTGCGCGCACTCTCCTTTTTGAAAAACGGGAATACGTTTTACATGACCTACGCGGAAGCGGAAGCAAGCTATCTTCTGCCCATCGGCTTTGGTGTTTCCGCCCCGGCGGACATCCGCATCGGTGACGTACCCTATCACGTAAAAACGCTGGGTGCTTTTGTCCGGGATGAAGACGGCCGGCCGATTCTCAAGATCCGCATTTCCTTCTGCGAAACGCCCATGACACGCTATCTGAAGCTGTATTACACGGGCATATCGCCCTGTCTGAAGCAATACGAGCAGCCAGGCAGCGAGTTTATTTTCACAAAGATTCTCGGCGTAAAGCACGCCCTCAACATTGCACCCATTATCGGCAGCACGCTGGATAAAATCGACAACGATTATCTCCGGTTTCGGGTAGACAAAGCCTTCGCCCCCCATATTCGCGTTAACAAGACAGAATAAAAACACGCCGCACTCCCGTGCGGCGTTTTTGTTTTATTTATTAAATTGCAGAATAACGTAGGAGCATTTTTCGGGGATCCGGATAGTCAGCGTTTCCCCATTCCGGGAAAGGGCGGCGTCCTCCTTCGTAAACGGCAGATACACCTTGGGATCCTTATCACACGTGATCTGCACGATGCCGTCCAGTCCCAGCGGCTCCACCTTATTGACGAAGTTCACGCGGCTTCTGTGCTTGCGGATCTCGTCCAGATGATGATCGATATCCACGTCGTAATCCTCCGCCAGAAGCTGAACGGTCACTGCATCCTCCGTTTCGAACATGGTGGAAAGATAGCCTTTCGCCCGCTCGATCTTTATCGGCATGGACTTCATGTACTGCCGGCAAAGTTCCAGTACGTGCTCCGTATTGGTGCCCCGGCTGATGCGGTGGGGATGATAGAACACGCCCTCTCTGGGCTCGCTCCACACGTCCGGATCGGCACTGTCTTCAACCTCCGTCTTAGCGATCCAATCAGGTTCTCTGCCCCACGAATCGCCCTTCGGGATATGGATGAAGAAATCTTCACCTGGCACGTCGAGGCGATTCTTCAGTTTCCAGGTATTCTCACAGCCTTCGATCGCGGTCGGACCGGTTACGACGATCTTACCGCCGGCTTTGAGGTATTTGTCCATCGCCGCTTTTTCTTCATCGGTCATCTTTGTCGCACTGGAAAGCAGAATAATCGGATACTTATCCGCCGTTTCGGGGAAAGTGAACACAGTGTGCGGGCAGATACCTTCACGGAAGAGAGCCACGAGCGTTGCACCGTAGTCCTGGTAATAGCCCTTATTGAGGTTACCGAAGCAGGTATGGTTGCGCGTCTCGTACGAGAAGTACACGCCAAGCTGGCCTACGAAATCGCCGTTAAACAGTTCGAGATGATTCTTCTCGAATCTGAATGCCTCGCCGACGATATCCTTTTCATCAGGAAGGGTATTGAGAATATGGCGGGGGAGCCCGAGACGGCCCTTCAAAGTACCGATCCAGGCATCCGCCCCGAGGAGCTTCGATACTGCCCACACGTGATTGGCAGAAACGGTAGTAAACGCATATCCGGTACAAAACGCCCGGAATCCCTTCTCTCTTGCCGCCGCCTGGTGGTGGGAGGCATTGACGAGACGGGTCTTGACCGGTACGTTTACCGTCTTCGGATCGTGCTTGTACGGCGGAGTGTTGCCGCTCATCTCCATATTGACGTAGTTGCATCCGCGAAGGAACTGGCGGGCATCGGTTGCACACTGGAGTGCACTGGGCGTAGCGGAACTGCCGCCGCATCCTGTAAGCATGAATCCTTCGGGAACAACTTTACGAAGTCCCTCGTAAAACTCACCATTAGAAGCAAAACGGAGATCAATAAAGTCTATCCACGCAGGATTGTCCCAATTGCCCCAGAAATTCGTATCGGTAACGGGCGGGAGTTCTTTCAGTCCGGAACGGCGTCTTAACTCCTCCTGACAGTGGCGGCACGCACATCCCTTGTACGCAAGATAGTACATCGCGTCGTCCGCACTGAGACCGTCGATGTTCGTATCGGCGATCAGTGTTTTCACGTAATCGTAGTACGCTTCTTTGAACTCCGGATTCCGGTGACAGAATCCCTCGGAGGTATACTGGGGGAAATACAGCGGCTCTCTCGTGATCGTATCGATCATACGCCAGTCGTTCAGGTATTTCCCTTTATACTGCCATGTCTTTGCCGCCTCCCAAGTGGGACTGAAGGGCAGGTGCGGACCGCTGTCCAGCATGACGTGACGCATTTCCTCCCGGGTGCTGTACCGGTGCACCAGATTGACGGAATGGTGATCGTACAGCTTTACGCCGTACTTGTGCAGTTCCTCCGCAACGGTGGCAATATAGTCGTGCAGAAGGGGGAAAACCGGCAGCCAGTCCCACCGGAAATGGGTCCCGAACAAAACTACCGCAGATACGTCTGCTTTGGCAAGTCCCTCGGCACGTGCTTTGATATTGTCGTAGTTATCGGGATCCGGCCAGTTCAGATCCTCCCAGCGTATCCACCATGTGGCCATTCTTTGATTTTCCATCGGGTCTCCTCTCTTTATCGAAAAAAATAGCAGATTATTCGTTAGTTCTATTATATTCCCCCCATATCCCTCTGTCAACCGAAAGATAGTAGACAAACGATCGGCTGTTTTTCTTCTTTCAAAATTTAAAAGGAGCAAATTAATTTATTTATCTAAACAACTGCTCCTCCTCATAAACGACTTGACATATGAGGCAAAATATTGTAAAATAATAAAAAATGTAAAGGAGTTATTAACTATGTCAAAAGTATTCAAATCGTTTGCTGCCGTTCTTTTGATCCTTTCGATGATCTGTGGTCTTGTTGCATGCAACGCCGCGCCTTCTCAGAAATCCTTTGTAAAGGCGTACACCAATGAGGTCAGTGCGTTGACCGGCGCAATCAGTTCCTATTATGACAAAATCGATGACTATGATATGAACGATATCAACCTCGACCTAGCTTACAGCGTTCAGCTTTCAGATGATCTTCTCTCTCTCCTCCGTTCGCTCACCTCGTACGATCTGGAATGGATCAACAATCTGAAACTGAATTTATCCGAGAACTTCAAGGACGAAATGATGTCCTTCATCCTTGGCATTACTTATGACAAAACGGAACTTGCCACGGCAGAGGTTATCATGAATCTCGCTGACAACGAAGTGTTCATGAACATCCCCGTAATCAGCGAAACGTTCGCTGTGATGGATCTCTCCGAGGTCTATGATGCAAATACGCTCGGCGTTATGCAGAATCTCAATATGAAGGATCTGCTTCCCTCTGAGGAACCGCTGAAAGATCTCGTTGAAGAGGTCAGCGCAGTAATCATTGAGGGCATCAGCGACGTGACCTTTGAAGAGGCCGAACTTACGGCAAACGGCGTCACCCAGGCCTGCGTTGCCTACACAGCAGAACTCTCCGAAAAAGAGATTGCCGTACTCTGCCTCAACGTTCTCGAAACGCTTGAAAAGAGTGAGAATTTCAAAACCGTCATCTGCGATTTCGTTAAAGCGTACAGCGACCTTGCTGACTCCATGGACCTTGAAGAAATTGACTATACGCCTGACGAGGCTTACGACGAGTTGATCACCGAAATCACCGCGGCGATCACCGATCTCAAAGACAGCATTGACGGCGGCCAGATGGCGGAGGAAGCATTGTTCACCCTGACCTCCTATATCACCGGCAAGCTTGACGTAATCGGCATTAAGATCGATATCCCGGATTCCGCTGCCACCTGCTTCTTCGCTGCCACCCAAAACAAGGGCCAGTTCGGCATTGAAGCGTACTACGAGAGCGATGGCGAAAAATACGCAGCACTTGAAGGCGATCTCACCATCGACGGCAAGGATCTCTCCGGTACTTACGAAGTAAAGGTTAACGGCGAATCCATGCTGTTTATCGATCTTGATAACGTGGACGCAAAGAAGCTGATGGACGGCTATTTCATCGGATCGGTTTCGATCTCCCCCTCCAAGGGACTTATCGAACTTATAGCAGATGCATTCTCTCTCGATTCTTCCATGGCCGGTCTTTCTCTTGCAAATCTTGCCATTAAATTCGACTACATCAGAAACGATGGCAAAGAAGCCGAGATTGCTATCAGCCTCATGAACGGCGACAAACCTTACATCTCTATCCTCATGGACGGCAAAACTACAAACGGTACCACGGTAGAGAAACCCCAAAACGCTATCGACGATATAGAAGAGTGGGCAAAGGGTATCCACCTTGACGAATTTATCAGCAGAGTGGAAACGAGCGGCCTTCCCGATTACGTCGTAGAATACGCAAAAATGCTGGAAGATTTGCTCCAGTAATAAACAACCGTCACACTGATTGTCATACTGGCAATCAGTGTGACTTGTACAGGCGGAAAAATCGGTTAAACAATCTCTCCGTACGCTTCAGGACGAGGTACCCATTTATGAATTTTGAAATCAAACACATCCGCAAAAGCTACGGCAAAAAAATGCCGCTCCGTGACACGGAATTTTCCGTATCCTCTTCTCAGTGTGTCGGCATTCTCGGAAAAAACGGAAGCGGCAAATCAACGCTGTTATCCATTCTTGCCGGAGTGCAGAAATGTACCGCCGGCGAATTCCTGCTTGACGGCGAGGATCTCTTCCGCAACACGGAGCGTCTCTCAAAAACGGTGGGCTACGTTCCCCAGGGGACGCCCTTTCTTGAGGAATTGAACGCACGGGACAATCTGCTTTTGTGGTATGATAAAAAATCCATGGAAAAAGAACTGGCAGACGGCGTACTGAAAATGCTCGGGATTGATGAATTTTTGACGACACCCGTCAGAAAAATGTCCGGCGGCATGAAAAAGCGGCTTTCCATCGGCTGTTCCATTGCGAAAAAGCCCTCTCTTTTGCTGCTCGACGAGCCGTGTGCGGCTCTTGACCTTGTCTGCAAACGAAGCATTCACGAATATCTTCAGAACTATAAAGCGGCCGGTGGCGCTCTTATCCTTACGACCCACGACGAGGGCGATCTCGCTCTTTGCAACGCCCTGTATATACTGAAAGACGGAATTCTGCACAGATATGAGCACGATGGAAACGTTGACCGTCTTGTGGGGATGCTGTGATGCGGCGATTTTGTATATATACACGCTTGCAGATGAGGCGTGCCGCCCGTTACGCACCGTTCGTCCTTCTGGTGACGCTTATACTCTGCCTTTCTCTGACGCTTGCACTTCTCAGTATTGTGAACACAAAAAACAACAGTGCTTCCGACACAAAAATCGGGATCGGCATCGTGGGCGACTTTGAAAACGGATATCTGCAATTCGGAGTGTCCGCACTCAAATCCTTCGATTCCTCACGGTATTTCCTCGATGTGCTCGCCCTTAGCGAGGAGGAGGCCATGGAAATGCTTCTTGCCGGAAAGATCAACGGTTACGTCGTGATCCCCAATTCGTTTATCAGTGACGCCATGCACGGCAGGATAAACGAGCTGAACTTTATCACCACCGGCACAAATATCGGCCTGATCGATATGTTCAAGCAGGAAGTGCTGGATCTCGTTTCCTGTATTCTGGTGGAATCGCAAAAGGGCGTTTTCGGTATGGAGGACGCCATGCGCGAGCGCGGCTTCTCCTACGGTGAAATCATGGACATGTCCGAAGAGTTGTGTCTCACGTACGTGGATCTTATCGTTGACCGATCCAAGGCAATTAAACTGGAAGTGATCGGCGTTTCCGACAACCTCACCTTCGGCGGATATATGTTTTCCGGGTTCTTTATTCTGCTCATGCTTTTGTCGGGGATCGCATACTGCCCTCTCTATATCTGCCGCGACAGCGCCTTTCCGAAACTGCTGCGCGCAAGCCGGTTCGGCGCCGGCGGACAGATCGCCGGCGAATATCTCTCTTTTTTTTCACTGGCGGCGGTAAATACAACGGCGCTTCTCGGGCTTTTGACAGCCGGCTTCAGCCGGATGCCCCAAGGTATTCCCGAACTTTCAGGAAAAGACACGGCGGAGATTCTTTCGATACTCGTTCAGTTTATTCCCGCAATAGCGCTCATCACGGCGCTGCAGTACCTTTTGTATCAGTTATCCGACGCTTTGGTAAGCGGCGTACTTATACAGTTTGTTTCCGCCGTCATCCTCGGCTACGTTTCGGGATGTTTTTATCCCATCAGTTTTTTCCCAAAAGCCATACGCATCGCATCCGCTTTTCTTCCTTCCGGAATGGCACGCGGATATCTTTCCTCTGTGATTACCGATACCGTCTCCCTTCGGCAGATCGTTTCCATCGTCCTGTATACGGCGATCATGCTTGCGCTGTCCGCTCTTATCAGGTATCGCCGGATCACCGAGGCATAAACCGTGAGGGAAAGATATGATCAGACTGAAAAACAGCATCCGACAGTATTGTTTACTCAAAAAACAACTTCTGCATAAAAAGAGTTTTATCGCAATACTGCTCCTTGTCCCGCTCCTCGTTACCGCCTTGGGAATGGCCGCTGGCAACGGCGACAGCGGTGTTCTTACCGTTGCGTTGACAGCCGAAAGCAGTAAGGACGAAATCGCCTGGGAAATCGTAGAAAAACTCATGACCGAAGAGCGGCTAATCCGATTTTTCCCGTGCACGGACAGGGAGGAGGCCGCCCGGTGCGTGCAGGCGGGAGAGGCCGATGCCGCCTGGATATTTCACGGCGATATACTTAAAAAAGCGGACGCCTTCGTAAGCCACGCACACACAAATAACGCCCTCGTTACCGTTATTCAGCGCGAGGACGGCGTTGCGCTTCGGCTTTCCCGCGAAAAGCTGAACGCCGTACTGTACCCCTACCTTTCGTACGCACTCTTTTCCAGCGATGCCCACGACCGATTGGAGCAGATCACGGAGATGGAGCTGAAAACCTATTATCAATCGGTCGATCCGGAGGGCGAAGATCTTTTTACGTTCATGTACGCAGGCACAAACACCGAAAACGAAGCGGTGCCCGAAGGCCAGCAGCATTTTCTTCTCTCTCCTTTGCGCGGACTTCTTGCTATAATGATCGTCCTCGGCGGCATGGCAGCAGCCATGTATTATATGCAGCACGAAGCGTCCGGTTTTTTTGACAGATTCTCTAAAAACGCCCTGTTCCCGTTTTCAATCCTCCACCACGCAGCCGCCGTAACGATGGTCGGCACAGCGGTGTTCGGTGCCCTTCATCTGGCGCAAATATCCGTAGGCTGGGGATACGAATTGCTTGTGCTGACGCTTTATTGCGCAGCCGCCGTGGGCTTCTGTCTTTGTCTTCGGCTTATTCTTTCAGGCATTCGGCTCTTTGCAACCCTTGCCCCCGTCCTTATCGTAGTGATGACCGTTTTCTGTCCGATCCTGTTTCAGCCGCCCAGGCTCCCGGCGATTCAGTTCCTCCTGCCAACGTATTATTATCTGAACGCATTCTCAAACAGAAATTTTGTCTGGTATATGGCACTCTACTGTGTCGCGGTGTATACTGCGGCGTATCTCTTGCATCTTCTTCGTTCCAAGCGGTTCAGATGAGTTATACGTCTGTATGCACGGCACGAAGCCCCGACAGCATCCCCTCACAGAAGTTTCACAAAAGGAAAAAGCACCCCGCCGGGTGCTTTTTCCTCTTTTAGGAAAGAAAATTCTGCCGTGCCGTGTCCGGCCTATTCGAAATTTCACTTACCGTTTTCGGACGTCTCTTCCGTTTCCGCCTCGTCCGAGGCGGCATATTCAAGAAAGATGTCGGCAAGTTTTGCAAAAAACGGTTTGTTGATGCTGAAATACATCGTTCTTCCCCGGTTTCTCGTCTTAAAAAGGCCCGCACGCTCTAAAGTAGACAAATGATAATACGTATTCGTGCGTGCCAAAGGTAACACCTGTTCCACGTCTCTCTGCGTAATCTCGCCTTTTTCCTGTGCTATTTTCAGGATGGAAATCCGGTTTTCATCGGACAAAGCCAGGCCGACTGCCTGCAGATCGGGGATCTTCCAATCCCCCTCCAGCATTTTCAGCTGGTTCTTATATTCCACACCCATTACCAGAAAGAAAGCGTCTCCCATACTTCCCGTCATCAGATGCGTTCTACAATTCTGACACCAGGATATGGTCACAGTGTCATAGGCTCTTATATCAATAGCGATGGTCTTCAGTGATACCAACCCGGCAATCAACTCGTCCATATTCAGCTCGTTCTGCAGAGTCAGCAGCTGTTCGGCATTTTGCTCGTACAGTTTTGAAAGCTGTGCCTCCTTGACAATCAGATCATGGTACAAATGACGGATCACCGACTCGGGATCAATCAGAAAATCGTACAGTGCCGTTTTTATACGGAAACTGTGATTCGATGCACGAATCAGCTTGTTGGCGACCGCCACAGACGTCTTGCAGGCATCCCGCACCTCTTTGGGCTGATCCTCGAAATAAAACTCCAGTATATTGTCCACCACACGGTCGTAATCAAGGAGTTTTTCCAACACGTCTGAAACCGTACAATTCCCCTTTACAAGATCATCAAGGTTCGGGTCGTAGTAGTACTTCGTCATAAACGCCCGCTTTTCTTTATTCAAATAAAAAAACAGCAGACAGTCGTCGGAGATGGGCTGAAAATCCTCCACTACTTTAAGAAAGAACGCAACGTCCTCTTCATATTTCTGCTGATTCGCAACTTTTTGCGTACAAAACTCCGTATTGAAATTCAGCACGAACGTCCAGAACAGATCGTAGGTGTATCCCGGTTCCTTTGAAAATCGGACTGTTTTCATAATACAACACCCCCATTCAGCAGATATTGTAACACATAAAGGCGGATTTGTCAACGGCAGGGAGACTGCCGGGCGGTATCTTTCTCCGTCCGTCCCTGTCGAATCTTCGAAAAAATGCGTGAAAATCATGTGAACTTGTTATTGACTTTTTCTGAGGATTGTAGTATACTGAATAGGATCTCAATTGGAAAGAGTTTTTTCCAAAGCAGGATTGAACGACCGCCGATTTTTTATCGGCTGAGGCCATACGGACAGCCGGGTCGAATGCCGAACACCGCCGTTTGCGGTTGGCAACTTCTGTTGCTTTATTGATTGAGTTAAAAGCTCAGTTTTATAAGTTGGTTACTATAAACCAAATGTGCCTTGGAGCATGAACTTGTGAAATGGTCAATAAGAGTAGTAAAAGTAATCTTTGCTATATAGACTCTGATCTGATTGCGATTCTTTGGAATTTGTGTTGGGTTATTCCGTCGGTGCCGCACGGCCCGGCTTTCGCCATGTGCGAAAAACGGAGAAAATCCTCGCATAAAACGAATTTTTCGCAAAACAAGCGTCATGCCGAAAAACGGCATGGCGTTTTTTCATATTTATCCTCACAGCGGCAAACAATGAAGAAAGACAGGAAAAGCGGAAAATGAAAAAGGTAGTTGAGCTGAAAAACATTTCCAAATCGTTTGACGGAGAGGTGGTTCTGGACAATATCAGTCTGGATATTCACGACAATGAGTTTATGACTCTGCTGGGTCCGTCCGGCTGCGGAAAGACCACCACGCTCCGCATCATCGGCGGCTTTGAATTCCCCGATGAAGGCGACGTGATCTTCATGGGAGACCGGATCAACGACGTGCCCTCCCACAAACGGCACGTGAATACCGTTTTTCAGAAATACGCCCTGTTCCCCCATCTGAACGTATTTGAAAACGTGGCCTTCCCTCTCCGGGAGAGAAAGCTGCCCAAAAAGGAGATCAAGGAAAAAGTAGACAATATGCTCAAGATGGTCATGCTGTCCGGCTTTGCGGAGCGGCGTGTTACCAGTCTCTCCGGCGGTCAGCAGCAGCGCGTTGCCATCGCCCGGGCCCTTGTGAACGAGCCGAAGGTTCTGCTCCTTGACGAGCCGCTGGGGGCCCTGGATCTGAAGCTCCGAAAGGATATGCAGCAGGAGCTGAAGAAGATCCAGAAAAACACCGGTATCACCTTCATCTTCGTTACCCACGATCAGGAAGAGGCTCTCAGTATGTCCGACACCATCGTGGTCATGAGCGAGGGTAAGATCCAGCAGATCGGAAGTCCTACCGATATTTACAACGAGCCGGTAAACGCATTCGTTGCCGACTTTATCGGCGAGAGCAACATCATCGACGGCGTGATGCTGGAGGATTACCGGGTACGCTTCGGCGGACACGTATTCCAGTGTCTGGACACGGGCTTCTCGAAAAACGAGCCGGTGGACGTGGTCATCCGGCCGGAGGACGTAGATATCGTTCCGCCGGAAAAGGGCATGCTCTGCGGAACGGTCACCTCAGTGACGTTCATGGGCGTTCACAACGAAGCCATCGTGGACATCGGCGGCTTCAAGTGGATGATCCAGACCACCGATCCCGTAGAGGAGAACGCATACATCGGCATTACACTGGAGCCGGACGCTATTCATATTATGAAGAAATCCAAATACTCCGGCATGTTCGGTGACTACTCCTCCTACTCCAACGAGCTGGACGAACTCTCCAATCCGGGAGGTGCTGACGAAGAATGAAACGCACCTCTCCGAAAACAGCACCCTCTGCCTACCGCTCGGCACTGGCTCCCTATTCTCTCTGGTCCGTGCTGTTCGTAGTGATTCCGCTTGTGTTCATTGCGTTCTACGCGTTCACGGATGATGATTTCTCCTTCACCACGGAACACATCACCCGCTTCTTCACCGCCACCAGCAATGTGATCGAGGATGACGGTTCCACGAAAGAAGTGCGCACGTATCTCCTCATTTTCATGCGTTCGCTGAAGCTGGCCGTGATCTCCACCGCCGTCTGCCTGCTGATTGGCTATCCCATCGCCTACATTATGGCACGTGCCAAGGAAAAGACGCAGAAGACCATGGTCACGCTGATCATGATCCCCATGTGGATGAACTTTCTGATCCGCACCTACGCCTGGATGACCCTTCTCCAGGACACCGGTATTATCAACACCCTGCTTGCCGGGATCGGTCTTGGGCCGCTCCACATCATCGGCACGGAGACCGCCGTCATTCTGGGTATGGTGTACGATTACTTCCCCTACATGGTTCTGCCGATCTACTCCATCCTTGCCAAGCTGGACGGACGGCTTTTGGAAGCGGCACGGGATCTGGGCTGCGGCAGTTTTGCCGTGATGCGGCGGGTGGTATTCCCCCTCAGTCTGCCCGGCGTGATCTCCGGCATCACCATGGTGCTGATCCCCTCCATCAGCACGTTCTACATCTCGCAAAAGCTGGGTAACGGCAAGTTCTTCCTCATCGGTGACGCCATCGAGGGCCAGTACATTGCCAACAATCTGCATTTCGCGGCAGCCATTGCCTTTATCCTCATGATCATTCTTCTGACGGTGATGGCCGTGGTAAAATACGTGACCGCCCGCTACGTATACGGAGGTGAGCAGTAAGATGAAACTTTCTTCGAAAATCTACAGTTTTATCGTTTTCGCCTTTCTGTTCGCTCCCATTGCGGTGCTCCTCGTATTCTCCTTTAACGAGGCGAAGAGCCTTTCTGTATTTTCCGAATTTTCGCTGAAATGGTACCGGGAGCTGTTCCGGGACCGCAACACCCTGGAATCAGTGAAAAACACCCTGATTCTGGCGGCATCCGCCACTGCCATTTCCACGGTGATGGGCACGCTGGCCGCCGTAGGCATCAACAAGCTCCGCTCCCGCTGGTACCGGACCGCCATGAACACGGTGACGGATATTCCCATGACCAACCCGGACATCATCACCGGTATTTCCCTGATGCTGATGTTCGTATTTGTGGGCCGTCTCTTCGGTGCGGCGACCAGCCTCAATTTCGTTACCATGCTGATCGCCCACGTGACGTTCTGCACGCCCTACGCGATTCTGCAGGTACTCCCCAAACTCCAGCAGATGGACAAATCCCTGCCGGAGGCGGCTATGGATCTGGGCTGCACGCCTTTCCGTGCCTTTCTAAAGGTGGAACTGCCGGAGATCCTGCCCGGCATCATTACCGGTGCCATCATGGCGTTCACCCTGTCGCTGGACGATTTCGTAATCAGTTACTTCACCTCGGGCACCGGATTTGAAACGCTGCCCATCCGAATCTACGCTATGACGAAGAAAACGGTTACGCCGAAAATGTACGCACTGGCCACCATCATCTTCTTCGTCACCCTGTCCCTTCTGCTCATCAGCAATATCGTGGACACGGACGACCGCCGCAAACTCAAAGAACAAAAACACAACAAATCCACAAAGGAGAAACAGAAATGAAAAAACGGATTCTTCTTTTTGCAGCCCTTCTGCTGTCTGCCGTTTTCCTCACCGCCTGCGGCGGTGATTCCCTCACGCTGAACGTATACAACTGGGGTGAATACATCTCCGACGGCAGCGAGGGCACCTTTGACACCGTACGGGAATTTGAAAAATGGTATAAGGAAACCTACGGACAGAAGGTGCGTGTCAACTACACCACCTTCACCTCCAACGAGGATATGTACAACAAGATCTCCAGCGGTGCGGTAAGCTACGACGTGATCATCCCCTCCGATTACATGATCGCCCGGATGGCGTCGGAGGATCTGCTTCTCCCCCTTAATTTCGACAACATTCCCAATTATCAGAACATTGACGATACGTTCAAGGGTCTTTACTACGACCCCCAGAATCAGTACTCTGTTCCCTACGCCTACGGCATCGTGGGTATCATTTACGACGCCAACGTGGTAGACGAAAAGGACACCGGCAGTTGGGATCTGATGTGGAACGAAAAGTACAAGGGTAAGATTTTGCAGTTCAACAACTCAAGAGACGCCTTCGGCACGGCCATGTATAAGCTGGGGCTGGACGTAAACGTCACCGATAAAAAGGTATGGGATCAGGCCTATGACGAGCTCTTGGCACAGCGTCCGCTGGTATACAGCTACGTAATGGATGAAATCTACAATATGATGGAATCCGGCGAAGCCGCCATCGGTGCTTACTACGCCGGCGACTACTTCACCATGCGGGACGCACAGGCAGAGCACGTGGACCTCCGCTTCTACTATCCCGAGCCCACCAATCTGTACGTGGATGCCATGTGTATTCCCACCTGTGCACAGAACAAGGAGCTGGCCGAGATCTTCATCAACTACATGCTTTCGGAAGAACCTGCCGTTGCCAATGCGGAATACACCTACTACGCTTCTCCCAACCGCATCGTATATACGAACGAAACGTATATTGAGGATATGGGTGAGGAAACCATGGCGGTGCTCTATCCCGAGCTTGGCGATTTCGCTGAGAAATACAACACGAGAGCGTACCGCAATCTGGACAAGGAAACCCTGCGGTATCTGAATACGCTTTGGGAAAACGTAAAGATCAACTGATTTTCTTTGAGGAGCCGATGCCGGCCAAGGCATCGGCTCCTCGCTTTCCTTCTTCCCGAAAGTTAGGAGAGAAGATTGACAACCGAGGGGCAAAGGCGGTATAATAAGATATAAATCTGCAAGGAGAACGAGATATGATAGCTATCATCAACGCAGAACTGATCATGCGGGATCACTTTATCCCCGATGCCGTTCTGTTTATCGAAAACGGAAAGATCGCCGGCTACGGCGAAATGCGCAAGACCGAAATTCCCGAAGGTTGCGAGATCATCGACGCCGAGGGTGAATACGTGGGCCCCGGGCTTGTGGATATTCACTCCCACACGGGCGGCGAGTTTCAGGCGTGGCAGGAGCCGGCAAAAGCGGCACAGTTCCATCTGGACCACGGCACCACCACGTTTCTGATCGCCACCTATCCCCGGCAGAAAAAAGAGCAGTATATCGAAACGGGCAAAAACGTACGGGCAGCCATGGCAACACCGGAAGGAAAAAGCATCGGCGGTATCTATTTCGAAGGTCCGTATATTAACCCGAAATACGGCTCCAACCGCAAGCTGTACCCCTGGGACAAGCCCATCGTCCCCGAGGACTACGAGCCGATCATCGAAGCAGGTATGGGACTTGTAAAGGTGTGGGGACTTGCCCCCGAACGCCCGGATATTCTTCCCTTTGTAAAAGCAGTAAAGGCGGCCATGCCCGAGGTTCGCCTGGCGGTCACCCACAGTGAAGCCACGCCCCAGCAGATCGAGGCACTTATGCCCTACGGCCTTTCCGTAGGCACGCACCACACCAACGCCACAGGCACCATCATCAACTACCCCGAATGCCGCGGTGTGTGCGTAGATGAAGCGGTCAACTTCAACGATGGCATCTACGCCGAGCTGATCTCTGACAGCCGGGGCATCCACGTAGATCCGTATATGCAGCGTCTGGTACGGAAGATCAAGGGCGATGCAAAGATCATTCTGATCTCCGACCGCACCTACGGCGACGCTCCGAAACCCGCCGGCTACGAAGACGTATTTGACATCAACTTCGACCGGGATGCCGAAATCGCCGGATCCAAGCTGACGCTGGAGATCGCCTGCCGCAACTATATGAAGCACACCGGTGCTTCCATGGTGGACGCGTTCCGCGTGGCCTCTTATAACCCTGCCCGGGTGGCCGGCTTCACCGACCGGGGTGAGATCGCCGTGGGACTGCGTGCCGATCTTATCATCGTGGATCGGAAAATGAACGTAAAGAAGGTTATTCTGGACGGCGACGTGGTCCGGTAAATCCGTGACTGTAAAAAGCACCTGCTGCACGCCAAAGTGCGGCGGGTGCTTTTCTGTATTTTTATCGACTTTTTTCCCAAGGATATATTTACAAGTTCTATGCGTTATGGTATAATGTAACTAATTTGAAAAAATTTTATTTTTTTGTAAAAACCAATCACAAGGAGAATGGACATGAAGCGATTTTTCACTCTATGTGCGGTTTGCCTTCTGCTCTCCGGTGCGCTTTTGCTTTCCGGCTGTGCCGAAACGCAGCCCGCAGATACGGACTACACCGTGCGTGTTCTGCTGCCCGACAGCGATGAATACGATTTTCATGGCTCTCAGATCGTGGAGAACGGCGTGGGAGTCGGCGAGATTTCCGATCAAAAATATCAGGACGTACGTCCGGGGCAATCCGTTCGGTTTGCCATTACGGCCGCCGACGGTCTGCGCATCATCAGCAAAACGGACGGCATCTTTTATGAGGACGGATTCCTTACCGTAGAGAACGTACGCGTCCCCACCACCCTTTCCGTAGAATTAGAGGAGATTCCCTCTTACACCTATACGCTGGAAATCAACGACAGCCACTGCACGGTATCCTCCTCTCTGGAATCCGGGAAATCGGCACGGGAGGGAACGTCCGTCACCGTGAAGGCGAATCTGAAAGAAAAGCAGGCGTTCCTGGGCTTTTCCAAGGGGAATTATCTGCAGCAGGGCGGCGAGCTTCTGACGGAGGATGAAACGTACACCTTCCCCCTTATGGCAAACACCACCGTATACGCCAATTTCTCCGACTGGTCCCTCTGGCGGCTGAATTATCACGCTAACGGCGGCAAAACCGCCGACGGAAACGGCGACGTGCTGTTTGACGGCTATTCCGAATCCTTCTACTACTGCCCCAACACCCGTCCGGACAAGGGATTTTTCATCCGTGACGGCTACATACTGACCGGCTACAACACGAAAGCGGACGGAACCGGCACCCACTACGGTCTCGGCTGGAACGTGATCATGCCGGAAAGCGGCATTGTGGATCTGTACTGCCAGTGGGCAAAGACGGCAGACGCCAGTGAGTTTGAATACGAAAGCTCCGATAAAGCCGTCACGCTCACGGGATACAAGGGCGAAGCGGACTATCTGGTAATTCCCGAGACCATCGACGGAAAACCGGTTACAACTCTTTCGTCAAAGGCATTCCATAACGAATCCTTCAGCGAGGTATATATCCCCCGCACGGTAAAGGAAGTGGATCACAAGGCGTTCAGCGAATGTGCTTCTCTGCAGAAGGTATATTTCTCCGACAGCGTAAAAGTCTGTTACGACGACAGCTTTTACAAGTGTGATTCCTTCAAAACGCTGGTGCCGCAGGCTACCGAATACCCCCACAGCGACAGTGACATCAACTTTACCTACCAGGTAAACTACGAGCGTCTTATCACCCGTACGAATGATATCATGCTGATCGTCTCCGGTTCCTGCAACGTATACGGGCTGAACGCCAAAGACGTGGAGGACGCCCTCCAAAACGAGTGGGATATCATCACCTACGCTACCATCGCTTCCACCCCTGCCACCATGTACGCTGAGATCGGTCTGCACTACATGGACGAGGATGACGTACTCATCTTTACCCCGGAGGCATCGCCCTACGGCCATCAGTGGGGTACCAACTACTGGGAATACTACGTATGGCAAATATTCGAGGGTGCCTACGACGCCATTCCCCTTGTGGATATTTCCAACTACACGAAGGTCTTCTCTTCCTTTGCTTCCTACAATCAGACCCGCGGAAAGACGAGAGAAAAAACCTACGAGCACCGCTCGGAACACATCAACGAATACGGTGAATACGCGACCTTCCGCCCGGCCATCAATCCCGGCTCTCCCTGGGTCAAGTGGAATATGGACGTATTCTTCACGGAAGAAAACGTAAAGAACTACAACCGCATGCTGGCGGCTGCCAAGGAAAAAGGCCTTGTTCCCATGATCGGCTGGCTGGCCAGCGTAAGCGATAAAGCCCTCGTTCCGGACGCACGGAACCGGGATAATCAGATCACCTACATGAACCGGGCCGCCGAGCTGTACGACGCCTATTTCTTCGGTGACATCAAGGACTACATTTATCAGCGTGAACACGTACACGATCAGGCCATGCATCTGAATACCGCAGGTGCGGCCGTCCGTACCGAACAGGTCATCAAGGACGTAAAAGCGGCACTGATCGATCTGGGACTTTACAAGGAGGACTGATGATGGAAATACTGACACAGCATCTGATTCTGCTGATCTCAGCGGCAGTTCTTGCGGCCGTTTGTGCGATCCTCGCCTGCCGCACACGCTTTTCACTCTGGTTCTCTCTCCTTGAGGGAGCCGTCACCCTGTTCGTCTTCTGCTTTCTTATGCGGGAAGGGGCGTCCATGGAAGAAATTCTGCTGGCTCTCCTCGTTCTGCTGACGCCCAGCCTTTTATTCAAAGCAAAAAAAGGGAGGGATGAAGAATGAATTTTAACTCCATAGAATTTCTCGTATTCTTCCCGTTGGTCGTCCTTCTGTTCTTCGTTCTGCCCCAACGTTTCCGCTGGATCCTGCTTCTGGCCGCCAGCTACGCCTTCTACATGAGCTGGAATCCGGAGCTGATCGTTCTGATCCTGTTTACCACCCTCGTTTCCTATCTTGCCGCACTGGGTATTCGTCGGACGGAATCAAAGACGAAGAAGAAGCTTCTTTTGACGCTGACGCTGGTCACCTGTCTTGGCATCCTGTTCTTCTTCAAATACTTCAATTTCCTTGCCGATTCGGTAACGGCGGCACTCCGCTTCTTCTCCTTCCCGGCAAACGATCTGACTCTGCAGCTGCTTTTGCCGGTAGGTATTTCCTTCTATACCTTCCAGACGCTGTCCTACGTAATCGACGTATACCGGGGCAGCATCGAGCCTGAGAAGCATTTCGGCTACTATGCGCTGTTCGTCTCCTTCTTCCCTCAGCTGGTCGCCGGCCCCATTGAGCGTCCCGGCAATCTGCTTCCTCAGCTGAAAGAAAAGCACACGCCCAACTTCGCCGATTTCTCCGCCGGATTTTCCAAAATGCTCATCGGCTTTTTCAAAAAAGTCGTAGTTGCCGACGGCATTGCAGTATACGTAAACGCAGTGTATAACGACGCCGCCGGTGCCACCGGCTTCGGCGTTCTCATCGCCACGGTGCTGTTTGCTTTCCAGATCTACTGCGACTTCTCCGGCTACACCGATATTGCCATCGGTGCGGCGAGAGTGATGGGCATCCGCCTTATGCAGAACTTCAACCGCCCGTACATTGCCGAAAGCATACGGGATTTCTGGGCACGCTGGCACATTTCCCTCTCCAGCTGGTTCAAGGATTATCTCTACTTCCCACTGGGCGGCAGCCGGTGTGCACCCGCACGGCATCTCTTCAATCTGTTCTTCGTATTTCTGGTCAGCGGTCTGTGGCACGGTGCCGCATGGACGTTCGTCCTGTGGGGTGCCCTGCACGGTCTTTACCAGGTAGTGGGAACGGCAACGAAAAACATCCGCAGAAAATGGCTGCAGAAATGCCGTATTCCCGAGGATGCTCGGCTTTTGCGTCTCGGACGCCAGATCATCGTCTTTGTTCTCGTTTCCTTTGCCTGGATCTTCTTCCGTGCCAACAGCGTGGCCGATTTGAAAACGCTTCTCGGTGCTCTGTTTACCGATTGGTCTTTCACGCCGGCGTACTTCACCGGCACGCTGGAAGCCATGGGACTTACGCTGTCCGGTATTCTGACTGCCCTTTTCTCCCTCCTTCTGATGCGTCAGATGGATGCAAACGGGTTGTGTGACGGCCGGGAGGAAACGCTGTGCGGTGCTACGCCCCAATCGGCGTACCGCTGTGCCTGCCTGTTCTGGATCATCGCTATCGCCTGGCTTGCCGTTCTCGCCGGAGACGGCACCAGTGCATTCATCTACTTCCAATTCTGAGAAAGGAGCGTAAGACATGAGAAAACAGCATATCACGGGCATGATCGCCATTCTTCTTGCCATACTCATTCCCTGCGGCTTCTTTCTGGGAATGATCGCCCCTCTGCCGGACACCTATTCCGAAACGTTCGTAGCACAGCTGGGCGAAAAATTCGACCGGCTCTGCGAGATCGACGAGCCGAAGCTGATCCTCATCGGCGGCTCCAGCGTAGCCTTCGGCTTTGACAGCAAGACCCTCACCGAATCGCTGGGGATGCCGGTTGTGAATTTCGGTCTGTACGCCACCTTGGGCACGAAGCTGATGCTGGACCTGTCCAAAGCAAATATTGGTGAGGGGGATATTATCATTCTCTCCCCCGAGCTGAACGCACAGACGCTGTCGCTGTACTTTAACGCCGAATCCACCTGGCAGGCCATAGAGGGACGTCCTAACATGCTCCGCTACGTGGGCACGGACGATCTTGCCGCCATGACGGGTGCCTTCTACGACTACGGTATTACCAAGTTCGGTTATCAGCGGGACGGTGTCAAACTTTCCCCCACCGGTGTATACCGGAGCGATTCCTTCAACGAGTACGGAGATATTGAGTACGACCGTCCTCACAACACGCTCTACGAGGCCACCGGACTTCCCTACGATACCGCCAACACCATCACGCTCACCTCTGACATCGTCTCCGACGATTTCATCGATTACGTGAACGAGTACGTCGCCTTCTGTGAAGGCCGGGGTGCTACGGTATATTTCGCTTTCTGTCCCATGAATAAAGCGGCACTTACCGAGGGGAGCGACGCGGAAAGCGGCGTGCAGCTGTTCGACTACTTCGCAAGAACACTGGACTGCAAGGTGATCACCTCCCCCGGCGAAGCCCTCTACGACGCCGAGTATTTCTACGACACCAACTTTCATTTGAACAATGCCGGTGTTTCCCTGCACACGAAAACCGTCCTGGACGCCCTGTACCGGGAGATGGGACGGAGCGATCTTTCTGACGTGCAGGTGCTGAAAAAGCCGAAACTGCCTTCCTACGACGGCATGCTCAGCCGGAACGGCAACGATTATTCCCACTGCTTCACCTATGAAGCATACGGCAACGGCTACTGCATCACGGGCGTCACCGCCGCCGGCAAGGAAGCGGCGTATCTGGAGATCCCCTCCATTTACAAGGGACGCAGCGTTCTTGCCATCGGTACCGGTGCTTTCGCCGGCTGCACGAACCTGACGGAGCTGAAGATCTTCAAGAACATCAACGTATTCGGTGAGGAGATCTTCAAAGGGTACGAAGGCACGCTTACCGTCTACATGGACGTGGAGGATGCGGACTACATGACCGATCCCAACGCTTCTCTCCCCCGCGTCAGCACGGCGATGATGGAAAACACCAAGGCCAAGGTAAAGATCTGCTTTGCCCAGGCATGCTTTGAACGCTATCTCCAGGATTACAACTGGCAGCAGTACGGTGCCCTGTTCGACGTGGGAACGAAAGAATCCCCGGCGGAGAATTAAGGAAGAACGATGGGGGTGCTTTTTGAAAAAAGCACCCCCATACCCCCGCAAAAACTTTTATACTGATAAAAAAATCACGTCTATGCAGAACATATGCACAGACGTGATTTTTGTCATTGGCAGTATTTATAACGGTAAGTGCCGTCCGTGGGATCCCGGACAAGCTCTACGCCGAAAATCTCCCGGATCGCGGGAGAGGCGGCGACCGCCTCCGGCGTGCCGGTCAGCACCGGACGCCCGTCCGCCATCACGTACACGTAATCGGAGAAAGTAAAGGCGAGAGGCAGATCGTGCATCACGGCGGCGATGCCCTTACCCCCATCCGCAAGGGAACGAAGGGTACGCATCAGGTAAAGCTGATGGGAAATATCCAGATAGGAGGCCGGCTCGTCCAGAAGGAGAAGATCCGTCTGCTGGGCAAGTGCCATGGCAATATAGACGTTCTGCTGCATGCCGCCGGACAGGGCGGACAGTTTTTCCGCCGATAGCGGGGTAAGATGCATCCGTTCCATGGCCTCGGCGGCAATCCGCCGGTCCTGCACCGTATACTGTCTTACATAGCCAAGATGGGGAAACCGGCCGTGCAGGATCAGCTCCCTAACCGTCATATCGGGCACGTGCCGTCCCTGGGGCAGATAGGCGATCCGCTTTGCCAGATCCTTTTGCGAAAGTGTGTCCGTATCCGTTCCGCCGATGAGAATCCGCCCGGCAAGGCGTGGAATCAGGCGAATCACGGTTTTCAAAAGCGTGCTCTTTCCCGCACCGTTGGGTCCCAGAACGGACACCAGTTTGCCCCGGGGCACGGAAAGCGAAACGTCCTCCAGCACCTGTTTTTTGCCGTATCCGGCAGACAGGTTTCGAATATCAAGCATGGCGGCCGCCTCCTTTTACAAGCAGGAATACAAAAAACGGAGCACCCAGAAACGCCATGATGATGCCAACCGGAATCTCGTAGGGCGAAAAGGCACTGCGTGCCGCCGTATCGCACAGGCAGACGAATGCACCGCCGTACAGGGCACAAAGGGGGATCAGATGCGCCGAGCCGCTTCCGGCTGCCCGGCGAACGGCGTGGGGAACGATCAGCCCCACGAAGGAAAGAAGGCCGGCAAGGCTGACGGCACACCCTGCCAGAAGTGCCGAAAGGAGAAGAAATATCGTCCGTACAAACGGCACGTTCATGCCAAGTCCCCGGGCACCGCTCTCTCCCAGCATAAGAACGTCCAGCTCATTGGGGAGAAGAAGAAGTGCGGCAAGTGCAAAAAGGATCAAAACGGCAGCCGGCAAAAGCTTCGGATAGGTAACGGCGGAAAAATCGCCCATGCGGAAATCGTTGCTCATAACGCCCACCTCGGGGATCAGCGTGATCACCGTATCGGAAACGGCGGAAAGCAGGCTGTTCACCGCCACACCGATGAGGATCACCGTACTGCGGGAGGCACTCCACCGCCGGGCACACAGGCTCACCAGCATAACGGCAAAAAACGCCCCGAGAAAAGCGAAAAAGGAAAGCCGCCATCCGCCGTACAGGCCGAGAGCGGTACAAAGCGTCACCGCAAGACCGGCACCGGCGTTGACGCCGATAATGCCGGGCGAGGCAAGGCTGTTCTGCAGAACGCTCTGAATCACGGCACCGGCCGCGGCAAGTGCCGCCCCTGCCAGCACGGATGCCGCCGTCCGCGGAAGCCGGGCATACCAGAAGATCCGTCCGGCGGCGGTGGAATCCCCTTCTCCGACGGCCGTTACGATCTCGGAAAGAGACAGGGGCGTGCTGCCCACCGTCACCCCCAACAGTAGTGCAATGATCAGAAACAGTCCGCCGGCGAGATACAGTATTCTTTTATTCTCCCGTAAGGATCTCGGTGAGTTTTTCATAAGCCTCTGCCCATTTCTCGTTCGGTTTCAGATTAAAAAGGGTTCTGTCCATAAGATGAATCCGTCCTGCACGCACGGCAGAAAGATCACCCCAGGCGGGGTTCTCTGCCATCATACGGGACAGATTTGCCCGGGCGGCGTCCGTATCGTCTCCCATGGTTACAGTGAAGATGTGATACGGATCGTGGAGAATCACGCTTTCCACGCTGAGCGTTTCCAGAAGACGCCCATCGGCGTCGGCAATATTGATGCATCCCAGATCCCGGAGCATTTCGCCCAGCACCGTCCCCTCACTGCCCTTGACCTTCACCGATCCGGAGGAGAGCCGGAGCAGCAAAACGGTTCGCCGGGTATCGGGAATCTCCGCCGATGCATACGCCGCCTTGAGCATATCTATCTGCTCCCCGATATCCGTTCCGTTTTTTTCGTAAAGATCCTTACGCCCTGTAATATCCGTGCAGATATCCAGCATGGAGAGATAATCCGAAAAAGAGATCACGTCAAAATACGCCACGGTAATGCCGGCGTTTTCCAAAATCTCACGGAAAGCCACGTGGGAAGCGGATGCGGCACTGGCAAGCACCAGATCCGGCTCTGCAGCGAACAGGATTTCCAAATTGGGAGAGTGGGCACCGCCCACGTTTGCAGCATCCGGCAGATCAAGTTCAAAGTCCTCCCAGGCATCCGAGGCGGCGGCACAGAGCGTGCCCCCGGAAAGCTGCCATACGTCCGCAAAACTGCCGAGCAGTGCCGCCACCCGTTTTGGCTCCCGGGGAACGGAAACGCATCTGCCCAAGGCATCGGTAAACGTAATTCCTGCCGTTTCGGGCAAGGGTTCGGCTGTGCATCCGCTAAGGCCGGCGGCAAGGATCGCCGCCAGCAAGAAAGCGGCGATCCGCTTACTCACCGATAAGCTTCTTTTCCACATAGTCAAAGCCAAGACGCTCTATGGTATCCGCAAAGCGTTCGCCCTTTATCCCTTCGTCACGGAACAGAAGAATGGCCTTTTCCACTACCCGGAGCACTTCTTCCTCCTCCGTAAACAGTTTCGACAGCGGCTTTCCCACGGCAGTCTTTTTGCCCCAGCGTCCGCCGATGCAGATCTTATACCCTTCCGTTCCCTTCGCAAATACGCCGAAGGGGCACTTCTTCTCACACCGGCCGCAGTGATTGCACAGCGTTTCGTCAATACGGATCTTTCCCTCCGACACGGACGCCGCCCCCATGGGACAAAACGCCTCCACCGCACATTTGCCGCATCCGCGGCATTTTGTAAGATCCGGCGTGAAGATCCGCTGACCGATAATGCCGATATCATTCAGATCCGGCTTTACGCAGTTGTTGGGACAGCCGCCCACGGCGATCTTGCATTTATGGGGCAGAACTGTATCGTGATACCCCACGTAAAACCGTTCGTGGATCTTTTCACTCAACGCAAACGTATCGATCCTGCCGAACTGGCAGGTAGTCCCCTTACAGGACACTACGGGACGCACCTTCGGGCCGGTGCCGCCCGTTGCAAGGCCGTTCTCCTGCAAAAAGAGGATCAGTGCCGGAATACTTTCGTAAGGCACGCCCAGGATCTCCACCGACAACCGGCTGGTCATGGCCACCTCCCGGGAACCGAACAGATCCGCCGCCTGTGCGATGGCTCTCTGCTCGTCGCTGGTGATCTTTCCGTTGCGGGTGATAACACGCACGTTGAACACGTCTGCGTACCGCTTATCTTTGAGACAGCCGAGTCCTTTTACTTTGGCGATCTGTTCCGGGGTGAGCGCCCCGTTCTGCATTTCCAGTCCAAGAATTTCAAAAGCTTTTGCCGTATCCATCTTTTCTCTTCCTTTCCGTCTTTTTTCACGGTAATATATATTTATGATACCATAATTGCAGAAATATGTCAACAAACCGTACCCCCTTGACTAAATGAAAAGTCCCAATTCGACTTTATGTTCCCGACCGAATGTCGGCTTCATAAGGCTCCCTCTGTGAGGGAGCTGTCGCCGCAGGCGACTGAGGGAGAGTGCATATACATAAAAATTCAGCAAAATTCACGTTCCGCAGACTCCTTCCACCACTTCGTGGTCCCCCTCCCTCCCGGAGGGAGGCTTTGGTGAAATGAAAATTACAGCGGGAACACAATAGGTAATTGGAAGAATGAAAAAAACATACAAGTCTATTGACATTTTCCGAAATTTTGGTACAATGGAGTCAACCTGTTTTTTTAAGGAGAAAACGTATGTATACTATCTCGAAAATCACGTCCCATACCACCGTTGACTTCGCCGCGGAGGAACTGAAAAAATATCTCCGCATGATGATGCCCCGGTGCGGGGAGATCCCCGTAAGCTACGCACCGCAGGCAAAAGACGGATTCCGCATCGGTCTTATGCAGGATTTCTCTCTTGACACCTCCGATGCGGCCGACACCTCCCTTGACGATATCGTATATATTGACACGGACGAAAAGGGCGGCATCATCGCCGGCTCCAATCCCGGTGCCGTGCTGATCGCCGTTTACCGCTATCTCCGTGCTCTGGGATGCCGCTGGCTCTTCCCCGGCATCGACGGCGAATGGATCCCCATGATCGACGCACTCACGCCGGTACGCTACCGCAAACTGGCCGATCACCGCTACCGCGGACAGTGCAATGAGGGTGCCGAGTATCAGCCCAACATGATCGAAACCATCGATTTCACCCCGAAGATCGGTATGAACACCTACATGCTGGAGTTTGATAACCCGTACTGCTATTACAACTCCTATTACAACCACGCCGCCAGCAAGACCCGGGAGCCGGAGCCGGTACACCGGGATACCATTCTCCAGTGGAAGCGGCAGTGCGAGGCGGAGATTCAGAAACGCGGTCTGCATTTCCACGATATGGGACACGGCTGGACCGCCGAGCCCTTTGGCATCGACAGCTCCAAGGGCTGGGTTTCCGAGCCGGAAAGCGTTGTACCGGAGGAAAACCGGAAATATCTCGCTGAGATCGGCGGCAGACGGAAGCTGAACAACGGCGTGCCGCTGAACACCAACATCTGCATGTCCAATCCCGAAGCCAGAAAGATCATGGCCGATTACATCGCCGACTATGCGGAAAAGCAGAACAACGTAGATTTTCTGCACATCTGGCTGGCAGACGGCAAAAACAATCACTGCGAGTGCGAAAACTGCCAAAAGAAGCGTCCCGCCGACTGGTACATTATGCTTCTGAACGACATTGACGCAGAGCTGACAAGACGGAATCTGAACACCCATCTGGTATTCATCGTATACGTGGATACGTTCTGGGCACCGATTCAGGAAAAGCTCAACAACAACAAGCGATTCACCATGCTGTTCGCCCCCATCACCCGTCTCTATACGGAAACCTACGCCGAAAAGCCGGATCATTCTAAGATCAAGCCCTACGTACGCAATCAGCTGACGCTGCCCCAGGGCATGGGCGAATCCCTGGCGCATCTGGAGGAGTGGAAAGAAAACTGGACCGGCGACTGCTTCTGCTACGAATACCACTTCATGGATTTCCAGTACCAGGATCCCAGCGGACTGTTTATGGCAGACATCGTAAGCCGGGACATCAAAGCCCTCCGGCAGAACGGTCTCAGCGGTATCGTGGAGGACGGCTCCCAGCGCAGCTACTTCCCCACCGGCTTTACGTTCTACGTATACGGCGAAACGCTGTTTGACGCCGATGCGGATTTTGAATCCCTGAAGAAAGACTATTTCAGCCACGCCTTCGGTGAGAAGTGGAAAGAGGTCGTTTCTTATCTGGAAAGCATCCGCGACCGTCTTCCTTTCCGTTACTTCTTCGGCAAGACCAACTTCTTCAACGGACGTAAGCCCAGCGACGCCGGTATTTACTACAATCCCGACGTAGCTCCGTTGGCGGCAGAGGTACATAAGATTGCAGCCGATTTCGCCCCCGTGATCGCCGCGAACAAGCATCAGTATTACCGTGCGTCCTCCGTCGCATGGCAGATTCTGGACGTATTCAACATGGCTCTGGACAAGATGGCCACCATCACCGAGCAGAAGTGCGTAGGCAACCACAAGGAAGCCATCGCCGCCATCGACGATATGATGCTTGCCCTTTCCGAAAAGGAGATCTATATCGAACGCTGGTATGACCACTATCTGTTCTGCCGTGCATGGGAGCGTCTCACGGAAGGCATGCGCGGAAAGTTCCAAAACGACAATATCGTTTCGTAATTGCAATAGATTTATAAAGGAGTTTCCTTCTCATGAACTGGATCAAATCAGGATTTGAAGGCTTTTCAAAGGGCACCATGGGCAACGGCGGACAGAATCTGTACGTTTCCGCCGGCGGCACACTGCAGCGCATCTTCAACTTTGACGTAAACAACGACGGCTATCCGGATCTTCCCATTGCCAACAGCCACGCCATGAACGAAAAGCCGCCGCTGTATGTGTTCAGCAATCTCACCGATGAAGAACCGCTTCTGCTGCCCACCAACGGCACGTATTCCGCCGTTTTCACCGATATCACCGGCGACGGCACGGACGATCTGATCGTTGCCTGCCAGCACAACGGCGTACACACGGACGTATCTGCCGTCATTTACTACGGCAGCGAGCAGGGACTTTCTGAAAAATACCGGACGGAAATTCTCGCTCCCAACGCCACCGGCGTGGTAGCAGCCGATTTCAAGGGCGAAGGCAAAAAGGCACTGCTCTTCCTGTGCGGCAAAAAGGTACGGATTTACTATCCTACCGCACTGGGCATTGAGCCTACGGAATATAAGGATCTGGAGATCCCCGCTCTGTCTGCAGCCGCCGGCGATCTGGACGGAGACGGCTATGACGATCTGTACGTCATGGGTGCGGAAAGCGGCGATCTGACCGTGTACTGGGGCTCACCCGAGGGACTCTCACCCGACAACAAAACCGTATTCGCCAACGCTTCCATCCCCGGCGATGAGCGCACGGCATCCACCACCGCAGGCAGAAAGATGTATCGCTGGAATCCCTGGCTGTGCTGTGTGATCAGCGTAAAGGGAAAAGCTATGACCTTCCGCGCCGAGGGTGCTTACGCCGTTTTTGAAAGCTTCGGCAAGGATCGAAAGCCCCATGAGGAAATGCGTATATACTGCACCGAGCCCAACACCACAAAGGACATGGATGTGGATGCCGTATTCTTCGGAAACGGCGCGGTTCACGTAACAACGGGCGATCTCAGAAACACCGGTGCCACCGATATCATCATCGCGGTGGCTACTGAATTTGAGACGGCAGAGGACACGCTGGTGCTTTGGGAGTGTGAAAATTACAACCCGGAAAAAGCCACCCGTATCCCCGTCCCCTGCGCAAGAAGCGTATCGGTTGGTCCTATCGGCGCCGATCCGAAAAACTATCTGTACATCGCCCTCGGCTGTGAGGCGGACAATCTGGAGATCCCCGGCGCGGTATACGCCTTCGATAAGGACGGAAACGCGGAAAAGGTCCGCGATCTGCCCGCCATGGAGGCAACCTCTATCCTCTCCGGCAAAACCTTCACCGACGGCAGACATCAGGTTGTCATCGTCAATCATGAGGGAGAGCGGCATTTAGGCATGGAGCAGATCGCCGTCTTTTTGGGCGGTGAGGACGGCTACAGCGGCGAGAGAAAAATTTCCCTGCCCGGCTGTGCAGCCGTAGACTGCGTGCCTGTGGATCTGAACGATGACGGACAGGTGGAAATTCTCGTGGTCAACTGCGCGGAAAATGCACCGCAGCTTGACCCCGGTGCCACTATCTACTGGGGCAAGGACGGCACCTTCGACCCTCAGCGGAAAAGCTGCTTCAACACCCGTACCAGCCATGGCTGTGCCCTGGGCGATTTCCGCAAATGCGGCTATATCGATCTTATCTTCCCCGGCATCAGCAACCGCACGCTCCGCTACTTCAAGGGAGGCCCTGACGGATACGATTTCGAACATCCCGAATATCTGATCCTCGGTCCGGACAAGGAAGAGGTGGAATGGCGGCAGAGAGGCCGTGCCTACGAGCTGACCGTGCGTGATCCCAAGGAAGCGGCCCGCTGCCGTGAATTCGGCGGGCCCCGCTGGATCTTCTCTGCCGATCTGAACGGAGACGGCTGGCTGGATCTGATCGTTCCGCAGATCACCGGTCCCCGTGCCATGATCTTCTGGGGCGGTCCCGAGGGCTTCAGCGAAAAGCGGATGCAGATTCTGGCGGCAGACTGTGCCGCCGCCGCTAACGTAGCCGATCTGAACGGGGACGGCTATCCGGAGCTGATCTTTGCGTCCCATATGACCGTCGGCCACACCTTCCCCCAGGAAAAGGGAAAGATCATCATTTACTGGGGCAGCAAGGACGGTTATGCGGAAAACCGCAAAACGTATCTGCCCACCTTCTGTGCCAACGCCGTAACCATACAGGACTTCAACGGCGACGGACTTCTTGATATCTACGCCACCGCCTATGCAAACGGACGGTTCCGTGATATCGATTCCAAAATGTACTTCCAGTCCGAGGACGGCATGTTCCATCTGGATAATCACAAGCTGATCTTCAACAATTCCGGATGCGGCTGTCTCGCCGGCGACTTCAACGGCGACGGATATATGGATCTTGCCGTTGCCAGCCATAAAAAGGACGGTAATCACGTAGCGGATTCCTTCGTATTCTGGGGCGGCGAGGACGGCATCAACGAAACGCGCTACACTGCTCTTCCCACCGTGGGACCCCACGGCATGTGTACGGCAGATATCGGCAACATCATGGATCGCTCCGATTCGGAATACTACTATTCCGAGGCATACAAAATCCCCGAGGGACACGTCCCCGCCTCCGTTCACTGGGAAGCAGTCAACGGAAAGAAAACCTTTGTAAAGATGCAGTTGCGCTGCGCGGACACCCCGGAGGCTTTGGAGAATGCCCCGTGGCAGGGGGATCTGAACACCGGCGACTCCCTTCTCGGTTTTGCCCTTTCCGGCTACATGCAGTATAAGCTGGAACTTGGTGCCGTCTGCGGATGCGGTACGCCCCGAGTCACCTCGGTTACGGTGGAATTTCAGTAAACCGAAAAAATGAATCACACAAGAACGCACGCCCTGCCGGGTGTGCGTTTTTTTGTGCAGAATCCTGTCTGTCTTCTTGACAAACTAACGGCATTAGTTTATAATATATTCCGGTCTATCAACAATACAAAAGGAGCACAGTATGTCCAAACGCGGACTGACAAAAGAAAGCGTTCTGGATGCGGCAGAACAGCTGGTGACGCAACACGGTACAGAGTATCTGACCACGGTTACCCTCGCCCGGGAGCTGGGGATCAAGCCCGCCTCGCTGTATAACCACATAAGCAGCACGGAGGAATTACGGAATCAGCTTGCCCTGCGTGCCATCCACGCCCTGTCCGGCACGCTGTCGGACGCTATCCAAGACCGCACCCGGGACGAGGCGTTTTTCGCTTTGGCGGATGCGTACCGCCAGTTTGCCCACCGCAATCCGGGGCTGTATCATCTGATTCTCAAGATCCCCATGGAGGGAAACGATACGCTGACGGCGGCACTGCCGGATATCGTAACGCCCATCGTGAGGCTGCTGGACGGCTTCACTCTGTCCCCTGAGGAAAAAAATCACTGGCAGCGGATTCTCCGCACGGTGATGCACGGTTTTTCCACCCAGGAGCTGTGCGGCTTTTTCAGCCACAGCAATGCAAGCCGGAGCGAAACATACCGTCTGGCCGTTTCCACCGTGCTGGACGGGGTCAAACGTGCCGAAGAAAACCACAGTCATTCATAAGGAGGAAGTACCATTTCCATGTTCAAGACGTTAGCAAAATCCATACGGGAATTCAAAAAACCATCGATTATCACTCCGATCCTCATCATCGGCGAGGTAATCATCGAGTGTCTGATTCCCTACATCATCGCCAATCTCATTAACGAGATCAAGGCCGGATGCCCCTTTTCCACCATTCTTACAAACGGCGGCATCATGGCACTGCTTGCCGTTCTGTCGCTGACGCTGGGGGCCTGTGCCGCCATCACCGCTTCCCGGGCGGCCGCCGGCTTTGCCCGGAATCTGCGGCACGATATTTTCTACAAGATCCAGACCTATTCCTTTGACAACATCGACAAGTTCTCTTCCTCCTCATTGGTAACCAGGCTTACCACCGACGTATCCAACGTGCAGATGTCCTATATGATGATCATCCGCACGGCCATCCGCTCTCCGTTTATGTTCGTGTTCGCCATCGTCATGGCATACGTAATGGGCGGAGCACTGTCCACCGTTTTCGTGGTTGCCGTGCCGGTTCTCGGCTTCGGACTCTTCTTTATCGCACGGAAAGCCATGCCTGCTTTCACCCGGGTTTTCCGCAAATACGACCGGCTGAACGAATCCATCGAAGAAAACGTAATGGCCATGCGTGCCGTAAAGGGCTTCGTACGGGAAGAGTATGAAAAAGAAAAATTCGGTGCCGCCTCGGATGAGATCCGCCGGGATTTCACCCGTGCCGAGCGTATCGTGGCTCTTAACAATCCGCTGATGCAGGCGTGCCTGAATCTTATCATGGTATTCGTCCTCTTCTTCGGCTCCCACCTGATCGTTACCTCAAACGGCTCCTACATTGACGTGGGACAGCTTTCCGCTATGCTCACCTACGGCATGCAGATCATGATGTCTCTGATGATGCTCTCCATGATCTACGTCATGATTACCATGTCTGCTGAATCGGCACGCCGTATCGTGGAGGTGCTCAACGAGCAGCCTACCCTCAAGAATCCGCAGGATCCCGTAACGGAAGTAGCCAACGGCTCCGTAGATTTCGACGGCGTATCCTTCAAATATTCGGCACACGCCGAAAAATACGCCCTGTCCGATATTCATCTGCACATCGCCTCCGGCGAAACGGTAGGCATCATCGGCGGCACCGGATCCAGCAAATCCACGCTGGTACAGCTGATCTCCCGTCTGTACGACGCCACCGAGGGCACCGTGCGGGTAGGCGGTGTGGACGTGCGGGACTACGATATGAACGTACTCCGTGACAGCGTGGCCGTGGTACTGCAGAAAAACGTGCTTTTTGCCGGCACGGTAAAAGAAAATCTTCGTTGGGGCAATAAGGACGCCACCGACGAAGAACTCGTGGAAGCCTGCCGTCTCGCCCAGGCAGACGGATTCGTTCAGGCGTTCCCCGACGGATACGATACCCATATTGAACAGGGCGGTACCAATGTATCCGGCGGACAGAAGCAGCGGCTCTGCATTGCACGGGCACTGCTGAAGCGGCCGAAGATTCTGATTCTGGACGACTCCACCAGTGCGGTAGACACAAAAACCGACGCTTTGATCCGCCGGGGGCTCAAGGAATTTATCCCCGAAACCACGAAGATCATCATCGCCCAGCGCGTGGCCTCCGTGGAAGATGCGGATAAGATCCTGGTAATGGACGGTGGACGGATCGCCGCTGTGGGCACCCACGAGGAACTGCTGAACATCTCGCCCATTTACCGTGAAGTCTACACACAGCAGACGAAAGGAGGCACGAAGGATGAGTAAGACAAACGCCAAAAACGCACCGGCACCCGGAAAGGGACGTCCCAAAATGGATCCCCGCGTACTGCTCCGTCTGGTAAAGCTTCTGTTCGGTTTTTATCCCGTACTGGTGCCCCTCACCGGTCTGTGCATCCTGTTTTCCGCCGCCGTCAGCTCCATTCCCTCCATTTTCATGCAGAACGTCATCGCCGCCGTGGAACGGTGGGTGGAAAGCGGCAACTGGGAAGCGGCCAAGGCGGAGATCGTGCCGCTGCTTCTGATTCTGGTGTCCCTCTATGCCCTTTCCCTTCTGTCCCTGTTTACCTACACCCAGCTGATGGCCTATATCACCCAGGGATTCCTCAGCAAAATGCGTATCAAAATGTTTGACGGCATGCAGAATCTGCCCATCCGTTACTTTGACACACACGCACACGGTGATATCATGAGCCATTACACCAACGATATTGACACGCTCAGGATGCTGGTTTCCCAGACGCTGCCGCAGCTTCTTCAGTCCGGTATGATCATTACGGTGGTTCTCTCCATCATGCTTTACTTCTGCGGCTGGCTGACCATGCTGGTTCTCGCCGGTGTCACCGCCATGATCTTCGTTTCCAAAAAGGTAGGCGGCGGCTCTGCCAAGTACTTTATGCGTCAGCAAAAATCTCTGGGCGCCGCGGAAGGCTATATCCAGGAAATGATGAACGGTCAGAAAGTCGTCAAGGTTTTCTGCCACGAGGAAGAGGCGAAAAAAGACTTTGATAAAGTAAACGACGCCCTGTACGAGGACAGCCGCCGTGCCAACGCGTTCGCCAATATGCTGGGGCCTATCATCATGAACATCGGTAATATCCTGTATGTGCTGGTTGCACTGGTTGGCGGTATTCTCCTCATCACCAACGTGCCGAACCTCAGTCTTTCCGGCAAGGCTTTGGAAATCAGTATCGTCATTCCCTTTCTCAATATGACGAAACAGTTCACCGGCAACATCAACTCCCTTTCCCAGCAGATCAACTCCGTGGCCATGGCCATGGCCGGTGCCGGCCGTATCTTCGCCCTGATGGATGAAAAGCCGGAAACGGACGAGGGCTACGTTACGCTGGTGAATGCCAAAATCGACGAAAACGGAACCATCACCGAAACTGCCGAGCGTACCGGCGTATGGGCGTGGAAGCATCCCCACACGGACGGCACGCTGACCTACACCCTTCTCCGCGGCGACGTCCGCCTGAACGAGGTGGATTTTGCCTACGAAGAAGACAAGCAGATCCTCCACGACGTATCCGTATATGCGGAGCCCGGTCAGAAGGTCGCCTTCGTGGGTGCCACCGGTGCGGGAAAAACCACCATCACCAATCTGATCAACCGCTATTACGACATTGCCGACGGCAAGATCCGCTACGACGGCATCAACATCAACAAGATCAAAAAAGCAGATCTCCGCCGCTCTTTGGGCATCGTTCTCCAGGAGACCAACCTGTTCTCCGGTACGGTTATGGATAACATCCGCTACGGCCGTCTGGATGCCACAGACGAGGAATGCATCCGTGCCGCCAAGCTTGCCGGTGCGGACGATTTCATCACCCGCCTACCGGACGGATATAACACCATGCTGAAAAACAACGCCGCCAATCTCTCCCAGGGACAGCGGCAGCTCATCGCCATTGCACGGGCGGCGGTTGCCGATCCGCCGGTAATGATTCTGGACGAGGCAACCTCCTCCATCGATACCAGAACGGAAGCCATCGTTCAGCGCGGTATGGATAAGCTGATGGAGGGGCGGACGGTGTTCGTAATCGCCCACCGGCTTTCCACCATTATGAATTCCGATGTCATCATGGTGCTGGATCACGGCCGCATCATCGAGCGCGGCAATCACGAGGCACTGCTCGCCCAGCGCGGCACGTACTATCAGCTGTACACCGGTGCGTTTGAGTTGGAATAATTTTAGACAAACGACAAAAAGCACTTGCGGCAGAATCACCGCAAGTGCTTTTGCTTATTAAATCGGAAGGATAAAGAAGCACGCTCTATTTTTTCCGGCAGGTACTGTTTCCCGTCACGCCGCCCTCTCGCCCCATCATTTCGTCTATGGAAACACCGATCAGATCGGATATACGGGGCAGCAGAAACAGATCGGGATAGCTCATCTCCCTCTCCCATTTTGAGACGGCAAATGCGCTGACTCCCAAAAGATCGCCCAATTCACCCTGGGTGAGCCCTTTCTTTTGGCGATACCTTAATATGCATTCACCTATGCGTATCCTGTTTCTCATTTTATCCGTTTATAAATCCCCCGGTCACGGGTCATCAAGCCAAAGGCGATCATCTCCCGGCGAATGGTACAGAAATCCTCATGATACTGTAGAATGATTCCGTTGACCTCTTTCTCGGCATACGCGCGGTCAAGCTCGAATCGCTCCGCGATCTTGGCAAGCACGATCTCACGCTTTTTTCTCTGCGTCGGTATCTGTGTCAATCTGCCGTATTTGAAAAAATGGGATATCACCTCTTTTTTGTACTTTTCCTCCCTATCGACGATTTCCTCATCCTTTTTGATCAGCGCGTACACAGGTTTATCAAAAATCTCCCGGTTGAGCGAATAGATAATATAGAACTGCGAGCGCGAGCAGTTGACCACGCCTGCCGCCTCCATTTTTTTGAGATGATAACAGATAGTCGCTGGGGTAAGCGAAAGCTCACAAGCGATTTTCTCCACGTAAGAATCCTCTTTCAAAAGAATATTGAGAATTTCAAGGCGTGTTTCATCGGCAAGGAGCTTTAAGAGCGCAAGCTTCTCTTTCAAGCAATCACATCCTTTCGTCGTCGCTGAATCCTGTCAAGACATCCTTTGAAATTTTCATCAAAAGGCTGAATCGCCTATCCTTTTTCCGTTTTTTACTTCGACAGAGTATGCGTTCATTCCGCTTTTTCCGTATCGTCAAATGCAAAAACAAACAAATCCTTTTCAACCCTGTAAGCTCGCCACATATTCAAAATATCGTACAACACTTCCTTTTTGATTTTGGCTTTGAAAATCTTCTGCGGATCTCCGTCTTTTTCCGCTTCTGCAAGATCGGTTTTGTAAGTATTATAGAAGTTAGTTCTCATAAATACCTCGGGGTAAAGCGCAATCTCCATAAGTTCTTTCTGATCCTCGGGCAATGCACAATAATGGCTTGCAATTTCGGGAAAATGCTTAATTAAATTCTTGAATCTTTTGCTCATCAATTCAATCGCCTGATCCGTTCCGGATATAAGCCCTGCCGCTATCGCAACATTATAAATCCCGGACTTTAATTGCAAAGCACCTCGCTCCGTAGGATGGTTTTTATCCACTGAAGCTGCCTCCGCTTTGCAAGCGTCGTGCTTTTCTTTGGTAATCGTCCATAAGCCATTGAATATTTCTTGCTTATTCATACGTACATATCCACCTTTCTGTTGTTGTAGATTACACTGATATTATATCTATCTAATCACTCGCTGTCAATAGTGTTTCGATATATTTCTAATCAATTAAACCAATGGTTTTAAAAACCGCCGGATGCAGCCATTTACGGCGCACCCGGCGGTTATCCTTTTCAATTTATAATTGCTTTACACGGCTGATTACTTGAACGGTCTGCTCCGCGCTACCATCCGATAGACAAGCATGCCCAGAATCCCTGCCGCAATCACCTCACCTATCCCAACCGTAAGCATGAGGAACGGATAGGATTCCGGCGCGCCGTACACCTTTTGCAGCACAAACGGCACAATTAAGACGTTTGCCAAAATCGGAGGTATAGGCGAAAGCCATTTGGAACGGCGGCGCAAAAGGTATGTCCCCAAAGCACCGATCAGCGTTGCCAGCGATCCGAACACCACGTCCCAGGGCAAGCCGCCTGTAAAGAGATTGGACAACAGACAGCCCACAAATAATCCCGGGATCGCCGCCGGTGTAAACACCGGCAGGACGGTCAATGCCTCGGACAGCCGCACCTGGATCACGCCGCTGGCAAGTCCGCATGCGGCGGACAGAAGCGTGAGGACGACGTACAGTGCCGCAATCAGTGCGGCATAAGACAGAAAACGGACTTTTTTTGCGTAATTGGTCATAGATATGCGCTCCTTTAGTTTTGTTTTAGGTGAGGAAGGTTTCGAACTCACCGGAAACAGTATAGCACATTTTTCTCCCTTTTGCAAGATTTTTGCGATTTTTGCCCTGTTTTCCCGCGAGGCAAAAATCCACGAAAAATCTCTTGATTTTTCTTTTCCGGAAAAGTATAATATGTATGAGAAAACATCTCATTATCTTACTACGATATTGGAGGATTTATCCATGGCAAACCGCTTTATTCTGAACGAAACCTCTTACCACGGCAAGGGTGCCATCCAGAGTATCCCGGCAGAAGTAACTGCCCGTGGGCTCAAGAAGGCATTTATCACCTCCGATCCCGATCTGATCAAGTTCGGTGTAACGGCAAAAGTGACCGACGTGCTGGATGCCGCCAAGCTCCCCTACGAGATCTTCTCTGACATCAAGCCCAATCCTACCATTGAAAACGTGCAGTCCGGTGTAGCAGCTTACAAGGCTTCCGGTGCTGACTATATCATCGCCATCGGCGGCGGCTCCTCCATGGATACGGCCAAAGCCAACGGCATTATCATCACCAACCCGGAATACGCAGACGTACGCAGCCTGGAGGGCGTTGCCCCCACGAAGAATCCCTGCGTGCCCACCATTGCCGTTCCTACCACCGCCGGTACGGCCGCCGAAGTAACCATCAACTACGTAATCACCGATGTTGAGAAAAAGCGTAAATTCGTTTGCGTCGATCCCCACGATATTCCCGTCGTAGCCGTTGTGGATCCCGATATGATGGCTACCATGCCCGCCTCTCTCACTGCCTTCACCGGCATGGACGCATTGACCCACGCTATTGAAGGCTACATCACGAAGGGTGCCTGGGAGTTGTCCGATATGTTCCACCTGAAAGCGATCGAGATCATCGCCCGTTCGCTCCGCGGTGCCGTTGCCAACGATCCGGACGGACGGGAAGGCATGGCTCTCGGTCAGTACGTTGCCGGCATGGGCTTCTCCAACGTAGGTCTGGGCGTGGACCACTCCATGGCACACACCCTGTCCGCTTATTACGATATGCCCCACGGTAAAGCATGTGCTACCCTTCTTCCCACCGTTATGGCGTACAACGCCCCCTGCACCGGTGAAAAATACCGGGAGATCGCCCGCGCCATGGGCGTCGCCGGCGTGGACGCCATGTCTCAGGACGAATACCGTGCCGCCGCTGTGGAAGCAGTCCGCAAGCTGGCCGAGGACGTAGGTATTCCCACCACGCTGAAGGGCGTATTGGTTGAAGCCGATATTCCCGCCCTGGCCGCTGATGCGTTCGCAGATGCGTGCCGTCCCGGCAACCCCCGTGAGACAAGCGAGGAAGAAATCGCTGCACTCTACCGCGCTCTGCTGTAATAAAGCAAGGCCGCCGGTGCTCCGGTGGCCTTTCCTATTCCAGAAATCATACCGCGTCCCGGCAGGCAAGGCTAATCACCGCCCCTTGAAAACGGACACAAAAATTGCCAAAATATCGCATTATTCGCTTTTTGTGCTTTTTTTTCATATTCCCCGGGATTGCAAAAAAATCTTTTATGAATACCGCAAAAATTACATTTAAAAAATAGCCATCTTTTTTCAAAAATTGTCCAAAACATGTATTGCTCTCACTGCCGTAATGTGGTATAATTATCATCGTTAGATGGAGTAACTATACCTATTTCTGACCGGATTTGTAGAAGCGGCTCGTTTTTGCAGGTCCGATGCAGTCGCTCCCTGTCGGAGCACAGGCACATATCCTTGAATTTCCGGCTGCCCTTCAGCGAACAGCGGTAAATCTCGCGGAAAAGCAGCTGAAAATTATATTATTATTTTAGGAAGGAAAAAACCATGAAAAGACTCACTTGCGCACTCCTCGCAGCATGCCTCATGCTGGGCATCCTGGGCGTAACCGCTATCAGCGCCGCTCAGACCGCTACCGGCGAAGTTCTCGTCGGCACTCCCGAGATCGACGGTAAGGTAGATGATATCTACGCTAAGTCTCTCACCATCAAGAGTGGTGACTACGCAATGCAGGTTATCGCTGGCCACAACGAAGGCTGGGATATGACCATGACTGCTACCACCTACGCTCTGTACGATGACGACTACCTCTACATCTGCTCTGATGTTAAGGATGATGACATCGTATCTCCCGCTGACTCCTACATGGCAGGCACCAACCCCTACAACTTCGACGGTATCGAGTATCGTCTCTGCATGACTGAAGGCAACACCGTTAAGGTTTCTGTTGACGCTTTCGGTAAGCGCTGCTTCGGTCTGGCTGCTCACGAGCTGCTGTTCGACTACTCCACCATCAAGTACAAGACCACCCAGTCCGATGACGGTTTCGTAATCGAGGTTGCTATCCCCCGCGAAGGCATCTTCGAAATGCCTGCTGACGGTACCTTCGGTATCAAGGTTCAGCTGGGTGACCTGAAGGCTGACGCCGCTGGTGTAAAGCCGAAGGAAAAGACCAACTTCTTCTCTTGGCTGCCTACCGCTGACGGCAATGAAGGCATCACCTCTCCCGTACAGTACAAGATCAGCACCACCAAGGCTGGCGGCGAAGCTACCACTGCTGCTACCACTGCTGCTACCACCGCAGCTACCACCGCAGCTACTACTGCAGCTACCACCGCAGCTACCACCGCAGCTACCACCGCAGCTACCACTGCTGCTACCACCGCTGCTGCTTCCACTGAAGCTCCTGCAACCTTTGACGTAGCCATCATTGCCGCTGTTGTTATGGCTGCTTCCGCTGGTGCAGTTGTTCTCGGTAAGAAGAGACACTAAGATGCACTTGCGAGCCTCGTAAGAGGTAAGCTTTACATCCACTAACAGACACAGCCACCGTTCCGGTGGCTGTGTTTTTATGTGAAAAATTTGGGGGACAGTCGTTCCCCCGGTTTTCCCTTTTTTCGGTTCTCTTTCTTGCTCTTCCGCTCCTTCTCGTACTTCTCAA
>JAZPZY010000004.1:0-183479 GCA_045544955.1 Eubacteriales bacterium
AATTGTTCTACTTTCTTATTAAACTTTTCTTCGGTAGGCATAAACATACAGTGTTTGTAAATCTCATATGTTTGTAAAATATCGTTCTTGTGAGTTAATTCTATTAGGTTCATTGCACGCACCTACAAATTCAAGTTTATCGAATTGGTATCATTATATCACAATAATGTGAATAAATAAAGAGAACGCTTAAATGAGATCTTTTTCAATACTTTCAGCCATTTTTGCTTTATAACAGCAAAAAACAGCACCCACGAAAGTGAGTGCTGTAATTTTTGAAATAATCGCCCGAAGGCACAAATTATCTCCTGGAGTTTTTGTATTGGCGTTTCACAGCGTTTTATATCGTTACCCACACTTTTCGACAAAATGGAATTTGTCTCTCCGCCAAACTGAAATTTATCTTTTGATTAGTTTTTTGCACCAGGTCCATTTTCCACATTTAGGACACTTCAATAATCTTTTGGTTGGTGTTTGCATCAACAAGGTAATCTCTTTATAGTTAGGAACAAACATATGTTGACATTTCTTACATTCATAATACCCTGTCTCCACCTCAAATTTAAGAGCAATAATGCAGGGAATTATAAACAGTATAATAGATACTATTATCAAAAAGTCTTGAAATCCACATTCGGGGATAAGAAGTGATATTAGAGTTATCAGACAAACAAGTGCTATAAGGCTGGCCGCGAGAATTACACAGGCTGAATATCTAAGTCTTTTATGATATCTTTCCTCGTTTTTTGCCATCTGAAGTATCAGTTCGTTTAATTGTTCGTTTTTTTGTTCTATATCAATTTTCTCCCCACATAATAATTCATTTACACTTACTTCAAGTATATCACAAAGGTCAAGCATAATATCGGAATCGGGCATTGTTTTGCCTGTCTCCCATTTTGATATAGCTCTGTCGGTGATATTCAATTTTTCCGCCAACTGTGCTTGTGTAAGATTTTTCTTTTTTCTGCACTCTGTAATAAACTTTCCAATTTTTATTTGGTCCATAGGCTACCTCCTTTTACTTAATTATAAGCTCCTTTTAAGAAAAATAACACGAACCAATGGTTGAAAGGGAGAAAATCAACCACCGGTAGAGTGAAAAATGACCGTCAAATTCAAGTTTATCGAACGGATACCATTATACCACAAACATGTGAATAAATCATCACAAAAAAACAGCACCCACGAAAGTGAGTGCTGTCGCATAAGATGCTGCCTCAAATCAGCACCAAACTCACAACAAGATTAATAGAAAAATCAAACTGAATACAATAGGTTTCATCATTGTTCTTTAACAAAAGCTCTATATTCGTCTCTCACAAGAGCATATGATATCAGATTTTCAATTAGAGTCACAACATCACGGTCGTCCAAGTTCCAATTTCGATTATGTTCAAGAACACCAAGGTTGAATTTATTTCCAGCAATTATTTTGGGATAGCGTGTTTCTACAAAAGCACGAAGTTCGCTAACTTTTCCACTACCTTTGTTTCCAACGGCGATTCTGCCACTATGATAAAAAGTAACTTTACCATCCTTATAAATTACATTATCATCTATGCTCAGTTGTAAAGCATGATGGGATTCTTTTTCGTTATCAATTGCAACATTCAGCGCGGTTTTCCAAGTATCGGGCTTTTCTGTGCGTCCGTATACAGAGAAGCCAAATGAGACAAATTCTGTGCTACCATTCCGTTCAATCAAGAAAGAACGATAAGGACCATAGAACACACCACCGCCAGCATTACCATAGGACAACATTCTAACACCATAATCTTCAATCAAGTTGAAAGCTCCGTATTGCTGACAAGGTAGTTTATGGTCAGTGTCAAAAAGACACGCTAAAAGGTTGAATGAAGCACAAGCTAGATGATAGTCGGTTGTTGGACTAATTTCCATGTCATAAGCGGCTGGATTCTCTTTGAATATTTCGCCAATTTCCTCAAACGAAGGTCTATCAGGTTGTTCTTCAAGTGGCTGGATGGTATATTTGTTTTCTAACATATCCTCATAACAAGGTAATACTTCAAGCAAATCGTATTGCTGTTTATTTTCGTTATAATGATAGCACTGGTATTCAACATCGTTAATCATCATAGCGTAATCACAACCGAGGGTATCGCTATAATAAGCTAACTGTTCGCCAACCTTTTCACCCAAACCAATACCAGGAGCTTTACATTCAATCACTGCTATAGGTATAAGGTCTCCATCTTTTGTAAGGCATTTGATTGTAATATCCGTTCGTCGTATAGACTTGATACCATAGTGTGATAAATTCTCTTCCACGCTTATCATGTCAGCAGGAACTTTCAAATCATACAACAAGTAAGATATTACTTGTTGACGTACGGTTTCTTCGGGGGTGATATAGATGAGTTTTTTTCTAATGGGGTCAAGATAGCATTCTTTGCCTTTGCGTATGTAAATCTTCGGCAATGGTTGTGTTGAGAGGTCTATATACATTTTAATCACCTTTCTAAACATACTCAAAAGTATGTTTGAGCAATTACTATTTATCTGATGCATAATTATTATATCATAAATTAGCAAAATAACAAATAGGACGACACAAAAATTTGCAATTCGTGCCGTTCTATCGCTTAAATGAGGTCTTTTTCAATACTTTCAGCCATCTTTGCTTTATACTCCTTGAAGATGTGAGTATAAATGTCAAAAAAGTGCACACCAAATTTGCACCAAATCAAATTTTTAGACAAAAAGAAAACCTCGAAAACGATTTGTTTTCGAGGTTTTTTGATAATCGCCCGAAGGCCGAACTTATCTCTTGGAGAACTGAGGAGCACGACGTGCGGCTTTGAGACCGTACTTCTTTCTTTCCTTCATTCTCGGGTCGCGAGTCAAAAATCCTGCCTTCTTGAGAGGAGCACGGAACGTCTCGTCTGCAAGGAGGAGAGCACGGGCGATACCGTGACGGATCGCACCTGCCTGGCCGGACAGACCGCCGCCGGCAACGTTTGCAACTACGTCAAACTTGCCTTCGGTACCGGTAACGGAGAAGGGCTGGTTGATGATAAACTTCAGGGTTTCCAGGCCGAAGTAGGAGTCGATCTCCTTACCGTTGATGATAACGGAGCCGGAACCGGGATATACGCGAACGCGTGCGACAGAGCTTTTTCTTCTGCCCGTACCGTAAAAATAGGGCTTAGCACTTGTATACATTCTTTATACTCGTCCTTTCTTATTTTACTTCATACGGGGTGGGGTTCTGTGCCTGCTGCTTGTGCTCGGGACCTGCATACACCTTCAGACGGGTGATTGCCTTGTCGCCGATGGAGTTGTGCGGGAGCATGCCCTTAACAGCATACTGCATTGCCAACTCGGGCTTGGTTGCCATCAGGGTCTTGTACTGGATCTTCTTGAGACCGCCGATGTAACCGGAATGATGATAGTGATACTTGTCCTGCAGCTTGTTGCCAGTGAGGACAGCCTGTGCTGCGTTGATGATAATCACGAACTCACCGCAGTCAACGTGGGGGGTGAATTCGGGACGGTGCTTGCCGCGCAGGATCGTAGCAGCGGTAACAGCGGTCTTACCGAGGGGCTTACCAGCCGCATCGATAACGTACCACTTGCGCTCTACGGTTTCTTTCTTCGCCATAAAAGTGGACATAGCGTTCCTCCGAATAAATATGGATGTTTTATTTCAGCGTGTAGAATTATAGCATACGGGAATCCTTCTGTCAATAGGTTTCGGAATATTTTTTGAAAAAATTTCATTTAGCACATGGATATCTCTCGTTTTCTTCGTTTTTTGCGTGTTTTCTCACAAATCAAGGGGCAGAAACCATCTCAATCGCCGAAGTTTTCTGCCCCTCTTTCCGCCTGTCGGCGGAAATTCACCCCACTTCCTTGGCTGGCGTTTCCCTGTTTTTCAATGGCAAAGATCATCTAAATTGTGCGTTTCATCCGCAGGGTAAAGGCCGGATGTGTCCTGTATTCCAGATATGCCGGACGGCCTGTGTATGCAAGATACGCCTTGTACCGTTCCGCTATAACGGGGGATGTGATCCGCGCTGCGGCTTCATCCACAGGCACAAAAGCAGATTCGGTGTTTTCCTCGGACGGGCGGGGGACGCCGCCTTTTGCCTTGCAGGAAAAGCTCATGACAATCTTGGTAGGCACCTCTTTCACTCCGTTATATCCGGGATGCTTTCCCGTATTGGACGAGATACACACCAACTCGCAAACCTCCGCCTCAATGCCGGTCTCCTCCCGGATTTCACGCCGGAGTGCGTCAATCAGGTTCTCCCCCTCTTCCACCTGCCCTCCGGGGAATACCCATCCTGTGCGGTGCGTTTTCACCATCAGTATTTCTCCGCGATCGTTTACAACAATGCCGTCCGCCGCCGCAATGTGCACGGGCATACGCTTCTCTTTGCTTTCCACTTTGCTTTTCCTCCATTCTGCTGTTTCCGTTCAAAACTATTATAACACATACACCAGGCAGAAACAATATTGCCGAAAAAACAATTCCCTCTTTCTCTATCCCCGTCCCGCCTCGCGTTGGAACTTGCCGGTTTTGCGCACCGCGCAAAATTGCGCCCCGCACGGCGCAAAGGCAAGTTCGGGCAGACCGGAGATGGGATAAAGGCAGCAAAAACTGTTCACGCATCTGCCATCTCCCCGAGGGGGCAAGCCCCCTCGCAAACTTCACTTCTCTACATGACGATACTGCCGCATAAAGCCGGGAGCATCTTCCGTGGGACAGCCGCTTTCCCGCCTCCGCCTCGCGCCCGAACTTGCCGGTTTTGCGCTCCGCGCAAAATTGCGTCTCTCACGACGCAAAGGCAAGTTCGGGCAGACCGGAGATGGAATGAAGATACCCAAAACAGTTCACTCATCTGCCATCTCCCCGAGGGGGCAAGCCCCCTCGCAAACTTCACCTCTCCACATAACGATACTGCCGCATAAAGCCGCAAGCATCTTCCGTGGGACAGCCGCTTTCCCGCCTCCGCCTCGCGTTGGAACTTGCCGTTTTTGCACTCCGTGCAAAATTGCGTCTCTCACGACGCAAAGGCAAGTTCGGGCAGACAGTCAGCGTACGTACAAATTCCTCTTTCTATATGCTGTCTGCGGTTGACAAAAATAGCGTTTCGTTGTACAATATTATATATAATGGAGGAAGTATACAGTTATGGTGGATTTGTTATCGTTACAGAAATATTTCATTCTCTCTCATCTCGGCGAGGGCGACGTAGCCGTGGACTTTACCATGGGCAACGGACACGATACCGCATTCCTTTCCAAAACCGTCGGCCCCGCGGGATCGGTCACGGCCTTTGATATACAGCCGGGTGCTCTCATCAGCACGGAAAAAACGCTCCGCGCGGAAGGATGCCCCGATAACTGGCGGCTCATCTGTGCCTCCCACGACCGGGCAAACGAATTCATTCATACGCCCATCAAGGCAGGTATGTTCAATCTGGGATATATGCCGGGCAGCGGCAACAAACAGCTGACAACCATGCGTAAAACCACGCTTCCTGCCGTGGAGCGCGCCGTAGGCATGCTGGGCAAAGACGCCATTCTGCTGGTGGCTGTGTATCCCGGTCACGAGGAAGGAGCACTGGAAGGGGAAGAGCTGACGAAATACTTCTCTACCCTCTCCCGTTATAAAATGACGGTGGCAAAATTCCGTCTGCTCAATTCCCCCACTTCACCGTTCTTTATGATCTGCGAAACGAAATAAGGGAGGCTCTATGCAATATCAGAACGATCCCCGCCGGCGTCCCCCGTCCGGCGGACAGACGCCCCGCCGTCCCGCAGGGACAGGTGCTCCGCGAAAGGGCAGCACGCCGCCCCGCCGCCCTGTGGATCCCGCCCAACGGCAGGCAGAAATCGCCAGACGCCGGGCAAAACAGGCGGAAATGGAACGCCGCCGCATCCTGGAAGAAAACCGCCGCCGTGAAAGACGCAAGCGTGCCGTGCGTGTGTTTTTCGGACGTGCACTGGTGTTTTTCATCATTCTCCTCTTTCTGGCGGCAATAGTTGCCATAGGATTTGCCATCCACTTCAACCACACGACGCCGGAAAAGGATCCGGTGCGTGTCTCGTACTGGTTCGGCGGCGAGGAAGTGGATCCCCTTCCCGAAGACGCAGCCTTCCGGGACGGCGTTTTGTACGTGGATTTCCATAACGTAGCCGAGTATCTCCATCTGACCGCCATCGGCGGCGGCGACAGTATGCGTTACGTGATAACGGACGAGGTAACGGACAGTGCCGGCGACGGCACGGAGGAAGACGTGATTTTCTACGCGGACAGCGATCTTGCCAAAGTAAACGGACAGCAGATCCGCATGGAAGGGAAAGCCTGTATTCTGAGCGATCATTATCTGATTCCCCTTTCCTTTATTGCGGATTATATGGACGGCGTACTGGTGCACACGGAGAAAAACGACGTATCCGTTTCCCGGATCTTCACCGATGCGGAAAACCTCACGGCCCTCCCCGTCTCCTTCCGGCTGAAATCGGAAAAGCCGGCATCCCCCGTCCCCGAGGATACGGTGGGCATCGTGCTGGATCCGCCCGCAACGACGGCAGCCACCACGGCGGCACCCTCCCCCACGGATACGGTCTCCTTCAAAAGCGATCTTTCCGCTTATGAAAAGTACATGAATCCGGAAGACCGGGACGGCTATCTTGTCCTGGTGAATGAAAAGAATACCATCGACGAATCCTATCTTCCCAAGGATCTGACCGATCTTGCGGATACACGCAAGGACGGACGGAATATGCAGAAGATGGCGAAAACGGCGGCCATGGCACTGGAAGCCATGTTCATTGAACTGCGTGCAAACGGATACAAAGACGTATCCGTTACCAGTGCGTACCGCTCATACACCTATCAGGACTATCTGTTCAACATGTATACGGATCAGGAAATGGCAAAGAATCCCTCCTTGACCCGTGCTCAGGCGGAGGCTATTACCGAAACGTACTCGGCCCGTCCGGGCACCAGCGAGCACCAGACGGGACTGTGCTGTGATATGCACAATCTTTCCTCCGCACAGACGGCCTTTGCCCAGCAGGATGCGTACAAATGGCTGAAGGACAATGCGTGGAAATTCGGTTTTATCATCCGTTTCCCGGAGGGAAAGCAGGACATCACGGGTATTTCCTTTGAGCCGTGGCACTACCGCTTCGTGGGCCGGCATCACGCCAAGGCGATCTACGAATCGGGCCTGTGTCTGGAAGAATACCTCGACACGCTGAGATAATTCTGATTTATCATAAAAAATGAAAGAGGAGGTGACGGCATGAACGGCACCGGCGAAAAAAACGCCGCCCAAAAACCGGGCGGACTCCTAAGCACGGCGGCGGTAATGGCCGTCATCATCCTGCTCGCCAAAGCCATGGGACTTCTCCGTGATATTCTCGTGGCAAACGCATTCGGCACCACCGCCCCGGCCATAGCCTACGAAACGGCCAGCCGGCTCCCCATCCTTATTTTCGATTTCGTGCTGGGCGGCGTGGTCTCCGCGGCGTTTATCCCCGTTTTCAACGACCTTTTCGTAAAGGAAGGCAAACAGTCCGCCATGCGGTACGCCGCCTCTTACGTGAACATGATCTCCCTCGTCACCGGCGCCATCACGCTGATCGGCATGGTGTTTGCCTCGCCGCTGGTGACGGTGTTAGCCCCGGATCTTCCGCCGGAAACCCATGCACTGGCGGCAGAGCTGACCCGGATCCTTTTTCCCATGGTGATCTGCACCGGACTTGCCTACTCCTTCGTGGGCATCCTGCAGTCGATGGGCGAGTTTCGTATTCCCGCACTCATCAGCCTCATCTCCAACGCCATCATGGTTCTGTATCTTCTGTTTTTGGGGGATCGGTTCGGCGTTACGGGGCTGGCCGCCGCCATGCTTCTGGGCTGGGCGGCGCAGGCAGTGATCCAAATTCCAAAGCTGTTCCGTTTCGGGTTCCGTCCGTCTCTCAAGGCGGGAATCTTCTCCCCGGCGGTGGGACGCAGTCTCAAAATGGCACTGCCCATTCTCATCGGCACCTGGACCCAGCCGGTGTGCTCCGTGATCAACACCCGGTTTGCCTCCGCCATGGAAGCGGGACGGGCCATTACCGCCCTCGGATACGCCAACCGGCTGTATACGATCATCGTAGGCGTATTTTCTTTCGTGGCCACCAATCTTCTGTTCCCCTATTTCTCCCGTGCCACCGCTTCCGGTGATCTTGCCGGCTCCCGCCGGATGATGGTCACCTCCGTGAAAACCCTTTCCTTTATCATTGCACCCATTGCGGCCGGGCTTGCCGTTCTGGCAGAGCCTATGGCAGCGATCCTGTACGAACGGGGCGAGTTTACCCCGGCGGACACGGCACTCACCGCGTCTGCCCTCCGTGCGTTCGCTTTGGGCATGCTGTTCCTTTCCGCCAACGAAGTACTCACAAAGGCGTTCTTTGCGGAAAATCAGCCGAAGCTGCCCATGATCACGTCCCTCGCGGCTATGGCAGCCAACATCGGCTTCGTATATCTTCTGTCCCCGCTGGGGGTGGGCGGCATCGCCCTTGCCTCCGGTCTTGCCGTTGCGGTACAGTGCCTCATGAACGTCTTTCTGATGGGGCGGCGTGCCGGCAGTCTGTTCACAAGAAAAGACGCGCTTGATCTTCTGAAATCCGTTCTTGCGGCCCTTCTTATGGGGGCGAGTCTGTATTTTCTTTATCCCCTTCTGCCGGGAGGCAGAATTCTTTCCACGATACTTGCCGTAATGATCGGTGCGATCCTGTACGGCACGGTATCGGCTTCGCTTCGCTCGGAAGAAACGGCGTTTCTTCTGTCCAAACTGAAAAGAAATAAGTAAAGGAGCTATTCCCATGATCCGTGTGCTTCATTTTATCTCCGACTCCAACATCGGCGGGGCGGGACGCCTGCTGGTCCACTGTCTCAGAAACTTTGATCCCAGTCTGTTCGCCGTATCCGTGGCACTGCCCCGTGGCTCCGCACTGGTTCCGCTGATCAACGAGACGGGTGCCCGTGTGATCGAGACGGATTTCGGGCATGATAAATCCCACGAAAAAGGGGCAGTGGCCGCATACAAAAAGATCATCCGGGCGGAAAAGCCGGACATCGTGCACACCCACTCCACCTTTGACGCCAAGCTTGCCGCCTATCTGTGCGGCGTGAAAAGCCGGATCTACACCCGGCACAGCGTTTTCGATCAGCCGAAAAAACTGACCACATTCCCCGGCAAGCAGATCGCCGGCTTTGTAAACAATACCCTTGCCACCCGGATTCTGGCTGTTGCACAGGCCGCCGCAGACAATCTCACCGAAACCGGCGTACGTAAGGATAAGATCACCGTAATTCTGAACGGCGTGGAGCCTCTCCGCCGCACGTCGAAGGAAGAACAGAGCAAGCTGCGTGCCGAGCTGGGCTTTGCCGAGACGGATTTTATCGCCGGTATTTCCGCCCGGTTTGAGCCGTACAAGGGGCACTCCTACCTGATCGAGACGGCAAAGGCCGTGGCCGCCGTCCGTCCGGACGTGAAATTTCTGCTGATGGGACAGGGCTCCTGCTACGATGAAATCGTGAACATGGTAAAGGAAGCCGGCCTTGCGGATACCGTTCGCTTCACCGGCTTCGTTTCCGACGTGGTTCCTTATTACAACATTCTGGATCTCTCCCTGAACTGCTCCTGGGGAACGGAGGCAACCTCGCTGGCACTGGCGGAAGCTATGAGCCTGGGACTGCCCTCCGTAGTTACCCGCTTCGGCGGAAATCCCGGCGTGATCAAAGAGGGAGAAAACGGACTGCTCGTTCCGCTGAAGGACAGTGCTGCCATGGCGGACGCCATTCTGAAAATCGTTTCCGACCGGGATCTGTACGACCGCCTTACCGCCGGTGCGGAAAGGATCTATAAGGAGCGTTTCACCGCCGCCGCCATGACCCGGCAGATCGAAAAGGTCTATCTGGAAGAGGCCGCCCGCTGCGGCTTTGGAAAATAAGTGTTTCCTGCTCACAAAACCACAGAAAAGGAGGCGCCGCTTTCGTGAAGTGTGCTGACCGTTCTGACGCCCGTTACGCGGCGTTTTCTCCCCGATTCTCTCTTTGGCTCCGGGCACTCTGCCTCACGGCAGGAATTCTTCTTCTGCTCCTTGCCGTTCCCTCCGTGCATGGCGAGGAAGACGGTGATACGCCCGCGGCAATCCCGCTGCTGGCACCTGCTCCCGAAGCCGACTCTCTGCCTCTGGATACGTTCCGGGACGGAAAACTGCCAGGCTGGCTTGGCGAAAAGAATATCAGCCGGCTCTCCCTTCGCCAGACGGACGGCACCGCCTGTCTGCACGCCGCCGCCACGAAAGGCATCTCCAGCGGCTCTTACACCGTTATGCGCCTGTTCACCGGCGACGGACGGCTGAATCTTTTGAACCGATCCCGCATTACCGCCGCTTTGAAGATCGAAGGGGCAGCAGAGGTGATGTATACCGTATCTCTCTCAGTACATTCCGGTCTGTCTACCCATACGGTAACGGTAGAGATCCCCGGCGGCAGCTGGTACGCCGTTTCCGCTGATATTTCCGATTGGCATCAAAGAACGGCCGTGGACGCCGTGGAGATCCGTGTGGACGACATCTGGGACGGCGGCGTAAGCAGTCTCGTGATCGGCAGTCTGACTGCAGGCGGCAATCCTTCTCTGGAAATGGTAGATGCCTTTCTCACTTTCGGCTTTACGGCAGACGGCGGCACGGCCGAATACGAGGACGGTGCCTATCTGCTTGATCCCGGCTCGGACGGCGTAATGACGCTTTTGGCAGACGCCGCCCGGAGTGACTATTCCGCCGCTGACGGCACAGTCGCCCTGCAGGTGGTGATCTCCAACGCGCGGGAAGGCGGTACCGTTTCCCTGGCGGTATCCGATTCTTTTTCGGATGCCTCCTCCTTTGCCATTTCCTCCTCCTGTCAGTTGTATTTCGGCACTAATACGTATCTGCTTCCCTTTGACGCTTCGCTTCCGCTCTACGCCTACCGCCTCAGCTTTCATGGGCTGTATGCGGATAGCTATTCCACGGACGGCGTTCATCTGCTTGCCGTGTCTCTAATCCATCTGCCTGAGGCGGAACCGACCGATTCACTGGGTAAGATCACGGAGTGCACCTTTTCCGAAGGCCTATCCTCGCTGACCGTTACGGGCACGATCCCCAACGCCACAGCGGCGAAATATATTGACAGCACGCTGGCACTGTACCAGATCCCCGTCTGGTCGGATCTGGAAACGGTGCTGAAAGCCGAAGAGCCAGTTGCCCGGATGAAACTCTCCACTCGGTTCTCCTTCACAGCGGATCTGAAAGGGCAGGAAGCCACTGCCGCCGTCAGCCGGTATGCCGTGGTCCTCCAAACGGGCACGGAAAATCTCCCCGTCAGCGACGCGCTGTTTCCCAATATTCCTACGGGAGAAAAACGCCCGTTCCGTTCTGCCGTGGGTCTTACCGGAGCGGATGCCGCCGGCGTATTCACCGCCAACGCCGCCAACGTGATCGTGGATGTACATGTGGATCAGCTGCTGGGCGGCACGGAAGGCAACACCGGCGGACGCCTCTGCATCCGGGGCGGCCGGTACTATTATCTGGATTTTGCCTATCTTAGGAAGCTGGATGAGGAGATCAACTTCTATATGGCGGCGGACGTGGACGTGTATCTGCGTTTCCTTTCCCAGACGGATCTCTCCTGTCGGGGATTTACCTTCTCCCGTGACGACGCCTCCTTTTTTGCCTTTGACGTGACGAACGAGGACGGTGCCTATATGCTGTCCGCCGTTACCGATTATCTGGCGTCCCGCTACGGAAAGGTACGGGGCTTTATCCTGGGCGACCGGCTGGATTCCGCCGTTTATAACGGGGCAGACATGACCGACGCTTACGCCTACGCCTCTCTTATCGCCGACACCATGCGTATTATTTACACGGCGGCGGCAGTGCATATTCCGGATGCGACGGTGATCGCGCCGCTGGGTCATTATCTTTTCGAGACCTCCTTCCGCACCGCAAAAGAGAACACCGTATGCGATCCCGTTCTTCTTTCCGTGTATCTCTCCCGGCATATTGAAGCCGCCGGAGGCATGCCCTGGGGCATGCTGTACGTCTCCGATAACGCCGCCGAAATGGTGGGACACGCCGAAAACATCCTCGGCCGGATGAAGGCGGTAAACGCCGCCGTGCCGGAGGAGTTCTTCCTGCTCTGGAAGCCCTCCGACGTATACAGCACTGATGCTTTGCTGAGCGAATATCAGCAGTGGGGCATGGCTGCCTCCCGTCTCAACACCCGCGTGTTCTTTCTGGACGCCGCCCAGCAGCGGCAGCCGGATCTTCTGTACGACGCTTTGAAATACGTGGAGGTAAGCGGTGACACCGGCAGACGGCTGCAGGAGTTTTCCGCACGCATAGACACAAACCCACAGACCACGCCCCTTCACAGCGGCGTTTACACCCTGTACGATTTCAGAAAATCCTTCAGCACCATGCACTGGATCGCCGGCAGCGGATGCAGCACGCTTACCACCCAGGCCGGCAGAATCGCGGAGGGCGAACGGACCATGCACGCCGAGTTTTCCTCGGAAACGGACGATCCCTTTGCCGCCGCCAACGGCAGTATTCTGTGCATGATGCCGGCGGCGCTTGACTTTACGGCGGCGCCGACCGTCCGCTGTACCCTTCTTGCCACCTCTTCTCTGGAATCCACGGACACGGCACAGTTGGTATTCGTATTCGGCAGTGACGACGCCCGTGCGGCGTACGGCATCACCGTGCCCGTAGGACAACCCGTCACCGTCATCTGTGATCTTTCCGGCTACGAAGACGCCTCCCATATCACCTCGGCCGCTATCCTCGTTCGGGCGGATTCCGCCATTACGCTGGATATTGCCGGCATGCAGTGCTTCAGCGACACCCACTCCTCGGAGGAGCTGGCGGAGCACTTCACCCGCTCCCTCAGCGGATTGGGCACGGAAACGGACCACGGCACGCTGTCCGTACGGCAGGCGGCTCTTATCATTGCCATATTCGTCTCCACGCTGTCCGTCTTTGCTCTCCTCACACGGCGTCAGCGTTCCCGGGAGGATCTGTAAGGAGTGCCTATGACAAAATACCGGATCTTTTCTCTTATCGCCGCCGCTTTGGCCGTGGGCGTAGGTTTCGTCTATCTCCTTCTCGTGGAGACGTCCCTTTCCTTTGTTCTGCCTTTGCTTGCGCTTTGCTTCTGGCTGATCACGTTGTTTTCCTATTGGGAAGCCCGCAAGGCCGGCGTCAGGGGATTTTTCGCATGGCTGCCCGCACTTGCCATGGGACTTGCGGCAGCGGCCGCCACCTTCGGAGCACTGGCCTTTCTCGCACTGTCAGGCGGATAAACAAATAAAAATCCACCCGCATAGCGGGTGGTATTTCAGTTTCGGGCATAGCCCTAATACTACAGGCTACGCACAAGTGCGTCTTTTATTGGCCTGTCAGCCATGCATTTGTTACGAAACCCCACTCAAGCGGGACTAAAACCAAGCCTCCCTTGTGTAAAGGGAGGTGGCACGGCTTGCCGTGACGGAGGGATTGTAAAAAGCGATAATCTACACAAAACAATCCCTCAGTCAGCTTCGCTGACAGCTCCCTTTACACAAGGGAGCCTTTGACACAAGATCATTCTACGCTGAATTTTTATTTGCTTTCTGCTCACCGGCTATAGCCTCTTTTGAACCCCGCCACTATGGCGGGGTTTTCATAATACAACAAAAACAGACACCATCCGGTGTCTGTTTTTGTTTTGATTGATAGCAAGGGATTCAAACGGGTCGGTAGTGAATGACTGCCGGTGGCAGTCAGAGCCGACCCTGACCGGCCCGCAGGCGAGAATTCGAATCCCCGAGGCTGCTCCGCAACCTCGCCAAGCGCAATTCTCACGCAGAATTACGCTTTTTATTTTCTCTTACGTATTGTAAAACAAATCCCGCCGTGATATAATGAGAGCAAATCCGGAAAACACATCAAAACGGAGGAACAAAACGTGATAAGCTACGAGACCTTGAAAAAAGAAATCCTGAACGGAATCTCACCGAAAGAGGTGCAGGGCGAGTGGTTCACTCTTAATGAAGAATATATTGACGACGCAGTCATAAACCAAGCACTCGCCGAACATAAAAACGTATATATTCCCTATATCGGCTTCCCGATCGTTCTGCATAATCCCATCATCATGCGTTCCCATACTCATCTGAAAGTAGATGCACATCAGATTCTGATGCAGGGCAAGGATTCCATTGCCTGTCTTTTGCGAAATGAACACGTGCAGGATGGGCAAAACAAGCCTGCCGATAAGAGCACCCGTGACAAGGACATCAGCGTGGAGGGCGGCATATGGAATATACGCTCAAAGCACAGATGCAAAATTGACAACACCGGTGTGGATTACCCCGGCTGTCTTGGAAGTATCGTTCTTTCCAGCGCGGAAAACTTTTCCCTGCGGAACATGCAGGTTTTCGACTCGTACGTGGCAGGCCCCAAGGGGAACGACGTGTCCAGCTACGGCATCCAGCTTTCCAACTGCAAGGATTTTGTGGTGGAAAACATCGAACTGTACGACAACGGCCGTGACGGCGTTCATATCGACGGGCCGGCAGAATTCGGTCTGGTTCGTCACATCCGGGGCGAAAAAATGGGCGATGATCTGGTTTCGCTCCTTGGCTGGGACTGGTACAACAGCGGGCTCACCTTTGGCAGCATAAGCCACATCTGGGTGGATGACGTGAAAGGCGGGCAGGATGAATTCCGTCTGCTTCCCGGTCAGAAGATTTACCCCGACGGAACAAGAGTGGACTGCGACATACGGAACTGCATTCTCGAAAACATCAGCAATCTGTATACCGTGAAGATCTACGAGCAGCACAACATCGAAAACCCCTTCCTGGATTTTGACGACAGCTCGGGAACCGTGGGAATCGTTGACAATATCTATTTCAAAAACATATCCTTTCTGCCAAGCCTCGAGGGCTTCAGCGGAGCACCCGTCAACGGTCTGTTTGACGTGTGCTGCAATCTTTCCAACTGTCACTTTGAAAACGTTTCCGTCAGCGACAGCTATGAGAGGTGTGCCGAAAAGGAAATCAGCCTCATAAAGGTCGGCCCTCTTACGTACTCCTTTGCGGATTTCGGTGAGGTTTTCAATCCGGATTCCATAGGAACGGTTGATAACGTATGCATAAAAAATATCACCTTTGACGGCGTGAAGATAGAGGATAAAGAGAAACTGATTTCTACCGTAAACAAACGGCAGGATGACTATCGGTTTTTGTCCATCGGAAAAGGAAGCGGCTACGGCACAGTCGGCAAGGTAGAGGTTATAAAGGACTGATACTTCTCCCAAAAAATAAACTTCATAATACACTAATCCCCAAAAGGAGGCACTCCTTATGGAACTCAAAAACAAAACGATCTTATTCTTAGGCTCTTCCGTCACCTACGGAAGTGCCGCGGGCGGCGTTTCTTTTGTGGAGCTCATGCGTGACCGGTGCGGGATCCGCTGCATCAAGGAAGCAGTTTCCGGCACGACGCTGGCCGATATAAACGAAGGCTCTTACGTGTCCAGGCTGAAAACGGTGGACAAGAGCGAAAAGGTCGATCTGTTTATCTGCCAGCTGTCCACCAACGACGCCACCAAGAAGCTCCCCATCCGTGAAGTGAGAAAGTCCATCTGCTGGATTCTCGATTACGTTGCCGCTACCTTCGGCTGTCCTGCCGTCTTTTATACGGGCACGTACTACGAAAGCGACGAGTACGCCGAAATGGTACGGCTTTTGCAGGATCTGCAAAAAGAATATTCGTTTTACATCCTGGATCTGTACCATGATGAAGAAATGCGGAGCGTCAGCCCCGCAGATTACGCCCGGTACATGAGCGATCCGATCCATCCTACTCTTTTGGGATACGAAGAATGGTGGACGCCCAAATTCATTGACTTTTGTCAGCAAATTTTGTAATCTGCGATGCTTCTGAAAGGCGGTGAAACCATGATCCATTCCGATTTTCATATTCACAGCGAGTATTCCTACGACGCTTCGTTAACCCTCGACAGGATTGCCCAGTATGCACAGGAAAAAGAACTTTGCCGTGTGGGCATCACCGATCACGTGAATTACAACGATGAAAAATTCATCGGTGATTTACACAGATCGGCTGCCGCCGTAAAGGAAGCACGGGAAAAGTATCCTTTCATGGTGCTGGGCGTTGAACTGACACCCATCGAAAAGCCCCTGTTTGACTACATAGCAAAAACGGGAACCCGCGACGGCTACGCCGCACCGTCTCAATCCGAGCCGTATGATATAGAACTTCCCGTTACCAAAGAAGAACTGACAGCCCTCGGCGTCCGCTACGCCATCGGGGCAACCCACTGGCGTGTAGACGCTCCGCTTGATGCAAACAGTCATAACGATCTTGACGCCTGCATCAAAGAGTGGTACCGTCAGCAGATGTATCTTGCCTGCGACGAGCGTGTTACCGTTCTCGGCCACCCGTGGTATCACGGCAGGGGAATCTGGTACGAGGATTTCTCCGTCATTCCGCACTCCATGCATATGGATATTGCCGCGGCGTTAAAGGAAAACGGAAAGTACGTAGAGTGTAACGGATCCTTTTTCTTCACTGAGAAAGCCACCGAAAAATTCCGGCATCAGTACGCAGCATTTTTAAAAGAATACTTTGAAATGGGGATTCCTGTTACGTTCGGATCCGACGCACACAACCGATACGGCATCGGACACGCAGAGACAAAATTGTATCTTGCCGCCGCCGGGTTCAAGGACGGGGATCTTGCCGTCTTATCGGAAGATTCTCTTTGGTGACGGCGTTTTTCATATTTTTCATAAACCATGCCGTCCCTTTCGGTCAGACAGAAAATCCGGCAATATGGGATTTGATAAAGCGTGAAAACAGAGGAAGGAAGTTCAACTGTAAAAATGGAAAACAAAATCTTAAACAACCAACCGTGCGGATTATTGAATGACGGAAAAACTCTGAAACTGCTGGCGATCACCTCCAGTTTTGGTCTTAATACAACGGAATATCTGTACGATATTGCCGTTTCTGAGGGTTATACGGACGTGGTAGTCGCGCGACTATACACCAGCGGATGTACGCTGAAAAAGCACATGGACTTTGCTGCCAATCACACCGCCGGATATGAGTACACCAAGAAAAGCGGTACTGATTGGACGGCTGCGAAGGGTGTTGCAATGGATTACGGAATTTCCGATGAGGATTGGGACGTGATCTTCCTCCAACAAAGTGCTGAACAATCCCCGATAGAAAGCAGTTACGCCGATTACGTCCCGCAGTTGATGGATTACGTGCGTCAGCGCAAGCCCGATGCAAAATTTGTTTGGAATATGACCTGGGCGTTTGACAAAGGATGCAGCCGTGCTGTATTTGACGAGACGTTTGCAGGCAATCAACGCGCCATGTATGAAGCGATTGTTCATACGCTTCACGAAAAGATCCTTAAGCCAAAACTGAACTTCGCCCGCATTATTCCCACCGGCACGGCAATTCAAAATGCACGTCTTGCCGGAAGCCCAAAACTTACCCGGGATACTTTTGGGGGAGGAACAGTGGATCATATCCATCTGAACGCATACGGACGGTTAATTGCCGGCTACACACTTTTTGCCATGCTCACAGATCAAAAAGAACTTGCCGCTGTTAACGTGGGTGATATTCCCCCGGCCTACCATTACCCTGATGATCCGCTTTGTATCCTTACGGCAGAAGATAAACGACTCATTATCGAAGCGGTAAACAACGCGATCAAAAATCCCTGGACCGTCACAGATTCTGTACGGCGCGACAAATCCCCTGTCTTGGGTGAATGATATTTGCACAGCCGCTGTCTGCTTTTTGATTTTTGCACGGTAACGGATTCCGTTTACAAGCCGTTCGTTTTATGCCGCAATACACAAACTACCCAAGGAGCCACCTATGAAACTCTATCTCATACGCCACGGAGAAAGTGAAACAAACCGGGACGGTCTGTGGACCGGCTGGCTGGACGTATCCTTGACCGAACACGGAGAAAAGGACGCCCTGTTCGCCCGTTCTGTTCTTTCTTCCGTTTCCATTGACAAAGTATACGCCAGCGATCTTTGCCGTGCCATTCGCACGGCGGAAATCGCCCTGCCCGGCTGCCGCCCCGCAATCACCGCCCTGCTTCGGGAAATCGATGTAGGATCCCTTGCCGGAAAACCGCTGGGTGCGAAAACGGACGACGGGCAAAACGCCGGAAAGGGCGGCTACGCAGCCTACGGCGGCGAGTCCCGCGATCAGTTCCGGGAGAGAGTGCAGGCGTTCCTTGACACGGTAGTGCAAAAAGGCAACGGCTGCATCGCCGCCTTCACCCACGCAGGCTTTCTACGTACGGCACTGGATATTGCCGTAGGACTGGATCTTCCCCGGAAAAATATCCTGTGCAAAAACTGTGCCGTGGCCGTACTGGAGAATGAAAACGGCACGTGGAAACTGCACAGCTGGATCAATCAGCCGTAAAATATGCAAAAGGCAGATACCGGAACCGGTATCTGCCTTGTTTTTTGCCGCATCATTCGCCGGCGTCCTCCCCGCAGAACAACGCCTCCATGGCCACGCCGAGGATCTTCGCGATCATGAATATTTCCCTGTCCGTGGCACTCCGAAGCTGTCCCTCCAGCTTGGAATAGCTGGTAGGATTTATATCACAGCCCAGCGTCTGCAGCTTTGCAATAAAATCCTTCTGCTTGATCCCTTTTTCTTTCCGAAGACGTTCCACGTTGCGTCCCACCATATTGGCGGAGCCGTATTCCTGTTTCCGTTTTTTCATACAGACCTCGGCTTTTACTTCTTTTTTAGAATTATATGCCAAAAACCCGTTGACAAAATTCCAAAACAGAATTATAATATGAATAATTCTATTTTGGAATAAAGGGAGGACGTATTATGCTTGGAAACAGGGGAAAGAAGATCAAAACGCTGGCCGTTTTCACGGCCGCCGGACTTGCCGCTTCCGTTATTGCCGCCGTGATCGCCCTCTCAAAAGGGATCGCCATTTCCACGGATAAAGCACTGCGTGATCTATCCGACATACGGGAAGATATACGAAAAACAGCAGATCGGCTGTCTGCACCGTCCGACAGCCGGAGCACCCGAAAAAAGAAAAACAACGCCGATACGGATGCAGATTCCGTTTTCCGGCCGATCTTCTCCCATCACTTTTTCTGAACCGCCTTTTTTCACAGCGTACGAAATGACAAAAAGCAGATACCGATTCCGGCATCTGCCTTTTTCTATTTTTCTGCAATTACAGAGAAGAAACAACCGCCTTATAGTACGCCAGATCCTCACGTGCGAACCAAACCCGGTCGCCGGGACGGGGTGCCTCCAGGGTAATAAATCCGGCATAGCCAACCGCACGCAGTTTTCTGAGATACTCTCTGTGGTTGATCTCGCCGTCGCTGAGGGAGGTGCCCACACGGTTCACAGAATTTTTCAGATGGACATAGAATATCTTGTCACCCAGAATATCAATGGTCTCGCTCACGGCAGGCTTTGTCGGGAAATACACGATGTTGCCGTAGTCCATGTTGACACCGATCGCGGGACTGCCGATAAGGTCCACCAGTTTCCGCACGGCGGCAGGCAGATCGTGGGGATAGTTGTGATGGGTTTCAAAGGCAAAACGCACGCCCAAGGGCTCAATGCCTTTGGCGATCTCACGGTAGGTATCCACCAGCCGCTCCCTGATCTCCTGTGTGGCGGCGGCACTTCCGTGAAACTCATAAGAGGCAGCCGGCACGGTAGGGATCGCACTGCGAATAGGAGATGCGAACGTATTCAGCACCGTACTGCCAAACAGATCCTTTGCAAGCCGTGCTTTTTTGACAGCCAGCGCCGCACATTTCATCCGCACGTCTTTATCGGGATCCATGCAGCCGGATGCCATCACGCCAAGTACGATATGGGAGAGCCCGTATTTTTTCTTCCCGGCGGCGATCTGTGCGTAATATTCTTCGATGGGCAGCCCACTCAGTTCCTTGGGCGGATCGCTGCGGAACTCCACACCGTCAAAACCGATTTCAGCCGCCATACGGCAGATGTCGTCCACGGATCTCGTACCGAAAGAATTAAAACCCATCTCACCGTAGTTTATGTGCATAAGTACCGGATTCTTCATATATACTCCTTTGTTTTTCGAATTACAGAGAAGCAACAACCGCCTTGTAGTAGGCCAGATCCTGCTGCGCGAACCACACACGGTCGCCGGGGCGAGGTGCCTCGATGCCGATGGGGCCGGCAAAACCAACCGCACGCAGCTTGGCAAGATATTCACGGTGGTTGATCTCGCCGTCAGCGAGAGCCGATCCGCGCTTGTTCACGGAATTCTTCAGATGCGTATAGAACAACTTGTCGCCGTAGATATCAATGGTCTCGGTTACGGAAGGCTTCACCGGGAAGTACACCGTATTGCCGTAGTCCATGTTGATACCGATCATGGGGCTGTCGATCAGATCCACCAGCTTTTTGGAAGCGGCGGGCACGTCGTGGATGTAGTTCATGTGCGTCTCAAACGCAAACTTCAGACCGATGGGCTCCAGTCCTTTACCGATCTGCTGGTAAGTATCCACCAGAAGATCCCACTGCTCTTTCGTAGCGGCGGCGCTTCCGGTAAACTCGTACGCACCGGCAGGTGCGGTGGGGATGGGAGAACGAACCGTATCGGACAGGGTGTTGCACACGGTGGCACCGAACAGCTCGCTGGCCAGCTTTGCCTTCTCAAGAGCCAGCGCAATAGCCTTCTGGCGGGCTTCCTTATCGGGATTCATGGCGTCCCGCACGATCACGCCCAGAAGCATCTGGGAAAGGCCGTACTTCTTTTTGCCCTCGGCGATCTGGGTATAGTACTCCTTGAAAGACAGATCCGCCAGCTCCTTGGGCATATCACTGCGGAATTCAATACCGTCAAAGCCGATCTCGGCGGCCATGCGGCACACGTCGTCCACCGATCTCGTACCGAAGGAACTGAACGTCATCTCGCCGTAGTTCACGTGCATAATTACCGGATTCATACTAAATACTCCTTTGCGGAAAAGTTTGTCATCTCCATTATACAGCAATCCGGGAAAAAATTCAACCCAAATATGAAAAAATATAAGGACTGCCGCAAAAATTGGCAGTCCTTACGGTACGGTTACAGGGAAGCCACCACGGCCTTGTAGTACGCAAGATCCTGCTGTGCGAACCAAACCCGGTCGCCGGGACGGGGTGCCTCGATGGCGATGGGGCCGGCAAAACCCACGTCGCAAAGTTTTTTCAGATACTCCCGATGGTTGATCTCACCGTCGCTGAGAGCACAGCCCTTGCGGGTGCCCATATTCACGGAGTTTTTCAGATGGGCGTAAAACAGCTTGTCGCCGTAGATATCGATCGTCTCGGTCACGGAAGGCTTCACCGGGAAATACGCCGTGTTGCCGTAGTCCATGTTGATACCGATCATGGGGCTGTCGATCAGGTCCACCAGCTTTCTGGATGCGGCCGGCAGGTCGTGAATATACCGCATGTGGGTTTCAAAGGCAAATTTTACGCCGATGGTTTCCAGTCCTTTGCCGATCTCACGATAGGTATCCACCGTCAGATCCCACATCTCCTGTGTGGCGGCGGTGCTTCCGTGAAACTCGTGTGCACCGGCGGGCGCTGTGGGAATGGTGCACCGGACGGGGGCTGCCTGTGTGTTGCACAGGGTGGTACCGCACAGTTCATGCGCCAGCCGTGCCGTGCGGATAGCCGCTTCTGCCGCCTCGGCACGGACTGCCTTATCGGCGTGCATGCAGTTATCCACGGTAATACCGAACAGGATATGGGACAGGCCGTATTTTTTCTTTGCCGCACCGATCCGGGCATAGTGCTCCTCCACGGTAACGTCCTTCATATCCGTGGGCACGTAACTCCGAAATTCGATACCGTCATAGCCCAGCTCCGCCGCAATACGGCATACGTCGTCCACCGATTTGCCGCCAAGCGATCCCTCTCTGGGATACTCAGCGAAATTCACGTGCATAATTACGGGATTTTTCATAAACATTCTCCTTTTATGGAAATTGGGATGCTATCATTATACAGCATACTGCCCTCTAATTCAACCCAAAACGGCACATTTGTTAAATAAAACGCTGATTTTTGACAAATCGGAGCATGGCTTCTTTACAACCGGGGAAAATTGTGCTATACTGTTTTCAAATCAAATGATAAAGGAGTTCCCCCATGAGTTTTCTGAAAGGTAAAACCGCCATTATCACCGGTGCAGGATTTGCCGCGCTTTCCGACGGCAGATGCGGCTCCATCGGCTACGGCATCGCCACCGCTTACGCCAAAGAAGGTGCCAATCTGGTCATCACCGGACGCAACGTGGCAAAATTGGAAAAAGCAAAGGAAGAGCTGGAGCGTCTGTACGGCATCAAGGTGCTGGCTCTCTCCGCTGACATTTCCGAGGGTGCCGACAACGAGGCCATCGCCAAGGGCGTAGCCGAAGCCGCTATGAAGGAATTCGGCCGCATCGACGTTCTTATCAACAACGCACAGGCATCCGCCTCCGGCGTGACCATCCAGGATCACACCACCGAGCAGTTCAATCTGGCTATGTACTCCGGTCTGTACGCTACCTTCTACTACATGAAGGCCTGCTATCCGTACCTGAAGGAAACGAAAGGTGCCATCATCAACTTCGCTTCCGGTGCCGGTCTGTTCGGCAACTACGGCCAGTGCTCCTACGCCGCCGCCAAGGAAGGCATCCGCGGTCTGTCCCGCGTAGCCGCTACCGAATGGGCCAAGGACGGCATCAACACCAACGTGGTCTGCCCGCTGGCGTGGACGGCACAGCTGGAGAACTTTGAGAAGGCGTATCCGGATGCATTTAAGGCAAACGTGAAGATGCCCCCGGCCGGTCACTTCGGTGATGCCGAGCTGGAGATCGGACGTGTCTGCGTACAGCTGGCATCCCCCGACTTCAAGTATATGAACGGCGAAACCCTGACGCTGGAAGGCGGCATGGGCCTGCGTCCGTAAATCGACATTCGAGACAAAACCCTCCTCTGCGTGATGCAGAGGAGGGTTTTCTTTATCTTTCAAACCGGAACGCATCCCAGGGGATGTTTACCGCTTTTTTCTCCGTCAGAATTTCATCAATGTGCATCAGAAGCGGGAAGTCCGACAGATCCAGCCGGCCGGCGGCGGCACTGACTTTCACCGCACGGGCAACACGCTCTGCCACCACCAGCGATTCCAGCGTCACGCCGTTCAGTTCTGCTTTGGCTTCGTCAATATTGAGGCCGCGTCCCAGAAGGATGCCCACCAGACGGGTACGTCCGCCGTACACGGTAACGTACAGATCGCCCGCACCCACCGCGAGATTGTCCAGCGTTCCCGCATCCTGAAAATCAAGGAGCCGGGACATTTCCTTTACGCTCTGTCCGAAGACCGCCGCCTGGGAGTTGAAATGCAGCTCGCTGTTGATGCCAAACGCTTTCTGATTCAAACCGATAGTCAAAGCAATGCCCAAAGCATAGCCGTTCTTCAGTGCCACCGCGCTCTCAATGCCGGTAACGTCGGTGGAAAGACTGACGTGGTAATACTCCGTTTCCATAATGGAGCGAAGCTGACGCAGTACGGTCAGATCCTCCCCGCAGAAGGCCACCTCCGTCTGATCGTGTGCCACCAGCTCGTAACTGGTGCAGGGGCCGCCGATGGCGTTGAGGGACAGCTTTTTACCCATCTTTTCAAGGCAGGTCGCCCAGTACGCCGGATAGGTAATGAGCCGTCCGTCGGGGGTATCCATCAGTCCCTTGGTTACGGTCAGCACGGGAACCGTTTCCGGGATGATCGGCAGAATTTTCTCTGCAAACCACTCCACGCCGAAGCTACTGACGCCGCCTATGATCATATCCGCCCCGTCAATGGCCTGCCGTACCTCTTCTATCTGATAATACGCAACGCCGGCGGGAAAATCCTTTTCAAATTTCGGATGACGCCCCGTGGTCTTTGCACATTCTATGATCTCCCGGTCCAGATGGGTGCCCACCAGACGCACCTCGTGCCCATTTTCCCGGGCGGGGAATGCCAAAGCGGAGCCCATCATACCCGCACCGATGATCGTAACGATTGCCATGCTGAAATCCTCCTGAAAATGTGTGAAAGTTCTTGCAAAACTTTGAAAAAAGCTGTACCATATTACTTGATACTATTATATAGAAAAAGCCGCACAAGTCAAGGACTGCACCCACTGTTGCAAGAATTGCATCACCCGTGCAAAACTTTTGCAGACTTTTTCAGAAAGAGGTTGAAGCCATGCTGCAGTATGAACGCCAGCAGGAAATACTCGCCTATCTGGAACTCCACCAAAGTGCCCGCATGCGGGATCTGGCCGCCGCCGTATATGCAAGCGAAGCCTCCGTCCGCCGTGACATTGCCGCACTGGAGGCCCAGGGAATCGTAGAAAGGGTATACGGCGGCGTTCTGCTGGCGAAATACAAAAACGAAGTCGTTCCGGTGGAACTCCGTGACGGGGCACACAGTGCAGCAAAAGACCGTCTGGCCGCTGAAGCGGCCAAACGGATCCGTCACGGCGATACCGTCATGATGGACGCCTCCACCACGGTTCTGCGGATCTGCCGGCATATGCATGGTCTTCGCAATGTCAAGATCATCACCAACAATTTGCGTGTCTGCACGGAGCTTGCCGGCACCGATATACAGATATACTGCACCGGCGGCGCGTATTACGGCCGGCGGCAATGCTTCCTCGGTCCCGGTGCAGAACAGTTTCTCCGCGGCGTGACGGCAGACATCCTGTTTTTCTCCAGTCAGGGGATCACCGAGACGGGAGAGATCACCGACGTGGACGAAACCGAAATCTCTCTTCGCCGCGTCATGATGCGTCAGTCCAAAAAACGGATCTTCCTATGCGACTGCTCAAAAATCGGAATACAGCGTCCATTCCGTCTCTGCGGGCGGGAGGACGTGGACGAGATCATATCCGACGCGGCACACCTTTTCAAAGAAGCGGCAGACGCGGAATGACAGCACCCCGTTTTCGCTTCAGTACTGCAATCTGAGTCCCTTGGGATAGTGGTTCTTCGCTCTGCCGTTTACCACCTTGGCACCGCCTACGGTACAGCCGCACACGGTTACCGCCGCCCAGCCGTTTTCGCAATCGGCTTCGATCTCTTCCCCGTGGAGATACTGCCGCAGCGTTTCGCTGTCCGGTGAAAGATCGATCTTTCGCTTGAAGCGGCTGCCCATTGCCATAAAAAACTGGTGATGGGGCTGGATATACTTGCCCCGGTTTTCGCCGATGGTCACGCCCAGGGAAAACGCAATCCCGGCCGGCACGGCAAAATCCGGCGTGAAATACACGGGTGTGCCGTTATGTACCGTAACGTGAGCCGGATCGTAGTCGGTCAGCACCTCACGGAGGAAGGCGATCACAGCGGCGTCCGGCTTCTGCGGCTTCTGCACGGAAGTTTTTTTGCCGCCGGCGCTCTCCGCCGTGCTGTGCAGCAGTGCCATAAACTGCCCCTCTCCCCTGCCCTTGTGGGGATAAAACCGGCGGGCATAGCGGATATTCTCCGTTTTGCATCCGTCAAAAAAAATGCCGTCCGCCGTGTACTCCTGCACCGCTTTTTTCACCGGCAGAATCTCAAATTCGGGATGGGAACGGAGGAACGCATCCACCGTCATCTCGTTTTCCTCCAGCGAAAACGTACAGGTGGCGTACACGATATAGCCGCCGCCCTTCAGGGCAGAGGCGGCGTTTTCCAGAATCTCCGCCTGCCGGCGGGCACACATCCGGACGTTCTCCTCGCTCCATTCGGGAATGGCGTTTTCCTCTTTGCGGAACATGCCCTCGCCCGAGCAGGGGGCGTCCACCATGATCAGATCAAAGGTATGGGGAAAGACGGCGGCCAGCCGTGCCGTATCCAGGCAGGTGGTCACCGTATTCGTAAGTCCCAGCCGTTCCACGTTGCCGGTAAGGATCCGGCACCGGGCGGGGACGATCTCGTTGGAGACGAGCACGCCCGTCTCTCCCAGTTTGTTTTTCAGCTGGGTGCTTTTGCCGCCGGGAGCGGCACACATATCGAGGATCTTCCAGGCCGGATCCACGTCGATGCACTCCGCCGGTGCCATAGCACCCGGCTCCTGTACGTAGATCATCCCGGCGTGATGAAAGGGATGGCTGCCGATATGCTCCATCGCAAGATAAAATCCCGTTTCCGCGTACGGGATCTTCTCTCCCGACAGGGTGTTTATCTTTTCAAAATCGGCAAGCGGAATCTTGTCCGTATTCACGCGGAATCCACGCACGGCAGGCTCATCCAGCACGGCACGGTAGTCGTCAAACGCATCCCCCAGAAGGGAACGCATCCGAATTTCGTACTCTTTGGGAAGCTGTATCATGACAAATCCTCCGACAGATGCATTTCCGCGTGAAGCATACACATGCCAACGGCCGTGATGGCGGCAGTCTCCGTCCGAAGGATCCGCTTTCCCAGAGAGACGCACGTGCCGCCGGCACGGACGGCCTCCTCCGCTTCTCTTTTCTCAAAGCCGCCTTCGGGCCCTATAAGGATCCCCACACGCATACCGCCCCGGATCTTTTTCAGCGACGCACGGAGAGCATCCATGCCGTTTTCGTCCTCATACGGCACGAGAAGCAGATCCATCTTCTCCATTTTCTCAAGCGCCGCCCGCCAGGGAAGCACTTCTGACACCGCAGGGATCACGCTCCGCTTGCTCTGCTTTGCCGCGCTTTCCGCAATGGCCTGCCACCGCTCCCGCTTTGCGGATTTTTTCTTTTCGTCCAGCTTTACGATACTGCGATGCATCTCCACCGGGATGATTTCAAAAACGCCCAGTTCCACCGTCTTCTGAATGATAAGTTCCAGTTTGTCGCTTTTCGGCAAGCCCTGAAACAGGCAGATCTTCACGGGAAGCTCCGTATCCTGATAGGTTTCCTCCACGATCTCTGCGGCGGCGGCATCGTTTTCATAGGAAACGAGACGGCAGAGACTGGTGATACCGCCGTGGCTCACAAGCAAATCCTCTCCCATCCGCATCCGAAGGACGTTCCTTATATGGTTATAATCTCCGCCGGTAATGAGAAAGCAGTTCTCCCGGCGGTTTTCTTCACTGACAAAAAAATTATACATACCAAAACCACCTCTTCCGTTATTATAGCAGACGGGCGTCCCTTTTGCAAGGCGTGCCGGAAAAAGATTGACGAAAAAGGCGGCGTATGCTATAATGAGCAAAACGGAATCACCGAAAGGATACCGCCATGAAAGTCTGTCTTATCCAGCCGCCCTACTCGGCGGATTTTTCCAAAAGCGACGCGTATTTTCAGTATTATCTCGACTATCTCACCCAGTGCGATCCCTCTATGGACGTGATCGTTCTGCCGGAATCCTGCGACACGCCCTGCTATCCCTCCACGAAAGAGGAAAACGATCTCTGCGTCCGGCGGTATGCCGAGCCGCTTCGCCGCAAGGTGGAAGAAACGGCAAAGCGGTGCGGTGCCCTGATCTTCTACAACGGAAAATGCGACGGAGGGCACGGACTGCGGAACACCACCTTTGCCATTGACAAAACCGGCGCCTGCGTGGGCAAGTATTATAAGCAGCATCTCACCCCCGTGGAATCGGACGTGTATAAAATGGACGACGGCTACACCTGGGAGCACGAGGCCCCCACCGTTCTCGAAATCGACGGCATCCGCTACGGCTTTATCACCTGCTACGATTTTTATTTCTACGAAAACTGTGCCAACATCGCAAGACAGAACGTGGATATTCTCATCGGCTGCTCCAACCAGCGTACGGACACGAAAACGGCCATTGAAATGATGAGCAGCTTCTACGCCTACAACTGCAACGCCTACGTTCTGCGTGCCTCTATCAGCATGGGTGAGGACGCATCCGTGGGCGGCTGCACGCTGGCAGCCAATCCAAGGGGCGAGATCCTCGTGAACATGGAAAGCCGCACCGGGCTCTGCACCGTGGAGATCGATCCCCGGGACAAGTATTACAAGCCCGCCGGCTACGGCAATCCTCCCTCGGCCCATTACGAATATACCGAAAAGGGACGCCGCCCGTGGAAGTACCGCAACGCCGGCAGTGCCATGGTAAAGCACAACCGTCTCATGCCATACCCCCGGCTCTGTGCCCATCGGGGATTCAACACCGTCGCCCCGGAAAACAGTCTGCCCGCCTTCGGTGCCGCCATTGCACTGGGTGCGGAGGAAATCGAATTTGACATATGGCCCACCAAGGACGGCGAGATCGTCTCCATACACGACAACCGGATCGACCGGGTATCAAACGGCACAGGCTTCGTGTACGAGCACACGTATGAGGAATTGCTCCGGTATGATTTCGGAGCAAAGCACAGCGAGCCGTATCGGGGACTGCGGATTCTGACCCTTGAGGAGATTCTGAAAAAGTTTGCCGGACAGGTCATCATGAACATCCACATCAAAACCCCGGAGGAAGCGGAGGAGGACGCCCGCCGCTATTTCCCAGCTGACAAGGAGTACGCAAAGCAGATCGTCTCGCTGATCGACAAATACGACGCGCAGAAATACGTGTATTTCGCCACCCTCAGCCCCTCTCTTCTCAAAGCACTGGCGGAGGAGGCCCCGGATATTGAGCGGTGCTGCATTTTCAATTTTGCAGACAAGGACTGCCCGGAGCATTTTGTGGATCGGGCATTGGAAACAGGCTGCACGAAGATCCAGCTGTTCAAGCCCTATTTCAATCAGGCAACTGTGGACAAGGCCCACGAAAACGGCATCCTCTGCAATATATTCTGGGCAGACGATCCGGAGGAGGCAGTACGGTATCTCAAGATGGGAATTGACACGGTGCTCACCAACGATTACAACCGGGTGGCAGAGGGCGTGAAGAAGTACTGGAAGGAAGCAAAATAAAAAGAGATCCGTTTCCCACGGGAAACGGATCTCTTTTCTCATTATTCACTCCGCCGGGGCGAATACGCCGTCCACCGTATCCGGCAGTGGTTCGTCCGTATCCGCTTCGAGAAGAATCACGCGGCGGGGTGCTCCGTCCGAAAGCATCTCCGGCCGGGCAAGGAACTCCGTAAGCATCCGGGCGAAAGCGGCCGCCCCGCCACCGGGATGAGCGGCAACGCCAAAGGGCACCTCGCCCTCCAGAAGGCAGAATCCGGCAAGGGCGGAAAGCAGATCCCGTCCGGCATACGTATGCTCCTCTTCGCCGGCACATGCTTCAAAATGCGAATCCACGGCGGCATAGATCCGCACGCCGTACGGTGCGGCGTACTGATACGCCACCCGCAAAGCGGTAACGTAGGATTCCGCAAAGGCTGTGAGCGGCAGCTCACCGGCTGCGGCGTTTTCCGCCGCCGTATTCACGTCGTATCCGATCACCATGCCATAGGGGTGGTATCGCTCCGCAAGAAACGAAACGAACGCACCGAAATAGCCGCATCCCGTCCCGCGCACCGTATCAAACAGGGCGTACTCGGCACCCTCGTCCGCCCCGGGATGGCGTACCGTATCCCAGAACCGGTCACTGGCACAGCCCAACCACTCCCGGGCGTTCAAAAGCGTAAGCGTCACCGGAATATCCGCATCCGTGAGGGGACGGATACAGGAGTCTATATACGTCGCTACGTCTTTTCGAATATAATAATCCCTGCCGTCCATGGGGTAATAGATCGTATTGTCCCCCGCCGGATAGGGCATGAGAAGATCGGAAAGGCTGACGAACAACGCCGCCTGTGCCGCCCCGCGGGCAAGCAGTGCCGGCACGTCTCCGGCATCGGACAAAACGGCTCCGCGACCGTTTGCGGGCACGCCCGGCCCGGGTACGTCATCCATCCGTTCCACGTATTTTTTGCCGGTCACTTCTCCCGCGGCGTCCGTAATTACAAAGCGGCAGGTAAGTCCGTCCTTTCCGGACAGCCGGCGCGGAATGGAAAAGGCGTCTCCCGTCACCGTTACGGTAACGGAGAAAATCTCCCCTTCCTCCCCCACGGCGGCGGGGAAAAGGGACACGCGCACCCGGTGCTCACGCACGGGCTCCTCCAAAAGAAACCGGATCTCATCCTTTCCGGCCACAATGCGTTTTATATGCATAGTCTCACCCGTCCGCCTGCTCATCGGGCAAAACCACCTTCGACACGTCCAGCTTGCCCTTGGCACGCTCGTGATAGGCGATGTTTGTACGGATCAGATGGAGCATATGATTGTTGACGCTGCGTCCTTCCGCCTCGGCCACGGCGATCAGTTTCTTATACAGTTCCCCGTCGATACGGACGGTAAATTCCGCTTTGCTTTTCATACTGTCGTTCTCCTAACGGTGTTTTTTATTTATTATACTGTTTTCTTTGCACTACGGTATTGTCATACTTTGAATTTTATGTTAAAATTTTAGCAGACAGGAGGATGATGTATGCTTTCGATTACATACGGCGCCGGTCTTGCGGGACTGGACGGCTTTGTAGTTACCGTAGAATGCAGCGGGCAGAGAAATCTGCCGGCACTGAATATCGTAGGCCTTGCCGACATGGCGGTCAGAGAGGCAAAGGAGCGGATCCGGGCGGCGTGTATCAACACGGGCATTCCTTTTCCGGAGATGGAGCTGATCCTGAATCTGGCCCCGGCGGACAAGCGTAAGGAAGGCTCCTCGCTGGATCTCGCCATGCTGACGGCGATCCTGCAGTGTGCCGGCGTGCTGGACCCCTCCATGGATCTGAAAGACAAGTGCTTTCTCGGGGAACTCTCCCTCAGCGGAAAGGTGTGCCGTCTGCGGGGCGTTCTGAATATGACGCTCGCCGCCAAAGATGCAGGCATAAAAGAACTGTTCGTGCCCACAGAGAACGCACAGGAAGCGGCCGCCGTACCGGGCATCACCGTGTACGCCGTCCCCTCCGTGGGTACGCTTTTGGATCACCTCAGAGGCACGGAGCCCCTCTCCCCGGTACAGCCCTCCGTTCCGGATTTTGACAAAATGCCTGCAGGCGAGAATTTCTCCGACGTAAAGGGACAGGGGAAGGTAAAGCGTGCCCTTGAGATCGCGGCGGCAGGCGCCCACAACGTGCTTCTGATCGGACCGCCCGGTACGGGCAAATCCATGCTGGCAAAGCGCTTCCCCACCATTCTGCCGCCGCTTTCCTTCGGGGAATCGGTGGAGATCACTAAAATCCATTCCGTGGCAGGAGAGCTTCACGAGGGGGACGGACTTATCACCCAGCGTCCGTTCCGCTCGCCTCATCACACCATGAGTGCCCCGTCCATGGTGGGCGGCGGCAAGATCCCCATGCCGGGCGAGCTGGCACTGTCCCACAACGGCGTTCTGTTTCTGGACGAGCTGCCGGAATTCCCCCGCACGGTCACGGAAAGTCTCCGCCAGCCACTGGAGGACGGCGTAGTAACCGTCACCCGTGCCGCCGGCCGGTGCACCTTTCCCTGCCGAAGTATCCTCATCACTGCCATGAATCCCTGCCCCTGCGGCAACTACGGCAGCAGCCGGCAAAAGTGCACCTGCACCCCGGAAATGCGGAAAAAGTATCTCTCCAAGATCTCCGGCCCCCTTTTGGACCGCATTGATATTCACATCACCGTGCCCAGCCTTTCCTTTGAGGAACTGCGGACAACCGAGCCGGGTGAGTCCTCCGAAACGATCCGGGAAAGAGTCATGGCGGCTCGGGCCTTTTCCGCCCGCCGGTTTCCCGAAGGCGGCGCCGTTCCCAACGGAGCACTGACCGCCGCCCAAACACGGGACACGTGCCTTCTGGACGAGGCCGGACAGAACGTGATGAAAATGGCCATCGAAAAGCTGGGGCTTTCCGCCCGGGGATACGACCGCCTGCTCCGTGTGGCACGCACCGTGGCCGATCTTGCCGGAAGTGAGGCGATCACCGCCGCCCACGTGGCGGAGGCCATTCAAATGCGTTCGCTGGATCGGGAGTACTGGTAACACCAAAAGAGACGCAGTTTTCTGGAGCTGCGTCTCTTTCCATTATTTCTTGTTTTCGGCGATCTGCCGGCGAAGTGCCGCCAATGCATCGGAAAGACCGCCCACGCCGTCGATCAGCCCGATCTCCACCGCCTTCTTTCCGTCCACAATGGAGCCGACGTCGGTGGCGATCTCATCCGTGCGGAGAAGCAGTCGGCGGAATTCTTCCTCCGATACCCGGGAATGATCCGTAATAAACCGGATGATCCTGTCCTGCATCCGTTCAAAATAGTAATACGTCTGGGGCACGCCAACCACCGTGCCGCTCATCCGCACGGGGTGGATCGTCATGGTAGCCGACGGCACGATAAACGACTGCTTCGCCGATACCGCCAAAGGCACGCCGATGGAATGGCCGCCGCCCAGCACCAGAGATACCGTAGGCTTTTTCATGCTGGCCACCATCTCCGCCAGTGCCAGCCCTGCCTCCACGTCACCGCCCATGGTGTTGAGAACGATCAGCACGCCGTCGATCTCGTCGCTCTGCTCAATGGAGACAAGCAGCGGGATCAGGTGCTCGTATTTGGTGGTTTTCTGCTCCGTAGGCAATAGATAATGCCCCTCTATCTGCCCGATCACCGTCAGGCAGTGCACCGTATCGCCGTCCTTTCGGGACACCACCGATCCGCTTTTCATAATGGACTCCAATTTGTCCGCTCCTGTGCCGTTTTCGTTTTCATCATTCCCCGAAGATGCATCAGCCGTTTGCATTTTTTCTTCCGTCATGTCCGTACCTCCGTTCTTTTTTCGGTAGTATGACTGTTTTCTTCGGTATTTATTCGTTTTCCACACCCGTCTATAATAAATAAATCTTACACACTTGCGTAAAATCCACCGTTTATGGCTTTTCCCCAAAATGTATGGGCAATATGGGAAAGATTTTTACGTCCGATTTGCGTTTTTTCACAAATCTTTCTTGATTTACAGAACGATATGCGATATAATATTGTATGTACGGGCATTTTTCGATAAAAAGGAAACTGCCGCGGCAAACGTGATTATTTTATAAAGGAGTATATTTCTATGGGCGAACTCGTTTATTCCCACGAAGTAGAAAACATGTGCTGCGTTGCAAAAGGACCCAAGCACGGTCCCGCACCGATCCCGGAAGAAGGTAAGTGGATTCAGGCAAAGCAGATCACCGACATCTCCGCATACACCCACGGTGTGGGCTGGTGTGCACCCCAGCAGGGCGCCTGCAAGCTGTCCCTGAACGTGAAGGACGGCATCATCGAGGAGGCTCTTGTTGAGACCATCGGCTGCTCCGGTATGACTCACTCCGCTGCTATGGCGGCTGAGATCCTTCCCGGCAAGACCCTTCTGGAAGCACTTAACACCGACCTTGTTTGCGATGCCATCAACACCGCTATGCGTGAGCTTTTCCTGCAGATCGTATACGGCCGCAGCCAGTCTGCTTTCTCTGAAGGCGGTCTCGTAATCGGCGCCGGCATGGAAGATCTGGGTAAGGGTGAGCGTTCCATGGTTGGTACCATGTACGGCACCAAGGCCAAGGGCGTTCGCTATCTGGAAATGACCGAAGGCTACTGCACCAGAATGGCCCTGGACGAGGACAACCAGGTTATCGGTTACGAATTTGTTTCTCTGGGCAAGATGACCGACTTCATCAAGAAGGGCATGGAGCCTAACGAAGCATACGAAAAATCCAAGGGTACATACGGCCGCTTCGCTGATGCGGTTAAGTATATCGACCCCCGCAAGGAATAATTAAAGGAGGAAAGTATAATGGCTAAGTTTGAAGGATACGAGAGACGTGAGGCGAAGATCCTCGCTTGTCTGAAAGAGTACGGCATTTCCTCCATTGACGAATGTAAGGAAATCTGCGATGCCAAAGGCATCGATCCCTATAAGATCGTAGAAGAGACCCAGCCCATCTGCTTTGAGAACGCTAAGTGGGCCTACGTGGTAGGCGCCGCCATCGCCATCAAGAAGGGCTGCACCAAGGCTTCCGACGCCGCTGCCGCTATCGGTATCGGTCTGCAGGCATTCTGCATCCCCGGCTCCGTTGCTGAAAACCGTAAGGTTGGTCTGGGCCACGGTAATCTGGGTGCTATGCTCCTGTCTGATGAGACGGACTGCTTCTGCTTCCTCGCCGGCCACGAGTCCTTTGCCGCTGCAGAGGGTGCCATCAAGATCGCTCTGAACGCAAATAAGGTACGCAACAAGCCCCTGCGCGTTATCCTGAACGGTCTTGGCAAGGATGCCGCTATGATCATCTCCAGAATCAACGGCTTTACGTTTGTTGAAACCGAGTTCGATCCCTACACCGAAGAGGTAAAGGTCGTATACGAAAAGGCATACTCCAACGGTCCCCGTGCGGACGTTAAGTGCTACGGCTCTGACAACGTACCGGAAGGCGTTGCTATCATGATCAAGGAGAACGTGGGCGTTTCCATCACCGGTAACTCCACCAACCCGACCCGCTTCCAGCATCCCGTTGCCGGCACCTACAAGAAGTGGTGCAACGAGAACGGCAGAAGCTACTTCTCCGTTGCCTCCGGCGGCGGTACCGGCCGTACCCTGCATCCCGATAACATGGCAGCAGGCCCTGCTTCTTACGGCATGACCGACACCATGGGTCGTATGCACTCCGACGCACAGTTCGCAGGTTCCTCCTCCGTTCCGGCTCACGTAGAAATGATGGGTCTGATCGGCGCAGGTAACAACCCGATGGTTGGTATGACTGTTGCAGTAGCTGTTGCCGTAGAAGAGGCAAGCAAGTAATCCTTGATTTATAAGGCTTTTTGAGACTTTCTTGATTTCTTGAAATCATTGAAAAGGTCCTTTGGCTGAAAATCACAAATAAAAAAGTTGGACACATCATTTACGTGTTTTTGCACGGTGATGTGTCCAATATTTTTTTACATAAAAGGAGGATTTTCAATGAAGAAGATCAAAATGGCGAGAGGAACAACCCTCACATTTGAGGAAGGCTGCAACAAGTATTTGGAGAATTGTAAGCAGAGGAACTTGAGAGAAGGCACGATCGGCCACTACCGGCAGAGCTACACCCAGTTCTATAAATTCTTCGCCCCCAAGATGCCCATCGAGGACATCGACGAGCAAACCTACAAGGACTACGTTCTGCATTTGAAATCAACTTTGGATAACGATGTCAGTATCAATTCTTATTTGAGAGATCTGATCACAACCCTCCATTTCTTTATGAACGAGGGCTGGATTCCACACTTCAAGATGCAGGCGATCAAGGTAGATAAAAGTCATATCGAAACCTATAGCGAGCCGGAGCTGCAAGCACTTCTCAAAAAGCCCAACGTCAAGAAGTGTAGCTTTACCGAGTATCAATGTTGGGTGATGACAAACTTCCTGTTCTCCACCGGTGTCAGACAACGAAGCCTTATGAATATCAAAATCAAGGACCTGGATTTCGATAACAACGTGGTATACGTAAATGTGACCAAGAATAGAAAGCCCCTCATAGTGCCTTTAAATCAGACCATGGTGAGTATTATGGAAGAATATTTAAAGTACCGGCATCACAAATCTAATGATGATTATCTGTTCTGTAATAGCTTCGGTCAGCAGCTCGTGAAGAGTACCTGTTATCATATGCTCTATGAGTATAACAAGCGCCGTGGTGTATCTACAACAGGCATTCATAGATATCGTCATACCTTCGCCAAGCAATGGATCATCAATGGCGGCAACGTCGTTTCCCTCTCAAAGCTGCTCGGGCACTCCAGTCTCGATATCACCCAAAATTATATCAATCTTCTGGTCAGCGAGGTGGCAAAGCAGGTGGACGAATTCAATGTACTTGATAAGTTCTATGGCAGAACCCATATTCCAATGGAACGGGCTTAATGGTAGGAGGGATAATTTATGAGATCGATTTTAGAAGAGCTTTTCTATGGCAATATCTGCCCTAATACTGACTGCAGAAGCAAAGACAAAGAAACTAAAGAACTAATGGGCTACATAGCTGACCATCATAGTGCATTGAATGAAACGCTCACGGACAAGCAAAAAGAGATTTTTGAAAAATTCAATGACGGCTATGATGAGCTTACCGATATTAATGAGAGGGAGATCTTTGTTTATGCCTTCCGTCTTGGAATGAGGATTGCTATCGAATCGCTTTCAGATGATGTCTAATTCGCTAAATTATATGAGAGTGATAATATTTTGCGCTCTGTTATTACTTAATATAATTTATAGAAAGTGAATTTTAGATATGGAAAATAAAGAGACCGCAATTAATGAGAGCAATAAGGTCACAGAGACCTTGACCAAAGAACTTGAAAGCTTAAGCAACGAAGAACTACATGAGTTCTTTAAATTCTTCTATAAGATGAACCACTCACACAGCAATATGATGTATCTTGATCAATTTGAAGAATTTCTCGGCAGCTTCGATAACAATCCCTTTAAGGTTAACGAAGATAAGAAGTTTAGAAAGCAACTGATAGATGCTGTTATCAAGTACTCAACCGACTATATGAGTTTGATAACTGCCGCCGTGCTTATTAAGAAGAAGTTCAATATGGAAGAACTCACCCGAAACTACTACGCCAGCGTCGATGTTTTCGACGGCAATTGGTATTAATTGATTTATCATATATAGATAGCGCAAAATATCTATAATCTGTTAAATAGAAGAAGCTGATGATGAAAAATCGTCAGCTTTTTTCATTTTTCTGCAAAAATCGATTAAATTTTGCAAAGAAATATTGTATTTTATAATATAAAAATTTTTTAGAAAGTGAGATTTTATATTATGAAAATTGAAAATTTACCTTCTCTCATTCAAACTCAAATCGACACCTTAACCATCAACCAACTCAAACTCTTATTCCAAGTATTCGAACAACTCAATATCCAATTCAATTACTTCACACCAGAAACCTCATACCAAGAATTTATCAACTTCACTTATAAATATACCTATTCTCGTAATATCAACACATCCAAATCTCTCTTAAAACTACTTACCACCTCATACACTAATCCCTCCAAATACCCTCAAGTTCTTCACACCATACAACTTATTAAAAACGATTATCCACTCAAAGATATCATCAATATCATTTACTTCAATAAATAACCCTACCAAATATAAAAGAACAGATAATTCACCCCCGAATTATCTGTTCTTTACAACTGTTACCTATTGTATATATTAATATAATTTCTATCTCTTATATAATAAATATATTTATCTTTTACGCCCCGCCTTTTGCAACTGTTACTTATTGTATATAATAATATTTATTTCTATTTCTTTACTTCAATATCTTTATTTATTACTTAAAACACAATCTGCAACCGTTACCTATTATATATATATTTATTACTTCTATATCAATTTCTTTATCTTTATAATTATTTACTCTTTCCACCAAACCGACAAGAAATCCTCAAAATTTCTCTTAACTCCGCTCGAAATCATAAAATCAAACAGTTCTTGATCTTCTTCCCCCGTAGCATAAAAGCAATCATAAACCTGCCACACTCTATGCCCCGACGTAACAAGATCATATAACGTCATTAAATAAACACATGATTCCACATAAAAGATATCACTTCCATAAAGCTTGCCGCCCTCAGCTTCAATGATCGCCGCACGAAAAGCTTTCATAGTATCGCATACGTCATCTCTATCAATATTTTCTTGATTCATCGACAACCAAGTATGATGCCCCACAGACTTGTCCCCAGAATCAAAATAAGCTCGCATATGAAGCTTTTTAATTGCTTCACGCATTTCATTACTGCAATTGCCCGCGGGCTCCAGAACACGATATATAAGCTTATACATATCTTCAGACTCGTCTATCCAATGCCCTGCATTCAACGAAGCCGTCATACGCGGCACCGAAGCATTGATATCATGCTCTAAAGTTAGACCGTACGCCTTTAATATCTCTGCCCTCGCTTCTTTCTTAATATTAATCATTGAATTCGTCGCTCTGATACCAATACTACTCACATATAGATCATCGTCCGCCCAAGTAAAGTTCGGCTGAAAACGAATCCTGAATTCCGGATAGTTTTTATAATACCGTTCATTGATTTCATTTGCCTTGATGATATGAAACTGCAGCCCCGGATAGTTTTCGTACAAACACAAAGTCAGCTGCTTTTCAAATTCCGCCTTGCTTATCCCCTCCGGCCTTATAAGCTTCAGCCTTGACGCAAAACGCACCTTAGACTTATCTATTGACGTATGAATGTTTTTGATCTCAGACAGATCATAGACCTTATTCTGAACCACGTACATAATAATGCCGCGCGCCTCGCAATATGCCTTAACCTTATCTTCTATCTCTTTATAATAGTAATACGATTTGCTCTTATTATCTTTTTCATAATAAGCACCGAACTGATATTTATCACTCTCGATACTTATAAGTCCTATTTCTATCATATAAGCAATCGCTCTCGAAACGCCCATCTTGTCGCCCCAGATAGCCAAGTTCTCTTTATTAGTTACGCTTATCGGCATAATAGTACAGCCGTCCTTAAAACGCTTATGTTTCACACTATCAATAAACGCCAACACCTTACTAAGCTTTTTTCTAAGCTTTGCCGGAGCACCTTTGGCATTGCTCTCGGTTATATTGAATTCAGGCAGAACGTAAGCCTCCGCACGTCTCGGCTCCCAGCTTACCTTATTAGCACTAAAATCATAATCTTTTCTATCTACCAGCCTGCTCGCAATTTCTTCCAAAGATATCATAATAGCCTCCCCAGCTTTGCATCTGTTACTTATATAATTATAGCACACATTTTTCTGCTTGTCCATAGAATAAATCGCTAAATTAATTGAATGTTATAAAAAGCTTAAGATAGATCTATCTTTATACCCAGCTATAGCCGCCAATGCTATAGCAATATTTTTTATATATTCAGTACCAAATCAAAGTTCGCATAAGTTATACCAAAAGTTCGCGCCCACGTAGCAATTTTACGACATAATTATAGCATCAGAACAAACTATAGTTTGTTTTAATACTGAAAGGAATCCTATATTATGATCTATGCCTACTGCCGTGTATCAACCACTCATCAAAGGATTGCAAGACAGATCACCAATATCACAGCAATCTACCCGAGTGCCACCATCATTCGTGAATTCTATACCGGCACAAAACAAGACCGTCCAAATTGGAACAAGCTCATGACTCAAATTAAAACGGCCGACACCATCGTGTTTGATAGTGTCAGCCGTATGAGCCGTAATGCCGATGAAGGCTTTAAAGATTACAAAATGCTTTATGAGAGCGGAGTCAATCTCATATTCTTAAATGAGCCTCTTATCAATACTTCCGTCTTCGACTCGACCAAGAATAATCTTCTTAGTATTGATATAGCCACCGGTAATACCGCAGTCGATGCCTTCTTCAAAGGCAATATAGAACTTATCAACAACTTTATGATGGCCCTCGCTGAAGAGCAGATCAAGGTAGCCTTTGACCAAGCCGAGAAAGAAGTCACCGACCTCCACTCACGTATCAGTCAAGGCATGAGAGAAGCAAAGAAGAATGGTACAAAAATTGGACTTGCTAAAGGCTCGAGTTTAATTACTAAAAAGTCTGTCGAATGCAAAGCCATTATCCAGAAGCACTCCAAGGACTTCGGCGGTAGCCTAGAGGATCCTAATGTTATAAAACTTTGCGGTTGCTCGAGGAATAGCTATTATAAGTATAAGCGAGAACTTAAATAATTTAAATTTGAGAGTCTAGGAAGGTCTTAAACTTTTCTTTCAAAGACTTCCATTTCTTTTTATTAAGCGCGTGTTCTGCTCGTGAAATTTTCTCGTATTCTTTTTCTTTTGTTTCAATTTGGTCTCTTATATACAAATCAATATACTTAATGGCCTTTTTATATCCTAGTTTTTCAATACTTGCCTTTAATTTTTCAACATTGGATTTAACACCTATAATTTGGGATATAGCACGGCCGACAACGCTTGTCCATGTTGTATTGTCATCATCAATAGAAATCAAAGTCCTGATAACTTCAATTCTTTTTTTGAGCAAAAATCTTTTATTCATTGTTTTATCCCTCATTGAACAAAAGATGATGCAAATAGCCAACACGACTATAGGCGCTGTTACCGAAATCGCAAATGGCAACGAACACAAATTGTCTTTAAAAAGCCATAAGAAGAAATCTAGGTACATTACGGCAATAAGTACAATATCTACAATTGAAACAAAGGTATGTTTATATAACATTTTGCATATCAACCCGGGAGTCAGAGTTCGTTTCATACAACTTCCTCCGTCACAAGTTATATGAGCAGTATCATTGTATTTGTTTTCACACCAATACTTGCATTTTCCATTCAAAGATTTGCCAGCCATTTTGCCTACCATATAAAGCAAAGCAAAAATTGTGTTAAATAATATAAATCCGGTTAAGGCAATAGTAAAAACCAATCTATATGGCGATGCGGTTGCCATTCCATCAAGCATGCCCGCCTCAAAAGTAATACCACCCGAAAACGCCAAAACAACAGCGGAAAAGATCGTCAACGTAGTAATGGATGAAATCTTATTACTCTCCAACTTAGAATCAAGTTTATCTAACTCGCTTTGTGCTTTAGTTGCAATTGGACGAATGTTGTTTACCGCCGTTTCCAATTTCTCCACCTTGGCAACTAATTCTTCGTCTGGTTGTTTTGCAGGAACAGTTGTCTGTCCCACAGTGTTGTTTTCAGATAATTTGGGAATTTGAGATTTTATAAAGTTAAAGCGTCCAATTTCCAACTTGATGTGATCTGCAAATTTTTTATAGCTAAAAATAGTATTTTTTAAGTTTGCATCCGCAGGGTTTTCATCATGTTTCTTGTTAATTTCCGCATAAAGAACATTAAGATTTTCGCCCAAAATCTCAAGAACTTCGGAGTCTGACACAGCAATAATACTTTGCACTTTAAAGAAAATGTCAGAATATGTGTGCCTATACTCGTTAGCGTATATGACATTTAGATTTTGTATCCACGATTCAATCAATTCGGTATCTTTCGCAAAAGAGGGTTTACAAAGATCATCAATCAAGTTTAACAATCGTTCTTTCTTTTCTTCATCTGTCATCTTGCATCCCCTCCACTAAAATAGTCTTTAATAGATTGATACGGAATTAGGGCTCTATCTCCAAAAATACTATAATTGTATTTCCACGGGTCTTGATTGTGCGATTTTTCCACCAACGCCCACGGAGAATAGTTTGCATACTTTACGAGAGCCATGTCAATAATCGACTTTTCGCCCTCAGCAATTTCCCTTTTTACAATTTGTCTCGGAATATGTGAAGATGAATACATAGCATAATCAGAATAAACGTTAGGTACTACGGGCCCCAACTGCCATGCATAAAAATCATCGTCAATTAAGCGATGGGGGCTTCTCGCAGACGCTTCCCCTTGCACAAAATATAATAGTTTTTGAAGTTTTAAATTTGAAATAGATATTCTATGTTCGTTGCACCAATTAATTATATAAACTGCAACATCATGTGCTGAATACATTGTTATCTCCTTTCTATGTTTAATAATATTTGTTAATCGTGATATAAAATTATTTATTCCTCCCTCAATTGCTTATATACATCTTCAAGGAACACTTGCATAATCTCGCGCTTACGCTCCTCGTTATCAAGAAGCAATGCAAAGAAGTCTTGGTTCTGCTCATAGCCATCAAGCAGAGCGTCTTGAACGGCATCGAAGTATGCAAACTTGAAATCGCGCAGAGAGTTGTTCCTTGCACTATCCCTTAAATGACCGTTCTTCAAGAGAAGATCACGCATCTGAAGCGCAGACTTGGAAGCAACATCGGGGTCGAAATTCTTATTGTATGCGGAGTTGATTTCATCAATGATCTCGGAAAGTTTCTTCTTAACTTGTTCGTCAATATAGACGGGATTCGGCTTGGGAAGTGCGACTTCGGGTTCCGACTCAATATCGTGAGTGGTATCACCCGTCTTAGCCTGCTTGAAGTTGGATGCGGTAATCTTATCAGCAATGTCGAAGTCGTTTCCGCCTCCGCCAACCTCAATTTCCTTAACGAGATAGGTTAAGAAATTATATTTCTTGTGGAGATCAACGCTTTCGTAGCAGGTTGCTTGAATCAAGAAGCTGTAGAAACGGATAAAGCGTTTGATTGTTGCTCTGATCTCCATCTTTTCAAGATCGGTGTACTTGTTGATGATCTGCAAAGACTTGTCAAGCAGCGACCACATCTTCGCCTTGTCGCGCGCCAATCTCTTATCCCGATACAGATACTCATTGAACAAGTCAATATCATCAATATCAAGGAAGTTATATTGGTCAATTTGCGCTTCAACCGCGCGAATATCGGAGGGCGTAATCGTTTCCGCCAATACCGTTTCCGTGTAGAACGGTGCGAACGACTTTTGAATATCCTCATACTCGTTCTTGAAATCGAGTACAAAGGTTTTCTTGTCATAAGGAGCGCAAATTCTGTTCAAGCGGGAAAGGGTCTGAACCGCGCTCACACCGCGAAGCTTCTTATCAACGTACATCGCGCAGAGCTTGGGCTGGTCAAATCCCGTTTGATATTTGTTCGCAACAAGTAGCACTTGATAGCTGTTGGAGTCGAACACCTCGGGAAGATCCTCTTCGGCAATACCGTTCATAACCGGTTCGGTGTAATCCTTGCCGTCAAGCGAAACTTTACCCGAGAAAGCAACCAATGCTCTGATCCCCGTGTATCCGTGCTTGGCTATGTAGTTCTCAAATTCGTTTCTGTACTTGACCGCAGACTGTCTTGATGACGTTATAACCATTGCCTTAGCTCTGCCGCCAAGCTCCTTCATAATATTGTTTTTGAAGTGCTCAATGATGATCTCTACCTTTTGGGCGATGTTGGTATCGTGAAGCTCGATGTACTTTGCAATCTTGCGTTTTGCGGCAATCGTTTCAAGCTCGGGATCGTCTTCAATGGCTTTGTTCAATTCAAAGTAGGTCTTGTAGGTGACGTAGTTTTTGAGCACGTCAAGGATAAATCCTTCTTCGATCGCCTGCTTCATCGAATAAAGATCAAAAGCAACCTTCTTACCTTCTTCGTTCAAACAACCGAACAACTGAAGTGTGGTAGGCTTCGGTGTTGCCGTAAAAGCAATGATTGATACGTTTGGCTGCTTACCCGTTCTCTCAATCTCGTCCTCGATAATATCAGCCATCGACTCGTCATCGTCTTCAACACTAACGGGAGTCGCATCACTGAGCTTTCTGCTTTCGGAAAGCGCGTATGTTACCGCTTCCATTTCCGATCCTGCCGTGGAGGAATGAGCCTCGTCAATGATTACCGCAAACTTCTTACTCTTCATTTCTCCAACGAGGTCGTGAATGTATAAGAACTTGTGAATGGTTGTTACAATAATCTTGGTATTACTGTTCAAAGCATCCGCAAGGTCAACGGCAGCACACTTATCGTCCATAACCTTGATGAGTCCGGGCTTGTGCTCCAGCGACAACACTGCTTCTTGAAGCTGTCTGTCAACAACGATACGGTCGGTAATAATGCAGATCGTATCGAATATGGCGTTATCCTCGCTATCGTGCAAGGACGCCAACCTATGAGCAAGCCAAGCAATCGTGTTGGTCTTGCCACTACCTGCCGAATGCTCAATCAAATAATTCTTGTCGGTATGGTTTTCCATCACGTCCGCAACGAGCTTACGAACCGCATTGAACTGATGATAACGGGGAAATATCAGGGTTTCCTTGGTTTCGCGCTTGCCCGTATCGGGGTTCTTCTTTGTGGTTTTTTGTAGGAAAATGATTTTGTCAATCAGATACAGCACGGTATCCTTTTTCAAAATATCCTCCCACATATAAGATACGTTTATTCCGTCATCGTTGTGAGGGTTGCCCTTACCCGAGTTGATTCCCGTACCACAACCCTTGTTGAAGGGGAGGAAGAACGAGGATGCACCCTTGAGGTTCGTACACATATAGACCTCGTTCAAGTCCATAGCAAAGTGGGCAAGACAACCCGCTTTGAACTTCAAAAGGCGTGTTTTATAGTCGCGGTCAAACTTATACTGACAAATGGCGTCCTCATAATTCTGTCCGCTTGTGTTGCATTTGAGTTCAAACGTAAAAATGGCGATACCATTTAAGAAGATAACAAGGTCAATACGCTCGCCCTCCGTGTGATACACTTCTTCCATAACGGAGAACACATTTTGCTGATACAAAGCCTCTGCTTTGGGATTGAACGAGTTTGCAGGCTTTCTATACATCAAGTTCAGTGTAACGCCGTTATCAAACTCTACGCCGTGCTTCAATACGTCAAGCAGGCAGCGGTTCTTTTTGTTGATCTCATTGTTGATGTAGTTGAGAATGGTCTGACGAGTCTTGTCCTTATAGAGCTTTTCCAACTTTGCAAGAGCTTCGCTCTGCGTTGCTTCCAAGAAGTTGAAGAGTACTTCCGTATCCATTCCGTAACCGGCTTCGAAGGAAGTGGCAGGACGAACTACATAGCTATTCTCATCTCGCAACATTTCAAGGATATATGCTTGATAATCTGTCTTTTCTTTTAATTGTCCGCTTTTGATTGCCATATCATTTCACCTCCACTACACGTTTTTTACCCGTTACATATTCGTATATAAGGGATTTTTTATGTTGTTGTATTTTCTCAAATTGCTTTCTTGTTTCAAACAATATTTGATCAACAAGTGCACATTTTTCGTCGAGGAAAGAAACAATCGTCAGTTGTTCTTCCTTGGATGGGATACAAATTTTGAATTTCCCCAAATTCTCCGCTGAAAGATTTGGCTGAGCTGTGCCGTTATCCCATAAAAATCGTTGTACCTCTTCGATATGAGAATTTATCGAATAATAAAGATACTTCGGAACAATATTTTTGCTCCTTAATGCGACCAAAGACGATGCTACCGTTCCACGATCGATATCCAATATTGAATTTTTGCCAATGCTACCTCGTAAACAATAGACAATATCGCCATTTTGTAATTTAACACCACCCATTAAACGATATTTTTCTTCAGATATGTAATCCATAGATTCCATATCTAAACCGCCCTCGCATAAGTGTCCTGCATTTATAAAAGGAACTCCTTCGTTCAACATCTCAGATTTTGAAGGATAGTTTTCTCCCCTGTCCCCATTATAAAAGTCTGCTCTGTATTTTATAGGCTGAATAATCCAATGCTCGGGAATCTGTCCGATCCATTCGATGCCGCTATCCTTCATCGGCGCGGACTTGTCCAATCCCTTTGTTACCGTTTCGGTAATTAAGGACTTTTTGTACTTTTGAAGTGTATCAATCTGCTTTTCAAGGTCGGCGATGATGCTGTCAAGTTTGGAACACTGAACATCAAGAAATTCAGCTATGGCAGTTTGTTCGCTTAGATTTGGAGCCGCAATCCAAAACTGTCCGAGTTGGCTTCTGCTGACTCGTGACATTGTTGCACCACGAGCAATCATATTGCCGTGTTCAGCATATCCTTCGGTGTTCATTGCATACATAATGAACTTTTTGTTGTATTCTTTGTTGGGACGTAAAATCACATTATCCACAGCTACAACATAAAAGTCTTCGCCTTCGGGGACAATACAAGCTCTGCCAATTGGCTCGTTCAATCGTGAAATCATAAGATCTCCCGGATAAACTTTCAAACAATGCAAATCTGAAAAAGTTTTCTCTGAAATATATCCACTGCCTTGTTCTTTATAGTATCCGGCACCTACGTTTCCTGTTGTAAGATAGCGTATTCCCGATTCTTCGATAACGTCACTTTCAATCCAATCTCCATCCAAAAACAATGTTCCCGATTCCGTAGCTAAATATTTGACTTTGTTTGTGTGCCACGAATAAGGTGTGTCTTTTATCCAATCAATTCCGCTTGGTTTCATTTGTTCTATCATCATAAAACCTCGCTTTCTCAAAGAGCCTTTATCTTTTCTGCAAGTGATGCTTCAAGCTCCATAAACTGTGCCAAAAGATCATCTGCAGACTGGGGAGCTTTGTACTCATAGAAAAATCTTGTGAATGGGAACTCTGCACCCTTCTTTTCTTTGTTGTTCGCACTTTCCTTCTTTGTAGGATCATATTCGTAGAACCACTTGGCATCGGGAACGTGCGGATAAACTTCTTCCGCGAAATATTCCTCAACATCCTTGGTGAGTTTGATAATCTCGGTATCCTTTGTGGTAGGATCGAGAACAACCTTGCCTTTTCTGTCCTTTTGAACCACCGCTGTTTTATCCATTTCAGAAAGGATCATTGCAATCCCCGTCAAGCGACTTTCAGAATATCCCTCCACATCGGAAATCAAAGATTTAAGATACTGTTCAAACTTAGCATAATCGGTATAAACCTTATCCGATGTATTTGTTTCAAGAATTGAAAGAATGTCTGCGACAAATTTCTGACCTTTAATATACTTCTGATACTTCTTTTCATCCGCCGCACTACGGGGATTCATTTCCTTCAGTTCTTCAAAATCACTCTCGTTGAAAATGGAAGAGTTACTTGTAAAATATGCGCTCGTGCGGAGCTTTTCGATGCTCTCCACGTTCAGAACTGCTCTGCGCTGCAACGGCTGATAAACTGCATACTCCTTATACATAAATTCTTCGTTGGGGAAGATCTTGCAGTATTCGTTTTCTTCAAAGTTCGCGTAAAGCTCGGTGATCTTCTTCATACTGTCGCGGTCAATCTCTCTACGCTTTTTACCGAGCGACTTGCGCAAAGGCTTCCAAAAATCAACGGCGTTGATCAACTGCACCTTGCCTTTGCGGTCAGGGCGCTTGTGCTTAGAAAGTATGAAGATATAAATACCAATGTCCGTATTATAGAAAAGCTGTGTGGGGAGTGCGATGATGGCTTCAACCAAATCTGCTTCAAGCATATAACGGCGAATTTGACTTTCTCCGCTTGTCGTACCACCCGAGAACAGAGGCGAACCATTGCTGATGATAGCCGCACGACCGTTTTTATCATCCAACTTATTGATTGCGTGTTGCATAAACAGAAGCTGCGCATCACCCGTTCCGGGCAATCCGTGCTCAAAGCGTCCGTCCTTCTTAAATTCAGAGCGCACCGCAGCCTCTTGACCATCGGGAACGTCTTTGCCGCCCCAAGGCGTACCGAAAGGCGGGTTCATGATGACGAGTCGCATCTTCTGATTGGGGAAGCAATCCACTTTCAACGTGTTAGCTTCTTCTTCACCGCGAATGTTCTTTACGTCCTGCCCCTTAATCAACATATCTGCAAGGCAGATGGCGTAGGATTCGGGGTTGATCTCTTGTCCAAACAAACGAACATCTACATAGGGATTTTTGCGGCGAAGGTAGTCGCAAGCGGTGGAAAGCATGCCACCCGAGCCGCAAGCTGCGTCCAGCACAGTCGCGACCTTACCTTCCTCGGTAAGAAGATCATCGCAACCCTCAGAAAGAAGGAGATTAGCCATCAAACGGATGACCTCACGGGGAGTATAGTGGTCGCCTGCTTCGGCATTTTCAGAAAAACGACGAATCAAGTCCTCGAAGATATAACCCATCTTCATTCCATCGATATGGTCGGGGTAAAGGTCAAGCTCGGAGAATTTTTTTACGACACTATACAAACGGTTGCTCTTGTCCATTTTGTCGATCTGTGTATTGAACTTCAAGAGTTTATTCAAGATCAACTGCACGTTAGCGGAGAACCCCTCAATATAGCTCTTCAAATTCTCAGCAATATCGTCGCTATTGTTCAAAAGATTTTTGAGATTGAACCTGCTTGTGCTATAAAAGGGATAACCCGAAACCTTGCATAGCAGAGCCGCAGGCTGTGTGCGGTCCTTCTCGTAAGCGGCAACAACCGTATCCTTTTTTGATTCAAGTGCACACTCAAAACGGCGAAGGATAACCATAGGAATAATAACGTCCTTGTACTTATCGGAAGTGTATGCTCCTCTCAAAGAATTGGCAATAGACCATACCAAGCCAACCTCTTTACTAACGTCAATTGAGGTATCATCGAACATAACCTCGTAATTATATTTCATATTCATAATCATTCTCCTTTACTGATTCTCTGAGAAAGAGCGTAACAACGTGTTCAACTCTTGGAATTGTTGTGGGGTAAGCGTATGCCCTTCAATGATACGAAGAGAGTCATTCAATCCCTCATTAGCAGTTACAACCTTGCACACATCCGGGGGCGGTGCACTTCTGATAGCCATATACGCCCGATCCATTTTCTTTCGCATCGGTGCTTGCGGGGAAAGCTCACTGATAAGATTTGCATACGTTTCGGGACTTGGTGCGTTCACACCGTCCTCAATATATTTAAGATTTGACGGAGGAATCCCAACGGCATCCGCTACGCTTCGCAAGCTCTTTTTATCACGACATTCTTTGATAAGTTTCCCGAGTTCTTTTTTCTGTTTCCCGGTCATTTTAGAATCAGAATCCTTCGATTTTGCCATCGTTTTTCCTCCTTTCTGTTCTGTGTTCTGTAACATAGAACATTATACCATAATTTTATAAGATTGTCAAGTTTTTTATCAACATTGCCTTCGTTTTTTAAACATCTGCTCTACTCAAAAATATCAATCGCAACCTTTTCGCAAACTCTTCGACCACATCATTTACGGCGACATCAAAACACGATATAATGCATTCAGCAAAACTGAAAACGATGTGTTCGACGGAAAGATTTTGTGATTCAAAAAGCTTGTTTTATAAGGCTTTCTCTTACCTCAATAGATTTCCAAGCTTACTGAAGCGTAGAAATGATGGGTCTGATCGGCGCAGGTAACAACCCGATGGTTGGTATGACCGTTGCAGTTGCTGTTGCTGTGGAAGAAGCTAGTAAGTAATCCTTGATTTACAAGGCTTTCGTAGGGGTCATTCACGAATGACCCGCGGGCGATTCGTGAATCGCCCCTACAAAATTAAATAAAAAAGTTGGACACATCATTTACGTGTTTTTGCACGGTGATGTGTCCAATGTTTTTTATTTAAGCGGAAATTTTTGGCAAATAATTGAAGAAAATTCAGAAGGAGTCATTTTATTCAACTGTTTTTTGCTCTCTGTATTTTTTAGGTGTCATTCCCGTTTCACGTTTGAACGCGCGGGTAAAATAATTGGCGTCCGCATATCCAACAGCAGAAGCGATATCAGATATCATACTATCGGTCTCAAGTAAGAGCTTTTTCGCTTTTTTCATTCGTTGCTCTTGTATATAGTCCGAAATTCCCATACCGAACTCGGATCTCGAGACTGCATAGAGCTTACTTTTTGATATGTATAGCATCTTGCACAGAGTTCCTATCGCAAGATCTCCGTCAATATGATGATCTATATATTTTCTGAGCCTTGCGCCAAGTCCACCGTCACGCTTTACTATTATGTTATTGGTATACAGATAGCATATACACATAGTCAGAACACCGATCGCGGAGTCTAAAAAATCACGGCTTGAGAGTTTTATTTTATCAAGCTCGGATAAAAGCGTAGACTTATTTACGCCGTATTTTTCTTCGGCAAGATCTATAAGCGCCCGTACCTTGTCGGTGTCACCCTCCATAAGTATTTGACCTATCATCATATACCCGATTATAACTCCGTTTTCTACGATCGGGGTGATTATCTCGGCTAAGCCCATATGACATTTATATACGTACGGCTTCATGGTTTTGTCGCAGGCGTCGAAGCCTCGATTGTCACATTCAAAGCATTTCTCGGTAAGGCTTGGGCATTTCCTTATTTTCTCGCAGAATTCGCACATCGACGAGGGGTAGGAATACAAAAATCTTCTGTCCGCGTCGTAGAGCACGGTCTTTATACCCGCTATGTTGTAAAAATCCTTCGTTGCCCTGATCAGCTCGGGCATCATAATGTCAAGCATACCTTCTCCTTGTCTCATTTTTGATTTTTAAAAAACAAAAATGCTATTTTCCCGTCTTAATATGCATTGATTATACTACTTTTTTGTGATAAAATCAAGAAAAAATCAAAAATAAAAGGAGCAGATTATGTGGTACGAAAGATCATACAGACGTCACCTGCTGGATATGCATATAGATGACTGGGATCCCGCATTTCTCTCGGAGTTCTCCGGGGAGGAATACGTTAAAAACCTGAAGATCGCTAAAATTCAAAGCGCAATGATATATCTTCAATCTCACGTCGGTCTTTGCAATTATCCCACGAAAACGGGTAAGATGCATAACGCGTTTATCGGACGTGAGGATACCTTCAAGGAGCTTATATCCTCCTGCCGCGCGGAGGGGATCTCGGTTACGGGATATTACAGCCTCATTTATAATAATTGGGCTTATGACAATCATCCCGAGTGGAGAATAGTGAAAGCCGAGGATGCGGGAAAAGCTCCCGAAAGGGGAGCGTTCCGCGGATCGAGATACGGACTTGTTTGTCCCAATAATCCCGATTATCTCAAATTCACCGAAGAGCAGATACGCGAGGTGGCAGAGTACACCGAGCTTGACGGAATGTTCTACGATATGCTCTTTTGGCCGCATATGTGCCATTGCAGTCATTGCCGCGCAAGATACTTAAAAGAAACGGGAGAGGAGCTTCCGACCGTTGAGGATTGGTCGGATGAAAAATGGCTGCTCCATATGCGTAAACGTCGAGAGTGGATGGGTGAATTCGCAAATTGGGTCACAAAGCTCACAAAAGCCTTGATGCCCGGGGTCAGCGTTGAGCACAACGTTGCGTTCTCGGCACTTCCTGACGGAAAAAGCGCTAACGCCGAGGAGGTCATATCTGCTTGCGATTATGTGGGAGGCGACCTTGACAGAGGCGTTTACGGACATTCCTTCACCTGCAAGTTTTACAGAAGCATCAGTAAAAATCAACCGTTTGAGCATATGTTCACACGTTGTGCGCCGGGACTTTCCGCTCATACGCAGATAAAATCTCCCGATATTATGAAAAGTGCTTTTTTCCTTACGGCAGCTCACCACGGAGCAACGCTCCTCATAGATGCTATCGACCCCGTCGGCACTATGGACGAGAGAGTCTACCGACAACTCGGCGAGGTGTTCTCAGAGCTTATCCCTTACGAGCCTTATTATAAGGGCGAGCCTATCGAGGACGTCGGTCTTTATTATTCTCTCAAGAGCAAATTTGATCCGCGGGGCGAGGGCTACACCAATTATCTCGGCGTAGTCAAAACGCTTGAAGCCCTGATCGAAAAAAATATTTTGTGCGGAATAACGGGTGGTTTTGCCGATCTTTATAAGCACAAAGCGATCGTTGCGCCCTGTCTCACGTCAGAGGATGATTACGATACCGAAAGACTCGTAAAGTACGTCCGCGACGGCGGAACGCTGTATTTCAGCGGTGCGGACAACGAAAAAATGCTAAAGGAATTTTTCGGAGCTTGCGTTGAGGAAAGAACGAAGGAGACCGTGGTTTACGTCTCTCCCAAAACGGCAATTCAAGACGAATTTGAATACTTTAACGAAAAATACCCGATGAATTTTAAGGGTACTGCCCCCATCGTCCGCGGAATTGACGAAGTCGACGTTCTCGCAACGCTCACCCTGCCCTATACGGCAAGAAGCGAGGAAAGGTTCGCGTCGATCCACTCGGATCCCCCCGGAATAAAAACGAGCATCCCCGCCGTTGCAATGAAAAAGTTCGGAAAGGGTACTGTTATATGGTCTGCGGTCTCGATCGAATCGACCGATCTTTACGACTGCAGAAACGTATTCGTAAATCTTCTCAAATACGCATCAAGGCTTGACTCCACTCTCGTCTCCGACGCTGCCGAGGATATCGAGATAACCGCATTTAAGACAGAGTCGTCACTGCTTGTCAACGCCGTTCTTATGAACAGATGCGAGACGGCAAGACGGGTTGAGGATATAAACGTTTCCATAAAAACGGATTTTGTGCCGACGTCGGTAAAGATACTTCCCGACAACGAAGAGGAAGTACCCTTCAATTACGACGGCGAACGCGTCAGCTTCTCTATAAAAGGGCTGAAAATATTCAAGATGATCGAAATAAAATAAAGGATTTTTATTGAGGCATATCCTTTTTAATAATATTAAGCGTTCTTTTCCCTGCTTCGTACACAAGGCACCAGTCGGCTCCCGTAAAAAGCATATCGGGCTCAAGCTCTGCCCAGATCGATATATCGTGCTCAGACATTCCGCCCGCGATGCCAAATCTTTTGCCGTGTCTTTTCAATACTTTGATAGCGCGCTTCATCTGCGAGAGTGTTGTGTCACCGAATACGTTTAAAAACTCGCCAAGCGAGCCCGACAGATCGTTTGGTTCGAATATAAATCCGTCAACGTATGGAATAGGCACAGATGATAAGGGCTCTCCTTCACCATTAGAAGAAGACGATAGTACAAAATAAAGTAACTATTAGCAAAAAAGTCGCAAATAAACTTCCCCAAAAGCCATGTACGAAAAGCTAAAAACACGATATAATGCATTTAGCAAACTCTAAAACGATGTGTTCAGCGTAACAGGATTTTGCAATGCAATTATCGTGAAAGGCTTACACCGCAAGGCTTTTGGGCAAAAGCTTTCTCCCAGAAGCTATGGCTAAAGCCCCTGAAGCATAGAGATGATGGGTCTGATCGGCGCAGGTAACAACCCCATGGTTGGTATGACCGCCCACGTTGCTGTTGCAGTGGAAGAAGCAAGCAAGTAAAGAGAAACGATATTCGTGGGGAAAACTTTTTGCAAAAAGTTTTCCCCACACCCTTTTCAAAAACCTTTATAAAAACAAGGCACGTCACGGCTATCTCTGCCGATGATGTGTCTTTTTCTTTTTAACTTTTGCCAAATATATTGACAAATGTGCAAAAAATTGATATAGTATATAGGATAAAAAAATAAACCATTTTTGGAGGAATAACCAATGAGACTGGAAAACAAAGTTGCCGTAGTTACCGGTGCATCCAGCGGCGTAGGCCGGGAGATCGCTCTTCTTTTCGCAAAGGAAGGTGCAAAGGTAGTTGCCGTGGCAAGACGTGCTGAGAGACTGGCCGCTCTGGAGGAGCAGAGCCGTGAAATGCCCGGTGAGATCGTAGCGTACGCCGGTGACATTTCCGTGGAAGAAACCAACGAGAAGATGATCGACTTTGCCATCGAAAAGTTCGGCAAGTTCGATATTCTCATCAACAACGCAGGTCTTATGGACAACTTCGCCCCCGCAGAGAATCTGGACACGGAGCTCATGGAGCGTCTGATGAAGGTAGACGTATACGGTCCTGCTTGGGCTACCCGCAAGGCTGTAAGAGTATTTTTGGAAAACGAGAACGGCGGCAGCATCGTAAACGTGGCTTCCATCGCAGGTATCTGCGGCGGTAAGAGTGGCTGTGCCTACACCATGGCAAAGCACGCCGTCATCGGTCTGACCAAGAACACCGCCTTCACCTACCGTCTGAATAAGATCCGCTGCAACGCCATCTGCCCCGCCGGCATCAACACGGAGATGACCGATCCCGCCCTCTTTGCCAATGCAGACCAGAAGGGTCTCCAGAACGCCATGCTCGCTATGAACTTCGGCACGAGAAACGCAGAGGCTTTTGAGATCGCAGACGTTGCCCTCTTCCTTGCAAGCGATGCGGCCGCCGTTGTAAACGGTGCTGTGGTTACCGCCGACAGCGGTCTGATCTCGTTCTGAGAAAGGAACGGCTATGTTAAAAGGAATCCCCAATATCCTCTCGCCGGAACTTTTGAAGGTTCTGTGCGAGATGGGACACGGCGACAGGATCGTTATTGCGGACGGCAACTTTGCCGCCGCCTCCACGGGCAAAAACGCCATCGTTATCCGCTGTGACGGACATGGCGTACCCGAGTTTTTGGACGCGATTCTGCAGCTGTTTCCGCTGGACACGTACACGGAGACGCCGGTAACGCTTATGGAGGTTCTGCCCGGCGATCCGGTAGAAACGCCTATCTGGGACGTATATAAAGAGATCGTCGGCAAGCACGACGATCGGAAGGACGCCGCCATCGGCACCGTTTCCCGTTCCAAATTTTACGAGGAAGCCAGGGAGGCATACGCCATTATCGCCACCAGCGAAAAGGCACTGTATGCCAACGTGATGCTGCAAAAGGGCGTACTGTGACAGGATAGATCCTTTTCATAAATCTTCTCTCGGGTGCATCCATACGGATGTACCCGAGTTTTTTCGCCAAACCGGCGCAGTATCTTGACGCCCGTATACTTTTTTTGTATAATATATAGGCAAATTCCCCCAAATTCGAGCAAAGGAGGCTGACCGTGAGAGAAAACGATACCGTCATGCCCGAAGAATACCGTCCGCTTCCCCATGAATATACGGAAGCATCCCCGGTTCATCCGCTGCCGGACGAATACAATGCAGATCACGCACCGCCGCCTTTACCTCCGAAAAAAAAGAGGCGTCCCAAAAAAATGCTAAAATACATTCTCGGCACGGCAGCCGCTGGTATTGTTATCACTGCCTCTGTGGGTGTGCTGCCGGACGCGGACGTAGCCATACAGACGCACTCGGATCTGTATGATTTCGTCTTCCCATCCACTTACACCTACACGTTGGAGGAAGGCAACGAATACCGTATTTCCTACGATACCACGAAAAACGAAGACTACTACGATTATATTGCCGGGTACCTGTATACCATGTGCCAAACCTTCCCGGAAGAACGGGTGGAGGCGGCGCGTCAGGGCCGGGATACCCTACGGTTCCGCGTTACTCTTACGGATGAGCCATTTTATTCTGCAGACTCATCAATAATAAATGCCTCCGTTAGCCATCAGTCGTACGGATGGATCGACAGCGATACGAACCCCTATATATCGGAGGAACTCATGCTGTTTAACATTCCTTTCGTGGAAACGGGATGGATGCAGGAAGAAATCGTGCTCGGTCTTCCATCGCTCGTCGCCTCAGAAAATGCAAAAGACGGCGATCCCCTTCGCTATCTTCGCTCCGTTGAAGGCATAGATATCATCCACTTCAAAGAACACGGTTGGCGCGTAAGCGGAAGTCTGTTTTTAACAGAAGATGCGATCTGCTTCGGGGAGCAATCCTTTGAAAACTTCTTTGACTCCTATAACTGGGCAAAAGACAAAAGCTACAGCGAGATCCGCCGGTATCTTGCCGAAAACTCCACGCTTGACGAGCCACGGGAACTTTACTCTATACGCACCTGTCAGTTCGTTTTGGTGAGCGGATCGTTTGATTTGATCCTACCCTCGTTCATGAAAATCGAGACGATAGAAACTCAATAAAATCCCACATCAGTGAAAGTGAGAAAATCCATGGCTGAGAAAAAACAAAAAAAGGCCCCTAAAGAAAGCACCGATTCCTCCATAGACCGCGAAGATATTCTCTGTTTTATTCTGTGCATCCTGTTCGGTATACTGGCAAAAACCCCGCTGATCGGCGGCCTATCCGTGGGCGGATGGTTGGATGAATGGAGCGGATTCGGCATTTTCGCCCGCAGTCTCAACGTGCTGTTCATTATATTCGGCATGATCACGCTTGCTGAACTGACCCGATTCATCGTCAAACGGATCCATCCGGTGTCCAACCGAAAAAAGACCCTTTTAGAGCTTTTGTTCAGCGCCGCCAATTACATCTACATCATTTTGGGACTGATTTTGGTGCTGCTGGCACTGGGCGTACATGTAGCAGGAATCGCCACTACCGTTGGACTTTTGGGCATTATCGTCGGATTCGGTGCTGAAAGTCTGATCGCGGACGTTTTCACCGGCGTATGCATGATCTTTGAGAATCAATTCAACGTAGGCGACATCATTGAAGTAAACGGATTCCGCGGTGAAGTAATACAGATCGGCGTGAGAACGTCCAGCATTCGGGATCGGGGCGGCAACATCAAGATCATGAACAATTCCAACATCAAGGACGTGCTGAACTGCTCAAACAAAGATTCCGCCGCCGTTTGTGATATCGCTGTCAGTTACAGCACAGACATTGCCGCGGCAGAAAGAATAATCGCCCAGGTGATCGAATCCATGAAAGCCGTTCCTGACAATGCCTTCACCGACATCACCTATGCGGGTGTGAACGAACTGGCGGCGTCCGGCGTCGTCCTGCGCGTGGTCGCCATTGCAAGCGAACTGAACGTATATTCCTGCAAACGGCAGTTGAACCGCGCACTGCTTCTGGCATTCCGTGAAAACGGAATCGAAATCCCTTTCCCGCAGATCGTGGTGCACAAGGCGTAAGAATCGACTCATTCGACAAAACACTGCAAAAGAGTACGTACACGAGGAGATTTTTCAGGAAAAGTTTTTCCCGCACGCCTTTAAAAAATTTATAAAAGAAGCAGACATTCATACGAATGTCTGCTCTTTTCACACCAGTTCCATCCAAATCACAAAAAGCGTCAGTGCGGCGGCCGCATCAATGCCAAATAAGATCCAATCCCGCACGGGGACGGCACGGGGTGCGAATTTCTGTTTTTTCGCTATCCGATAGATAAGGCGAAGGAAAAGGCACATCGCCGCCTCTGCGGCGGCAATCATCAAAAGAATCAATCCAAACACCACCGCACCGATGCCGGAAAGGCCGGTATGCAAGGACGTGGCGGCGTAGAGGATCCCGATGAGAAGAAGGCAGGATACGCCGAAGAATACAGTCCGGGGCAAAGCGAGGAGGTAATACCGTCCCTCGCCGTCTGCCCCCCAGGCAATGGACAGAGCCAGCAGAATCACCGAAAGCGGCAGTATCTCATTCACAAACACTGCACCAGCCAACGTGAGAACGCCGAGGACGAAAAGCAGGATATTCGGCAAAAAGCGACGCATATACGTCTTCCTCCCGGTATAGGATTATATAAAAGCAGGCATCCCCCACGGAGACGCCTGCTTTATGTATTGGAAAAATTACTTCAGCAGTCTGTACTTACCGATGATGGGCAGTTCTTTTGCACGGCCCTGTACGGCGTTTACGATACCGATGATCTTAAAGACAAGCGGAACCAGAGACAAAAGTCCGCAGATGATCGGACCGATAACCGGGATCCACATAATTACGACCATAACGATTCCGCAAACAACGCCGTAAACCAACTCCGCCAAAAACAGAATAATTCCCTGGTTCACGTGATAGCGGGCGAATTTGGAATCCTGGCAGGCAAGCAGGGGAATGAGGAACAGGATACCAAGGTAGGCGAACAGGCAGAGCACCTTATTCTTCTCGATATCCGCCGGATCAAACTCCGAGGTAGTATCCTTCGTGTTGTTCAGTTCCTTCACGGCATCCACAGCGGATTTCGTCTCTTCTGCTTTGGCTTCCATAGCAGCGCCGCAGGCGTTGCAAAACTTTGCGTCATCAGCGACTTCTACGCCGCATTTCGGGCAAATAGCCATAGGTATTGTCCTCCCTATTGATTTTCTTACAGGTGCGGCCGTTTATTCATCGACAATATCTGCCGCCACCTGTATCATTATAACACAAGGAAGCCGAACTTGCAAGTATCATCGGCAAAATTCTTTACATAGAAGCCGTTGAAAAGGAAAACAGACCTCACGGAAAAACCGCAAGGTCTGCTCTATGAAGAAAGAAGATGTCAGTTGGACTGTTCCTTCACCAGGACGTCGTGGGCACCGCCCTCCACGATGGAAACGGCACTGACCAGCGTCAGGCGTGCCTTCTGCTGCAGTTCAGGAATGGTGAGTGCACCGCAGTTGCACATGGTGGAACGGATCTTGGCAAGGGTGGTCGCCAGGTTATCATGGAGAGAGCCGGCGTAAGGCACGTAGCAGTCCACGCCCTCCACGAAGGACAGCTTGGAGGCACCGCCCATATCGTACCGCTGCCAGTTGCGGGCACGGGCACTGCCCTCGCCCCAGTACTCCTTCATGTAATTGCCCTTGATCATGACCTTATTGGTGGGGCTTTCGTCAAAGCGGGAGAAATACCGTCCCAGCATGCAGAAGTCGGCACCCATGGCCAGAGCCAGGGTGATGTGGTAATCGTGCACGATACCGCCGTCGGAGCAGATCGGAACGTAGATACCGGTTTCCTCAAAATACTCGTCACGGGCCTTGGCAACCTCGATCACTGCGGTAGCCTGTCCGCGGCCGATACCCTTGGTTTCACGGGTGATGCAGATGGATCCGCCGCCGATACCCACCTTGATAAAGTCCGCACCGGCCTCGGCAAGGAAGCGGAAGCCTTCCCGGTCTACCACGTTGCCGGCACCAACCTTTACGCTGTCGCCGTACTTTTCACGGATGAAAGCGATGGTACGGGACTGCCACTCGGTAAAACCTTCGCTGGAGTCGATGCAGAGAACGTCTGCACCAGCCTCCACCAGCGCGGGCACGCGCTCCTCGTAGTCGCGGGTATTGATACCGGCACCTACTACGTAACGCTTATGCTGATCCAGCATTTCGTGAGGATTCTCCTTATGCTGGTCGTAGTCCTTACGGAACACGAAGGACACCAGGTGCTGATTCTCATCGATAATAGGCAGAGAGTTCAGTTTATGATCCCAGATGATGTTATTGGCTTCCTTCAGAGACGTGCCGTCCGGAGCGGTGATCAGCTTTTCGAAGGGAGTCATGAAGGTCTCCACCTTTTCGTCCATGGACATCCGGCTGACACGGTAGTCACGGGAGGTGACGATACCGAGCAGCTTGCCCGTTGCCGTACCGTCGTCGGTAACGGCAATGGTGGAGTGACCAAGGCGGTTCTTCAGCTCGATTACGTCGGCAAGAGTCTGATCGGGACGGATATTGGAATCGGAGAAAACAAAGCCGGCCTTATAGTTTTTCACACGGCGAACCATCTCCGCCTCGTCGGCAATAGACTGGGAGCCGTAGATGAAAGAGACGCCGCCTTCCCGAGCCAGAGCGATCGCCATCCGGTCGTCGGATACGGCCTGCATGATAGCAGATACCAGCGGAATGGTCATAGAAAGCTTGGGCTCTTCTCCCCGGCGGAACTTCACGAGAGGCGTTTTCAGAGATACGTTGGCAGGGATACAATTCGCATCGGAATACCCCGGCACCAGAAGATATTCGCTGAACGTATGAGACGCTTCACTGTAATAATAAGCCATATTGTTACTCCTTCAAAGATACAAATATACTTACCATAAATTATATCACAGCGCACGCCCGAAAACAAGAGGGAAAATCATAAAACTTTCACCGTTGTGCATCCCGTCCCTTTGTGAATTTTGCGGCTCAAAAGATTTTTTCTGAAAAATTTCCATGTTCACAGAAAATTGATATATCCGTGCTATAATGATATTGCACAGATCTTTTCAAAAACCGGCTTATGGGAGGTACGTATGTTTCAGATCCTGATCGCAGACGACAACGCCAACACCCGGCGTCTTTTTGAGGTGGTCCTGTCCCAGAACGGCTTTGACGTTCTGACGGCACGGGACGCGGAGGAAGCCGCCGAAAAGCTGGAGGAGAATCACGTGGATCTGATGATTCTGGACGTGATGATGCCGGGTACGGACGGTTTTACGTTTCTCCGTTCGCTTCGGGATATGGGTGTCCAACTTCCCGTTCTCATGATCACCGCCAGGGATACACCCGAGGACGTACGCACCGGCTTTCTTGCCGGCACGGATGATTATATGGTAAAGCCGGTGAATGAAGACGAGATGGTTCTGCGGATCCAGGCACTGCTTCGCCGTGCAAAAATTGCATCCGAACGCCGGCTCACGGTGGGCAAGACGGAGCTGCTCTACGATTCTCTCGCAGTAACGGAAGGGGAAAAGACCACCGTTTTGCCGAAAAAGGAATTTCAGCTTCTGTTCAAGTTTTTGTCTTATCCCAACAAGACGTTCACCCGCCGTCAGCTGATGAACGAATTCTGGGATGCGGACAGCGACAGCGAAGAACGCACCGTGGACGTACACATCAACCGTCTGCGCGAACGCTTCCGGGACAACGATGATTTTCAGATCGTTACCGTACGGGGACTGGGATACAAAGCCGTACATAAATAAAAGACTAACAAGGGGCTGTCGCGTGTAAATGCGACAGCCCCTTGTTTTTGCACAAAAGGTGGGAAAATATGGCCGCCTCTGCGGACAAGGGGATACGCAAGGAGGTGCTGCACTTTCCAGTACAGCACCTCCCATTTTCCTTATTTACGCATCGATCAACGACAGGGCAACTCTGTCAGAGGTGATAGCATACTTCTCTTGAAGTGCCTTATAATCCTCCTCATAGTCTGCCTGTGTCAGAATATCCTTCGCTTCTCTGTGCCATGCGGGCATACCGAAGCTGTCCAGATACATAATGTGATAGCCGTACTCCGTCTTGACGATACCGGTGTCGCCTGCTTTGCGGCCATCCTCAAAGAGCCACGCCTCAAAAGCTTCTACCATTTCGCCCTTCTTCACGTTCTCGTACAGACCGTTTTCCGCACCGTCCTCGCTATGCTGCGCAGCCAGTGCGCCGAAGGAATCTGCTGTAGCGTCGCCGCTCTGCCACTGGGCAAGCAGTTCCTCTGCCTTCGCCTTGGCAGCTTCGTCAGAACCATAGGTATCCGTCGTCAGAAGAATATGACGTACGTTTACCGTATCGTACTCGAGAAGTGCGACAGGCTTCAGAAGAATGCACACACTCAGCGTATTGCCCTCATTGCTCCAGGTAGTAAAGATGTCGTTTACCTTACGGCCGTCCTCTGCCGCCCACTTCATAAATCCACCGTCAGACTCCGTATAAACGGCGTCCTCGAGCAGATGGCCGGCGACCTCTTCGCGCACACCCTCTTCAGTCACGTCCGTGTAGTTCTTATAAGCGTAGTTTTTCAGATAGTCGTAAGATACTGCGTCAAACTCTTCTTTGTTCTTCACAGCCAGGAATTTCGTCTCAAATTCCTTCAGAAGATCCACGGTTACGTCACCCTCCACCATACCGTCGGAGGTGGACAGAGACATAGCTGCGTAGGTAGTGTGAAGCAGTGCGGTGGGATTTTCCTTCACGTACGCCTGATAATCGTCCTCGGTATAGGTGTACTCGCCAACGAGTTCACTTCTGCACCGGGAAGCCAGCAGGGTCATTTCCATAGCGCGGCGAACATCCTTTTCCTTTACACCCTTACCATAGAGATTGGAGATGAAGACGCCCTTCGACATATTATTGGCCTTTGCCTGCGCTTTAAGCTGATCGATATAATCGTCGATCGCCTCGTAGTCTTCCTCTTCCAGCGTGATGCCGCGCGCATTAGCTTCCTCACAGAAGAGCAGCGTATTGGTCATATCCGTGATGGCGCTGTCCATAAACAGCTTGTACCAGGTGGTACCGTCGCCGTACAGAGGACATTCCTGATATTTCAGCGATTTGGTCGTATCCAGTCCAAGAGACGCGGCGGAACTGCCGTACATGGAAAGGAAATTCTGATACTGGCTGTAGAAGTGGTAGGATGCCAGCGCACCGTCCATGGCGTAGTTTTCAGTAGCAACGGCGGGTACCCGGCGAAGGTAAAAACCGCTCGCCTCCAACTCATGGCTGATGATGACACCGCCGATCAGAACCACTGCCAAAACGGCACAAATGATTCCGATGATCTTATTCCGCAGACTCCGTTTTTTTGCCTGCGCCGCTTCTTTTTTCTTTTGCTCCGCCGCTGCACGGCGAACTTCGAGATTATCTCTCTTATTCCGGCTTGCCTTGCCCATAATGTAAAACTGCCTTTCTTTTCTTTGTTAATTGATAGAGTATAGGAAAATGCGGGAAAAGCGTCTGTTTCCTGCTAACTTGTATATTATAGCACACCTTGCTGAAAAAATCCACAACAAAACAGAAAATTCACATATAAAGTTACAAAAAGCCAAAGAAATTGTCCCCGCACCTTCGCCGTATTTACAAATAACTATTTATTTGCCCGTCCGTTTGTGATATAATAGAAGAAAAAAGAATCCTCTGCACATACAGATTCGCAGAATACAGGAGAATTATATCATGAGCGATACGAAAAAAGCAGGCGGCGCCTGCTGTAAAAACGAACGCCTTGGTCGGGTAGGCGGTCAGTCCGTACTGGAAGGCGTTATGATGAAATGCGGTGACCGGATGGCGCTCTGCGTCCGGGAAGAAAACGGCAATATCAAATCCGAAACCCAAACGTACGTCTCCGTACGCAAAAAGCACAAGATCCTCTCCATCCCCTTGATCCGCGGCGTGGCAAATTTCGTGGAATCCATGATCGTCAGCTACAAAACGCTGATGAAATCCGCCGAAATGCTGGGCATTGACGAAGAGGACGAAGATTCCAAGGTAGAGGCGTGGCTTAGGAAAAAGCTGGGTGACAAATTCCTCGGCGTTCTGACCGGCATTTCCCTGGTGCTTGGCCTTGTGATCGCCATGGGCCTGTTCATGTATCTGCCAGCCTTTCTCACATCGCTTATCGATGGGTGGCTGGGCGGCATCGGCTGGTTCCGCAATCTCATTGAGGGACTTATGAAGATCGCTATTTTCGTGGCGTACATCTCGCTGTGCTCTTTGATGAAAGAAATGCGGCGTACCTTTGAATACCACGGTGCGGAGCACAAATCCATCGCCTGCTACGAAGCCGGCATGGAGCTGACGCCGGAAAACGCAATGACCTGCTGCCGCTTCCACCCCCGGTGCGGCACCAGTTTCATTTTCGTAATTCTGATTCTCAGCATCCTTATAAATTCCCTGATCTCCTGGGACAATCTGGCGTTCCGGGTCGTCTACAAGCTGCTTTTGCTTCCGGTAATCGTGGGTGTGGGTTTTGAGTTTATCTCCTACGCCGGCAAGCATACGAATATTTTCACAAAGATCCTCTCTGCCCCCGGTCTGTGGATGCAGCGGATCACCACGCAGGAACCGGACGAGAGTCAGCTGGAGGTAGCCATCGCTGCCTTGAAGCTGGCCATGCCGGAGGAATTTCCCCAAACCGCCCCGGAAAGCGGTGAAACCGCAGGCGAAGAACAATGACACTGAACGGCATTGCCGCCGCCCTTACGGCGGCCGGCATCCCCAAAGAAGACGCCGCCTTTGAGGCGAGGCTTCTGGCCTCCCACTGCACCGGGCTGTCCCCGGCCCGGCTTCTCACCATGCGGGAGGAGGAGCTTTCCTCCCCAGCACTTGAGGAAGCAGTACAACGCCGTTGCCGGCGTGAACCGCTGCAGTATATTCTGGGCGAATGGGAATTTATGGGGCTCTCTTTCGCCGTCTCCCCCGACTGTCTGATTCCCCGTGCAGATACGGAAACGCTGGTGGAAGCAGCAATCCCCCTTATGCCCCACGGAGCCCGTGTGGCCGATCTGTGCACGGGCAGCGGCTGTATCGGTATCGCCCTTGCCCATTTCCGAAAGGATATTGCGGTTACGGCCGTGGACCTGTTCGAAAACACAGTAAACGCCGCCCGTGAAAACAGCCGTCGGCTGCACGTGGAGGATCGCGTCACCGTGATCTCCGGTGACGTAACGAAACCGCTGTTCCCCGCCGGAACGAAATTTGACGTAATTGTATCCAATCCTCCCTATATCGCATTAGATGAGATGAAGGCTTTAGAGCCGGAGCTGTCCTTTGAACCCCGCTCTGCACTGACGGACGAGGGAGACGGGCTTTCCGTCATCCGGGGCGTTCTCCGAACCGCCGCCGAAACGCTGGCGGGAAACGGCGTCCTTTTGATGGAATTCGGCGCCTCCCAGGGAAAAGCAGTTTTATCTCTGGCGGCGCAGACCGGATTTTCCGGTTCCATCCTGCCCGACGCGGCAGGACACGACCGCGTGCTTCTGGCACGGCGGCAATCTGATAACACCAAGGTGATCGTATGAGCGAAAGAATCACACTATGCGTTTTATTCGGCGGACACTCCTCCGAATACGAGGTTTCTCTCTCCTCGGCTTATTCCGTACTTACCAATCTGAACGCCGGGCGGTACGACGTTATGCCCGTGGGCATTACCAAGGAAGGCGCCTGGTACCTATATACGGGTGATTGGGAGAAGATCCGGGACGGCAGTTGGTGCCAATCTCCGGCACAACTCCCAAAGGTAACGGTGGATCTCACGCCCGGTGCCCGCTCTCTCCTTATCTGTCCGCCCGGAGAGCTCCCTTACAGCCGCAAAGTGGACGTGGTCTTCCCCGTTCTGCACGGTGCGTACGGAGAAGACGGTACCGTACAGGGTATGCTGGCACTGGCCGATATTCCTTTTATTGGGTGCGGCTGTACTGCCTCCGGCGTTTGCATGGATAAGTCCCTGACCAAATTTCCCGTGGCCGCCGCCGGTATCCGGCAGGCAAAGTACGTTCTCGCCCGCAGCACTGACGACAAAAAGACAATCGCCGAAAACGCAGAGCGTGCCCTCGGCTATCCTATGTTCGTAAAGCCGGCACGGGCCGGCTCTTCCGTAGGCATCTCCAAAGCCAAAGACCGTGCCGGATTGCTCACCGCCCTTGACGTAGCCTTCAGAGAAGATGAAAAAGTACTGATTGAAGAAACCATCGTAGGGCGCGAGATCGAAGTGGCCGTGCTGGAAGAGCACGGCAGATACACTGTATCGGACTGTGCAGAAATCGACGCAGGTGCCGAGTTCTACGATTACGATGCGAAATACGTTTCCGACACCTCCACCTTCTACATACCCGCACGGCTGCCGGAGAAGATCCGGTATGAGGTACGAAGACAGGCAGAAATCATCTTCCGTGCCTTGGATTGCCGTACCCTGTCCCGGGTGGATTTCTTCGTCTCTGACAACGGCGAGATCGTGTTCAACGAGATCAACACGCTCCCCGGTTTTACCTCCATCAGCATGTATCCCAAACTGATGATGCACGCCGGCATGACGTACGGCGAGCTGATCGACCGTCTGGTAGACGCCGTACGATAAACAGTGAAATTACCCCGAAACCGGCAAAGCGACCGCACGCTTTGCCGGTTTTCATTATGTATATATGCATAATATTTACCGCCGGATGAAAATTATTCATCCAGCCTTGTATATGCACATTCCGCACCTGTCAATATACAGGTTTTCCGCGGCTGCCGTTCATTTATTGTTTAACTATTTTTGTGCACCGTGCACAAATTCACGTTTTGAATGTGTCTTTTACGTCAAGATGCCCCAAATCCACGAAGTTTTCCACAGTCTGTGGAAAAGGCTGTGGAAAGTCTTGCGTTTTCGGATGAAATCCGAGTTTTCCACGGGGAAAACTACCCGAAATTGTGGAAAACTCTATGGAAATCCTATTATCCATTCCGTCGGCAAGCGTCTTAAAATAGAAAATACTATTTTTCTAAAAAACATCTTGACAAAAAAACCGTTGATAAATTATGCATTTTTGTCAAAAACCGATTTTCCCATCGGGAAATGCCAAAAAGAAAAAAAGCGGCACGAATCCTACCCGAACGGCCCCGGCGTGGTCAGCCGCCCGCATGTAAAACTCATGCCTGCTAAGACAGTATATGCAAAAAATGCGTTGTTATACACAACGCATTTTCACTTTTTTAATAGAAATTCCGGCGCCGCATATTCTGCTCTCTTCGATGCGCCTGAATCAGCACGTACGCCACACTGAAGAGAATAATAAACACCACAAGTGCCCGGAAGAACCGACTGGAGGTGAATGTCTTAATGCGTTCCAGAAAGAAGAGAAATTCACTGCGTGCCACAGACACCGTAGCAATCAAGTCGCAGCTGCCGAGGATTTCATCGCCGTACGTGACCGTCACGGTACCGCACACCTGCCCTGCTTCTACCGGAGCCACCAATTCTTCATCAAACGTATTATAGCTAATTCGAATCTGTGATGGGTCCAGATCAACGGGGAGGTAGCGAACAATAGGTGCCGCCGGCACAAGCGTTACGTAATCCACCGTGGAAGAAAGTGTCACCTGCATTTCGCAGACACGCTCTGCCACGGACAAAACCTCCGTATAGCCGTAAGACGCAAACGCCCACTCCAACATTTTTTCTACATTTGCATAACTGTAGATTTCCTCTTCCGTGCTCTCCGCATTCATTACGATCGCCAGATACGTAAGATTATCCCGGGCAGCCACGGACACGAGGCAATAACCGCTCTGCGCCGTATAGCCGGCGTTCATTCCCAGAGAATCCGGATAAAAATAGCGGGTATCGTAGAATTTAGACAACTGACTATTTCGATTGAACAGATTTCGGTATTCCTTTTTGTTGGTGGAATCGATCACGTATTTGGGCACGGACGTAATCTCAATAAACCGCGGCAAATGATACGCATATTTCGCAATGATCGCCGTATCCGCCACCGTCGTAACCATGGAATCGTTATGCATACCGGTGGGGTTGGTGTAGTGGGTATTGTACGCGCCCAAAAGCTGTGCCTTCTCGTTCATCATGGCAACAAACCCCTCAAGAGATCCACCCACAGCAACCGCCAGCACCTGTGCGGCATCGTTGGCACCGTTCACCAGAAGGGCGTGGAGCATATCGTCCACCGTCACCGTTTCGCCGACCACCAGCGAGATATTGTTTCCCACCACTTTATGAAGCATTTCCGACGTGACGGTGATCTGCTTTTCCGGCTGATCGCCCAGCGCCTCCACAGCCAGTATACCGGTCATCAGCTTTACGGTAGACGCCGGATACAACTTTGCTTCCTCGTTATATGCGTATAGGACCATATCGTTTTCCATGTTGTAGAGGTACGCGCCGCCGGCGTGTTCAGCCGAAGGCGGTTCGGCAGCGGACACCGGCACGGAAAACAGACTCAAAAGAAAAGACACCGACACTGCCGCCAGCACGGCGGCCGTCAGACGGATACATGTTTTCGTCAAAGCGTCCCCTCCTTTACGTATGCAGGATGCACAGCAAAATAGGAGCGTGCGTGCTGTACGTCCCCCTGAATAGCGGATTTCAATTCTGCCACGTTGGCAAATTTCATCTCGTCCCGCAGGCGGCGGTAAAACTCTACCCGAATGGATTTTCCGTACAGAAATCCGTCGTAATCCATGATATGCGTCTCGCAGTTGACGATGCCGCCGCTTGCTACCGTGGGACGGACGCCCACGTTGGCAACAGATGCATACCGGCGGTCGCCCACCGTGCAGACGCAGGCGTAAATGCCGTGACGGGGGATAATATGCCCTTCGGGGAAATTCTGATTGATCGTAGGCAGACCGATGGTACGCCCCAGCTGATTTCCGTAAATCACAGGAAAGCAAATGGAAAACGGCCGACCCAAAAGAACCGCGGCCTGCTCCATATCGCCTGACGCCACAGCGGCACGGATCAGCGTGGAGGAAGCGATGCGACTGCCGATAAACACCGGCGGCACGACGGTAACGGCAATTCCGTAATCCACGAGAAGCGAGGCAAGATGCCCGGCGTCGCCGATACCTCCTCTTCCAAAGCGGAAATTGAATCCGCACACCACCGCCGCACAGTGCAGCCGTTCCCGCAGGTAGGACAGGGCAAAATCGTCCGCAGAGATTGAACGCATATCCGCAAAATCCTCCAGGATAGCGTACTGTACGCCGGTAGCAGCCACCAGGCGAAGTTTCTCCTCCGTGGTAGTCAGTGCCGGAACCACGGGGCGGTTTTCACCGGTATCCTTAGCCAGCGTGGTGAAGGACCACACCGCCGAAACACAGCCGTCGATCTCCGAGGCAACCTTTTGAACCGTTGTGAGCAACCGGGCGTGACCGCGATGAACGCCGTCAAAATTGCCCAGTGCAACGGCAAGCGGACGGTCCGGCAATGCGGTCACCGTCATTTCGGGTAATTTATAGATCGTCATTGATACTTTGATTATTCCTTGTAATTATAACACCTTGATAGCAAACAGCGGACACACGCGGGAGCAGTAGCCGCAAAGAACGCATTTCTCCATATCCACAGAAGCCTGTCCTGCCGCAAGAGACAACGCCCCCTGGGCACATCGCCGCACGCAGGCACCGCATCCTTCGCAGTAGTCCTCAATATGCAAACGCCGGGACTTTTTATAAAGTACATCTTTTGCCGCCGGCGGAAACGTACGCGTGGCAAAATAGGCGAGATTCGCATCGATCTCCGCCTCGGACTGCATGCCCACTGCCACCGCATCGATATACGGCTGATCCAGTGCAAAATCAAAGGCGGCCGCCGCATCCCGGAACAGGTGTCCGCCGCCCAGCACCTTCATGGCAAATACGCCGATACCCAGCCCGTGTGCCTCGGAAACGGCGGCCTGCATATCCGCAATGGTTCCGTCGGCAATACCGTAACCATCCCGATTGAAGATCGGGTGAATCACATCCAGGGGGATTCCCCGTCTGTGAAGCTCGCACACCCCACGCACCGCCGCTATGTGGTGCATGGAAGCCCCCACGGCACGGATGATGCCCCGGGCTTTACATTCAAACAGATACTCCAGTGCCTCTCTGTGGCCGCGCAGCGTTTCGTAACTTTCCTGCTCGTGGAGCATGAAAATATCGATCACGTCCCGGTCCAGCTCCCGCCTGGCCTCTTCTACTGCCGCCTCTGCCAATTCACGGGAATAGGCGTAGGTTTTCGTAGAGATCACCACGTCGTCTTTCCCATACAGCTGCAAAGCCCGCCGCAAAAGCGGATAGTTCTCGTAATACTGTGCCGTATCGGTAAAACAGATGCCTCGGGAAAATGCGTATGCCAGCACCTGTGCCGCCCGTTCCGGCGGCAGATTGGCCTGCACGGGGCTGACAGTCAGCGAACCGATACAAAGCCGGGACACCGTAAGTCCGGACGTCCCCAGCGTGGTTGTTTCCATCGGATCAAAGGCCAAGGTACGTACGCACCAGTGCACCCATCAACTCATAACGATCGATCCGGGTGATCAGGCTGCGGGCGTTTTTATAATTGGTAATATAAGTAGGATCTTCCGAAAGAATGTATTCCACGATCTGGTGGATGGGGTTGTATCCCTTTTCGCTCAGCGCCTCGTACACGGCAGAGAGCGTCGCCTGAATTTCCCGATCCTTTTCATCCACGATGGAAAACGTTTTTGTTTTTTCCTTATCAAAAATCGACATATCGATCCTCAACCTTTCCTGAAAGTCTGCCATCCGCAAAAAAACGGATGCGTTACCAATATTATACCCGTAATTCGTCCGAAATGCAATAGATACAAGGGAAGATACGGAAATTTTGTTCGCACAGGAAAAATCGACGCCGATCAACAAAAATACAAAAAGCCTTTTGTATGCCATTGACAATATTGCTATAAATATGGTATAATTATGGTGAGCATTTGGACAATACTTCTATTTTGTGCATTTTTACAGACAGATTTCGGCGGGGAGGCGATGTTTTGTGAAACTTATGAAAAAAATCATCGTCACGTCAGCAAAAGGCGGCATCGGAAAATCCACCGCCGCTTTGGGACTTGCCGCCGCTTTGGCTAAAGCGGGACACCGCACACTGCTGGTGGACTGCGACATCGGCAACCGCTGTCTGGATCTGATGTCCGGCATGGAAGACCTCGTTCTGTACGACCTCAGTGACGTTGCGGCCAAGCGGTGCACCCCCGAGAAAGCACTCCTCACCCCGGAAGGGCTCCCTGAACTCCGGTTCTGTGCCGCACCGGTAGTCTCCGCCACAGACGATACGGACGTCGGAGCGTATATATCAGCCCTCACCCGTCTGGCCGAAGCGGCAGAGGCATCCTTCGTCCTCTGCGACACGGCTGGCACCGGACCTTTCGTCCGTGCCATTGCCCGGGAATTTGCCGACGGAGCGTTGGTGATCGCCACCCAGCAGCCGGCCTCCATCCGTGCAGCCGAATCCACGGCTTCTCTTATGGAAGCGTTGGGCGAGTTGCCCTGCCGGCTGATCATCTCTCTCTTTGAAGACCGTGCCGCCGCTGACGGTGTCCGTGCCGGGCTTCTTGAAATCATTGACAAAACGCACGTCCGCACCATCGGCGTCGTCCCCCGGGACAGAACGCTGATGCTGGCACAGGAGGAAGGCCGGCTGCCGCCGGAAAAATCCCGTGCCGCCCGTGCATTCAAAAATATTGCCGAAAGACTTACCGGGGAGGAGATCCCCCTGTTCGCCGGCATCCGGGAAATCAAAACGGGCAAGGTACTGTAAGGCACTGCCAAAACCGTTTACGTAACCGTTTACAGAAAGAATCTATACAGGAGCACGTCAAAAACTATGGAAATTGCTTTGATTGCAGACGACACCAAAAAGGAACTTATGACGCAGTTCTGCATTGCCTACTGCGGTATTTTGAGCAAGCACAATCTCTGTGCCACCAGCACTACGGGTAAATATATTGAGGAAGCCACCGGGCTGCACGTGGAAAAGCTGCTGTCCGGCACCCACGGCGGTGAGCAGCAGATCATGTCCCGTGTTTCTTATAACGAAATCGACGTTTTGCTCTATTTCCGCAGCACGGCGCCGGATCTGTTCTATGAAGAAGAGGAGCACAATCTGCTCCGCATGTGCGATATTCACAACGTACCCATCGCCACCAACATTGCCACGGCAGAGATCCTGGTTTGTGCCATTGACCGCGGCGATCTGGATTGGCGCGAGATCGTCAATCCCAAATCAGATTACAACCGCCGCCGTCGGGGACTGAACGACTGATGGCAGAAAAAAGAAAAAACACCGCCGCCTCCGCCCCGGATTCCTTGGAACGGGGTGCCGAGGCGGTGCGTCTTTTAGAAGAAGTGTATCCGGAGGCCGCCTGCTCCTTGGAATCGGGCGGTGATCCGTGGCGGCTCTTGGTGATGGCACGCCTGTCCGCCCAATGCACGGATGAAAGAGTAAACATCGTCTGCCGCACGCTTTTCCGGGAGATTCCCGATGCCAAAGCCATGGCAGAAGCACCCCTTTCCCAAATTGAGGAACTGATAAAATCCTGCGGTCTGTACCGGATGAAGGCCAAAAGCATCAAAGAAGCCAGCGAGATCCTCGTCCGGGATTACGGCGGACGCGTACCGGATACCATGGAGGAACTGCTCGCCCTGCCCGGCGTGGGACGAAAGATCGCCAATCTTCTCCTGGGGGATATTTTCGGCAAAGGCGGCATCGTAGCAGACACCCACTGCATGCGGATCTGCGGCCGGCTGGGCTTTTATCCGGAATCGCTCCGGGATCCTTTGAAGGTGGAAAAGATTCTCACGCCCATCATCCAACGGGACAAGCAGTCCGATTTCTGCCACCGGCTGGTGCACTTCGGGCGGGAATACTGCATGGCACGCTCTCCTGTGTGCGAAAAGGATCCGGCACTATGTCCGCTGGCGGGGATCTGTGTGCATAACCGTAATAAGTAATCTTCACTTGATTTATTAGTTCTGAATGGATCTTCGACCATGGACTCATCATGGTAGCTGCGAGGTGATACTGTGCTGATTTTTATCGCAATCATTTACGCCGTACTTTTATTCACAGTGCAAACTATCCTTTTTCAAAAGACAACAAAGAAAATCTTACATATGATTCCTCTTTTGATTATTGGCCTTGTTTATTTTGCCGCATTGCTTTTGCCTTTCGCAGACAAGGTTATGATGGAGCTTGGCCGAAATGATGGCTATTCATTTTATTCATTCGTCGCGTCACTTGTTGCAGGAATCAACACGCTGGGCCTGGCTGCAGACGGAACCGTCTGGTTGATTGAAAAAGTTTGATCCCATTGATTGGTTGAACAATATATCTCATTCAAAAAGCAATCATTTATCGCCCAAATTTATTCGGAACAACAGGAGCAAAATATAATCAGGAAATAAAAACGGTGCTGCCGCATTTTCGGAAGCACCGTTTTTCGTTTCGTTCTATCAGCCCAGTTTGCTGCTGTTAACGCGGATACCAGGGCCCATCGTGGAAGCAACCACGCAGCTCTTGATATACTGGCCCTTTGCAGCGGCCGGCTTTGCCTTGATAATAGCGCCCATCAGAGCGTTGAAGTTCTCAGCGAGCTTCTCTGCACCGAAGGAAGCCTTGCCGATGGGGCAGTGGATGATGTTGGTCTTGTCGAGACGGTATTCGATCTTACCGGCCTTAGCCTCCTGAACAGCCTTGGCAACGTCCATGGTAACGGTACCTGCCTTGGGGTTCGGCATAAGGCCCTTCGGGCCGAGCGTCTTACCGAGACGACCGATGGTACCCATCATGTCCGGCGTAGCGATAACGATATCGAAATCGAACCAGTTCTCTTTCATGATCTTCTCAACGAGATCCATTTCGCCTACATAGTCAGCGCCTGCTTCCAGGGCTTCCTTTGCACGGTCACCCTTAGCGAAAACCAGGGTGCGAACGGTTTTACCGGTACCGTTGGGGAGAACAACCGCACCACGGACCTGCTGGTCTGCGTGACGGGAGTCAACACCGAGGCGGACGTGCAGTTCTACGGTCTCATCAAACTTTGCCTTGGAAGTCTGGCATACCAGTTCGATTGCCTCTGCGGGATCATACAGTTTTGCCTTTTCGAGCAGCTTTGCGCTGTCGACATATTTCTTACCCTTAAACATCTATGCGTCCTCCTTATTCCTCAACCGTGATACCCATGGAACGGGCAGTACCGGCGACCATGCTCATAGCCGCTTCCAGAGATGCTGCATTCAGATCAGGCATCTTGGTCTCAGCGATCTGCTTAACCTGTTCCTTGGTGAGCTTTGCTACCTTGGTCTTGTTCGGAGTAGCGGATGCAGTCTCGATGCCGCAAGCCTTCTTGATCAGAACGGCTGCCGGCGGCGTCTTGGTGATAAAGGTAAAGGAGCGGTCAGCGTATACGGTGATAACAACCGGAATGATCAGACCGATATCCTTCTTGGTGCGCTCATTGAATTCCTTCGTAAAGTTCGGAATTGCTACGCCATACTGGCTGAGTGCAGGGCCTACCGGCGGTGCGGGAGTTGCTTTACCTGCCTGCAGCTGGAGTTTGACGTAACCGACGATTTTCTTTGCCATAAGAAAAAACCTCCATATGTGGTTTATGACGGAAGAATCAGAAAAATTTTCTTCCTCCCACGGTTCCGGCACTTCGTACATGACGGGAGACCGGTTCCCAGAATTTCAAAAGAGTAGTTAATACTCAGTTTGCCGCACTGCGGCGAACGTGTTTGATATCCAGATTGATCGGCATATCACGGCCGACCGTGGATACGATGACGGTAACTTCCGAACCGTCGGCAGAGATCTCGCTGAGCTTTCCGCTGTATCCGGCGAAGATGCCCTCCACGATATCCACCATATCGCCCACGGCGACGGCGGCTGCGGAAGACTGTACGATCTCCTCGGAAATGATGGCGGCGGCTTCCTCATCCGTCAGCGGAACCGGTTTGGATCCCGGACCGACGAAGCCCGTTACACCGCGGATGTTGCGGACCACGTGCCAACTTTCGTCTGTCATAATCATTTTAACCAGCACGTAAGAAGGAAAGATCTTGCTTTCGATCTCACGCTCCACGCCTCCGTCCGATTCCACGATGGTTTCGACCGGAATGCGCACGTCGAAAATCAAGTGACCGAGACCACGGTTTTCGACGATTTTTTCAAGATTCATCTTGACCTTGTTTTCGTAGCCGGAATAGGTATGCGCCACATACCATCTCGGCCCGGCGTTCATCTCATTGATGTCGCTCATGTCTCGACTCCCGTCAGATAATGTTGCTTAGTGGAAAATGCTGCTTAAACCAACAATCCCCTTAGAGAATGCAACGTCAAGCACACCGATGACCGCGGCAAGCAGCACCATGGCTACCAGCACCAGACCCGTGTTCTTCAGAACGGCCTTGCGGGGGGTCCATGCGATCTTCTTCAGTTCTGCCTTGGTCGTCCGGAACCAGGCAGCGGCGCGGGAGAAGAATGAGGGCTTGTCCTTCTTTGCCTTGACGACCTTCGTATCGGCTTTCTTTGCTTCGACAGCCTCTACGTTTTCAGTCGTCTTCTTTTCGTTTTCAGCCATTGCTTTTCTCCTTCAAAAATTATTTGGATTCCTTGTGGAGAGTATGCTTGCGGCAGAAGCGGCAATACTTGTTCAGTTCAAGACGATCCGGATCGTTCTTCTTGTTCTTCATTGTGTTGTAATTGCGCTGCTTGCATTCGCTGCAGGCGAGAGTGATCTTAACTCTCATGTATCGGCACCTCCTTGAAAATTCAGGACTTTCATCCTGTTGAATGACGGCGTTTCACGCCGCGTACCTCCCTCATCCGGCGGTGGGCGTTTTGCGTGTTTGAACGCAAAAAAAGAACCCCCACACTGAGGTAGAATCATTATATCACACAGAACGGTGTCTGTCAAGAGATTTTTTCACTGTATCAGGAATTTTTTCATGCGGAATAGCTAAAGGGGGAGAGAAAACGCCGAATTTTTCTCTCCCCTCTTCTTAAACTCAAAGAAGCGTCCGGCGGAGCTCCTCGCCCGTCTCAAAAGACAGATATGCCGGCGGAATATCAAGAACGGTTTTCGCCCCGGATACGCCCTCACGGGAAAGCCGGTACGCGGCACGGGCATACGCCACCAGCACGCTGGCGGTGAACTCCGGATTGGAGTCCAGCTTCAGCGAATACTCCACCACATGTCCCACGCCGTCGGAGGTCTCTCCGCTGCGGATCACCCGTCCGCCGTGGGGAATGCCCTTATGATCCCGATTCAGTTCCTCCATGGTGATAAAATGCACCGTGGTATCGTAATCGGCAAAATAGTTGGGCATAGTCACGATCTCTTTTTCGATCCGGGCAAGATCCGCGCCGGGGGCCGCCACCACGTAACACTCGCGGGTGTGTTTTTCCCGGGTGGTCAGCTCCGGATTCTCGCCCCGGCGTACCGCGTCCACAGCGGCTGCCACGGGAACGGTATACTGCCGGGCGTCCAGCACGCCTTCGATCCGGCGGATGGCATCGGAATGCCCCTGGCTCACTCCCCGTCCCCAGAACGTATAATCCTTGCCGTCCGGCAGGATACACCGGCCGTACAGACGGTTCAGGGAAAACATGCCGGGATCCCATCCTACGGAGATTACGCTCACGTGCCCGCCTGCGCGGGATGCGGCGTCACAGTCGGCAAAGTGCTCCGGGATCTTTGCGTGGGTATCAAAGCTGTCCACGATATTGAACAGACGGGCGTACCGGGGTGCCTGCACCGGCAGATCGGTAGCGGAACCGCCGCACAGGATCATCACGTCGATCTTGTCCGTGAACTTTTCCGCCTCGTCGGCAGATGCCGCCACAGCCCCCTCCGTCAGAATTTTCAGCGATTCAGGTGCACGGCGCGTGAACACCGCCGTCACCTCCATATCCGGATTTTTCCGGACGGCAAGCTCCACGCCCCGTCCCAGATTGCCGTATCCCATAATGCCTATACGGATCATAGCGTTACCTCTTAAAAAAGCAAAATTCAACAGGAATATTGTACCACAATCCGGCGGCGGAGTAAAGAGTTTTTTATCGCCGTGCTGAAAAAAACAGCGGCGGCAGGCCTGGTTTACAAAAAAGCAAGGAACAGCCGCATGCAGAAATATCCCAAAGCCGCCGCCAACGGAAAGGTCAGCACCCACGCCAGAAGAAACAGGCAGAGCTGTGCCGCATGGAGGCGGCACCCCGGCGAAACCAGAGCCGCCCCTGCCACCGCCGCCGTTTTTGCATGGGTAGTGGATGCCGGCACTCCGGCGATGCTGAAGAGGCACAGCGTGCCTGCGGCGGCAAAATCCGACAAAAGGGCGGCGTGCCCCGTAAGGTGTGCCAGATCGGATCCTACCGCCTCCGTCATGCGTCTGCCGCCAACAAGCGTTCCAAGTCCCATCACAAGAGCGGCCGCCGGCCAGACTGCCGCCCGATTTCCGGCACAACCAGAGGCAAAAAGCAGCGTCAAAAACTTAGGCAGATCCTGCGCGCCGTGAAAAAAGGATGAGAGTGCTGCCGAGAAGATCTGCAAACGCCGGACGGACGCCGCCCTGCCGCCTCCTTTAAAGAAAAGCGGAAGAAGCAGTCCCATAAGAAAGCCGCCCGCAACGCACAGCGTCATCCACACTGCCACGGGCAGAAGAGAGGAAAGGATATTTCCGCCCCCCAGAGCAGCACTTGCCCCTGCCATGGCGGATAAAAGCGCGTGGCTTTCACTGGTGGGAAGACGGAAAAGCCACGCCGCCGCAGTAAAGATCACCGTCGCCGAAAGAGAAGCAAGAACGCCCGCCGTTCCAAAACCGCCGAACTGTGCCGTATCTGCCACCGACTGTCCCACACGTGAGAAAAGCATGCCGGACAGCACACCGCCCGCCACGTTTCCCACGGCGGACAGAATGGCCGCCTGCCGCATACGGAGTGCTCCGGATGCCACGGCGGCGGCAATGGCATTGGAAGCGTCGGTAGCCCCGTTCAGAAAGATCAGCAAGGTCACCGCCGCACAAAGAAAAAACGTCATATTCTCCCCCAAATTACACAAAATCCGGCCGTGCGATTGACAAACCGCCGGGAAATTGGTATCATATATATATGGAAAAGAACACAGTAAATATGATAACGGAGCACACGCCGTTCCGCCCGGGGGAGGTTCTCTTTTTCTCCGGCGAGCCTGCCGCCGTCCGTATGATGGCGGCCCTTTTGGGTATCCGTGACGGTGACCGGGAGGAGGCGCTTCCCTGCCTTGCCGTCTGCGACGGAGACGATCCCGCCCAGTGTGCCGCTTTGGAAAAATCGCCCCTTGCGAGGGTGCCGGTTCTGTTTTACACAACCGATCCCGACCGGTTCACGCCGCCGGGATCCGCCGGGACGCATCTCGTTCTCAGGCGTCCGTTTTTGTTCACCGAGTTCCGCCGTGCGGCGGCACGCCTCCGGAGGAACGGGCACGCCCCCGACGTGCCGGATGCCGCTGACGCGCCGGCGGTACATGCCGAAACGGCGAAGCTCATCCGGGTGGAAAATCAGACGGCGGTATGGAACAACGTGCGTGTTCCCCTGTCTCCCTGCGAAGCCGGTGTTCTCACCGCACTGATACAAGCCTATCCGAATCCCGCCTCACGGGAACGGCTGGAGTCCGTATTCACCCGAAACGGCAGCAACTCCGTCAGCGTATACGTCAGTTACCTTCGGAAAAAGCTGGCCGTGATTCCCGCCTTCCGCACCGTTTTATCGGTAAAGGGCGGCGGATTCGTTTTGCTTATGCACCCGTTTCCGAAACAAAATAACGACTGAAATACAAAAGGATCTGCAACATGAAAGAAATCATTCTCTGTAAATACGGCGAAATCATTCTGAAAGGTGCCAACCGCTCCCGGTTTGAAAGTATTCTTCTAAGGGAGGTGAAACGGCGTGCCGCCCGGGTGGGCAAATTCGACGTGCGTGCCGCTCAGAGTACTATGTACGTAACACCCCTTACCGATTTTGAGGACATGGACGAGATGTACAATCAAGTCATGCACGTGTTCGGCTTTGTGGGCGTCTCCCGTGCCGCCGTAGCGGAAAAGAACATGGAGGACATCTGTCGGGTAGCAAGGGAGTATCTGCCCGCCTATCTGGACGGCGCAAAGACCTTCCGTGCGGAGGCCAAGCGGTCGGATAAAAAATTCCCGCTGAAATCCCCGGAGATCGCGGCGGAGATCGGCGGTGTCATTCTCTCCATGCGCCCTTCTCTGAAAGTGAATCTGGATCATCCGGATGTAACGGTGCGTATCGAGATCCGGGACACGGCAGCATACATCCACGCCGGGCAGGACCGGGGTGCCGGCGGCATCCCTCTGGGATCCGGCGGCCGCGGACTTCTGCTTCTTTCCGGCGGTATTGACAGCCCGGTAGCAGGCTACATGATGGCACGCCGGGGACTGGCGCTGGACGCCTTGTATTTTGAAAGCATCCCCTACACCAGCGACCGTGCCCGGGAAAAGGTGGCGTCCCTTGCCAAGATCATGACCGAATACTGCGGTCCCATAAGAATGCACGTGATCTCGCTGACGAAGATTCAGGAAGCCATCCGGGACAACTGCGAGGAGGATTACTTCACCCTGCTTCTGCGGCGGTACATGATGCGGCTCTCCTGCCGCATGGCAACGCAGTGCGGTGCTGACGCTCTCATCACCGGCGAAAGCCTCGGTCAGGTAGCCAGTCAGACGCTGGCGGCACTCACCGTAACGGAAGCAGCATCCGATCGTGTGATCTTCCGTCCGCTGATCGGTATGGATAAAGAAGAGATCGTCCGCATCTCCCGCCAGATCGGCACCTTTGAAACGTCCATTCTCCCCTACGAGGACTGCTGTACCGTATTCACGCCCCGCCATCCCAAGACCCAGCCGGTGCTGGAAAAGGTAGTGGAGCAGGAGAAGAAGATCGACTACGATGCACTTTTAGAGGAAGCCTGGGAAAGCCGGTACTCCATCCTCGTCCCCCAGTTTGAGGATTGAGCACAATAAAAAAGCGTCTGCTTACATTCCTTCCCACAAGGATGTTTTCGGAACACCGTAGGGGCGAACTGTGTTCGCCCCTACGGATACACATATAAATTTCGGCAGAGGTATTGTTCCATCTGCCGATTTGTGTTACAATGAAACTAACGAAAAGCCTCCCTTGTGTAAAGGTAGCCTTTGGACATACTCGTATATCTGTAAGGGTATGGGCTTTGCCGATATGACTTTGTAATACAAAGGCGAAGCTGACGATAAATAAAAACAACCTATAAAGATCAGGGGAGGAATTCACCCATATGACCAGAAAAGAGTTTTTTGAAATCAATATGACGGTTTGTGATTGGGATGCGTCAGGTGATGACGAGAAGGTTTTGCGTCCTTTGATAGAGCATTTGGCTAAGCAATCTGACGAAACTATCTTTTGCTTTGACGAGATTATGACGGAGCTGTTATTTGAATTGGATACAAAACAGATCTTTCAGCACGCTTGCAAATACTCTCCCCAATCGGATGATGCGTTTCTTTATTCTCGGTGCTGTGCATTGATTAACGGCGAAGAATACTATGAAGAAGCGAAAGCCGGAAGGGTTAATGAGCTGTGGCAAATGGAATTCGAGGCTATTTTATACGTTCCTATGCTTGCCTGGGCAATGAAACACGATGAAGATGCTGACAACTACCCATATATAACTGCGAAATCTTACGAAACAGGAAGCAATGCCGAAGGATGGAAATAGAGTTGAATTCTGCTTCCTTCTTACAATGAAAATCCCCCGACAGATTGTCAAAATCTGCCGGGGTTATTTGTTTGATATCATTCTTCTTCATTGTCCAGATCCATATTCAATAGCTGGGGCATATTTTGGTATAGAATCGTTAAGGGTTCCCACCGTTCGTGCAGGCACAAATTTATCATAAAGCTATTATTATCGTACATAAATTTGTAACCTACAAAATCATTAACTTCTATGCTCTCACTCCAACTGTTGTTACCAAACATCTCGGTTCTTTCACTTGTAAATGCATCTACATTCATCCACGTTTCATCAAATTGAATGGTTTCAGGATGAATAATATATTTTTCGTCTACTTCTATTAGTTCCTTTTCTTTATGTCTCCAAGGAACAAAAATCACATATAAAGGAGTATCCAGTGTTTTGTGCTTATAGGTGACTTTGGTTTTCCACAAAAACTTTTTCTTAACAGAATATATTTCGTCATGCGGACGTCGGTATTTTCCTAAAAGAATACCGCTGATAATTCTTTCTTCATAATGGAATTTGATTATTACCACTTTCGCTACTCCTTTCTGTTGTTAAATCTTATATGCTCAAATCCTTGTTTCATTTCATCGCCAGTTTCGCATTTGTACTACAAACGCATCGGGCGAATTCCACACCCCTATGATTATGTGTATCGAGAGGCTCCCTCCGGCCGAGATGCATCGCATCTTGAGGAGCTGGCGCCGTAGGCGACTGAGGGAGAGTGCGTTATCCTAAGGCAAGACTAAAGCCAAAGTCACGTAGGATCCTTCCACTGCTAACGCGGTCCAATCTCTCCGAGATGTATTCCACATCTTGAGCGGAGGGAGGCTCTCTGTTAGCCTCATTATATCACAAATCGGCAGAGAAAACAATCTCTCTGCCGATTTGTGTAAATATCCTTATGAGAACGAGCCTTTTGCAGATGCTTTTTTCCACACACGGGGCACGCCCATATCATATACTGAATAACAAAAACCGGGGAAGATCCCCGGTTTTATATTCTTACTGATTTCCGGCAGCGGCGGCTTCAGCAGCAGCGGCTTCCAGTCTTGCCTTGCGGTCTGCTTCCACGCGTGCCAGCTTCTCGTAGTGAGCCTTGGTGCGGATATCAATGATACGGTTGATATCGGAGCAGGCCTTGTCGATGTCTGCGCCGTAATCTACGGAGATATTGAACACTTCTTTGCCGTCCTTGCCGAACAGAACGAAGTGATAATCCGTAAACTTATACAGGCGGTTGCCCACGAGACGCTCAAAGGGAACGCTCTGTACCTCAGCGTGATCCAGATCGATGTACTTATAGGATCCGCCCAACTCCTCGTCGATCTGATCGTCGATGAAGGAGAAATGTCTGTGATGAATGTTGATACGCTCACCGGTGAAGAACAGAACGGCGGCGGAGAACATGCTGGTGCGGTTCTTACCGTCGGAGCCCTTCTTGTAGTACACTTCGTCGTTGAATTCGTAGCCGCGGAGAACCAGGGGCTGCAGGAACTTCAAAGACTTCTCAAACAGTTCGAACCGGATCATGCCGCGTTCGATCATGTTTCTCATCTTCTCGCCGACCTGATACTCAATATCGTCACCGCTTGCCTTGCCGCTGCTGGCAAAGATCAGAACGCCCACACCGACCACCATACCGATGATGCCGGGGAAGCGGGTACTGCGGGAAATCATTGCCAGAATAACGCCGGCAACGATCAGAATCCAGCCAACGAGCGTAGCGGGAGAAATCCCCTTGGAAGTAAAGTATTTTAGATTCCGTTTCGTTTCCATACTGTAACACTCCGTTATGTAAGATTTGTGGGTCAGCCCGACACGGCCACACCTATCACAATACAATTATAATACCACAAAACAACGCGATTGTCAATACGGAATCCCTTTTCCCGGCGACAATTTCTTCGTGCGGATTTTGTACATATTCCCCATATTACAGGCGTCAGGGAATCTGCCTCTCCATGGCACGCTTGATCTCCTGCATTTCCGCATCCACCTCGGCGATGGCCATGGCACAGATCCGGAGCCGATAACGCAGCTCCTCCGGAATGGAGCCCTCCGCCTTATAACTGAGATGATGCTCCAGGCTGGCCCAGCAGTCCATGGCAATGGTACGGATCTGCACCTCCACCGGCACACGCTCCGTCCTTTCGGAAAGATACACCGGTACGCTCACCACCAGGTGCAGTGAGCGGTATCCGCTTTCCTTCGGATGATGGATATAGTCGGATTTACGCAGGAGCATCACGTCGTCCTGCTTCAAAAGAAGTTCCGCCACCGTCTCTGTATCGCTTATGTAGTTGCAGATCACCCGGACGCCTGCAATATCGGTAAGGGCTCTTTTCATTTCCTCGATAGTAGCCGGCACGCCCAGACGCTCCATTTTATGAAAAATGGACCGGGGCTCCTTCAGGCGGGTCTCAATATGATGGATGGGATTGTAGTCGTACTTGGCGTGAAATTCTTCATCCAGCGTCTGCAGCTTCATCTCCACGGTGCGTATTCCCGCCCGGTACAGATGCATCTGCGTGCGGAATTCCTTCATGGCATCCGTCAGCGGGATGCCCTGTGCCGAGGCGGCGATCTCCGCCTGTGCTCGCGTGGGCATAGCCGTATTCTGCGTACTCATGATCCGTCCCCCTTTTTTCTCTTGGTTTTATTATACGCCGTGTTTTTTAACAGGATATAAACGTTCCGAAAGCAGAGCGAAAACTTTTCAAAATAAAAAACCACCAAATCCGCCCCTCTTTCCCCGCCATTTTCGCAGGGATTCCACAAAATTTGCTCTTTTATAAAAAAACCAAAAAAATACTGTTGAAAAGTTGACGGAACTGTGATAAAATATAGGATGTGATTTTTGATAAAGAATTTCGCAAAGTCGATTTTCTTTCCGATTATAAGGGGTGTTGAAACATGAGCCGTACCATTGGTACCGTATCCCGAGGTGTAAGAGCACCGATCATCCGAAACGGCGACGACATTGTGGCAATCGTAACCGATTCCATTCTGGAAGCGGCAAAGGACGAAGGATTTGCCATCCGCGACCGTGACATCGTTGCTATGACTGAAGCCATCGTGGCCAGAGCACAGGGCAACTACGCCACCGTTGACGATATCGCCGAGGACGTCCGCAATAAATTCGGCGGCGAGACCGTAGGCGTGATCTTCCCCATTCTCAGCCGCAACCGCTTTGCCATCTGCCTCCGCGGCATCGCAAAGGGCGCAAAAAAAATCGTCCTGATGCTGTCCTATCCCTCTGACGAAGTGGGCAACCACCTGGTATCCTGGGATCAGCTGGACGAACACGGCGTAAACCCCTACACTGACGTGCTTTCCCTTGAAAAATACCGGGCACTGTTCGGCTATGAAAAGCACCGTTTCACCGGCGTGGACTACGTGGAATACTACGAAAAGCTGATCCGCGACTGCGGTGCGGACTGCGAGATCGTTTTTGCCAACAACGCCAAGGCCATTCTGGACTATACGGACAACGTGCTCTGCTGTGACATTCATACCCGGCAGAGAACGAAGAGAATCCTGAAAGCCGCCGGTGCAAAAACCGTGCTGGGACTGGATGAGATTCTGAACGCACCGGTAAACGGCAGCGGCTACAACGAAAATTACGGTCTGCTTGGCTCCAACAAAGCCACTGAGGATCAGGTAAAACTCTTCCCCCGTGACTGCCAGCCCATTGTGGACGCCATCGCCAAGAAGCTGTACGACGCCACCGGCAAAAAGGTGGAGGTCATGGTATACGGCGACGGTGCATTCAAGGGTCCCGTAGGCAAGATCTGGGAGCTGGCTGACCCGGTCGTCTCCCCGGCATACACCGAAGGTCTTGAGGGTACGCCCAACGAGTTGAAGTTGAAATACCTTGCCGACAACGATTTCTCGGAACTGTCCGGTGATGCTTTGAAGGAAGCCATCAAGGAAAAGATTGCGGAGAAGGACGGAAACCTGGTGGGACAGATGATCTCCGAGGGAACCACGCCCCGCCGTTTGACGGATCTGATCGGATCTCTGTGCGATCTGACCTCCGGCTCCGGCGACAAGGGAACGCCCATCGTATTCATCCAGGGCTATTTCGACAACTACACCACGGAATAAGAAAAAGCGAAAAAGGTGCCGCAGGAGCGGCACCTTTTCTTTTTGTATTATGAAAACCCCGCCACTATGGCGGGGTTTTCATAATACAAAAAGCGGTCCGCCCCGTTTTCCGGGGCAGACCGTTTTTCTCAGAAAATATCCTTCAGCATACAAACAAACGTATCCGCCACTTTTTCCGCCGTACCCTTGGCAAACAGGCTGGTATCCGCCTCGTAGCTTCGGTATTCATACGAGCGGGCACTGGGCAGGTAGCGGTAATTGCCCGTCAGAATAAAGGTAGTATCAAAGGGAGAGTGTTCACGGACGTGGATACCCACCGTAGAGAACACCTCATTTGTGCTGGTCATAAAGCCTATACTGCCGATGCGGAACACGTTCAGTTCCAATGTACCGGTAGCCGGCATGGCAGACCGGGTACGGATATCTCTTGCTTGATAAACGGAGGAGAAGCCGTACTCCCGTGCTAACTTGTTCCCCTCGTCTCTGCCCTCACTCTTCCAAACCCGGAACACCTCGTTAGCATCCTCCAGTCTATGATCCCAGGAGTGATCCACGTTGTACGTAAGCATGACCCGTTTTACCCGAATGTCCGTTCCCGTGACGGGCTTCAGCGAGGCGAGCGTTTCTATGGCATAGTCTGCCATCCGCTCACCGTAAGCAATCCAATCCAGCCCGTGATTCTCGGATTCAATGCGGCTGCTGGGATTCTGATTGCCGGACGCACCCATGAAAAAAGCAAACTGCATCCCAGTCTGCTTTTCAAAGCGGGCGCGGATCCGTCCTACGTAACTGGAGGAGATTCCATAATACCCGACACCTCTTACGTTATCATTATGCGCCTGCCAGTTCATAAGCACGATATCCGGCTTTTCCTCCCGCCGGAAGCTGAGCAGCATCATGCGGGGATCGGTCTTTTCAGCGTGTCCCACAGCATCCTGCTCCCAGTTGCCGAAATTGGAGCCGGCGCACGTACCGTCCTTCATTACGTAATGGCGGATAAAATTCATGCCCTCCAGCTCGCGCACTGCAGTAAGCATCTCCGCCGCCGAAAGGTCTGCCAACGCCTCCTTGGCAGCCGCCACGGCGGCATGCACAAAGGATTCCCGGAATCGAACCGCATCGGGCTGTTCCCCGTAGAGCAGCGGTGAGGAATGGCTGTGGGTAGCGGTACAGAAAATCTGCTCTCCCGGGATGCCGGTGGCTTCCGTCACCGCCGTCCGAACCTCCTGTGCCGCGGACAGATCAAAAGAAAGCTGGTCGGCGGTATACAAAAGCACCGTGTCTCCGCCCGATGAAACGGCGATACAGGTCAGATAAATATCGTCCACCACCGTTTGGGAGCGACGGATCTCATCATCGCCGTAGCCCGAAAGGCAAACGGGATAATCGGGTGTAATACATTCTCTTGCGTAACCGGCACAGAGGCCCTTGTCCTTATTCATACAGCTGCACTCTTTCTATCGTTGTTGTACTTTTCTTCATTATAGCCGCATTTTCCCCGTCTGTCAACACACTCTCTGAAAAAAGCGAGGTGCTTCGTGCCCCTCGCTTTTTTCCGTTTTCAGTTTTCCGTCTGCATCATCCGGGTGATACCCGCAAGAGAATCCACCGGCAGAGAGAAGGTCATGCCCCGTCCCTCGGCGGTCATATCCTCCGCCTCAGCGATGGCACGCATGATAGCATCCTTCTCGCCGGTACGTGCCACGATGAGAAGCATATCCTTCTCTGCCTGAATGGTAAAGCCGAAGAATTTCTCCGCGTTCTTTGCGTTCAGACCGCGGCCGTGAAGCACGGTACCGCCGCCGGCACCGGCCTTGGTAGCCGCCTCCATCACCGTCTCAGCGGAACCGCTGTTGAGGATGGTAACGATCAGACTGTATTCATAGGTTTCTGCCATGGCGGAATCCTCCGTTCTGTTTTTCTGTTGATTGACTGCCGGGGCACAGATTCGCTCCAGCGTTTTTCTGCCGGCCACGCTGCTGAGCGGCACGGTAAACGCAATACCGTGACCGGGCTTTTCGATGGACAGCCGTCCGTTCAGCTCACGGAACAACGCCCCCGCCATACTGCGGGGCATCAGAGCAAACTGGACGTCCTTTTCCGGTTCACCAAGCCCCAAATACTGCAGGATCTCGCCGGTGGCAGTGCCTCTGCCGAAAATATTCATCCAGGTGTTCACGCCCAGCGTTTTGTAAACAGCAATCACTTTTTTCGCCTGTCCCCGATCCACTACGGTCACAGCCAGGGACAGCGGCAATTCTTTATTCTGCATCTGTATTTCCTCCGCCTCACGTAAGGGAGAGTTCAATGATCTCATAGTCGTCTCTGTAAATTTCGGTGCGTGCCGCCCTTGCCGTCTTGATCTTGTAAAGCAGGCCCATGATCTGAATGGCGATCAGCGGCGTCATAGCAACCATGGCAACCACGCCGAAGGCGTCGGTCAAAACGTTGCCGTTGGGCAATGCGTCGCAGGCACCCATGGCAAGAGGCAGCAAAAAGGTAGCGGTCATCGGGCCGGAGGCCACGCCGCCCGAGTCAAAAGCGATACCGGTAAAGATAGGCGGTACGAAGAACGTCAGCAGCAGTGCGGTAAAGTATCCGGGAATGATCAGATACCAGATACTCATGCCGGTAAGCACACGCACCATGGCAAGCCCCACGGAAGCGGCAACGCCCACAGACATACAGATCATCATGGCACGTCGTGTTACCACGCCGCCCGTGATCTCTTCCACCTGATTGTTCAGCACGTGCACCGCCGGCTCGGCGGAAACGATAAAGTAACCGATGAGAAGTCCCAGCGGGATCAGTACCCAGTTGTACGGCTGCACGGCCAACTGCTGCCCTACCAGATTACCGACGGGCAGAAAGCCCACGTTTACGCCGGTAAGGAAGATCACAAGGCCGGCGTAGGTATAAAGAAGGCCCACGAATATCTTGATGAGCTCGCCCATGGCCATCTTTATCTTCGTCACCTGGAAAATAAGGAACAGCACGACGATGGGAAGCAGTGCCACGGCCACCTCTTTGGCATAATCGGGCAGTGCGTGACCGAACATGGCAAACAGCTGCCGGGAATTGTGCACCATATCCTCGGAGATGGTGCCGGAAAGGGTAGCATCCGGCGGGGTGGTGGAGAAAAGCCCCAGTATCAGAACGGCAAGGATCGGGCCGACGGAGGCAAGCGCCACCATACCGAAGCTGTCCTCCCGGGAATCCTTATCCGCACGGACGGCGGAAAAGCCCTTGCCCAGCGCCAGAATGAACGGAACGGTAATAACGCCGGTGGTCACGCCGCCGGAATCAAAGGCCAGTGCCAGATAGTCTTTCGAGGTAAACGCCGCCAGAATAAACACAATGGCGTAGAAAAAGAGGAGGAGGTACGAAAGTTTGATATGTAAAAACGTGCGGAGGACGGCAATCACAAGGAAAATACCCACGCCCAGTGCCACCGTACCCACAATAAGCGATGCAGGTGTGGTGGGGCCGGAAACCTGCTCTGCCAGAACGGTAAGGTCCGGCTCTGCAATGGTGACGAACACACCGATGAGAAACGTAACGATAGAAATCAGCGGCAGCGACCGAGATCTGGTCAGCGATGAACCGATTTTATCACCGATAACGATCATGGACATATCCGCACCCAGCGTAAACAGTCCCATACCGAAAATCAGCATAAACGAACCCACCAGAAAGAGCGTGAGAACCGGGGTGGACACACCCATCGCAATACTCAACGCCACCACCACTGCCGTAATCGGCAGAACGGCGGAAACGGATTCACTGATCTTTGCCTTCAATAACTTCCGCACGAGTAAACCTCCCAAGACGTACTGTATATAATTATATATGAAAATAAACCTTCGGTCAAGGCAGGTGCATTTTGCAAGGTGTAAACATACTGTAAACAAACGTAGGTGCTGCATTTGAAAGTGCAGCACCTACGCGAGTTTTCCCTTGCCCGATACGACGGTCATTTTTGCCCGTTCCGGGCAAAAAAACGGGAAATCACGCAGCATATTCCCGTGGAATTTCAAATTTTTGCGTCTCTGCCGCAAAAATTTGGGGCTGTCACAGCTAAATGCGACAGCCCCGCTATAATATGATCAGATGGAATAATTCACCACAGCGTCACGGATGGAATACTTTTCGATCTCCTCCGCATATACGGTTACGTCCCCGAGCAGTTCATCCAGGAATTTAAGGAAATCGTCGTTTGCCACCGTGTCCTCGTAGCCGTCGAAGAAATCTGCGTTGGTGGATTCGTTGTAGGCGTTATCCTCCAGCGGCAGGCACATGAGCCAGTGGGTGCCGAAATCGCTCTCCACCTTTACTGTTTCACCGACCTCCATGGCAAAGGCGGCGTCCACCACATCCTTTATGAAATCCGTCTCCCGGGTAAGGTAGTATCCGTTCACGTACAGGTGATCCTCCGAATACGTTTCGTACACCGTTTTGAAATCCTGTCCCTCGGAAAGTGCCTTTTCGATAGCGGCGATCTTGCCCGCCTTCTCGGCGGCCTCCGTTTCGTTCAGATCCCGCGTCAGTGCGGTTCCCTTGGAATCGTACTGGCGGTAGCCCTCCTCGTTGGTCACGTACTCAAAGGCGTCGTTTACGTAGATGTGGCGGACACGGACGTAATTCTCCCGATAGTACGCGTCCAGATCCTCCTCCGTCAGCGTGTTGGGGCCGCCGTTATCGTACAGATAGGCGAACACGGCCGCCGGTTTTTCCTGCTCCAGATAGATCTCCCGAAGCATATCGGTATTGATGCCGTACTGTGCCAGGGTCTGGTTGAATTTCACCTTGCTTCCGTTTGCGTACGCATCCATCAGATCGCTGATATACCGATCGATTCCCGCCGCCGTACTCTCCGGCAGGGTGAGACCGTACTGATCGAACAGCTCCATACAGATCAGCGTCCGCTTCACGTTTTCCAGAACGGAAGCGTTCAGGTAATCCTCCGCCGTGGTATCCTCGTACAGAATGGAATCCCAGAACAGATCCGTATCTGTCATATCGGTGTAGGTATACATAAACGTACCCTTATACGAAGACAGCCAGTATCTGTACATATTGGTGGTGATGACGGAGTCGCCGTAGGAAAGCGCCACGGCAGACCGTCCGCAGCCGCCAAGGGAAAGGAGCGCGGCAAAAAGCAGAGCAAAAGCAAAAAGTCGAACGGATTTTTTCACAGCAGAAGATTCCTTTCAGTGAAAAGATTTTTTCATAAAGACAGTATAACGGAATACCCGAAAAAAATCAAGCACTCTCCGTGTCAGAACGAAAGATATTTTGTTAACAGATCGGTGGCAAAATCCGTCATACGGATCTTTTTCCCCGGTGCGGGACGGCAGACGAGAGCCGGCTCGCCGCCCAGAACCATGCGGATCTGTGCTTTGGGAAAGGCGTTTGCCAACGCCGTCATGGCGGTGGCGTTGATCACCTCCGGCACAAGGCGGAGCGCCCCGTCCCTCTCCTCGATCTTTTTCATGCCGGCCTTGGCCCCCAGTGCACGGATGAGTGCGATCTTGCAAAGGCTGACGGCGGCGGCCGGCGGCTCGCCGAATCGGTCGCAAAGCTCGTCCAGGGTATCCTCGTAATCCTCGTACACCCCGATCCGGGCAATCTTTTTATACATTTCCATACGCTGGGGTGCACCGGGAATATAGTTTTTCGAAAGATAGGCATCCTCACGCATATCGGCGGCACACTCCACCTTTTTCTCCTGCGGGATCCCCTGCTCCTCCAGCACCGCCTCGTTCAGCAGTTTTACGTACAGATCGTATCCAACCGCCTCCATGTGTCCGTGCTGCTGGGCACCCAAAAGATTGCCCGCCCCGCGGATCTCCAGATCCCGGAGCGCAATTTTGAATCCGGCGCCGAAGGCGGCGTATTCTTTAATAGCGGAAAGTCGTTTTTCGGCGATCTCCGTCAGCTGCTTCTGCTTCGGATAGGTAAAGAACGCGTAGGCACGGCGGCTGGAACGTCCCACCCGTCCCCTTATCTGATGGAGCTGGGAAAGGCCGTACCGATCGGCGTTTTCGATCACCAGGGTATTGGCGTTGGGCACGTCGATACCCGTTTCAATAATGGTGGTAGACACGAGAATGTCAATATCTCCCTTTACCAGATCGGACCAGATCTCCTCCAGCTCCTCTCTCTCCATCCGACCGTGTGCCACGGCGATGCGGGCGTCCGGCAGATCCTTTGACAGCCTGCCTGCCACGTTATATACCGCCTCGATCCGATTGATGAGGTAGAATACCTGCCCGCCCCGTCGAAGTTCTCTTCTGAGAGCCTCGGTAATAATGCCCTCGTCATGCTCCAGAACGTAGGTCTGCACCGGCGACCGCATGCCCGGTGCCTCCTCCAGCACGCTCATATCCACGATACCGCCCATGGCCATATTCAGCGTACGGGGAATGGGCGTGGCCGTCAGCGTAAGAACGTCCACGTTTGCGGCGATCTGCTTCAGTTTTTCCTTCTGCTCCACGCCGAACCGCTGCTCCTCGTCCACGATGATGAGGCCCAGATTGGAGAACTGCACATCCTTGGAGATAAGCCGGTGGGTGCCGATGATAATATCCACGTCTCCCCGCCGAAGCTTTCGTACCGTAGCCGCCTGCTGGGTGGGCGTGCGGAAACGGGACAGCATATCGATCTCTATGGGGAATCCGCGCATGCGGCTCTGGAACGTCTGCAAATGCTGGAAAGCAAGGATCGTAGTGGGAACCAGCACCGCCACCTGATAGCCGCTCATCACCGCCTTGAACGCGGCACGGAGTGCCACCTCCGTTTTGCCGTATCCTACGTCGCCGCAGAGCAGGCGGTCCATGGGATAGGGGGCCTCCATATCCCGTCTTATATCCTCGATGGCGGTCGTCTGTCCGTCCGTCTCCTCGTAAGGGAACGCGTCCGCAAACTGGCGGCACATATCGTCGTCCGGATCAAAGGCGATTCCCGGCGTCCGCTTGCGGCGGGCGTACAGCTCGATCAGTTCTTTGGCCATTTCCTTCGTTGCGGCCTTGGCTTTCGTTTTCGCCCGCGTCCAGTCCGCACCGCCCATTTTCGACAGTTTCACGCTGTCCGTATCGCCGCCGGTGCCGATGTATTTGGATACCAGATCCAGCTGATCCACCGGCAGAAACAGTTTATCCGTACCTGCGTAGCGGATGGTGATATAGTCCCGGGTGGTGCCGTCCACGGTGATGTTTTCGATGCCCATGTACTGCCCTACGCCGTACACGGTGTGCACCACCAGATCCCCCACCTCCAGATCCGCATAGGACAGAATCGCTTCGGTGGCTTTCTTTTTCCCCTTTGCCTTATGGGAAGCACGCACACGCCGTGCCGTCCGCTGAGCGGCAGAGAAATTAAGCAGGGCAAATTTCGGCGTCAGAAGCTCGTATCCGGCGGAAACCGAACCGGTCAGAATGGCGATAGGCTTTGTCTTGCCCCCGGCGTTATCGTAAAACGCCCGGGTGAGCGTATCGGCCATGCCGGCGGTGAGCCCGTCGTCAAACAGGGTTTCTATCAGGCTTTTCGCCTCCGGCTCGTTCTCACACACGATCGCCGTCATATATCCGTTTTTCACGTAGTTTGCCGCGTCCTCACGGAGCAGTGCCACATTGCCGGCATAGGCAGGAACGTGGCTGGTGGTGAAATTATAGGCGTTTGCCCGTCCGCCCGTGCCGCCGAACGCTTCCAGATACAATAGCGGCATCAACGAGGACGCCCCAGTTACCGTATCCCACTCACGCATATACGTGCCGCCCCGCACGGAGGCAAGCTCGCCGGCGGCGGTAAGATCTGCCACCGTCTGATCAAGAAGGGTCCGGCACGCCGCGGCTTTCGTTTCGCACGCCTGTGCTCCCCTTATAACCACGAGTCCGCTGAAATAATCCATAAGGCACGTACCGTCCGGGTAGATCAGCGGCAGGTACTTGTCGGCAAAATCCACGTCCGCCCCGTTTTCAAGAACGGTCAGCTCCGACAAAAGCGTTTCCACGGCACGGTCGTTTCCGTCTGCGGCGGCGATCTTTTTCATATGCCGGCGGATGGCGTCGATAAGCGTTTTCCGCACGTCCGGGCTGAGAAGCACCTCCCGGGCGGGGGGCAAAACGATCCGCTCCCCAACCGATTCAAGAAAACGCTGGGTTTCCACGTCAAAGGTACCGATCCGGTCTATCTCGTCGCCGAACAGCTCGATCCGGTACGGATGCATTCCCGGCGGGTACACGTCCACGATGCCGCCGCGAATGGCAAACTGACCGGCACCCTCCACCAGTTCGCCCCGGGTATAGCCGGAGGCGGTAAGACGCTCCGCCAGCTTTTCCGTATCCACGGAGGTTGCGGCGTCAATGGAAATAGTCCGCTCCGCCAGCATCATCTGGGGCATGGTGATCTGCAGCGCCGCCTCCGGCGTAGCGGTGAGGATCACCGGTTCCGGATCGTGGATCAGGGCAGACAGTACAGAGAGCCTCTCATGCTCGTAATCATGGGAGGCTGTGACGTTATTGAAGTTATAATCCCGGGCGGGGAAATGCAAAGCGGGAATCCCGGCGTTTTGGAGAAGTGCCGCCGTTACCGCCGCTTCCTTTTCCTCGGGGCAGAGGATCAAGAGGCACTGATCCGCAAAATCTCCGGCGATCGCCGGCAGAAATACGTCCGCCGCCCCTTCCGAAAGGCCGGTTGCCTCCATGGGGCGGAACCGTCCCCGGCTGAGGGACTGGCGGATAGCCTCCACCATGGTACCGTATTCCCGGTTTTCCCGGAAGACTGACGTAAGAAGCTCTGTATTCATTCCGCCTTCTCCGTTTTCTTTTCCGGCGGACGGTGTCCGTTGCACAGGCCCATGGCTTCCTCAAAACGTCCGTCCAGGATCATCTCTGCCGCCTTATCGATCAGAGGAAAGCAGGCAACCAGCTTTTCAATATCCTCTTTGGGCATTTTCCCAAGCACCCAATCCCCCAGATCGTATTGGGGCGACGGCTTTTGCCCCACGCCCAGCCGGATACGGGGGTACTGGCTGCTTCCCGTCTCTCTCTCAATGCTTTTCAGCCCGTTGTGGCCGCCGTGGGAGCCGTCCTTCCGCACCCGCATTCTGCCGGCGTCCTGGTAAATATCGTCCACCAGCACCAGCACGTTCTCCGGAGGGATCTTGTAAAAGTCCATGGCAGCACGGATGGATTCGCCGGAGGCATTCATGTACGTCTGGGGCTTCAGCAGAAGCACCCGGTATTTCCCAAGCTGGGCATCGGCACAAAGTCCGCTGAATTTCGCCCGGGTTATGCTCACACCCAGCTTATCGGAAAGATAATCGATCGCGTGATACCCTGCGTTATGCCGGGTACGCTCGTACTCCCGTCCCGGATTGCCGAGTCCCACGATGATATGGGTTGGTGCGGCGGTGGGGGTTCTCTTCTCTTCAATTTTTTTGAACAAATCAAAAATGTCCGTCATATATCCTGCCTGTCCGATCCGAAAACGTGCAAAAAGCAGCTCGCCACGAAATGCGCGCTGCATCGGATCTGTTTATTTTCCGTATATATTGTAACGCAATCCTTCCCCGATTGCAACCGGAAAAGCGGAAAAAATCTTCCAAATGGTGAATAAAATTCCTTAGGAAACGGGAAAAATGTAAATAGACGGTGAAAAAACGGATAAATCTTTTTCGGATACCTTGTAAATCCCGCAAAAAAGCACTATAATTATGTACAGTACAATGTACGCCATCTGTTCCGAAGGAGGTTCACCTTGCCGATGCATTGGTTTTCTGACCGTTTCCGCGAAAAGAAAAAGCGTTCTTCGCCCGCCGCACTGTCGGCTGAGGAGGAATTTACCTTTGCCGAGGAAGAACAGCTCAACTACGAAAAAGATCCCTTTCTCTATTCGCTGGGCGCTTTGCGGAAAGAGGATATTCCTCTCGCCCATCCCGTAAAGGAACGCACCCGGAGCGAGAAGATCATAGATACCCTGCGTAATATAATGCTGGTGATTTCCGTTCTGGTATTTCTGGGCAGCACGGTCTATCTGATCGATAACTTTATTCAAAAAGCACAGGCAAAGTCTCTGTACAACGAGGCGGCCGAGGAATTTGCCGCTGCCGGTCTGCAGTTTGATTTTTTGACCGGGGAAAACACCGAAAACAAAAACGGCGAAAATCCGACGGCCGGCCGATCGGACGGTCCGCTGCCCTCCCTCAGCGAAAACCTGAGCCGTCTGGAAGGCAACGTATCGGCGGACACCGCCGTGGATTCGCAATACAATGAAGAAATCGAGAAGCTGCGAGCCGTTCTCAGCACGTACAAGGAGCGAAACGAGGACGTGTGCGGCTACATCAGCATCCCCGCCGTGGGCATCGATTACGTAGTGGTGCAGGGCGAGGACAACGATTTCTACCTGAACCACAATTACAAGGGCGAGCCGCTGGTGGTAGGCTCCATTTATATGGATTACCGCTGCGAAGAAGATCTAAGCGAGAACTACAACACCGTGCTCTACGGTCACAATATTGAAACGCCGGGCATCATGTTCCACGGCGTAACGGATTTCTACGATACGGAGATCTTTGAAAACGAGCGTATTTATCTCTACACCATGGACGGCGTTTTCGTCTACAAAGCGTTCGCCGTGTACGACACCCGCCCCAACTCCGGCTACATCCGCACCGATTTCGGCACGGAGGAGGAGTTTGCCGGCTTCCTTTCGGATATGCACAAGCGTTCCGACGTAAAAAACGCACTGGATCTTACCGGGGTACAGAATATTCTCACCCTGTCCACCTGTACCAACTACAACAACGGCCGGTACGCCCTGCACGCTTATCTGGAAGAATTCATTCACTGACCGATCCGACTTTTCATCACCACCGGGGGGATTATGGAATTCAGCGATTTTTTGATCTGTCCGCTTTGCGGTACGCCTCTCTCTAAAGAGGGCGGCAGTCTGTTCTGTGCCGGTACCCGCCGCCACTGCTACGACGTAGCCGCCAGCGGATACGTGAATCTGTTGCCGCCCGGCAAAGGGAAAAACGCGCACACCGGCGACGACGCCGGCATGATCGCCGCACGCACGGCGTTTCTCTCCGGCGGATACTACGACGGAATCTCCGATGCAGTCGCGGAAATAACGGCCCGGTATCTGCCCCACGGCACGGACACCGTCCGTCTTTGCGACGCAGGCTCCGGCGAGGGATACCACACCTGCCGCATTGCCCGGGGCATTGCCGCCCGGACGGGACGGCGTGTGGACGCCGTGGGCATTGACGCCTCCAAAAAAGGGGCCGCTGCCGCGGCAAAGCTTGCCGCACGGACGGCGGCCGATGAAAACGTCAATCTCTCTTTTGCGGCAGGAAACATCTTCTCCCTGCCCGTGGCGGACAAATCGCTTGACGTAATGATCAGCATGTTCGCCCCCATTCCGGCGGCGGAAGCGGTCCGCACGCTCCGGGACGACGGGCTCCTTATCGTCACCGCTTCGGCGGCACGGCATCTGTGGGAAATGCGTTGTCTTCTTTACGACGATCCCCGGGAGGGAAACGAGACGGCTGCAACACCGGAAGGATTCCTCCTCACCGGGAGATCCGCCTTCCGGGAGACGGTGCACATTCCCGACAACAAAACCCTTATGAATCTGTTCACCATGACGCCTTTTTATTACCGCACGCCGAAGGAAGGCCGTGCACGACTTATGGCGACGGAATCCCTTTCCGTTTCCGTAATGGCCGATCTGTACGTATTTACCAAACGAAAGGATAGTACCCCATGACGCCCTACGTATCCGTCCTGATCCCCATGTATAACGAATCCGCCATTGCGGCGGACACGGCACGCACCCTGTGGCGTGCCATGGATTCTCTTCGCCAAAAAAACGGCTGGTCCTTTGAGATCGTTTTCTCCGACGACGGCAGTACGGATGACTGTGCCGCCCGTATCCGGAATACGGCGGCGACGGAGAATCTGGACGGCGTCCGGGTGATCCGCTACGAAGACAACCGGGGCAAGGGCTCCGCCGTCAGAGAAGCGGTGCTTTCTTCCCGGGGGGAGATCATCCTGTACACGGACTGTGATCTTGCCTACGGCACGGACGTGATCGGGGAGGCGGTTCGCCGGTACAAACCGGGCGTAGACGCCGTGATCGGCAGCCGCAATCTTACGGATGACGGCTACGAGGGATACACGCCCCTTCGGAAGCTGGCCTCCAAAACGTATATTAAAGTGCTGTGCCTCATGGCCGGATTCAAGCTGTCCGACTCCCAGTGCGGCTGCAAATCCTTTAGGGGCGATCTGGCAAGAAAGATTTTCGCAAAATGCGAAACCAACGGCTTTGCATTTGATTTTGAGGTGCTTCTTCTGGCTGGCAAGCTGCGGGCAAACGTCACCGAAATGCCCGTACGGATCATCAACCACCGGGCGTCCACCGTGCACGTTCTGCGGGACAGCGTAAAAATGCTCCGGGATCTTGCCAGAATCAAAAAACGGGTAAAAAGCGTTCGCTTCTGAACACGGGAATTACCCGTATCTTTCCACGATAAATTGCGAATAAAAGAGAAAAGACAGTCTATTATGAGATGTGATCAATGGATATGGCTTCCGAAAGCCCTTTATCCGAACAATCAGACAACACGCTTTGACGCCCTGAGTAACGCTTCCGACGACAGTTATGTCGTTGCAGAGTTTCAAAAAGAATATGTGTTTGACAAAAAAATTAGCCGTGCACATTTAAGATTCAGCGGCGACACGGAGTTTCAGCTGTATTGCAATAATCAGATGGTTTCCACGGGTCCTGCCGCCGTTGGCGGAGATTTTTTAGGAAACGGCTCTCCTCGCGAGTGGTATTATGCATCAGAAACAGAGCTTGATCTGAACGGAAACACTATTCTTTTTTTTGCGAGAGTAAAAATGATGCCGGTCCGTATGTGCGAATACTCCAAAGGTCACGGCGGTTTCATGCTAAATGGAGAACTTCTTTTTGAAGACGGCAGCCGCGAATACATTTCCACCGATAAGGAGTGGCTCGTCAGATGCAACCGTTCCTATCTAACTCCGCTGTGCTATGACGAAACGATCGCGCCGGAAGACTATGTGCCGGCAGAAGAGATCGAAGATATCTGGCATGCGGAGACAGCACCGATCCCGTGCCGCACAGAAGAAAAGATCATAGCAGGCAAGATCACGCTTGCACCCTTTGAGGAACGAACAACTGCATTTTCCTTTGATGGGATACATGCGGGTTTTTCCGCTTTGCAGGTATTTACCGACGGTATTGTGTCTGCTGAACTTACGTACCGTGAACTGGAAACGGATGTGAAATGCAGTACTGAGACAGCCACGCTTACGAACAGCGGAGAATACCGTGGTTTTTATCTGCACAGCGCAGGCTGCCTGTCGGCCAAACTCAAGAATGATTCCGCCTCGCCGTCCTGCGTGACCGTTGGACTTATTGCCACCCATTATCCCGTTACCGAAGATTGCACGACCGTGACAAATGATGCAGATCTGAATAATCTTCTGTGCATTTGCAAACACACGCTGAAATATTGTCGGCAAACGCATCATCTTGACAGTCCCAGACATTGTGAACCGCTTGCTTGCACGGGTGACTATTATATCGAAAGCCTGATGACCGCTTTTTCCTTCGGCGATCAGCGCCTTTCCGAATTTGATATTTTGCGAACTGCCAAACTCCTGCAGCAAAGTCAGGGCCGAATGTTTCATACAACGTATAGTCTCATATGGGTAAGAATGCTCCATGACGTTTATATGATGACCGGAAATATACATATGGTGCAGGAATGCGAAACTGCCCTGGATATGCTGTTAGAACGATTCCGCTCCTATTTTGGCGAAAACGGGCTAATAGAGAATCCGCCGGATTACATGTTTGTTGATTGGATATATATTGATGGACTTTCCATGCATCATCCTCCCAAATGCCTGGGACAAACGGTTTTGAATATGTTTTGCTTTATGGCATTTTGTTATGCGGAAAGGATCTATACGATCCTTGGGCGTACAAAAAAAGCAAAATGCTGTAAAAAGAATGCCGAAAGTCTGAAAAAAGCAATTAACGAGTTCCTTTACGATCCAGAAAAAAATCTATATTTTGAAGGACTGACAACACCGTCCCCGAAAGAAAGTATTTACACATACCACCCGCAAAATGTGAACAAGCGGTATTATTTGAAGCACTCCAATATTATAGCCGCCTATACGTCAGTTTGTGACGGCGAGACGGCAAAACTGTTGATTGACAAAATCATGGCAGATGAAATAGAGGGTGACGTTCAGCCGTATTTTCTGCACTATCTGCTGGAAGCAATTTATACCCATGGATTAAGAGAAAAATACACGCTGCAGGTCATCGATCGATGGAAAAACTCTATCGCGGCTTGCTCCAAAGGTTTGCCGGAAGGATTTGTGGCACCCGAACCCACCTACGCCTTCGATCACAGCCATGCATGGGGCGGAACTCCGCTCTACTCTTTACCGAAAGCACTGATGGGGCTGGAGATCACAAAACCCGGGATGAAAGAAATCTCTCTTTCCCCCTCGCTGCTGGGACTGCGTCATGCAAAAGTTGAACTTCTAACACCTTACGGAAAAGTTATTTGTGAGATGAAACAGGGCGAACGGTCACAGATAACTCATCCAAAGGAAGTGTGCGTTGCGACAACTGGCAGACGTTCACCTCTAAGCTGATAGAACAGGACATCTCGTAAACGAAAGAAACCGTACAGAATTCATTCCTGAAATCCGTACGGTTTCTTTAATTTGTTCGATTGCTTGAAACTTTCCGTTCGGGACATCATGCCTGCAAACACGGAAGTTTCCTTTTTCTTATCAGTCGCCGATGTAGGGCATGAGTGCAACGTGGCGGGCACGCTTGATAGCAATGGTCAACTGACGCTGATGCTTTGCACATGCACCGGAGATACGGCGGGGCAGGATCTTCGCTCTCTCGGAAACGAACTTCTTCAGACGAACGGTATCCTTGTAATCGATTTCATCGATCTTATCTGCACAGAAAGTGCAGACTTTCTTTCTTCTGCGGTTGAAAGGACGGGCGGGACGCTGTGCGGCGTCGGCAGCCGGTCTGGTTTCAGCCTGCTCTGCGGGCTGCTGTACTTCTTCAGCTACAGCGGCTTCATTTCTTTCCATATCCATGCTTATGAGACCTCCTGTTAAAATTCAGTGTACTGCCTCAATCAGAAGGGCAGTTCTTCATCGCTGGCAACTTCCTCGAATTTTGCGGCGGGTGCTGCCTGTGCCGGTGTGGCGTAAGCAGGTGCGCCGTAGTTATCCGGGATATATGCCGTGCCGCCCTGTGCGGCGGCTGGACTCTCAGACTTTGCGTCAACGAAATGTGCTTCGTCGGCAACGACTTCGGTAGCAAAACGCTTCTGTCCCTGCTGGTCAACCCAAGAGCGCGTCTGGATAGATCCGACGACGCAGATGGAGCTTGCCTTACGGAAGTAGCGCGTAATGAATTCCGCGGTCGATCTCCACGCAGTGACGTTGATAAAGTCAGCCTGCGGCTCATCTCCGTTCTTGCCCCGGTACGGCCGGTTGACCGCGATGGAGAAAGAAGTAACGGAAACGCCGGAGGGCGTGGTTTTCAGTTCCGGATCAGCCGTGAGACGGCCGCCCAGAATGACCTTGTTGAAGTTGAAGTTTGCCATATTTACCTCCTGAACGGAAAGGCGGCTTACGCCTCAGCCTTCTTCACTTCTTCGTGGCGGATTACGAGAGAACGCATGATACCGTCGGTGATACCGAACACACGCTCAAGCTCTGCCGGGAATTCGCCTTTTGCCTCGAAGTTGACGAGAACGTAGTAACCGTCTTCCTTGTCATCGATCGGGTATGCCAGACGGCGCTTGCCCCATTCGTTAACCTCGGAAATCGTACCGTTCTCGGCAATGAGAGCCGTGAACTTTTCGACGAGCGCCTTGATTGCATCTTCAGCAAGCGTGGCGTCCACGATGAACAGGACCTCATACGAGTTGAACTTTTCCATGATTTACACCTCCCTATGGACTTCAGACCGCCGATCTCAAAAAAAATTTACCGGCGGCAGAGAGACGGATACGAAAAATATCCGTTCAGTCAAATATTATATCACGATTCTCCTCCCGTGTCAATGGATTTCCATCGTATTTCTTTCATAGAATGGAAGAATTTTGTCCGCAATTCGCCCCGTTTTTTGTGTAAATGTTAAAAATGTGATAATTTTGAAAAAAACTCTTGTATATTCCCCTCATTTGATATAAAATATATACTCGGAAACGTGTGATGCGTTTTGAAAGCTTGTTCCCATAAAAATCTTATTATATATTTTGGAGGATACCATGTCTGTAAAAGTTGCCATTAACGGATTCGGCCGTATCGGCCGTCTCGCATTCCGCCAGATGTTCGGCGCAGAAGGCTACGAGATCGTTGCTATCAACGACCTTACCAAAGCTTCCATGCCCGCTCACCTGCTCAAGTCCGACACCGCACAGGGTCGTTACGACGGTCACACCGTAGAGGCTGATGACGAAGCCAACACCATCACGGTTGACGGCAAGGTTCTGAAGATCTACGCTGAGAAGAACGCTGCTGACTGCCCCTGGGGTGAACTGGGCGTAGACGTTGTACTGGAGTGCACCGGTTTCTACACCTCTCTTGAGAAGTCCCAGGCTCACATCGACGCCGGCGCCAAGAAGGTCGTTATCTCTGCTCCCGCAGGCAACGATCTGAAGACCATCGTTTACAGCGTAAACGAGAAGACCCTGACCAAGGATGACAAGATCATCTCCGCTGCATCCTGCACCACCAACTGCCTGGCTCCCATGGCTAAGGCTCTGAACGACTACGCTCCCATCCTCTCCGGTATCATGACCACCGTTCATGCATACACCGGTGACCAGATGATCCTGGACGGCCCCCACAGAAAGGGTGACCTCCGCCGTGCACGTGCCGGTGCGCAGAACATCGTTCCCAACTCCACCGGTGCTGCCAAGGCTATCGGCCTCGTTATCCCCGAACTGAACAAGAAACTCATCGGCTCTGCTCAGCGTGTTCCCACCTGCACCGGCTCCACCACCATCCTGGTTGCCGTTGTTAAGGCCAAGGACGTTACCAAGGAAGGCATCAACGCCGCTATGAAGGCTGCCGCTTCCGTGTCCTTCGGCTACAACACCGACGCGATCCGTTCCTCCGACGTTATCGGCATGACCTACGGTTCTCTGTTCGACGCAACCCAGACCATGGTTACCCAGATCGATGAGGACACCTACCAGGTACAGGTTGTTTCCTGGTACGACAACGAGAACTCCTACACCAGCCAGATGGTTCGCACCATCAAGTACTTCGCAGAACTGAACTAATCTCTGTTTTGTGAAAGCACAGCCGCCGGCAGAAAACTGCCGGCGGGTTTTTTGTTTGGTTTGTATCGGTTCGGTGCCGGCATTTACTGCATACCGTACATCGTAGGCGGAAATTCTTTTCACTCTTGACAGAGGAAAAAACGCATGGTATAATACATGAAAAAACGCATGGTATAATACATAATATAAAAAGCGAAAACAATATGATGATACGGGAGGTTCAACACCGCATGAAAAAACTGTTTTCCCTGCTGCTGATTCTTACCGCACTGGCCGGCACGCTGTCCTATCCCATGATGGCAGCAGACGCAGCCGAATCCGCCGCTCCGATGCTTCCGGAGCAGTTTGCCGACCACACGATTGTAACGCCGGGAGACACGGTGAATGCCGCAGACGGCGCAGACGTGTCCTACTATTTCGGCGACATGGGCATGATTTCCCTTCCGGAAGGAAGCGGGTGGAAACCAAGTTATGCAAAAGCCGAAAATGGTGCATATATGACTCTGCTCTGCTGTATGAGTTCCAAAAAGCAGTCTTCCTTTACGGTTCCCGTACAGATAACAGGTAAATATTCGGTACACGTGGGCTACGCCATGGGTACGAAGCGCTTTATTGTCAACGGAAAAACGATTACCGCCACCAACACCGGTGACAACGTAGTGCGGGACGTTCTTGTGACGACGAAAACGTTCTCCGGAGAAGAGATCACCATAACCAACGCGGTCAGTGCGGCGGCGCGCATCGCGTACGTACGCTTTGTGCCTGCCGGCGTATCGAACGAACCGATTCTTTCCGAGTCCAACGAAAAGAATCTGATGATCGACAACGACGGATACTCCATGTTCTGCTACGAGGGAATCAACACGCCTCAGGCACTGATCAGCCGGGCAGTAACCCAATTTGCCCCCATTCAGGTAACCCAGTGGAACTGGTGCACCTTTTCCACCTCCATTCTCAACTACGACAGCGATGTCTGGTGGAAATACGTAACCGCGCGCCTTGAGGAATTGAACGTTCCCAAAGAAAATTATCCGGAAAACTTCCTCGATCACGTTGACAACACCGGCAAAAAGCCGGATTTTGACCATCTGATGCGGGATCTGGACAAATACGCCTACTCCAATATGCTGGCCCTGAGCGAATACGGCAAGCCCCACGAGATCCTTGCCGATCATCTGACGGAGAATGAAATCGGCGATATTTACGTTTCCTTCCGTATGTCCCACTACAATGCCGGGGAATACGGGTTCCAGTGCGGTGCCCTGTACTATCTGTATCCCGAATTTATAAGAGAAGGCGGACCGCAGCTCAGTTATTCTCACGAGGTATACCGGAACTATCTGCACGATCTGGTGCTGGAGCCTGCCGCTTATGAAAACGTTGCCGGCATCACGCTGGACTTCGGCCGGTATTATTACATATTCGGCAACGAGCTTACCGACGTGGGCAAGCGGACGGAGATCATGAACGATTTCGTGAAAAGCGTACACGATGATATGCCCGAGGGCAAAAAACTGATCGTGCGCGTCCTCAACCCCACCGATCAGAAAGCACTTGCCTGGGGTCTCGATTATAAGAACTGGGTAAAAGAAGGCTGGGTGGACCGGGTGATCATTTCCGATCAGTCCCACGAGACGTTCTTTGACTTTACGGAATACATGGAATTCTTCGAAGATTATCCGGAAGTAGAGTTCTATCTGGGCATCAACGCTACGCTCTCCGGTCACGATCTGACGAAGGCGGAAGAAGAACTGCGCAAGCAGGGTATCCACGTTCCCTCGGGCGAACGGGTAGCCAAGGATCAGATTATGCTCCGCGCCTATGCCGCCTATATGGCAGGGGCGGACGGCATCTTCTTCTTTAACGGACTGGGCAGCGATCCGGATTACGCCTTCCTCAACAACAAAGAAAGCATGATCAACTGGTACAATTCGCTGATCTTTGACGTGGAAATCAAATTTGTGGACACTGCGCTGGCACCCGCCTGGCTGAAAGAATACGGCATTACCGCCACGGAGGCACAGCGCACGGCAGTCACCACAGACACAGCCGCTCCCGAAGAAACGGCAGACTGCGGTATGCCGGACGATTCCGAACAGCCCGTCACGACGGATGATCCCGGCACGGCGGTATCCGTATGGCTCATCGCAGGCATACTGGCAGCGGCAGGCCTTGCCGTGGGTATTGCCGTGGGACTGAAAAAACGGAAATAAACACAGCACTGCCCCCAAAGACTGCCGCTTTTTTCCGCGGCAGTCTTTTCTTCTTCCGCACACCGTGTGAAATATGTTCAAATGTTACATGTTTTTTATGATATTTTGAAGAAATCACAGCAAAAAACTTGACTTTCGCAAAAAAAGAGGTATACTGTATATGTACATTTATATAGGGAGGTTTCTATTATGAAACTCACGAAAATTCTCTCGCTCACTCTGGCGGCCGTTCTTTCACTGGGCCTTCTGGCAGGATGCGGTCAGGTAAACTATGCAGAAAACAATACGGAATACGTGATCGGTGTTTCCGGTCCCCTCACCGGCGGTGCGGCCATGTACGGCGTTGCCGTTGCCAACGCAGCACAGATGGCTGTGGATGAGATCAACGAGGCCGGCGGTCTGAACGGCGTTATGTTCAAGCTGGTTGCTACCGACGATATGAACGATGCAGCCAAGATCTCCACCAACTATTCCTCCATGCTGGAGGGCGGCATGCAGCTGTCTCTGGGCACCGTTACCACTACGCCCGGTCTGGAATACAAGAATCTGTCCGCAGACGACAACGTATTCTTCCTGACGCCTTCCGCGTCCGGCGACAAGATCCCCGAAAATCCCAACGGCTATCAGATGTGCTTTGCAGACGGTAACCAGGGTAAGGTTGCGGCACAGTTCGTTAACGAAAACTACAAGGGAACCACCATCGGCGTGTTCTTCAAATCCGACGATCCCTACTCCACGGGCATCTACGGTCAGTTTAAGGAGAATCTGGACGCTTCCGTTACGGTAGTGGAGTCCACCTTCACTGACGCCAACGCCACTGACTTCTCCACCCAGATCGATACGCTGAAGTCCTGCACCTTCATCTTCATGCCCATCTACTACACCCCCGCTTCCCTCTTTATGATGCAGGCAAAGGACATCCTGGCCAAAAACGCCGTTTACTACGGCTGTGACGGCTTCGACGGCATCGACAACATCGAAGGCTTCGATATCACCTCCATCCCCCAGGAAGTTACCATGCTGTCTCACTTCAACTCCAAGGCAACCGACGGTGCCGCTAAGGAATTCATCGACAAGTACGTGGCAAAATTCGGCAAGGACACCCTGAACCAGTTCGGTGCCTCCGCTTACGACTGCGTATACGCTCTGTACGGTGCCATGAAGAAGGCCGTCGACGAGGGCAAGGATATTCCCGTAACCATCAGTGCTTCCGATCTGTGCGACATTCTGAAGGCACAGTTTGAAGGCGGCTATACGCTCGAAAACGCCGTTACCGGCGACAGCATCTCCTGGGAAAAGAGCGGCTACGTAAACAAGAGTGCAATCAAGTACGTAATCAAAGAAGCCAACTGATCCGGCAAAACGAATACGATCCAAACCGAATACCTGCCTGTGCCGAAAGCCGGCACAGGCAGGTATGACGTCTATACAGGTTGCAGAGTAATTGCCGAAGATTATCCTGCAACAATTTTTGATTTTAAGGTACAAACATGGAACAGATTTTATCAACGCTCCTGAATGGACTCAGCCTTGGCGGCATCTACGCCATGATCGCCCTGGGCTACACCATGGTGTACGGCATCGCCAAAATGCTGAACTTTGCCCACGGTGACATCATCATGGTGGGCGGATACGTGATCTACGTATTCATGGCACTGAAAAATCCGATTCTTGCCGTCGCCATGGCAACGGTTTTCTGCGTGCTTTTAGGCATCACCGTGGAAAAAATCGCTTACAAGCCCCTTCGCGGTGCGTCTCCGCTGGCGGTTCTGATCACGGCCATCGGCGTAAGTTACTTTCTGCAGAGTCTGGCACAGATCATTTTCGGCTCTGCCAACAAAATGGTAACCGTGTACGATTTCGGCTCTGTCGACGTTCTCGGTGTGCCCGTACAGGGCTCCTCCCTGGTCACGCTGGCCGTTACCGTGGTGGTTATGATCGCACTGACACTGTTCGTAAAATATACCCGGCTGGGCCGTGCCATGATCGCCGTTTCCGAGGATAAAGGAGCGGCACAGCTCATGGGCATTAACGTAAACGGCATTATTACCGTTACCTTTGCCATTGGCTCGGCGCTGGCGGCACTGGCAGGTCTTTTCTATCTTCTGAAAGCCCCCAGCATCTCAAGCACCTTGGGTGCCATGCCCGGTATCAAGGCGTTTACCGCCGCCGTTATCGGCGGTATCGGCTCCATCCCCGGTGCCATGCTGGGCGGTATTCTGCTCGGAATCGTGGAAAGCATCTCCTACAAGATCACCGTTATCGCCCCGTACACCGACGCCATTGAGTTCTCTATTCTCATTATTATCCTGCTCGTACGGCCTACCGGCTTCCTCGGCAAGAAACGGAGGGAAAAGGTATGACGCAGTTTTTGAAAAAGCTCCGCTGGAATCACTATATCAACTACGTGGTGATCGGTCTGTTCACCGTGATCTTCGGCAGTATTGCCCTGGCCGGCGGACACTTCAACTCTTCCCTGCTCTTTTTGTTTGAAAAGATCGCCATCAGCATCATCCTGGCCGTCTCCCTCAGCCTGGTAGTCGGCTTTTTGGGCGAGCTTTCCCTCGGTCACGCCGGCTTTATGTGCGTGGGTGCCTATCTGGGCGGCAAAACCGCTGCCCTGCTGGAGCCCTCCCTTGGCAACGGCCCCGTAACCTTCATTATCGCCCTTATCGTGGGTGCCGCCGTCGCCGCCCTCTGCGGCGTGATCATCGGCATCCCGGCACTCCGCCTTCGCGGAGACTATCTTGCCATCGTCACCCTGGCATTCGGCGAGATCGTGAAATCCCTGTTCCAGAACACCTCTGCCGATTCCTTCGGCGGTGCACTGGGCCTTGATACGCCCCGGTACAATAAGCAGTACCTCTTTATCTGGGCGTTTGCATTGGTGCTTCTGACGCTTTCGGTGATTCAGAATTTCCTCCGCTCCAAGCACGGGCGTGCCGTAACTGCCATCCGGGATAACGAGATCGCTGCCCGGGCAAGCGGCATCAACGTCACCAAATACAAGCTGCTGGCGTTTATCCTCTCCGCATCTTTCGCCGGCATCGCAGGCGTTCTTTACAGCTTCAGCAACTATACGGTGCAAAGTGCGAAGTTCGGCTACAACTATTCCATTGAGATTCTGGTCATGGTAGTGCTGGGCGGCATGGGCAGCATCAACGGCTCCATTGTTACCGCGGCGCTTATCACCTTCCTCAATACGAAGCTGGCCACCGTACTCACCGGCGATCTGGCCGTTCTGCAGAACTTCTTCTACGCCCTCATTCTGATCGTGATCGTTATTTACAATAACGCCCCGGCACTGAAGAGCTTCCGCGACCGGTACAACGTCCACACCCTGACGCAGAAGCTGGCCAAGCGGGCACACGATCCGGCCAGCATCACGGACGACAAGGCAAAATGGGACGTGGTACCCACCAAGATCGAAATGAACGAGGTTCTTTCCGTGGATCTCACGCCCCAGGACGTAAAAGAGAAAAACAACGGCAAAGGAGAGCAGTGATGGCAGAATATATTCTTGAAACGAAAAATCTCGGCATCTCCTTCGGCGGTCTGAAAGCGGCGCAGAACGTAAACATCCGCATCAAAAAGAACCAGATCTACGGTCTGATCGGCCCCAACGGTGCCGGCAAGACCACCATCTTCAATCTGCTCACCGGCGTGTACAAGCCCACTACCGGCACCTTTCTTCTGGACGGCGAGGAGCTGAACGGCCTTTCCCAGGACAAGATCAACCACAAAGGCATCGCCCGCACCTTCCAGAACATCCGCCTGTTCAATAATATGACGGTAGTGCGGAACGTAATGGTAGGTCTGCACAATCAGCCTGCATACCGCTGCAGCGTGGCGGAGACGGTCTTCCGTCTGCCCCGCCACTTCAAGACGGAAAAGGATATGCGGGAAAAGGCAAAAGAGCTGCTCCGCATCTTTGATCTGGAGGAGGAGAGAAACAATCTCGCCTGCAATCTGCCCTACGGCAAGCAGCGTAAGCTGGAGATCGCCCGTGCACTGGCCACCTCCCCGAAGCTTCTGCTTCTGGACGAGCCGGCGGCCGGCATGAATCCCCACGAAACGGAAGATCTTCTGAAGACCATCACCTTCATACGGGATCATTTCGACATGACCATTCTGCTGATCGAGCACGATATGAAATTCGTATCCGGTCTTTGCGACGCCGTTACCGTTCTGAATTTCGGCACGGTACTGGCAGAAGGCGACACGAAAACGGCACTGAACGATCCCGAAGTCATCCGGGCGTATATCGGAGGGTAAGCTATGGCAATGCTGGAAGTAAAAAATCTGGAAGTATACTACGGCGTGATCTGTGCTCTCAAGGGTATCAGCTTTGAAGTAAACGAGGGCGAGATCGTTACCCTGATCGGTGCCAACGGTGCCGGCAAGACCACCACCATGCAGAGTGTGGTGGGCCTGATCCCCAAAAGAAGCGGATCGGTCACTTTCGACGGACACGACGTCACCAAAACGCCTTGCCACAAGATCGTGCATCTTGGCATGACCCAGGTGCCGGAAGGACGGCGGATATTTCAGGAGCTGACCGTTTACGAAAACCTTTTGATGGGTGCCTACTCCATCAAGGATTCCTCCGGCTTCAAAACGGATCTGGACGCCATCTACACCCGCTTCCCCCGTCTGGCGGAGAGAAAAAACCAGATCGCCGGTACCCTTTCCGGCGGCGAGCAGCAGATGCTTGCCATGGGGCGCGCCATTATGAGCCACCCGAAGCTTCTGATGCTGGACGAGCCCTCCATGGGACTTTCTCCTCTGCTGGTGGATCAGGTGTTTGAGATAATAAAAGACATCAACAAGGACGGCACCACCATCCTTTTGGTGGAACAAAACGCAGGCAAGTCTCTCGCTATCTCCGACCGGGCATACGTTCTCGAAAACGGCAAAATCGTACTGACCGGCACAGGTGCGGAGCTTTCCGCCAGCGAAATGGTGAAAAAAGCATATCTGGGCGGCTGACAAGCCCCCGCAAAAAGACTGCGAAGCACAAACGTGCGGCAGTCTTTTTTTGTTGGAATTTCCCCTTGCAAACGGACAATGCCTGTGTTATAATGGTGACAATATGGTAAATGCCGACAAAAAAGGAATCGTCCGCAGAAAGAATTTTCACCTTTCTGCCGAAATCCGCTGCCGGCAGTACCCAAATTTATTTTTTACGAGGAACTGTTTATGAACAAGAGAATCCTGTCCCTTATTCTTGGCACGGTGATGCTGCTCAGTCTCGTGCCGCATTTCACCCTTCCCGCACAGGCTGAAGAAGAATCCGCCGAAAAAGTCATTCTGGACTACAACTGCGATTCACTGAAGGACAGCGTGGTCTCCCTACGCGGCAATAAGTACCCAAATTATTATATACTGGACGCCGAGAGCGGCAAAACGGAAAACGTAGAAGCCGGCACGATCTATATGGCGTGCGACGAAGAAGGCGGAGGCGATTCCTCCCTGGTGTTCAATCTGCCCCAGATGTCAAAGCAAACCTTTTCCATGAAACTGAACATGAAGGTGCACGATCTGATCACGCCGGCACACAGTGCCCTTCGCCGCGGATTCATCATCGATTTTCAGGTGCCGGGCAGCCGGAATATCCATATGGCCGTCAACTCCATGACGGAACCCAATGCAGACGGTAAAAACGCCACCGTCATCGTGCGGCACGGATGGGAAGATACACTGATCCATACGGAATCCATTGCCATCCCCAGCGACGACACGTTCCACGAATGGGAGATGCTGTTCAACGGTACGGATGAGCTTCGTCTGCTGATCGACGGCAAGCTGCAGGCAGTCTTTCCGGAAATCAAGCTGAACGCCGTAACCTCCACCGGATTTCTCCGAATCGGCACCTCCAATCAGAATATTAAATCCGGTAAGAACGCCCTCACCATCGATCACATCACCCTGACGGAGGGCATCACGTTCAGCAATACGCAGATCCTGCTCTCGGCTGCCTCCCGGGAGAGCTCCGCCAAAGCACTGACCGTGAACACCATACTGAACGAAGTATCCGACAACACCGAAATCACCGTCAAGGTAATCAGTGAGGCGGACAGAAGCCGGTTCGTAACCAAAACATACACTCCCACGGACGTAAATTCCTCCGTTACCCTGAAGGATATTCCCTTTGACGGCGTGTGCGAGGTGGTGGTCTCCGCCACCGGTTCCCACAACTACAGCTTTGATCTTTACCTCTATTCCGATTACGAGGTGATCGGCACAGGTGCCTCCCTCACCGCCGATCTGCCCAACAAGGCATACTACTTCGGCGATATGTATAAAATTGATCTGCCTGAAAAGACCAAATGGAAGCTCACCTACACGAAGGATACAGCCGGTGCCTACGGATCCGTACTCACCTGTCAGAACATCGGCGACGTGTATGAATTCAACGTACCGGTGAAGCTGAACGGCAAATTTGCCGTATACGTGGGCTATGTAGCGGGCACTACCCGCTTTGCCGTAAACGGAACGGAAGTATTCGTTTCCTATAAAAAGGATGGCGGTGAACACGCATACGAGCGTTTTGCCACCGCCGCCGACTTCAAGGATGAAGAGATCACCGTCTCTAACGTCACCGGCAACACCGCCCGCATCACCTATGTGAAATTCGTCCCCCTTTCCGACGAAACCTACGAAATCTTCCTGGCAGAGGACGATTCCCAGAATCTGATGCTTGACAACGACGGGTACTCCATCTTCTGTAATTCCGGTGTCAGCAGCTCCCAGGCACTGTTTAGCCGGGCTTACGGCACCTATCCGGAGAAAATAAATTTGGGACAGCTGAACTGGTGCACGTTCTCCACCTCCATTCTGAACTATGACAGTGAAGTCTGGTGGAAATACGTGACCGATCGTCTGAAGGAGTTGAATATCCCTGAGGACAAATGGCCCGAAAACTTCCTCGATCACGTGGACAACGAAGGCGTTCATCTGGAATATGAGCATCTGATGCGCGATCTGGATAAGCGGGCATTCTCCAATATGCTCGCCATCAGCGAGGAAGGCTATCCGCACATTCTCCTTGCCGACTACGCCAAGGAAAACGGCTACGGAGACGTATACGTTTCCCTGCGTATGTCCCACTACGACTCCAAAACCGGCGACTGGGCATTCCAGTGCGGTACGCTGTATTATCTCTATCCCGAATTTATCCGCGGCGGCGCGGTATACTCCAAAGAGCTCAGCTACACACACGAAACCTACCGCAATTACCTGCACGATCTCCTGCTCGAAATGGCATCCTATGAGAAAATTGCCGGCGTTACCATGGACTTCGCCCGTTATCCCTCAATCTTTGGCTCGGAACTTCTGGACGTGGAAGCGCGCACAAAGATTGTGGACGACTTTATCAAGAGCGTTTATGACGATCTGCCAGAAGGCAAGAAGCTGATCATCCGTATCCCGTATCCCACCGATGAAAAAGCGGAACCTTCCGGTCTGAATTACCGTCACTGGGTAGAAGGCGGCTACGTGGACCGCGTGATTATCGGCGACACCGGCGGCGAATCCTTCTTTGATTTCTCCGAGCACGCCGAATATTTCAACCAACACGACAACGTTGAGTTTTATCTGGGTATCACGCAATCCATCAGCGGACACGACCTGACCAAAGAAGAAGAGGATCTTATAAAGCAGGGCGTGGAACTGAACAGAAACTTTGAGAGCACAGGCAAGCTCCAGTACATGCTGCGTGCTTACGAGGCATATTCCGCCGGTGTGGACGGATTCTTCGTCTTCAACGGTCTCGACACTGCCACCGTGGGCGGCATTGACCCGGCGTATGCCAATCTGAACAACAAAACGCTGATGGATAAATGGTACACCATGGAATACCCTGCCTACATACAGGCACACTCGGTTACGTTCGTAAAAGACGCAGACGTCCCCGCTGAATACAAGCAGGCCAAGGCGGCAGAAACAACAAAGCCTGCCGTAACCACCACGGCTGCACCGGAAACCACCGCCGCACCGGAAACTACGTCCGCTGAAACCACCGCCGCACCGGAAGCACCGGCGGCAACCCGCACTCCCTTTTACGTCGGCATCGGTGCGGCAGCGGTAATCATCGCCGCCGTGGTCGCCGTCCTTCTTATAAAAAAGAAAAATTGATAAAAAATCGCAATAAATCAGCGGAATTTCCCATTTACATCCAACAAAATTTGTATTATAATAAAAGCAGGCCGTACAATCCTCAAAAAACACGAAAGGATTCTATTATCATGAAACGCATTCTTTCTCTTTTTCTGACTGCGGTACTGCTGGTATCCTCGATGCCTCTTTTCTCCCTCCCGGCCAGGGCAGATGATACCGCCGCACAGGAAACCGTGCTTTTCGACAACAACTGCGACAAGCTAATGCAGCACGGCGATTCCGTTTCCGGCAACGCCTATCCTCACCAGTATTTTGCCGATTCCGTAAGAAAAGGCGTAGAAGAGGGCACCGTATATCTGGGCGGCACCGGCGAGACGCCCGGCTACGCCTCCTGGATCCTCCCCTTTGAAACCACGGAAAACTCCTTCTCGCTGGAGATCGACATGAACGTAAAATCCCTCATGGTCCCCGCACAGAACGACATCTGGTCGGGCATCGTGGTGGAGGTCAACACGCCCAACGGCAGCACCGTCTATTTCTCCTTCCACGGTATTGAGGAAAACGATGCGGGCAACAACGTCCGGATGATGGTGATGAAAAATTCACGCAGCGAAGAGGGTGCGTACTCCCAGGATTTTATCCTGCCTGCTGACGGGAACTTCCACAAATGGACCATCATGTACGACGGACAGAGCGAGGTACGCTTCTTCATCGATCAGAAGCTGATCGGTGCCTTTGCCGACGTATCCCTGTTCGCCACGAATACCGAACCCCGGGTGATGATCAAGAACATCCATCTGGACCGCAAATCCGGCCTGAACGAAGCGATCATTGACAACGTGAAGATGACCGCAGGCATTTCCATGGAAAAGGTGGAGATCGCCTATGCCGGTGTGGCACGAAACGGAAGTGCCAAAGCACTGACGCTCAACACCCATCTTACGGATATTAAGGAAACGTCTGAAATCACCGTCACCGTTGCATCCAAGGCAGATCCCGCAAAATCCGTCACCACCTCCTACCGGACCGACAAGGTGGATTCTTCCGTCGTGCTGAATGACATTCCCTTCAGCGGTATGACGGATATCACCCTTTCCGTAAGCGGCGGTATGTTCCCCTACACCTTCCCCTACTATCTGTACGCTGATACCGTATCCGCCGCCCCCGGTGACAGCATTTCTGCAAAAACGCCGGATGTGGCGTATCAGTTCGATGCGTTTGATAAAATAACGCTGCCGGAAAACTCCCTCTGGAAGCTGCGGTATTTCCACTACCCGGACGGCGGTAATGGTACCCTCATCTCCATAACCGGGCAGGCAAACGCTCCCGCCGTCACCATACCGGTTACGGCAACGGGCAAGTTTGCCGTATACGTGGGATACGTACACGGCACTAAAGGTGTGTACGTCAACGACCGGGAGATCTCCCTTCTGGGGCTCACCGGTGCCAACGATACCGTCGCCGAGGTCTTCGCCTTTGCGGACGATTTCTCCGGGGAGAGCATCACGGTACGCCCCGCCGATGCCTCGCAAGCCCGCATCGCCTACGTGAAGCTGGTATCCCTTTCCGATGAAAAATACGAAAAGTATCTGGCAGAGGACGATTCCCATCACCTGCTGACCGACAACGACGGCTACTCCATATTCTGCTCCAAGGGATACGATAATCCCACAAAGCTGATCGATACCGTGATCGAAAGATACGCCAAGGGCATCGACCAGCGGCAGTTCAATTGGTGCGTGTTCGTCACCTCCTATCTGAATTACGACAGCCCGGTATGGTGGGAATACGTTACGAAGCGACTGAAAGAACTGAACGTACCCGAGGAAAAATGGCCCGAAAACTTCCTTGACAAAGTAGACAAAAACGGCAACAAGCTGAACTATGACGAGCTGATGCTGGATATCGATAAAACCGCATTCTCTAACATCCTGGCAATCAACAGCTACGGCACGCCCCACGAATTTCTGTCCGACTACGTAAAGGAAAACGACTACGGTGAATTGTTCGTTTCCCTCCGTATGTCCGCCTATTATACGGGCATCTGGGAGCATATGAACAGTACCTTCTTCTATCTTCATCCGGAATGGAAGCGGGGCGGCTCCTATCAGTTCAGCTACATACACGAGGAATACCGCAATTACCTCCACGATCTCCTGATGGAGCTTGCCTCCTACAAAAACGTAGACGGCATTACCATGGACTTCGGCCGCTATTACTACATCTTCGGCACGGAACTCACGGACGTGGGCGAACGCACGAAGATCATGAACGATTTCGTAAAATGGATCCACGACGATCTGCCCGAGGATAAGGTGCTCAACGTGCGTGTGCTCCATCCCACCGAGCAGAAGGCACTGGTCTGGGGACTGGACTACCAGCACTGGGTAGAAAACGACTGGGTGGACCGAGTGATCATTTCCGATCAGTCTGCGGAGACCTTCTTCGACGTAACCCCGTATGCGGAATTCTTCAACCAGCACGAGGACGTGCAATTCTACCTGGGCATCAACGCCACCATCTCCGGACACGATCTGACCAAGGAAGAAGAAAACATTCTGAAAGCCGGCGGCACCATCCGGAAAGGTGAGGTCGTCAGCCGGGAGCAGATCATGCTCCGTGCGTACGAAGCGTACATGGCAGGGGCAGACGGCATCTTCTTCTTCAACGGTCTGGGCACCGATCCCGTTTACACCAATCTGAACAACAAAACGAAGATGGTACGATGGTACGAGTACGAATACCCGGCTTCTCTCGTTACCCTTGCCATCTCTACCCCCAGTGCCAATCCGGATGCGGTGGGTGCCAAAGCCACCGCCACGGTAGAGGCACGTCCCAAGGTACTGGCACTCCCCGTCAGTGATGCGGACTGGCAGGCCACACCTACCATTGAAGCATCCGGCAAAACACAGAGTTACCAGTCACACGGCAAGACCGCCGAGGTTTCGTACGTCTACTACGATAAGACGGATACCCTGCAGCTGGACGTCAGATACAATCTGAACTCCTGGCTGTACGATCTGGTTTTGACCGATGCCGCCGGCAACCCGGTTCCGTTCCAGACGGACAGAAAGTACGGCGGATACAACGAAGGTCAGACGCTGTGGGGCTTCACCTACGAGGCAAACGGCCATGCGGACGCCGTTTCGGTAATTAGCCTTACCGTGGAAAACGTCCCCGAACTGCCGGATAAGTACGTGCTGTTCGCCAGCAACTGCGGCACTTCCACCCAATTCACCGCAAAAATCACCATCGAAATCCCTGAAGGGAAGCCTGGTGTGACCGCCGCGGTAACTCCCGAGACTACCGCAGCTCCCGAAACTACGAACGCATCCGATACGACCGTTCCGGCACAAACCACGGCTGCCGATTCCGAGGCTGCCGCCGCACCCGAAACCACAGATGCACCCGCACCTGCCAAAGCCAACAACACGCCCGTGTACATCGGCATCGGTGCCGCAGCAGTAATTATCATCGCCGCAGCCGCTATCATTTTAGGCAAAAAGAAAAAATCATAATCTCCAAACGGAGTTTCAGAAAGTCTGGTTTTCGAAAATATGCGAAAACCAGACTTCCGTTTTTCAACAAATTGCCGGATTTTTTCGCCGAGAGTTAACAGAATATACACAAAATGCCGTGCGGGATACTTTATAATAATGGTAGTAATCAAACAAAAATGAAAGGATATCCTTCGATGAAAAAAAGACTGTCCTGCCTCCTGCTGTGTGCGGCCATGCTGCTGGGCATCATCCCCGGATTTGCTGCCCCGCTTTCCGCCGCTGATGAAGAAATGGAGGAAAAAGTCGTCTTTGACTACAACTGCGACTCTCTCACCGATCCCGCAATCACCCTCTCCTCCAACACACCCCCGTTCTACTATTTCGCCGATTCCCAAACGGAAGGGGTAAATGAGGGCACGGTGTATATGGGCGGCAACGCACGCTCCTCCGGCTACTGCGTCATGCATTTCCCCTTTGAAAAGGGAGATGCCAACACCTTCTCTCTGGAAATGGATATGAAGGCAGAGTCCCTGCTGACGCCGGCAACTAATATCGCCTGGCGTGGTATGTTCGTGGAGGTCACGCTTCCCGGCAGTGCCTCCATCAATCTGAACTTCCATTCCATGGGCGAGGAAGATGAGAACGGCTATAACGCCTCCGTCACCGTCATGACCACCGCCCGTGGCAACGACACCGCCGTGACGGAGCGGATCCGCATTCCCACCGACGACGCTTTCCACAAATGGGACATCCAGTTCGACGGTGAGGAGGAAGTCCGTTTCTATATTGACGGAGAACTGCAGGCAGCCGTACAGGGCGTTACCCTGTTGGCATCCGGCACGCAAGCCTCCGTACAGATCAAAAACGTAATGGCAGAGATCAAGTCCGGTCTCAACTCCGTTACCTTTGACAACATCAAAATGACCACCGGCATCACCGTGGAAAAAACGGAAGTTTTGAACGTGACGCCGGAATACGATTCCTCAGCGAAAGCGCTGACGCTGAACACAACCCTCACCCAGGTAAAGGAAAACACGGAGATCACCGCCGTCATCACTTCCAAAAAGGATCCCTCGAAGGTCTATACGAAGACCTACAAGCCCGACGGCGTCACCTCCTCCTACACGTTCAGCGATATTCCTTTCACCGGCATGTGTGAATTCGTGGTTTCCGTCACCGGCGGCGCGGTGGATTTCGAATTCGACTACTATCTGCCTGCGGATTACGTCAAGGTGGAAAACGGCGGCACCGTCACGGCGGGTGCACCGGATACCGCATACGTATTCGACGATTTCCAGACGCTTACCTATCCCCAGGGCACCATGTGGAAACTTCGTTATTTCCAGTGGCCGGACGGTGAATACGGTGCGTATATCTCCTGCAACGGACAGAAGGACGCCTACACGGTGGAACTCCCCGTAACGGTAAACGGAAAATTCGCCGTATACGTGGGTTACGTACAGGGCATGCAGAGTGCTTTTATCAACGATCACCCCGTCACCATCACCGACACCTCCACTGCCAACGCCTCCATCCGGGAATACTTTGTCTTTGCGGATGATTTTACGGACGGCAAGATCACCATCACCAACGACGGAACGAAGCTGCTCCGCGTCGCTTACATCAAGCTGGTCTCCCTCTCTGACGAAAAGTACGAGCTGTACCAAAAGGAAGACGATTCCCACAATCTTCTGACGGACACCGACGGCTACTCCATTTTCTGCTACAAGGGATACGATAATCCCGACACACTGATCAAGAACGTGATCACCAACTACGCCGAGAAGATCGACCAGCGGAAATTCAACTGGGCCCTGTTCTCCACCTCCATTCTGAACTATGACAGCAAAGTTTGGTGGGAATACGTGGAAAAGCGGCTCCGTGAGCTGAATATCCCCGAGGAAAAGTGGCCCGCGGATTTTCTTGACCACGTGGACACCAAGGGAAGACACCTGGATTTCGACGCAAAAATGCGTGATATCGACAAGATGGCCTACTCCAATATGCGGCAGATCAACGAAATCGGCTATCCTCACGAGCTTCTTGCCAATTACGTAGCGGAAAACAACTACGGGGAACTGTACGTTTCCCTCCGTATGTCCCACTATTCCGCCGGCGGCGGCGCTTACGGCTACCAGTCCGGCTCCTTCTACCACCTGCATCCCGAATGGGCACGGGGCGGCTCCTATCAACTCAGCTACGTGCACGAGGAATACCGAAACTACCTCCACGATATTCTGATGGAAGTGGCAGCACCGGAGAACGTATCCGGCATCACCATGGACTTCGGCCGGTATTACTACATCTTCGGCACGGAACTGGAAGACGTGGCAGAGCGTACGAAGATCATGAATGAATTCGTAAAGAGAATCCACGACGATCTGCCCGAGGGTAAGGTGCTGAACGTCCGCGTGCTGAATCCCATCGACGAAAAGGCAACCGCCTGGGGTCTGGATTACAAGCACTGGGTGGAAAACAAGTGGGTAGACCGGGTTATCATCTCCGACCAGGGACACGAAACCTTCTTTGATTTCACCGAATATCTGGAGTTCTTTGAAGATCACGAGGACGTGGAGATCTACATCGGCATCAACGCTTCCCTCTCCGGTCACGATCTGACCAAGGCGGAAGAGGAGATCCTGAAGGCCGGCGGCACCATCCAGCGCGGTGAAAGCGTCAGCCGGACCCAGAGAATGCTCCGTGCCTATGATATTTACATGGGCGGTGCGGACGGTATCTTCTTCTTCAACGGTCTGGGCACCGATTCCGTTTATACCAACATGAACAACCGGACCATGATGGAACAGTGGTTTGAGTTTGCGTACCCCGCAGAGATGACGGCGTACACCATCACCACCGTCAACGCCAAGGACGTACCCGACTCCTTCAAGAATGCCGGTGCCGCTGAAACCACCGTTCCGGCAGACACCGCCGCCGCAGATACCACTGCAGACACCACGAAAGCTGACACCCCTGCTGACAGTGAGCAATCCGCCGGCAATATGCCCGTATACATTGGCATCGGTGCGGCTGTGGTAATCGCTGCCGCCGCGGCTGTGATTCTCATAAAGAAAAAGAAAACCAAATAAACCCGAATTTCCAAAAGCGGAGGGACTGCACATACCGTGCGGCCCCTCCGTTTATTCGTATGAAAATAGAAGCAGGCGAGGAAAACGCCGCACAAAATCGAAACATTGGAGAGTTTGCCGACCGGAGAGCGGGTTGCCTTGACACGCATCCGCGTTTTTGCTACAATTAAACACAGGTAATACTATAAAAATATGCGGAGGATTTCCATGCAAAAGAGACTTTTCGCCGTTCTGCTGGCACTGTGCCTGCTTCTTCCCCTTGGGGTTAATACGGTTTTTGCCGAGGATGCCGAGGTAAAATGGGGTGCATCTGCAGACAAACTTACCGAAAGCGGCACGCTGAAAGCCGCCCTCGCAGCCGCTGACAAGGCAGATGACGCCGTGTATATTCAGCTGCAGCAAAACGTAACATCCGAGGCAAAGTACAACGTCTATGCCAAGGGCGGAGATATTACTCTCGATTTCAACGGCTATGACATCACCGTCTCCGCCAGCCTTGGACTGGATATCCGGGGCGACTCCGGCAATACGGTAACCTTTACGGATTCGTACACCGGTACGGATCGGGACGGCGGTGTTGCGGTAACCGCTACCGGTAACGCACCGATTCTCTTCCGAACCAACACCAATCTGAACGTTGTGTTCAACGGCGGTACGTATCAGGGTCCCACCTACTCTATGTATATCAACGCCGACATAAAAAGCCGTATCACCGTAAACGGCGGCACGTTCGCTACCCTTGATTCCGCCAAAAAGAGAGCCCCTGTTTTCATGGGCGGCGGCGAACTGATCCTCAACGGCGGTACCTTCGTATCCACCGCCGCATATCACATTCAGCTGTCCAAAACTGCCGCAGACGCACTTCTCCGTATCGGCGGCAAAGCGGATCCCGCCGAGTTGGGCATCTACGTTACCGTACCCACCGACACAGCCAACATCACCCTTGCGGACGGTTACACGCTTTGTGACAGCAAAAACGCCGCCGTCACGGATGACACGCTTAACGAAGCCACCGTTTATTTTGTAAAGAGCACCGATGACGTTCCGGCCGCAACTACCGAAGCACCGGCTGTGACCACCGCCCCTGCGGCGATCGAGCCGCAGGTAGTCTTTGACTACAACTGCGACTCCCTCACCGATCCCCTGGTCTCCGCAAAAAGCAACAAAATTCCCGCCTATTATTACGCCGATTCCAAAACGGCAGGCGTGGAACCCGGCACGGTTCTCGCCGATTCCGACGGCTCTGCCGAAGGATACTCCACCCTGAACTTCTCCTTTGATCTTCCTCATCCCTCTTTCAGTCTTGCCGTGGATATGAAGATCGATTCTCTTATGACGCCCTCCGGCTCCAACGTCTGGCGGGGACTAACCTTTGAATTGAACGTGCCCGGCAGCCGCATCGTGTACGTTTCCGTAAACAGTCTGGGCGAGCCGGACGCGAACGGAAAGAACGCCGATATTTACGCATTCAAAAACGCCCGTGCCTCCTCCAGCGTCATAAAGGGACGGGTAGCTGTCCCCACGGACGGTGCGTTCCACAAGTGGGAATTTCAGTTTAATGGAGAAGACGAGATCCGCGTCTTCATCGACGGCGAGCTGCAGGTGGATTTCCGCGGCGTTACCGTAAACTCCGAAGCCACCACCGGCTCCCTTCGGATCTGCAACGCCATGAACTCTCTCTTCTCCGGCACGAACCGGGTGATATTCGACAACATCAAGCTGATCTCCGGCATTTCCATGAACAGCATCACCGCATCGGTGGCACCCGATTCCACCGCGGAGCGTTTTACGCTCAACGCAGAACTGGAAAAACTGACCGAGAATACGGAAATCTCCTTTACCGTCACCTCCGTGGATGATCCCACAAAATCCGTTACCCATTCCTATAACCCCACTGAACTTGTGTCCTCTGCCACAATTACGGATATTCCCTTTACCGGTCTTTGCGAGGTAACGGTAAGTGCCACGGGCGCCGTGGAGAAAACCGCCGTTTTCTACCTTTTCTCCGATATCGAAACGGTATCTCCCCATACGTCACTGACCGCCAAAGAACCGCTGACGGCGTATAAATTCACGGCCCTGCACGTGGCCGATTTCCCCGAAAAATCAAACTGGACCGAAAAATACTTCACCTATGCGGATGATACCTTCGGCAGTGCCGTCTCCTGCGCGGGACTGGATACGCAGGAATCCTTCACCGTTCCCGTAACGCTGAACGGTAAATTCGCCGTATACGTGGGCTATCTGCCCGGCACGTACAGCTTTGCCGTAAACGGCAGAGACGTATTCGTTACCGCTAAGAAAACCACCGGCAACGTCATCGGTGAGCGTTTTGCCATCGCCGGCGACTTCAAAAATGAAGAGATCACCGTATCCAACACCCTGGGCGTGGGCTGCTGTCTCGCCTACGTAAAGTTCGTCTCCCTCTCCGATGAGATGTATGAGAAATACACCGTCACAAACGACGAAAAGCACATGATGCTGGACAACGACGGCTTCTCTCTGTACACCGGTGCCAACCGGGGCACGGCGGAATATCTCATTGATTCCTACGTTACCCGCTATGCGGAAACCATCGGCCTCAGCCAGTACAATTTTGCCGCATGGGTTACCGGTATGCTTAACTTCCCCAGTGAAGTACAACGCTCCTATATCGAAAAGCGGTACACGGAGCTGAACGTTCCAAAGGAAAAATGGCCCGTGGATTTCGTGGATATCCGTGACGAAAACGGCGCCCCCATGGATTTCACTGACTCCATGCGTGATTCGGACAAACGCTACATAGAAAACATCCGTGCACTGAACGAAATCGGCATCCCTCAGGAGATTCTGGCAAAGCACATCACGGAAAAGGGTTACGGTGAATTGTACGCCTCTCTCCGCATGTCCGCCTATTACGATACCAACTCCGAGGTAGCAGGCGGCTACGCAAACGGCACTCTCTACTACCTCCATCCCCAGTGGCGGATAGAGGGACGCAACGAGCTGAGCTACTACTACGAGGATTACCGGAACTACGTCTACGGCGTCCTTATGGAAATGGCCGCCTTCGAAAACGTGGCGGGCATCACCATGGACTTCGCCCGGTATCCGTACATCTTCGGTGCGGAATGTCCGGACGCGGAAGAACGCACCCGCATCATGAACGAGTTTGTAAAGAGTGTGCACGACAATCTGCCCGAAGGCAAGAAGCTGAACGTACGTCTTTCCAATCCCACCGCCGTAAAAGCCGAGCCCTACGGACTGGATTTCAAGACCTGGGTGAAGGAAGGCTGGGTAGATCGGGTGATCATCTCCGAGCAGGGGCATGAGAGCTTCTTTGATATTTCAGAATACGCTGATTTCTTCAAGGAGTATCCGGAGGTGGAATTCTACGTGGGCATCGTCGCAACCCTCTCCGGCCACGATACCACCAAAGCGGAGGAGCAGGCCGGCCAAAAAACGGAGGCCACCGCCTACGTATCGCTGGAACAGCATCTGCTCCGTGCCCATGAAGCCTATTCTGCCGGTGCGGATGGTATTTTCCTGTTCAACTCCGTGAACACGCTGTACTTGGAACTGGGCGGTCCTACGCCGACTTACGGATACATGAACAACAAAGATCTGATCGAAAAGTGGTACGTCTTTGAATACCCGGCGTATTCCGTATCCGAAACGGTTCTGTTCGTGAACGCACGCAAGGTGCCCGAAGAATTCAAAACGCTGGGAACCAACACCGAAGCGACTGTGAAGCCGCAGGAAACTACCGCCGCCCCGGCAGAAACTACGGCAGTGACTACGGCAGTGACTGCAGCAGAAACTACGGCAGTAACTACAGCAGAAACTACGGCAGAAACTACAGCAGAAACTACGGGAGAGACTACGGCAGTGACTACAGCAGAAACTACGGCAGTGACTACCACTGCCGCCGATACCGCAGCCGGCACGGACGCCCCTGCCGCTGAACAGCCGTCCGCCTCTATGACGTACGTGTATATGGGAATCGGCGGTGCGGCCGTCATTGCTCTGGCCGCCGTAGTCCTTCTGCTGAAAAAGAAAAAGAAATAATCTCCGCGTAAGGTGCCGCATAAAATCATGCGGCACCTTTTTTGCACAAAACGAGGGATTTCTGCCGATTTTTGCGAATACTACCCATTGTTCACAAATTATCCATCAAAATTGTTTCAACAAATGTATAATATATGTAAACACAGTTTTCGAAAGCCAACCCGGAAAGGATCTCCTCCATGAAGAAAAGAATGCTTTCGCTCCTGCTCTGTGCCCTCATACTTTTCGGCACGCTGAACGGCTTCACTGTGCCCCTTGCTGCCGCCGGTGAATTGCCGAAAGAGACCGTAGTCATTGACTATAACTGTGACTCCCTTACCGATCCGCAGGTTACCGTCTCCTCCAACAATCCCCCGTACTGCTATTTTGCCGATTCCAAAACGGACGGTGTGGAGCAAGGCACGGTATATATGAGCGGTGACAGCACTTCGACCGGGTACAGTACCATGCATTTTCCTTTTGAAACAAATGAAAAATCGTTCTCACTGGAAATAGACATGAAAGTGGACGCGCTGCTCACGCCTGCCGCCAATATTGCATGGCGCGGTCTCACCGTTGAGGTAAATATCCCCGGTGGGCGGACAGTCCACGTAACCTTTCATTCTCTGGGAGACGCGGACGAAAACGGAAATAATGCTGCTGTTACCGTAATGACCACAGAGCTGGGCAATAATTCCGCCGTCACAGAACGCATTGCAATTCCCGACGACGACGCGTTTCATGCCTGGAACATCCAGTTCGACGGAGACAAGGAACTGCGAATTTTCATTGACGGGACGCGGATCGCTGCCGTCCGGAATCTCACTCTGCCCTCCCAAGCCGATACCGCCTCCGTACAGATAAAAAACGTTCCTCTGGAAATCAAATCCGGAAAAAACGACGTCACCTTCGACCACATCCGAATGACGACCGGCACCGTAATGGATAAAAGCGAAGTGATCCGTGCCATGCCGCAATACGATTCCTCCGCCGAAGCACTGACGGTCATGACCGAACTGACCCAGCTGAAAAAGGATGCGGAGATCACCGTGTCCGTTTCACAAAAAAACAACAGTACGGTCCCCGCTGTGAAAACGTACCGTCCGGCGGATATCACCTCTGCCGTCACCCTCACAGACGTTCCCTTCTCCGGCATGTGCGAAATCGACGTAACCGTTACGGGCGCCGCATCCACGTACTGCTTTGACTGGTTTCTGCCGAAAACCACCAAAAAGCTGTCTCCCGGCGATACCGCCGACAGTGCCGTCCCGGATACGGTTTATCTGTTTGACGATTTCCGCACCGTAAACTGTCCGACCGGCACAATGTGGAAACACAGATACTATCAGTGGCCAAACGGCGACTTCGGCACGTTTCTTTACTGCAACGGACAAAAAAATTCCGTTCCCATCGAGCTTCCGTTTACCGTAAACGGAAAATTCGCCGTATATATAGGATATGGCGTCGGTATGCAGAGTGCCGTGATCAACGGGCACTCGGTCAACATATCCGATAACGCCTCCATGGGGGGTGAAATCAGGGAACAGTTCGTTTTTGCGGATGATTTCAAAAACGCCGCCATCACCGTCGCCAACGATTCCACAAAGGCAGTGCGTATTGCTTACGTAAAGCTGGTAGCCCTTTCCGACGAAAAATACGAAAAATATCTGGCAGAGGACGATGCACAGAATTTTATCTGGGACGACGACGGGTATTCCTGCTTCTGCTATCGGGATACCGTCACGCCGGAGTCACTGGCGGAGCAGTTCATCACCCGATTTGCCGAAAATCTGAACGTAGGGCAGTATATGTGGTGCACGTATTACACCTCCATTCTCAACTACGACAGTCCGGTCTGGTGGAAATACGTTACCGAACGTCTCACGGAGCTGGATATTCCCAAAGAACAGTGGCCGGAAAACTTTCTCGATCACGTAGATAAAAAAGGGAACCAGCTGCACTTTGAGCACCTGATGCGGGATATTGATAAAACGGCCGAAAAAAACATTCTGAAGATCAACGAACACGGCGCGCCCCACCAATTCCTTTCCGATTTTGCCGCAGAAAACGGATACGGTGACGTATACGTCTCGCTGAAAATGTCCTCCTTCGCCGACGGTGACGGTCCCTGGGCATTCATGAACAGCACGCTGTACTACCTTTATCCGGAATTCATCCGAGGCGGCTCCTATCAGTTCAGTTTCCAGCACGAAACCTATCGGAACTATATGCACGATCTGCTGATTGAACTGGCCTTATGTGAAAATGTAGCCGGGGTAATGATGAATTTCTCCAGTTACCCCTATATCTTCGGAGCAGAGCTGATCGACACGGCGGAGCGTACGAAGATCATGAACGAATTTGTAAAAAGCGTCCGGGAGGATATGCCCGAAGGCAAAAAACTGATTGCCAGTATTATGCTTCCCACGGAAGAAAATACCCTTCCCTGGGGCCTGGATTACCATCATTGGGTAAAAGAGAAATACATCGACCGGCTCATCGTTCTATCCAACGTCAAAGAAAAGTTCCTTCCCTTTGAAGAGGAGCTGGCGCTCTGCAAGCAGTACGGCTGTGAATTTTATCTGGGCATAAACGGCATTCTCGCAGGACACGACACAACGAAAGAAGAGGAGGCACTGCAAAAGCAGGGCGTTAAGCTGAATCTCAACAACGAACAGACCAGCACCCTGCAATGGCTGCTGCGTGCATACGAAGCGTACACCGCCGGTGCAGACGGGCTGTACGCTCACAACGGTTTTGCGGTCAGTTCACTGGATCCCGTTTTTACCAATCTGAACAACAAGACGCTGATGGAAAAATGGTACGAATACGAATATCCCGCCTCCCTGGTTCAGTATACCGTTACCAACGTCAGTGCAAAGGATCTGCCCGATTCCTTCAAGAATGCCGGCGCGGTGGAAACTACTGCCGCCGATACAACGGAAACAGACCTCCCCGCCCACAGCGAACCCACCAAGACTCCGCTGCCCGTATATATCGCGGCTGCAGCCGTTATTGCACTGGCCGCCGTAATCATTCTGCTAAAAAAGAAAAAGAAATAATCTCCAAGAAAGGATCTCCCCTATGAAGAAAAGATTTCTGTCTCTCCTGCTCTGTGCCGTCATGCTGACGGGCGTGATGCCGGGCATCGGCTTCTCCGCCGAAGCTGCGGACAAACCGTCGAAAACGGTACTGTTCGACTACACCTGCGATTCCATCACCGATCCGCTGGTGTCCGTCACCTCCAACAACCGCCCCTTCTACTATTTCGCCGATTCGAAAACGGAAGGCGTAGCGGAAGGCACCGTTGAGACCGGTTCCAACGGCAAGGCAGAGGGCTACACCACCATGACGATTCCCTTTACCGCTAAGGAAAAATCCTTCTCTCTGCAGGTGGATATGAAGATCGAATCGCTCATGTCCCCCTCCGGCAGTCACATCTGGCGGGGCTTGGTGTTTGAGATCGATCTTCCCGGTTTCAGGCAGATCTATCTCAATCTTCACACCATGACGGAGCCGGACGAAAACGGCAAGAACGCTACCGTAATGGCCATGAAGGCCTCCCGCGGACCGGACGGTGCCATGTCGGAAAAGATTACCGTACCCACCGACGGAAATTTTCACAAATGGGACTTTCAGTTTGACGGCGAAAGCGAAGTCCGTCTGTATATCGACGGCGCACTGCAGGCCGTCTTCCCCGAAATCACCCTGGGCTGTACTGCCGCTGAGGCCGCTCTCAAGATCAAAAACGTCATGCACAACATCGGCTCCGGTACCACCGTGGCCGTGTTTGACAACATCAAGATGGTCTCCGGTATCGAAATGCTGAAGACGGATATTGAAAGCGTATCCATCCCCACCGATGCTGCCGCCGACAATTTCACCGTCACTACCGTGACCAGCAACGTAACGGATGCAACGGAGATCATCATCACCATCGCCTCTCTGGACGACAAAACGAAGGTATACACGCACAAATACCATCCCACGGATACAACCTCTACCGTTACCCTCACGGACATCCCCTTCAGCGGTATGTGCCGGATATCGGTAGAAGCGGTCGGTGCCGCCATGCCGTACGTTTTGGAGCGTCCCCTGTACACCTCCTATAATACACTCACCGCCAATGATATCATCACGGCAAACGAGCCGATGCACGCCTACAAGTTCACGAATCTGCATCTGCTGGAGCTGCCCGAGGACACTAAGTGGACGCCCAGCTACTATAAATTTGCCGACGGATCCTACGGCTCTGCCCTGTACTGCCCCGGCTTGAAGGTGGAGCATTCCTTCCGAATTCCCGTAAAGCTGAACGGCAAATTCGCCGTGTACGTAGGCTGCCTTCAGGGTTCAAAGAGCATCACCGTAAACGGTAAAGAGGCGTTTCTCTCCAACTCCAACACCTCCGGCAACAAGATTCTGGAGTACTTCACCGTTGCGGACGATTTCAAAAGCGAAAGCATCACCATCACCAACACACAGGGGCAGTTCGCCCGGATCGCCTACATAAAGTTCGTTTCCATCACCGACGAGATCTATGAAAACTACCTCCTTGAAGACGATTCCCATAATCTGATGATGGACAACGACGGCTACTCCATGTTTACGGCCAACGGCCGCAACACGCCCGAGGCACTGACGCAGGCGGTTATCGGCGCCTATCAGGATACTATTGAGCTGCGCAAGTACAATTTTGCCGTGTGGGTCACGTCCATGCTCAACTTCCCCAGCAAAGCCCATAAAGAGTACGTGGAAAAGCGTCTTACCGAGCTGAACATCCCCGAGGAAAAATGGCCGAAAGACTTCATGGACCACGTAGACAACAACGGCAAACATCTGGATTTCTCAAACCTGATGCGCCAGGCGGATATGCGTGCCATGAATAACATTAAAACACTGAACGAGCACGGCATCCCCCACGAGATCCTGGCTGACTACGCCAAGGAAAACGGCAGCGGCGACGTATACGTTTCTCTCCGCATGTCCGCCTACTACGGAGATCAGTATGCGTTTATGAACAGTTCCCTCTACTATCTGCATCCCGAATGGGTGCGGGGCGGCTCCTACCAGCTCAGTTACAAGCATGAGGAATACCGGAACTACGTGCACGATCTGCTGATGGAAATGGCATCCTCCGAAAACGTCAGCGGCATTACCATGGACTTCGGCCGCTACTACTACATCTTCGGCTCAGAGCTGACCGACGTGAAAGAGCGTACCCGCATCATGAACGAATTCGTGAAGAGCGTGCACGACGATCTGCCCGAGGGCAAAATTCTGAACGCCCGCGTGCTGAATCCCACGGCGGAAAAGGCCGAGGCCTGGGGCCTGGACTACAAGACCTGGGTAAAGGAAGGCTGGGTAGACCGCCTCATCATCTCCGACCAGGGCCACGAGACGTTCTTTGATATTACGCCCTACGCTGAATTCTTCAAGGATTATCCGGACGTGGAGTTTTATCTGGGTATCAACGCCACCCTTTCCGGTCACGATACCACGAAAGAGGAAGAAGCCATACTGTTAGCAGGCGGCGAGATCCCGGGCAAAGAGCTGGTTACCTTTGAGCAGTTCATGCTCCGTGCTTACGAAGCATATATGGCCGGTGCGGACGGCATCTTCATTTTCAACGGTCTCACCGGCGGTGCCAATCCCGAATACGGCCACATGAACAACAAGAACCGTATGATCAAATGGTATACCTTCACCTATCCGACCGCCAACCTATCGGAAACAGTTGAATTTGTCAACAAAAAGGACGTTCCCGAAGAGTTCAAAACCGGAATCACTTCCGTGCCGGAAACCACGGCCGCTGAAACCACGGCAGATACCGGTACGGCGGACACACCCGCTGAGGCAGACGGCAATAATCTGCCGTTGTATGCAGGCATCGGTGCGGCAGTGGTAATCGTCGCCGCAGTGGCCGCAATCCTTATAAAGAAAAAGAAGAAAGCCTGAATCAAAATCCTCCCGGCATAATTCTGCAGGGAGGATTTTTTCGCTTTCGCCGCCGACTTTCTCCAAGTGTTTACAATTTGTTCATACATCGCCATGCATATTGTGATAGAATATGTTTACAGAATATTCAAACTTATTTTCAAGGAGATTTCCCACTATGAAAAAGATTCTCTCTTTTCTGATGATCACCGCTCTTCTTCTCAGCATGATCGTCAGCGTTTCCGCTGAATCTGCCAAGGCAACGGCTACCGTTGACGTAAGAGCCGATTCTCTTACGCTTCCCGTAAGCGATGCAGACTGGGCAAATGCCATCACCATTGAGAACTCCGGCAAGGAAAAGAACTACGCAAACCACGGCAGAGAAGCCGAAGTAACCTACGAGTACGACGCCGCTTCCGGTAAGCTGACCATGGAAGTTCTGTACAACCTGAACTCCTGGCTGGGCGCCCTCGCTCTGATCGATGCAGACGGCAATGCCGTTGAATTCACCACCGCAAAGCCCTACGGCGAAGCTAAGGGCGGCAACACCCTGTGGAGCCACTCCTACGTAGAAAGCGGTCACGCAGACGCAGTGAAGTCTATCACCATCACCGTTGAGGGTCTGAAGGCTCTGCCCACGCAGTACGTACTCTTCGCAAGCAACACCGGTACTGGCAACCTGTTCACCGCCAAGATCACCATCGATTTTGCCGCTGCTCCCGCTGCTGAAACCACCGCTGCTACGGAGGCTACTACCGCTGCCACCACGGAAGCTACCACTGCCGCTACTACTGCAGCCACCACCGCAGCTACCACCGCAGCTACTACCGCTGCTACCACTGCAGCCACTGACGTTGCCGCTCCCGCTACATTCGACGCAGCTATCATCGCTGCCGTTGTAATGGCCGGCTCCGCCGCTGCTTACGTACTGGGCAAGAAGAAGAACTGATTCTTCCGCAATACGTAAACGATATCTGTTTTCAAAGGATCTGCTGCTGATAAGGCGGCAGATCTTTTTTGTCCTTTTTTACCATTGTTCACAATTTGTCAATCAAAATTTTTTCAACTCATGTATAATATATGTAAACAAAATTCCCAAGAAAGGATTCTTTTATGAAAATCAGATCTCTCAGCCTGCTCCTTGCCGCCGTGATGCTCCTTGGCACCTTCCCGGCACTGGGCAGCACCGTGTATGCCGCCGATACCTCCGAGGGAAAAGTAGTCATTGATTACGACTGCAGTTCGGTAAATGCGGCACCCGTTTATGCTACCGGCAACAACTATCCCTCCTATTATTTCACCGATTCCAAAACGGAAGGCGTGGCGGAGGGCACCGTATACGCCGGTTCGGACGGAGAAACCACCGGCTATTCCACCCTGTTTCTCCCCTTCACCATGGATCAGCCCTCTTTCTCTTTGGAAATGGACGTAAAGGTAGACGATCTCATGACACCCTCCGGCAACCACATCTGGCGGGGTCTTGTGTTTGAGATCAACCTGCCTAACGGCAGTCTTGTTTACGTGAACTTCCATTCCATGACGGAGCCGGACGCCGACGGAAAAAACGCACTGATGATGGGTATGACCAAGGAGCGGAGCGATCCCGGCCTTCCTGCCGCCAAGATCGCTATCCCTACGGACGGAGAATTCCACAAGTGGACGCTCCAGTTCAACGGTCAGGACGAGGTCTACTTCTACATTGACGGCGAGCTGCAGGCCTCCTATTACGACGTGACGGCCAAGGCTACCGGTACTGCCGGTACGATCCTTATCAAAAACGTCATGCACGACATCCAGTCGGGCAAAAACTCCGTGACCTTTGACCATATCAAGATGACCTCCGGCATTAAAATGGAGAAACGGGAAGTTTTGAACGCCGTGCTGGAGCCGGGTGCCGTTTCCAGCAATTTCACGCTTCACACGGAGATCAACAAGCTGTACGACGACAGCGAGATCACCTTTACCGTAACCTCCCGTGACGATGCCTCCAAGGTATATACCCATACCTACAAGCCCACGGACGTAAAATCCTCCGTCACGGTAAGCGATATTCCCTTCGGCGGCATGTGCACCGTTTGCGTAAACGTTACCGGCGGTCTGAGGGAATTCACCTTCGATCACTACCTGTATTCCAAATACGAAGCGATCACTGCCGGTGCCTCCATCACGGCAGATACCGATCTTGCGGCGTACCGCTTTGACAATCTGCACACACTGGAGCTTCCCAAGGGATCCAAATGGGCACCCGGCTACTTCCAACGGGAGGACGGCTCCTACGGCTCCACCATCTACTGTCCCGGTGTGAAAGCCGACCACGCTTTCAATATTCCCGTAAAGCTGAACGGCAAATTCGCCGTATACGTTGGCTGTGTGCAGGGCACGCGGAACTTCACCGTAAACGGCCAGAACGTATTCGTCACCCACGATCCCAAGACCGGCAACACGATCCGGGAAGCTTTTGCCATCGCCGGTGATTTCAAAAACGAAGAGATCACCATCTCCAACACGCAGGCCTCCTTTGCACGTTTGGCATATGTCAAATTTGTATCCATTTCCGACGAAACGTATGAAAAATACGTGGCAGAAGACGATTCCCGGAATCTAATGATGGACAACGACGGCTTCTCCATGTTCACAAACACAAAGGCAGGCACGGTGGATTATCTGCTCAACACAGTAGTGGAGCAGTACGCCCAAGGCATAGGCCTGGGCAAGTACAATTTTGCCACCTGGGTAACCTCTCTCCTGAACTTCCCCAGCGAAACCCAGAAAACGTACATCGAAAAGCGGCTGAAAGAGCTGAACGTTCCCGAGGAAAAATGGCCGAAGCACTTCCTTGACCAGGTAGATAAGCAGGGCAATCCCATGGACTTCAGCGATCTGATGCGAAACGCAGACCAGAATGCCTTCGACAATATCACCGCCATCAATGAGACCGGCATTCCTCACGTACTCCTTGCCGACTACATAAAGAAGAACGATTACGGCGAGCTGTACGTTTCCCAGCGTATGTCCGCCTATTATTCCGGCATATGGACGCACCTGAACGGCACCTTCTTCTTCCTCCATCCCGAATGGCAGAGAGGCGGCTCGTACCAGTTCAGCTACATGCACGAGGAATACCGGAACTATATGCACGATCTGCTGATGGAAATGGCCTCTCCCGAAAACGTCAGCGGTATCACCATGGACTTCGGCCGCTACTACTACATCTTCGGCACGGAGCTGACCGACGTGAGCGAGCGTACGAAGATCATGAACGACTTTGTAAAGAGCGTAAGCGAAGACCTGCCCGAGGGCAAGATCCTGAACGCCCGCGTGCTGAATCCCACTGAGGAAAAGGCAGAACTCTGGGGTCTGGACTACAAGACCTGGGTGAAGGAAGGCTGGATCGACCGTCTGATCATTTCCGATCAGGGACACGAAACCTTCTTTGATCTGCGTCCGTACATGGAGTTCATGAAAGAAAACGAGGACGTGGAGATCTACATCGGCATCAACTCCTCTCTGTCTGGCCATGACCGTACCAAGGAAGAGGAAGAGATCCTCGCCGCCGGCGGCACGGTGGAATCCGGCGAACGGGTATCCTTTTTGCAGTTCATGCTCCGTGCTTACGATATCTACATGGCAGGAGCAGACGGCGTATTTATCTTCAACGGTCTGAACAACAGTCACGTAGGCGGCATCGATCCCGCATACGGCAACATGAACAACAAAACCAGCATGGTGAAGTGGTACACCTTCAACTACCCCGCCCATCTGTTCTCCGAAACGGTATCCTTCCTCAACGCCAAGGACGTTCCCGAGGAGTTCAAGAACATGAAGGCGCCCGTTGAAACCACTGCCGCAGACACCTCCGCCCCGGCAGAGACGGATGCTCCCAATGAACCCGAATCCGGCAATCTGACGCCCGTATTCATCGCCGTCGGTGCCGTGGCAGTAATCGCCATCGCCGCCGTCGCCATCGTTCTGAAAAAGAAGAAAAAAGCATAATTGATCCATGAAAACAGGATTCCCAAAACGGGAATCCTGTTTTTTCATTCCCGTCCGGATTATTAACAATATGTTCACAAACAAAGCGGATTCTTCCTATATAATACTGGTAGCAAAGACTCCCTTTAATACTCTCATTTTTCATAAAAGTTCAGAAAGGATTTCCCCATGAACGAAAACAAAAACATTCTTCTTGATTTGGACGGCACGTCGCTCGCACGCATCGCCGGCGGCGCAAGCGGCAATATCTTCCCCCAGTGCTATTTTGCCGGAGCTGATAATGAACACGGTCTTTCCGTAGAGCCGGGCACCGTCCGTCTTGGTTCAGACGGCACCCGCGGCTACTGCATACTGGAGACGCCGTTCACATTCGGTGACGATCCTTCCTTCTCTTTAACTTTGCAGATGAAGGTGGAGTCGCTCATGACGCCCTACGACTGGCCGTCATGGCGCGGCCTTACCATGGAGGTACATATCCCGGGCAACCGGCTGCTCGCCTTTGCTCTCCACTCCATGACCGAAGCGGATGCAGACGGCAGAAATGCTACCGCCATGCTCAGAAAAGAAAATATATCCGGTGATGACGCCTTCTCCCAGCGGATCACCATTCCCACGGACGATGCATTCCATCTCTGGGATATCCAGTTCGATGGAAATGAAAACGTACGCCTGTACATCGACGGAAAACTGCAGGCAATATTCTCCGGCGTAAAACTGGACACCCCCGCCGAGGAGACGAGCGGGCTGTTCAAAATGGGCAACGTCATGGTAGACGTACAAAACGGCAAAAACGCCCTGTCCATTGCGCAGATCCGCCTTACAGCCGGTGCCGAACTGGACAACACCGCCATCCTGGACGCCTCCCTTCTGCCCGGTTTCTCTGCCAAAAAAATGACGGTGCGCACAGAGATCAACAGTCTTTCGGCAAACGCAGAAATTGAGATCTCCGTCCGCCCCAAGGACGATCCCGCAAATACGTTCGCCAAATCCTACAAGCCCGCCGCGCTTATTTCCGACGTTACCGTAGAGAACCTTCCCTTCAGCGGACCGTGTCTCATAACAGTACGTCTGACCAACGCACTGCCCCGTACGTTTGAAAGATATCTGTATACCGACTTGGCAGAGGCAGCCGCCGGCGCATCTGTCAGTGATGCACAGCCGGGCGCGGCATACATCTATTCCGACATGTCATCTCTCGCCTCTGACGAATGGAAGAGCGAGGCGTTCGCCCGTTCGGGCGGCAAAAATGGAACGGCTCTCTCTATCTCTGACGATGCCCCCGTATCCTCCTTCACTGTACCGGTAGAGCTGAACGGCAAGTTCGCCGTGTATATCGGTTATCTGCCCGGCACGAAGAATCTGTCCGTGAACGGAAAGAACGTATTCATCACCTACAAGGTTATGGAGGAAAACATCCTGAATGAGCGCTTCGCTTTGGCATGCGATTTTGCCGGCGAAGAAATCACCATCGAAAATAACGAAGGATCGGCGGCCCGGATCGCCTACGTGAAATTCGTTGCACTCTCCGAGGAAAAGTATGCGAAATACACGGCAAAGGATGACAGCCACCATCTCTTCACCGACAACGACGGCTTCTCCATGCTTTGCGGCAGTACGAAATACGAAAACCCGGATACAGTCAATCACGACGTGATCACCCGGTACGTCGAGACCATCGACCAGCGGAAATTCAACTGGGCCACCTTCTCCACCTCCATCCTCAACTATAACAGCCCGGTGTGGTGGAAATACGTGACCAAGCGGCTGGAAGAGTTGGGAATCCCGAAGGAAAACTATCCCAAAGACTTCCTCGATCACGTGGACGTAAACGGAAACCATATGGATTTCGATGACAAAATGCGGGATCTGGACAAAACCGCCTACAATAACATGCGTGCTCTGAACAAATACGGATTCCCCCACGAGATGCTGGGCAAGTTTGCCGCCGATAACAACTACGGCGAGGTATTCGCCTCCCTGCGTATGTCCCACTTCAACGCCGGTGCCTACGGCTTCCAGTGCGGTTCGATGTACTATCTCCATCCGGAATGGATCCGCAAAGGCGGTCCGCAGTTCAGCTACGCCCACGAAGAATACCGGAATTACATTCATGATATTCTGATTGAAATGGCCTCCGCCGAGCACGTCACCGGTATTACCATGGACTTCGGCCGCTACTACTACATCTTCGGTGAAGAGCTGACGGACGTGAAGGAGCGTACCCGAATCATGAACGATTTCGTACGGAGTGTACGCCGGGATCTGCCGAAAGGCAAGATCCTGAACGCCCGTGTTCTGAACCCCACCGCACAGAAAGCGGAAATATGGGGTCTGGACTATAAAACCTGGGTCAAAGAAGGACTTATTGATCGCCTGCTTCTCTCCGATCAGGGCCACGAATCCTTCTTTGATCTGAAGCCGTACATGGATTTCATGAAGGATACGGAAAACGTAGAAGTCTATATCGGCATCAACGCCACCCTCACCGGTCACGATCTGACCAAGGCAGAGGAAAATATGCTCAAGAAAGGCCTCAAGATAAAGCACGGCACCGGGGTAAGCTATCTGCAGTTCATGCTTCGCGCCTATGAAGCGTATATGGCAGGCGCCGACGGTATCTTCATCTTCAACGGATTCTCTCACCGGGAGGTGGGCGGTCTCCATCCCGGCTACGCTAATATGAACAACAAAACGAAGATGGTAAAATGGTACGAGTTTGAATACCCGGCCTACCTGTTCTCGGAAGAGATCTCCCCTTGTGCAGAATAAATCATCCTCATACGCTTTCCCCAAAGAATCGGTTTTCTCCGTGAAAACCGATTCTTTTTCTCCCTTTTTGATTGTTCACAAAACCGACACACATGCAGATGCGGTTTCCTTTATAATACAGATAGACTACAGATCGTTTTTCGAAAGGATTTCTCTTATGAATACCGAAGAAACAATTCTGCTGGATTTTTCCTGTGATTCCCTGTCGGATCCCCGACTGACCGCTGTCACCGGCACCTATCCCCAGTGTTATATCGCGGAAAACGACGGCACCTTCCGCCTGGGTGCAGACGGCACCCCCGGCGGCTACTGCCCTATCGTTTTTCCTCTGCCCCTTTCCCCCGACACGCTCTCCCTGTCGGTGCGGATGCAGATCGAATCACTCGTAACGCCTGCCATTCATCCGGCGTGGCGCGGGCTTTCCTTTGCCATCCACATTCCCGGTTTCCGCCTGCTTTCCCTGGCACTGCATTCTCTGGGAGAGCCGGATGAAAACGGAAAAAACGCCGACGCCGTCATGCTGCGGGATGGCCGTGCAGACAGCAACGCCGTAACGCAAAGGATCACCGTACCCACGGATGGGGATTTCCACGACTGGGATCTCCGCTTCAACGGGAAAACAGAGGTTCGCCTCTATACGGACGGAAAGCTGCAGGCGATCTTTGACGGGATCACCCTGCCGCCGCCTCCCAAAGAAGGCTCCATTCTGAAAATCGGTACCGCCATGCTGGATGCGGCACGGGGTGCCACCAACGTGAGCATCAAGCATATCCGACTGACCGCCGGCGTGCCGGTGGACGACACCGCCGTGACGGCGCTTGCCGTGCTGCCCGGCTCCTCGCAAAAGGGACTGACCGTACGCTGCGGGGTAAACCGTCTGCCGGAGGATGCCGTACTCACCGTTACCGCCGCATCGAAAGCCAACCCGCAAAACGCCGTTGTGCAAAGCGTGAAGCCGGACGGACTGCTGACGGACGTGACCTTTGAAAATCTCCCCTTTACGGGGATATGCACCGTCACCGCCCAGATGGAAAATACGCTGCCCTTCACCCGGGAGACGTTTCTGTACGGAGATTTCCGCACGCTGTCCGGTGGAGAAACACTCACCGATGCACAGCCGGGCGTGGCGTATCATTTCCGCAAAACGGACACACTCTCTGGGAACGGCTGGCAGCACGAATATTTCCGTTATGAGGACGGCACGGCCGGATGCGCGATTTCTGCATCCGCCGAAAACGAGGCGGCAATCCTCACCGTGCCGGTAAAGCTTCAGGGAAAATTCGCCGTATACGTGGGGTATCTGCCCGGAACGAAGAACCTGTCCGTAAACGGCAGACACGTATTTATCACCTATAAAAACGAAGAAGGCGCCACGCTGAACGAACGCTTTGCACTGGCAGACGATTTTTCCGGGGAGAAAATCACCCTCTCGAAAAACCCGGACTCCGCGGCCCGGATCGCCTACGTGAAATTCGTATCCCTCACCGGGGAGCAGTATGAAAAATACACGGCGGAGGATGACGGAGCCAATCTGCTGGTTGACAACGACGGATTCTCCTCCTTCACGGGCGAGGGGCACGACAATGCAGAATTTCTTATTGACAGAGTAATCCGCCAGTACGTCGGTACCATCGGCCTTCGGAAATTCAATTTTGCCACTTGCGTTACCGGCGGGTTGAACTTTCCCAGCAAGGTGCAGAGAGCCTACGTGGAAAAGCGTCTCCGGGAACTCGGTATCCCCGAGGAAAAATGGCCCCGGGATTTCATGCAGCGGGTGGACACGGAAGGAAATCTTCTGGACTTCAGTCAAGCTATGCGTGACCGGGATCAGCGGATCGTCAGAAACTTCCTAAAGCTGAACGAGGAGGGCATTCCGCACCGGATGCTGGCGGACTATGCCAAAAAGAACGGATGCGGCCAGGTGTACGTATCCCAGCGTATGGCCGCCTATTATCCCAAAGGAAATATGGGGGAATATCTGAACGGGCCTCTGTATTTTCTTCATCCCGAATGGATACGGGGCGGCGGCAACGAGCCAAGCTACGTGCACGAGGAGTACCGGAACTACGTACACGATCTGCTCATTGAACTGGCCGAAACGGAAAACGCCGCCGGCATTACCATGGATTTCGGGCGGTATTATCTGGTATTCGGCACGGAGCTGACCGACGTCAGCGAGCGTACGAAGATCATGACCGATTTCGTCCGCAGCATACGCCGGGATCTGCCCGAGGGCAAAGTACTGAACGCCCGCATTCTCAATCCCACGGCACAGAAAGCGGATATCTGGGGGCTGGACTATAAGACCTGGATAAAGGAAGGGCTCATCGACCGCCTTATTATCTCCGACCAGGGGCACGAGACGTTCTTTGATCTCACGGAATATAAGGATCTGCTGGACGCCGAGGGCGGCACGGAGATCTACATAGGCATCAACACTTCCCTCTCCGGGCACGACCCCACCAAGGAAGAGGAAGCTTTGGAAAAGAAGGGCGTCAAGATCGACCGGGGACGCCGGGTGTCCTTTCTGCAGTTCATGCTCCGCTCCTACGAGGCCTATACGGCAGGTGCCGACGGCATCTTCCTCTTTAACGGACTGAACGTCACGGACGTGGGCGGTCTGCATCCCGATTACGCTCTGATGAACAACAAGACCGGCATGGTAAAATGGTACGAGTTTTCCTACCCGGCGTACCAGTTTGCAGAGGAGATCACCCCCGGAATTACTGAATAAAACGTACGGCTTAAAAAACGGATTCGCACGCGCGGAATCCGTTTTTTCTTTTCCGTCCTGCGTATAATTAACGAAATGTTCACACCTGTACTCTCTGATTCCTTTATAATACAAATACAACTACACCGAAAAGGACCGGCTTACTTATGAGCACGAACGAACGAATTCTTCTTGACTATACCTGCGAATCCCTTACCGATCCCCGGTTCACGGCGGTGACCGGCACCTATCCGAACTGCTATCTGGCAGACGCATCCTCCCCGGATACAACCGTGGAACCGGGCACCATCCGCCTCGGCTCCGGCGGAGAAAGGGGCGGCTACACGCACATCACCTTTCCCTTGCCGCTTACGGAGGATTCCCTTTCCCTCACGGTAAACATGAAAATCGAATCGCTTATGACGCCCTCCGCTTTGCCGGTATGGCGCGGACTGGCTTTTGAGATCCATATTCCCGGCTCCCGCCAGCTCTCCGTGGTAATCCACACCATGACCGCCCCGGATAAGGACGGGAGCAACGCCACCATCATGATGATGAAGGATGACCGCACCGACGAGCGCGCGCTCCGTCAGCGGATCGCCGTACCCACGGACGGAAAGTTCCACCTGTGGGATTTCCGCTTCGACGGCAAAAACGAAATGCGCATCTATGTGGACGGCGCACTTATCGTGATCTTCTCCGGCATTTCCCTGCCCACCAACGCCAAAGATGGCTATCTGAAAATCGGCAACGTGATGGCAGACGTGGAATCCGGGTACAATAACGTGGTGATAGAGCACATCCGCCTCACCGCCGGCGTCACGACGGACGATACCGCTATCACCGATATTCTGCTTCCGACCGATGCATCGGCAAAATCCCTGACCGTATGCCCGGAGGTGAACCGGCTGCCCGAAAACGCCGAGATCACCGTCACCGTTTCGCTGAAGGCAGATCCCGCAAAATCCGTCACAAAAACGTACACGCCCACGGCACTTGCCTCCTCCGTGACGTTTTCCGATATTCCGTTCAGCGGTCTTTCCCGCATCACCGTACAAATGTCCGGTGCGCTCACCCGCACCTTTGACTACTACCTCTATAAGGATTTTCTGCCCCTTACCGCCGAGGAGTCGATCACGGATGCACAACCGGGCACGGCGTATCAGTTCAATGCCATGCACACCGTTTGTGCCCAAGGCTGGACGGCAGAGCATTTCCGCCACGCAGACGGCACGGCAGGTTCTGCCCTTTCCGCCGCGGACGGGGCGTCGCCGATTCCCGTTCCGGTAAAACTGAACGGCCGTTTTTCCGTATACGTGGGCTGTCTCTCCGGCACGAAGAATTTCTCCGTAAACGAAAAGCACGTATTCGTCACCAATAAGGAAGACACGGGCTGCCGTATCACGGAGCGGTTCGCCCTGGCAGGTGATTTTGCGGATGAAGAAATCACCCTCTCGAAAAACGACGGCTCTGCCGCACGGATCGCCTACGTGAAATTCGTATCGCTTACCGGGGAGCAGTATACGCTCTACACGGAAAAGGACGACAGCCATCACCTGATGACGGACAACGACGGCTTCTCCATGCTGTGCTACGATCGGAAGTATGAAAATCCCGACGAGCTGACCAAAAGCGTAATCACCCGCTATAAAAACGCCGTTGACCAACGGCAATTCAACTGGGCAACCTTCTCCACCTCCATTCTGAACTACGACAGCAAGGTCTGGTGGAAGTACGTGACGAAGCGACTGGAAGAACTGGGTATCCCAAAAGAAAACTACCCCAGGGATTTCATGGATCACGTGGACGTAAACGGCAATCATCTGGATTTTGAGGCAAAAATGCGTGATCTGGACAAGAATGCCTATTACAACATGCGTCAGCTTAACAAGATTGATTATCCCCACAAAATTCTTGCCGATTTCGTAAAAGAAAACGACTGCGGTGAATTCTTCGTATCGCTCCGCATGTCCCACTACGGCTTCAACTCCTATCAGACCGGCTCGTTCTATTTTCTCCATCCCGAATGGATACGGGAGGGTTCCTGCGAACTCAGCTACGCCCACGAGGAATACCGGAATTACATCCACGATATTCTTATGGAAATGGCTGAACCGGAAAACGTCACCGGTATCACCATGGACTTCGGTCGGTATCCCTTGATTTTCGGTGCGGAACTGACGGACGTTTGCGAGCGCACCCGGATCATGACCGATTTCGTCCGGCGTGTACGCCGGGATCTGCCGGGGGGCAAGGTGCTGAACGCCCGGGTGCTGAATCCTACGGCGGATAAAGCGGAAAAATGGGGACTGGACTTCCGCACCTGGCTAAAAGAGGGACTCATCGACCGCCTTCTCATTTCTGACCAGGGGCACGAGAGCTTCTTCGATCTCACGCCCTATGCCGATCTTATGAAGGAAACGGAAAACGCAGAGATCTACATCGGTATCAACGCCACCCTCTCCGGCCACGATCTGACGAAAGCAGAAGAAGACCTGCTGAAAAAAGGCGGTCGTATCCAGCGCGGCTCGGGGGTTGGTCTGATCCAGTTCATGCTCCGCGCCTACGACGCCTATATGGCAGGTGCAGACGGCATCTTTATCTTCAACGGTCTGGGTACGGATCCCGCTTATACCAACATGAACAACAAAACCAGCATGATAAAGTGGCACGAATTTGAATACCCGGCGTACCTGTTCCAGGGAACGGCAGAATTTTGACACTCTGTGCCGTATGCCAAATATTGGTGTACGATGCGTCCTTCACTCCATCAAAAATGACAAAATCACGCGTCAACAGCGCGTGATTTTTGGTTTACTTTCCCTTTCGCGTATGGTATAATCAATGTGTGTACTGTAACGTGTGGAAATCTGTCAGTTTTATTATACAGTCCATATTGATTCTCATATATACCAAACGAAAGGATTTGTATTATGAAAAAGAGAAGCATCAGTCTCCTTCTGGCCCTCCTTATGCTCGTCAGCGCCTTCCCGGCACTCAGCATGACGGCAATGGCAGCGGAAGAGACCACCGCGGCAGCCGAAGAGACAAAAGAAGCCGCAGAAGAATCTCCGGAAAAAGTCATTCTGGATTACAACTGCGATTCCCTTACGGATAAAGTTTTGCAGCTGCAGGAAAACGTGTATCCCAACACCTACATCATGGACTCCCGTAAGGAGGAAATAGAGGAAGGAACGCTCCGCGTGGGTGCCAACGGCAAGCTGAACGGCACCGCCAGCGTAAAATTCCCGCTGGACATCACCGCCGACGCCCCGTCCTTTGCCCTGGATCTCACCATGAAGGTAAACTCCTTGGCTCGCTTTGACGGCGACGTATGGCGCGGATTCATCTTTGAGATCTACATCCCCGGAAACCGGATGCTGCACATCTCCTTCCAGGATATGGGCGAAGCAGATGAGAACGGCAAGAACGCCACCGTTATGATGATGAAGAAGGGCCGTTCCGACAGCGAGGCTCTGAATCAGCGGATCGCCATCCCCACCGACGGCGAGTTCCACGAGTGGCAGATCCTCTTCAACGGTACAAACGAGGTTCGTATCCTCATCGACGGCAAGGTGGAAGCAAAGCTTACCGATATCACCGCCAACTCCGATAAAAAAGAAGGCTACATGCTTCTGAAGAGCGTTATGGGCACCGCCAAAGAAGGTGTGACCGACGTTGTCATCGATCACATCAAGATGACCACCGGCGTCACCATTGGTGACTCGGAGATTCTGGGAGCCAAGGCAAATCTTGACGCTTCCTCCAAAAAGCTAATTGTCACCACCACCGTAAACAAGCTGCCCGAGGATGCGGAGATCACCGTTTCCGTTACCCCCGCAAGCGATCCCACGAAGGCCGTCAAGAAATCCTATAAGCCGGAAAAGACGACCTCCGACGTGGAATTTACCGATCTCCCCTTCTCCGGCATCAGCACGGTGGAGATCCAGATGACGAATACCCCCTCTTACTCCTTCAAGCAGTATCTGTACGAGGAGCTCACCTATCTCACCGAGGCAGGCAAGCTCAAGAATGAAGCGCCCAACAAGGCCGTCATCTTCAATAAGATGGATCTGGCGGAACGCCCCGAGGATTCCATGTGGGACACCAATGAGTACGTTACCTCCACCGGAACCAAGGGCACGGCACTCTACTTCCCGGGCGTGAACTCCAAGCACTCCTTCACCGTACCGGTAGAGTTGACCGGTAAATACGCCGTATACATCGGCTACGTTGCCGGCACAAGAGAGTTGACCGTAAACGACAAAAACGTATTTATCGCCTTCAAGGGTGCAACCCCGGACAGAATCCGTGAGGTATTCGCCCTGGCGGACGATTTTGACGGCGGTAAAGTCACCGTCACCAACAACCCCGGCATCTCCGCCCAGGTTGCTTATGTGAAATACGTGTCCCTCACCGATGAGCAGTACGAGCTGTATCTGAAAGAGGATACCTCCACGAACCTGATGAAGGACGAAGACGGCTACTCCATGTTTACCAACGAAACGTACGGCAAGCCGGATGCTTTCGTAAGACGCGTAGCCGGTGCTCCTCATGACCAGTACAACCTGACCAAATTCAACTTCGCCGTATTCTCCACCTCGATTCTGAACTATAACAGTGAAGTATGGTGGAAATACGTATACGCCCGTATGGAAGAGTTGGGCATTCCCAAGGAAAAAGCACCGAAGGACTTCCTCTCCCACATCAATATGGAGGGTGAGGCAATCGACTACAGCGAAAAAATGCGTAATGCCGACGTTCGTGCCTTCAATTCCATCCGTTCTCTCAATGAGCACGGTATCCCCCACGTCATCCTGGCAGACTACGTTGCCGAAAACGGACTGGGCGAAACGTACGTTTCCCTCCGTATGTCTCACTTCTCCGGCCTGAACGGTGCTTATGCATTCCAGACCGGTACACTGTACCACCTGCATCCCGAATGGGCACGCGGCGGCTCCTCCCAGGCAAGCTACATTCACGAGGAATACCGGAACTACATCCACGATCTGCTGATCGAGATGGCAACCCCCGAAAACGTAACCGGTATCACCATGGACTACGGTCGCTATCAGCTCATCTTCGGCACGGAGCTGACCGACGTGAAGAAGCGTACCGAAATCGTAAACGAATTCATTAAGAGCGTCCGCGACGATCTGCCCGAGGGTAAGGTGCTGGTTGCCCGCGTGCTGAACCCCACCGATGAAAAGGCAATCGCCTTCGGTCTGGATTACAAGCATTGGGTAAAGGAAGGCTGGGTAGACCGTATCATCATCTCCGACCAGAGTCATGAGACCTTCTTCAACTTCGACGAGTACATGGAATTCTTCAAGGATTATCCGGACGTGGAATTCTATCTGGGCATCAACGGTACGCTGACCGGTCACGATACCACCAAGGAAGAAGAAGCGATCCGTGAGGCCGGCGGCTATGTAGAAGGCAAGACCCTGGTTTCCGGCGAAAGCTTCATGCTCCGTGCTTACGACGCCTACATGGCAGGCGCAGACGGTATCTTCATCTTTAACGGTCCGTCCTCCGATGAGCTGATCGGCGGCATCCCCCCCTACTACGCATACATGAACAACAAGACGCTTATGGAGAAATGGTACACCTTCGAATATCCTCAGTCCATGTTCACCGAAGCGATCACGTTCGTGAGCGAAAAGGGCCGCATCGAATTTGACTACGACTGCACCTCTCTCACCAATTCCATTCTGAAGGTACAGACCAACACCATCCCCAGCTTCTACTTCGCTGACAGCGAGACGGAGATTGAGGCAGAGGTAAAGGAAGGCACCGTTCTGATGGCCGGTGACGGCAAGGAAACGGGCTACTGCACCATGAACTTCCCCATCTCCGAGGATATCACCGCCTACACGCTGGATCTGGAGGTAAAGGTAGATTCTCTGGCGATTCCCAGCAAAAACAATATCTGGCGCGGCTTCGTTATTGAGGTCGGCATTCCCGGAAAGCCCTCCGTATTCATGTCCTTCCACGCCCTGGAGAATGCAAGCGGCGGCAACAATGCCAAGGTTTCGGCAATGACCACCGTGCGCGGCACTGCAAATCTGGCGGAAGCAGAAACAAACATCCCCATGGACGGCAAGTTCCATAAATGGGAGATCGACTTCGACGGCGGCAGCACTCTTACGTTCTCCATCGACGGCAAGGAGATCCTCAAGGCCGACAACGTGACCAATCCCTGCACCGCCAAGACCGCCTCCGTGCAGATCAGAAACGTCATGATCGATATCGGCAAGGGTGAGAACAACGTCACCTTCGACCGTGTAACCATGACCACCAGACCCTCTGAGCATGCAAGCGAGGAAAAGCCCGAGACTGCAGAAACGGAAAAGCCTGCCGCAGGCGTGGCAGATCCCGCTGGTAAAGAGATCGCCGTAACGGTAGAAGGCAAGAAGAAAGTGCTGGATCTCCCCGTAAGCAAAGCCGCATGGGATGCAGCCCCGTCGCCTACGGCAGACGATACGAAAACCGGCAAATACAAGAACACCGGAAAAACGGCCAAGGCATCCTACGTCTACGACGAAAAAGCCGATAAGCTGACCATCGACATCACCTACGATTTCAACTTCTGGATTCAGGACGCCGCACTGGTTGACAAGAACGACAAGGAAGTGGCCTTCACCACGGAAAGCAAGTTCGGCAAGGGCGGTACGCTGTGGCACTTCCATTACGTGGATAACGGTGCCGCCAACGCAACCAAGGTGCTCACACTGACGGTGGACAACGTGAAAGAGCTTCCCGACAGCTACGTATTCTACGTAAGCAACTACGGAACGAACACCGTTTACACCGCGAAGCTGACGCTGGATTTCACCAAAGCAAAATAATATTCCACTGATAAGGTGCCGCACGGCTGTGCGGCACCTTTTCTATCGCCCGGTATATCAAATTTGCACAAAATTCCGTCCGCTTTTTGTCTTTTTCTCCGAAGTTACCGTCCGTTCACAGTTTTTTCACACAAAGCGGGTGGGTTTTATATTATAATGAGCATGGCGTTATTTCTGAAAACGTCCCATTCCCTATTTCTGAAAGGAAAACACCTATGAAAAAACTTTGTGCGTTTTTCTTATCGCTGATGATGGCCGTCAGTGTATTCCCTGCTTTCGGCTATACCGTCAGAGCAGAAGAAGCCGCAGAGCCTGCGGAAAAAGTGATCTTCGATTACAACTGCGACAAATTTGACACTACTATTATGCAGGTAACTCCGGGCACGTACCCCCACACCTACATTTTTGACTCCACGAGAAAAGATGTGGATGAAGGAACCCTCCGTTTCGGTTCCAGCGGCACTTTGAACTCCCACGCCAACATAAAAATCCCGCTGGATATGAAGAATCCCGCTTTTGCCCTGGATCTCTCCATGAAGGTAAACTCGCTCGCCGCATTCGGTGAAAGCATCTGGAGCGGCATGGTGTTCGAAATCTACGTCCCCGACAGCCGGCTTTTGTTCTTCTCCGTACAGGATCTGGGCGAGCCGGATGAAAACGGAAAGAACGCCGTTCTTTTGATGTCAAAAACCAAACGCGGTCAGAAGGATGCCACGGTACGGATCGCCATCCCCACCGACGGCGAATTCCACGACTGGCAGTTCCAGTTTGACGGCAAGGGTGAGCTGCGTCTTCTGATCGACGGTCAGGTACAGGCGAAAATCACCGAAATTACCGCCAACGCCGAAGTGGATTCCGCCTATATGATGCTGAAAAACGTCATGACCAACGTGGTATCCGGTCTGAACGACGTGATCATCGACCACATCAAAGTGACCGAAGGCATCACCATGAGCAACTCGCAAATTCTTGCCGCCACGGCCACCCCGGATTCTTCCGCGAAGAATCTTACGGTCACGGCTACGGTCAACAAGATTCCCGAGGATGCGGAAATGACCGTGATCGTCACCCCGTACAGCGATCCCGCAAAGGCGGAAAAGAAATCCTATACCCCCGAAGATCTCACCTCCTCCGTCACCTTTACGGATCTTCCCTTCACCGGGCTCTGCACGGTGGAAGTGCAGATGACCAATACACCGGCGGTCTCTTTCAAGCAGTATCTGTATGATGAACTCACCTATGTGACCGAGGCGGGCAAAATCGAAAACGACGCCCCGGACCATGCCTTCGTATTCAATAAAATGGATCTGGCAGAACGCCCGAAGGATTCTCTGTGGAAGGAAACGAAATACGTAAACGCCGCCGGCGAGAAGGCTGTCCTGCTCTCCATCCCGGCAGAAAAGGACGCCCACTCCTTCACCGTACCGGTGGAACTGACCGGTAAATTCGCCGTATATGTGGGCTACGTTGCCGGCGTGCAGGAACTGACCGTAAACGACAAAAACGTGTTCATCGCCTTCAAGGCAAATCCCGCCGACGAAATTCGGGAGATCTTCGCCCTGGCGGACGACTTCGACGCCACGAAGATCACCGTAACCAATACCGAGAGCCTGGCCGCACAGGTTGCCTACGTGAAATTCGTCTCTCTCTCCGACGAACAGTATGAGTTGTATCTGAAAGAGGACGATTCCCAAAATCTGATGAAGGACAACGACGGCTACTCCATCTTTACCAAAGAAGCATACAGCAAGCCGGAAAATCTCATAAACTCCGTGCTCACCGTTCCCTCAGAGCGGTATAATCTGGGCAAATTCAACTTCGCCATGTTCTCCACCTCCATTCTGAACTACGACAGCGAAGTATGGTGGAAGTACGTATACGCCCGGATGGAAGAATTGGGAATCCCCAAGGAAAAGGCACCCAAGGACTTCCTTTCCCATATTGACACCAAGGGTGAGGTGATGGATTTCGGCGACAAGTGGCGTGACGCCGATATTCAGAACTATGCCAACATCCGTGCCATCAACGAGTACGGTGCGCCTCACGTGATTCTGGCCGATTATGCGGCAGAGCATGAACTGGGTGAAGTGTATGCTTCCCTTCGTATGTCTCACTACAACGGTATAGACTCTCTGTATCCGTTCCAATCCGGTGCTTTCTATTATCTGCACCCCGAATGGCTCATCGACGCCGGCACCTACCAGCTCAGCTATATGCACGAGGAGTACCGGAACTACCTCCACGATCTGCTCATGGAAATGGCGACGCCCGAAAACGTAGCCGGTATTACCATGGACTTCGGCCGCTATCCCAGAATCTTCGGTCAGGAGCTGGCTGACGTAGAGAAGCGTACGGAAATCCTGAACGATTTTGTAAAGAGCATACACGACGATCTGCCCGAGGGCAAGGTCCTAAACGCCCGCGTTCTGAATCCTACCAAAACGCAGGCACTGGCTTGGGGACTGGATTACGAGCACTGGTGCGAGCAGGGCTGGATCGACCGCCTCATCATTTCCGATCAGACTCACGAAACCTTCTTCAACTTCGACGAGTACATGGCCTTCTTTGAAAAATGTCCCGACGTAGAATTCTACCTGGGCATCAATGGCACCCTTTCCGGCCACGATACCACCAAGGAAGAAGAAGAAATCATGAAAGCCGGCGGCTATGTGGAAGGCAAAGAACTGGTCAGAAGCGAAGACTTCATGCTCCGTGCCTACGATGCCTACATGGCAGGGGCAGACGGCATCTTCCTCTTCAACGGTCCCTCCTCCGACCCGCAGATGGGCGGCATTCCTCCCTACTACGCGTACATGAACAACAAAACGCTCATGGAAAAATGGTATACCTTTGAATATCCCCAGTCTCTGTTTACGGAAAAGATCTCCTTTTTGACGAACGGAGCGAAGCTCTCCGTAACGGTAGAAGGCAAAAAGGCTCTGCTGGATCTGCCCGCAACGGACGCCGACTGGAAAGCAGCCCCCTCCCTCACGGAAGAGGATCTGACGGCCGGCTACAAGGTAACGGCGAACGAAGCAGATGCCGTCTACCGTTTTGACGAAGAAACGGGTGATCTGACCATCGACATCACCTACAATTTCGGCTACTGGGTAGGTGACATGGTGCTGACGGATGCAAACGGAAAAGAAATCCCCTTCACCACCGACAGGCTCTTCGGCAAGGGCGGCACCCTCTGGCACTTCAAGTACATGGAGCAGGGAAATGAAAACGCCATCAAAACGCTGACGCTCACCGTGGACGGCGTAAAGGAGCTGCCGGACAGTTACACGATCTTTTTGACTAACCACGGCACCAGCAACAAATACACTGCGAAACTGACTCTTGCCTTTACAAAGACCGCCGCCGCAGACAAACCGTCTTCCGATGCCGCAAAGCCGGCAGAAACCGCAAAGACTGCCGGTACGCCGGCCGCCGTTACGGTGGAAGGCAAGACGGATCACCTCACGCTGCCCGCATCGGATGCCGACTGGAAAGCCGCTCCCTCTCCCACGGCAGAGGAGTTGAAAGGTTCTTACAAGGCAACAGCCAAAACGGCAGAAGCCGCCTACACCTACGATAAGGAAGCAGGCAAGCTGTCGATCGATATCACCTACAACTTCAACTACTGGGTAGGTGACATGGTGCTGACGGATGCAAACGGCAAAAAGATCGATTTCAAAACGGACAGAACCTTTGGCAAGGACGGTACCCTCTGGCACTTCAAGTACATGGAGCAGGGGAAGGATCACGCCATCAAAACGCTGACGCTCACCGTGGACGGCGTAAAAGAGTTGCCGGATAGCTACGTTCTCTTCGTGGAAAACTGGGGCACCAGCAACAAATACACCGCCCGGCTGACCATCGATCTCACCAAAGCGAAATAAGAATTGCCCCTTTCACCGGACAGCGGAATCCCGCTGTCCGGTGTTTTGCTCCTGTGCATTGTGCCTAAATCCGCATCCTGATTTTGTCATATTTTACAAACTTACACCCGTTCATACGCAGTTAACAAAGTTTGCTTTTTTTTATATTATAATTAGTATAGCACTCTATCGAAAGTGCGTGATTTCATTTTTTGAAAGGAAAATTTCTATGAAGAAGAGACTTTGTGCACTCCTGCTGGCTCTCGTTATGGTCATTGGCGTAATGCCCATGTTCGGCCGTGCAGTAAGTGCAGCAGAATCTACGGAAAAAGCCGAATCCACGGAAGAAACCAAGTCCGAGGAAAAAGCTGAATCCGAAGAAAAAGCAGAATCCGAAGGTACCGTTCTCATTGACTGGAACTGCGATACCCTGGATCCTGCCCTCGTTTCCCTTGGCGGTAACTACTACCCCTCTTACTACTTCGCTGACTCCAAAACGGAGGGCGTAGCGGAAGGTACCGTATACATGGGCGGTACTGCAAAGGAACCGGGCTACGTCACCATGACGCTTTTCCCCAAAATGACCAGTGCCGCCGTTACGCTGGAAATGGACATGAAGGTTGACTCCATCATGACCCATATGGCAAACGACATGTTCCGCGGCGTCATCATCGAGTTCCCCCTGCCCCAGAACAAACTGCTCTACATCGTTCTGCAGGATCTGGGCGAGCCCGATGAAAACGGAAAGAACCTGACGATGCGCGTATCCAACAAGGACCGTTCCGCTGACAACGCTTACGTTGAGAAGGTCGCCATCCCTGTGGACGGTGAATTCCATAAGTGGGCGTTCCAGTACGACGGTAAGGATATGCTCCGCTTCACCATTGACGGCGAAGTTATTAAGGACTTCCCGGAGGTAAACGTATTCCACGACGGAGCCAGCACCGGTCGTCTCCAGATCAAGAACATCATGGCAGACATGACCTCTGATTCCGATCTGAACTCCATCACCTTTGATCACATCAAGCTGACGGAAGGCACCACGCTGAACTACAATAAGGTAGAAAGCGTTAACATCGCTGCCGACGCCAACGCAGAAAAGTTCACCCTCACCACCAAGCTGAACAACGTGGACGATGAGGGAGAAGTATCCATCTCCATTTATCCCCGCGGCGAAGTGGAAAAGGCTGTAACCAAGACCTACAAGCCCGAAGAGGCTACTTCTACCGCCGTTCTGGAGGAGCTCCCCTTCTCCGGTATCGTTACCGTTGTGGTAAACTACACCGGTGCACAGCCGTACGAGTTTGACTACTTCCTGTACAACTCCTACGAAAAGTTCGAAGCCGGTGCAGAAATCGAGGCAGACGGTGACAACGAGGCATACGTATTCTCCGATCTCGGTGAGATCGATCTGCCGGAAGATTCCATCTGGTACACCGTTGACTACAAAACGGCTACCGACGAGGGCTCTGCCCTGTTCGCTCCTGCTGTAGGTACTGCTCATTCCTTTACCATTCCCGCCAAGCTGACCGGTAAATATGCCGTATACGTTGGCTACGTGGTAGGCACCAAGCAGATCACCGTAAACGGTGTGAACGTGGACATCGTAACGGCAAACACTGCCGCCCCCAACTCCATTCACGAAGTATTTGCTACCGCCGTGGAGCTTAAGGACGGTGAAATTACCGTTTCCAACACCGCCTTTGCATCCGCACAGGTCGCTTACGTGAAGCTCCTCTCCCTGTCCGATGAAATGTATGAGATCGCCACCAAAGAAGACGATTCCCACACCTTCATCACCGACAACGACGGTTACTCTACGCTCTGCGGCAAGGGCCACGGCAACTACGAGACCCTGTTCCAGAACGACTTTGTTACTCCCTACAAGACGATCGACCAGCGTCAGTTCATCTGGTGCACGTTCTCTACCTCCATTCTGAACTACGACAGTGAAGTTTGGTGGGAGTACACCACGAAGAGACTGAAAGAACTGAACATCCCCGAAGAAAAGTGGCCCGAGGACTTCCTTGACCACGTAAACACCAAGGGTGAGCACGTAGATTACGACCACGTAATGCGTGATATCGACAAGATCGCCTACGACAATATGCGTTCTCTGAATGAGACCGGCTATCCCCACAAGGTTCTCTCCGATATGGTGGCAGAGAAGATCGAGGACGGCGAGTTCTACGTATCTCTCCGTATGTCTCACTTCTCCGCTTCCGGCTGGTCCTTCCAGACCGGTGCCCTGTACCACCTGCATCCCGAATGGAAGCGGGATGGCGGCGGTGAAGCAAGCTATATCCACGAGGAGTACCGCAACTACGTACACGATATCCTCATCGAGATGGCTCAGCCCGAAAACGTAACCGGTATCCTCATGGACTACGGCCGTTACTATATGATTTTTGGCAATGAGCTGCCCATCGATGGCAAGACCGAAGACGGCAAGACCCGTACCGATATCGTAAACGAGTTCATAAAGAGCGTTCGTGACGATATGCCCGAAGGCAAGAAGCTCACCGTACGCGTGCTGGATCCCGTCTACGAAAAGGCCACCGTATGGGGTCTGGACTACAAGCACTGGGTTGAAGAAGGCTGGGTTGACCGGGTATACATCTCCTGCCAGTCCCACGAGACCTTCTTCGATTTCCAGGATTACATCGATTACTTCGACGAGCATCCCGAGGTTGAATTCTACCTGGGCGTAAACGCTACCCTGTCCGGACACGACCTGACCAAGGCAGAAGAAGAAATTCTGAAGGCCGGCGGCACCATCCAGAAGGGTGAGCGTGTGGATGACACCTCCATCATGCTCCGCGTATACGATTTCTACAACGCAGGTGCAGACGGCGTATTCATGTTCAACTGGTCCGGTACCGGCAACATGTTCAAGAACATGAACAACGCTACTCTCATGAAGAGATGGTACAACTTCACCTATCCCACCACGCTGATGGCAGCACCGGTTGCACAGTTCACGGATGAAGGCGGCAACCGCGTCATCTTCGACTACAACTGCGATTCTCTCTCCAGCTCTCTCGTGAAGCTGGGCAACAACAAGTACCCCTACTTCTACTTTGCTGACCACGAGCTGGACGAGAACGTTCCCGAAGGCCAGATCTACATCGGCGGTAAGGCAGAGGACGACAACACCGGCTACGCTACGCTGACCGTTCCTACTACAGGCGCCGGCTCCTCCTACACCCTCAAGATGGATCTGAAGATCGAGGACATCATGACGCCCGCAAAGATGCCCACCTGGCGCGGTCTGATCTTCGAGATCATCAACCCGAACGCACCGCTTCTGTACTTCACGCTGAACGGCACGGACGACGGCAACGCCGAGATCCATCTGTCCCAGAAGAACCGTGCAGGCAATGACGTAGTAAAGAAGATCACCCTGCCCACGGACGACAAGTTCCACACCTGGACCATCGACTTCAACGGCAAGGAAGGCACTGTGAAGTTCGCCATCGATGACAAGACCGTTCTGGAGGCTAAGGACATCGTATGCCAGCCCTCCAAGCCCGGTCTGAGCCAGATCGACATCAAGAACATGATGGCGGACATCGGCTCCGGCTACAACTCCCTGTACATCGACAACATTTCCATGACCTCCTTCGTTGAGGCTTCCACCACTGCCCCCGTTGAGGAAACGCCGGAAGGCAGCACGCCCACCGGTATCACAACCGTGGACGGCACCGAAGCAAAGGTTACTGTTGAGACCCGCGCCGAGGTTCTGAAACTACCCGTAAGCGATGCGGACTGGGCAAAGGCTACGACCATTGAAAAGTCCGAAAAAGCCGCCAACTACAAATCCTACGGCAAGGAAGCTACTGTTACCTACAAGTTCGACAAGGATACAAAGCAGCTTCACCTGAGCATCAACTACAATCTGAACTCCTGGCTTGGCGATCTGGTTGTGGTAGATGCAGACGGCAAGGAAGTCAAGATCAAGTCCGACAGAGCCTGGGGTTCCGCCGGTGCGGATTACACGCTGTGGAGCCATTCCTACGCAGATAACGGTCACGCCTCCGCCATCAAGGTTCTGAACCTGACGGTGGAAAACGTAACCGAGCTGCCCGAAAAGCTCGTGCTCTTTGCAAGCAACTGCGGTACGCAGACCTTCTTCACCGCAAAGCTGAACATTGAGTTCCAGGCAAAATAAGCAGCCGATTCCCAAAATTGGCTGAATCCAAAAAACGCATCGAAGGGGCTGTCACATCTAAATGTGACAGCCCCAAATTTTTGCGGCAGAGACGCGAAAGTTTGAAATTCCGAAGGAATACGGGAGGTGTTGCACTTTCAAATGCAACACCTCCTTTTTTCTCCAAAATTAACACAATATACACAAATTTTCCGTCAGAGTATATTATAATGGTTGTGTATGATTCCCTGCTATAATAAGAAAGGAAAAAATACTATGACCAAACGACTTTTTGCAATGCTGCTTTGTGCGGCCATGCTGCTGAGCTTCGTGCCGAGTTTCGGCATCGCCGCCGCAGACGCCGCAGAAACCACGGCAGAAGAAGCTGCCGCACCGGTTGAGAAGGTACTTCTCGACTACAACTGCGATGCCGTAAAGGCTGACGGCATCTCCCTCCGCGGTAACAAATACCCCTCTTACTACATCGTGGACAGCGAAACGGGTAAAGAGGAAGGCGTTGCCGCCGGCACGATCCTTATGGGATCCGACGGAACTACCCGGGGCGATACTTCCCTGGTAATTCCGCTTGCCGACATGAAAGAAAAGACCTTCTCTCTGAAGATGGATCTGAAGATTGAGGATCTGATCACCCCCACCGCCAACGCAGACAAGCGCGGCTTCTACGTGGATTTCCACGTACCGGGCAGCCGCAATATCCAGTTCTACGTAAACGATCTGACCGATCCGGATGACGACGGCAGAAACGCCACCGTCTATCTGAAATACGCCTGGAACGAATCCTGCGTATACAACAGCCGCATCGCCATTCCTACAGACGGTGAATTCCACACCTGGGAAATCCTGTTCAACGGCGAAAGCGAGATCCGCATGTACATCGACAACGAGCTGAAGGCAGTCTTTGAGGAGATCTCCCTGAACGCCCAGATCGACACCGGCTATCTCCGTATCGGTTCCACTACTCTGGACGCTGCGGAAGGTACCACCAACAAGATCGCCATAGATAACATTTCCGTCACGGAAGGCATCAACTTCGGTACCACCAAGGTCCTCAGTGCCCTCCCGACCCGTGACAGTTCCGCCAAGGCACTGACTGTCAAGACCACACTGAACGAAGTGCCGAATAACTGTGAGATCACCGTAAAGATCATCTTCCAGGATGACCGCACCCAGACGGTAAAGACCACCTACAAGCCGGATGCAGAAGAATCCTCCGTCACCATTGAGGATATCCCCTTTAACGGCATGTGCGAAGGCGTGATCTCCGTCACCGGCGGTATGGATTATAGCTTTGATCTGTATCTGTACGCCGATTACGAAGTTGTTGAAAGCGGTGCCAAGATCACCGACGATACGCCCAACAAAGCGTACGTATTCACCAACATGGGCAGCATCGAGCTGCCGAAGGATTCCAAGTGGTCCGTAGGCTACACCACGGACGAATTCGGCACGAAAGGCACGATCCTCTCCTGCCAGAGTTCCGATCCCCAGTCCTTTGACGTACCGGTGGAACTGGACGGCAACTTTGCCATTTACATCGGCTACATGCAGGGCACGAAGCGTTTTGCCGTGAACGGCAGAGAAAACTTCGTCACCTACAAGAACGAAAACGGCACCACCATATTTGAGCATTTCGGTGCGGCCGGTGCATTTGAAGGCACCAAGGCCACCGTTTCCAACGTGCCCGGCACGCCTCTCAGCGTAGCGTACGTAAAGATCGTTCCCATCACCGAGGAACAGTACGAACTGTATCAGAAAGAGGACGATTCCCATAACCTGATGTACGACGTGGACGGCTTCTCCATCTTCTGCAGTGCAGGCGTTAACACCGTAAAGGAACTGACGTACCGTGCACTGGATAAGTACGCACCCATGGAAGCTACGCTGAACTGGGCAACCTTCTCCACCTCCATTCTGAACTACAACAGCGAGACCTGGTGGAAGTACGTGCACGCACGTCTGAAGGAACTGAATATTCCCGAGGAAAAATGGCCCGAAAACTTCCTTGACCACGTAAACAACAAGGGCGAGCATCTGGACTTCACGGATGAAATGCGTGATCTGGATAAGAACGCCTACGCCAACATGCTGGCAATAGGCGAGGTGGGCTTCCCCCATCACATCCTGGCCGATCACGCCAACGAAAAGGGATACGCCGAAATATTCGTTTCCCAGAGAATGTCCCACTTCTCCAACGGCGGCTACCAGAGCGGCACGCTGTATTTCCTTTATCCCGAATTTATCCGCGGCGGCTCCTGGCAATTCAGCTTCTACTATGACACCTACCGCAATTACATGCACGATCTGCTGATCGAAAATGCAAAGGGTGAAAACATTGCCGGCATCACCATGGACTTCGGTCGGTATCCTTTCATCTTCGGTTCCGAACTGAACGACGTGGAAAAGCGTACCGAGATCATGAACGAGTTCGTAAAGAGCGTTCGTGAAGATCTGCCCGAAGACAAAAAACTGTTCGCCCGCGTGCTGCATCCCACCAAGGACAAGGCCCTCAGCTGGGGTCTGGATTACCAGTACTGGTGCGAGCAGGGTTGGATTGACCGTCTTATGATCTCCGAGCAGGGCCACGAGAGCTTCTTCAACTTTGACGAATACATGGACTACTTCAACGAACACGATGAGGTAGAATTCTACCTGGGCATCAACGCCTCGATCTCCGGTCACGACCTGACCAAGGAAGAAGAGGATATTCTGAAGGCCGGCGGTACCATCGAGCAGGGCGAACGCGTGAAATTCGAAGATTTCATGCTCCGCGGTTATGAGGCTTACATGGCCGGTGCAGACGGTATCTTCCTCTTCAATGGTGTTGATGAAACCCGTGTGGGCGGTATAGATCCCGCATACGCATATCTGAACAACAAGACCAAGATGATGCAGTGGTACGAGTTTGAGTATCCGGCTTATCACTTCTCCTACTCTCTGGCTTCCCTTGAGGAAAAGGATAAGGTAGAGGTCGACTTCAACTGCACGTCCATCGAGGCGGCTGGCATTTCCGCCGGTGCCAACGAGGGCAACTACTTCGCAGACAGCACTACGTCCAAGGAAGTCGAAGAGGGTGCCGTCCTCATGGCAGGTACGGACCCCACAAAGGACTACGTTACCATGAAGTTCCCGCTGACGCTTCCTTCTCCCTCCTTCCGTCTGGATATGAATCTGAAGATCGAAGATCTGATGACGCCCTCCAGTGCTCCGTCATGGCGCGGATTCATCGTTGAGATCAACAATCCGAATGCCCCGCTGATCTACTTCGTTCTGAACGCCATGGATGATGCCGGAAATGCAAAAATCTACATTTCCCAGAAGAAGCGTGCAGCCACGGACGTAGTGAAAACGATCCAGCTGCCCAAGGACGGAAAATACCACAAGTGGACGGTAGAATTTGACGGCGCAAGCGAGGCAAACTTCTACCTGGACGGCAAGCTAATCGCCAACGTTCCGAATATCGTAGCAGAACCGGGCAATACGAAATCAGCTTATCTGGAATTCAAAAACGTAATGGGTAACCACAAAGAAGGCGAAAACCGCGTATTCTTTGATCACATCACGCTTACCTCCGGCGTAATGGAAACGCCCGTGATAAAGAAGGAAGATAAGACTGCAGAAAAGACGGAAGAAAAGAAAGATACTGCCACTGCACTTGAAGGCGGCAAGGAAGCCAAAGCAACGGTTGAGGCACGCGCCGAGGTTCTGCCCCTGCCCGTAAGTGATGCAGACTGGGCAAAGGCTACTACCCTTGAAAAATCGGAAAAAGCCGCTAACTACAAATCCTACGGCAAAGAAGCCACCGTCTCCTACAAGTATAACAAGGATGCAAAAACCCTGCAGCTGCTCGTTACCTACAATTTGAACTCCTGGCTGGGCAAGCTTGCTGTTACCGATGCAGACGGCAAGGAACTGAAGGTCACCTCCGACAGAAAGTGGGGTACTGCCAAGGCAGGCGGCACGCTGTGGAGCTTCTCCTACGCAGACAACGGCAACGCATCCGCGACCAAGTCCCTGCTTCTCACCGTTGAGAACGTAACGGAAATGCCGAAGGAGCTTGTCCTCTTTGCAAGCAACTGCGGCACAAGCACCACCTTCACCGCAAAGATCAATATCGAGTTCTGATCGTTCTCTCCGACGGGAGGTGCCATATGTATAATATGGCACCTCCTCTTTTCATTTTGTGTAAATAATTGCTCTGAATGTTTCCAACAATTCACACAAAATACACAAAATCCTTGTCCAATTATATTATAATATACATATCCCGACAACAAAAAATCCAAAAGGAGAATCCCCATGAACAAACGCATTTGCGCCCTTCTTCTCGGTGCAGTCATGCTCTTCAGCAGTGTGCCGGTCATCGCCGCAGAAGATGCCGCCGCTCCGGCAGAAGAAAAAGTGATTCTGGACTACGGCTGTGATTCACTGAAAGATTCCGTTTTGAACCTTCGCGGCAATAAATATCCCTCTTACTACATAGTAGACAGCGAAACCGGCAAAAACGAAAACGTGGCCGCCGGCACGGTCTATATCGGCTCCGACGGCACAACCCGGGGTGACACTTCCCTGGTGTTCCCCCTTTCCAACATGACAAAGCAGACGTTTTCCATGAAAATGGATCTGAAGGTTGACGAGCTGATAACGCCCACTGCCAACAGCAACAAACGCGGCTTCTATATCGATTTCCACGTGCCGGGCAGCCGGAATATCTACGCCACCTTCCACACGCTCGGCGAGACAGCCGCCGACGGCACTAACGCCATCATGATCTATAAATACGGCTGGCACGAGGATGCAACGTCCACCAAGCAGATCACCATCCCCACGGACGGCGAGTTCCATACGTGGGAGTTCCTCTTCAACGGCACGGATGAGATCCGCTTCTATATTGACGACGAGCTGCAGGCCGTCGTGCAGGAGATCACGCTGAACGCCCAGACGCCTACGGGCTTTCTGCGGATCGGCTCCACCACGCAGGATGCGGCAGACGGCACGAAAAACGCCATCACCCTGGATCGTATCACCGTTACGGAAGGCATCCCCTTCAGCGATACGCTGATCCTGTCCTCCCTTCCCTTGCCCGGCAGCAGTGCCAAAGCACTGACTGTGGAAACGGAACTGAACGAGCTGACCGACGGTGCCAAGGTCGGCGTAAAGGTCATCAATAAAGCAGACAAATCCCAGACGGCAAAAACGGAGTATACGCCCAGCGAATTGAAATCCACCGTAACCCTTACGGATATTCCCTTCACCGGCGTGGTAACGGTGCAGGTTTCCGTCACGGGCGGTTTGAACTACACCTTTGACACCTATCTCCATGCTGATATAGAAGAAATCGGTGTGGACGCCGCACTTACCGCCGCAGACACAGGCAAAGCGTACACCTTCAGCGAGATGTTCAAAATTGAGCTCCCCGAAAAAACCAAGTGGAAGCTGAATTATACGAAGGATTTCGCCGGCAGCTACGGCTCCGTGCTCACCTGCCAGAACATCGGTGAAGTATATCCCTTTGATATTCCCGTAACGCTCAACGGTAAATTTGCCGTGTACGTTGGCTATATCAAGGGCACTACCCGCTTCAGCGTCAACGGAACGGAAGTATTCGTATCCTACAAAAAGGACGGAGGCAACGTGATTTGCGAACGCTTTGCCATGGCTGACGATTTCAAGGACGGAAAAGTAACCGTTTCCAACGTCACCGGCAACACTGCACGCATCGCCTACGTAAAATTCGTAGCTCTTTCCGATGAAGAATACGATTTACACCGCAAAGAGGATGATTCCACGAACCTGATGATGGACAACGACGGCTTCTCCATCTTCTGCAGTGCCAGCATCAACTCCCCCTACGCTATGTACAATTCCGTCTTCAAATACGCAGATACGATCAACCTCACGCAGGTAAACTGGTGCACATTCTCCACCTCCATTCTGAACTACGACAGTGAGGTGTGGTGGAAATACGTGACCGCACGCCTAAAGGAGTTGAATATTCCCGAAGAGAAATGGCCCGAGAACTTCCTGGACCACGTAAACGACAAGGGTGAACATCTGGATTTCGAGGATAAAATGCGTGATCTGGATAAGAATGCCTACAAAAACATGCTCACGATCAATAAGGAAGGGTATCCGCACGTTCTCCTTGCCGATTACGCCAAGGAAAACGGCTACGGCGACGTGTATGTTTCCCTCCGCATGTCCCACTACGGTGCCAACAGCTACCAGACCGGCTCCTTCTACTTCCTCTATCCGGAATTTATCCGCAAGGGCTCCTTTGAACTGAGTTACTCCCACGAGATCTACCGCAATTATCTGCACGATATCCTGATGGAGTTGGCAGCACCCGAAAACGTTGCCGGCATCACCATGGACTTCGGCCGCTATCCCATGATCTTCGGCACCGAACTGAATGACGTGGCGGAACGCACCCGTATCATGAACGATTTCGTTAAGCGTGTACACGACGATCTGCCGGAAGGAAAAAAGCTGAACGTCCGCGTACTGCATCCCACCGAAACGAAAGCGTTGGCATGGGGACTCAACTACATGGATTGGGTTGAAAACGACTGGGTAGACCGCATTATCATTTCCGAGCAGGGACACGAAACCTTCTTCAACTTTGCCAAGTACATGGACTATTTCAACCAGCACGACAACGTGGAGTTCTATCTGGGCATCAACGCCACCCTCTCCGGCCACGATCTGACGAAAGAAGAAGAAGATCTGAAGAAACAAGGCGTCAAGATCGAATCGGGCGAGCGGGTAGCCACCACCCAGTTCCTGCTCCGTGCCTATGAAGCATACGCAGCCGGTGCAGACGGTATCTTCCTTTTCAACGGACTTGACACTTCTGCCGTAGGCGGCATTGATCCGGCGTATGCCCGTCTCAACAACAAGACGCTGATGGAGCAGTGGTATGAATTCCATTATCCGGCATACCTGTTCAGCACGGACGTTGAATTTGTAAAAGCGGCCGACGTTCCCGCCGATAAGAAAGCGCCCGAGACGGAAAAGCCGGCTGAAACCACGAAAGCGGCAACCACCACAGCTGCAACCACAGCGGAAACCACTGCTGAACCTACAGAAACCACGGCAGACAGCACCGTTACCGATGCCCCCGCCGTGAGCGAAGAGGGCGGCACGAACACCGTATGGATCATCATCGGTGCCGCCGCCGTGGTGCTCATCGCCGTTGTCAGCATCCTGCTTTCCAAAAAGAAAAAGTCTTAAAACAAACAAAAAGAACCCCCGCGCACCGTATGCGCGGGGGTATTCTTATGCGTTATAAAACATTACGTACCAGATAAGTGACAAGACGATTCCAACTGCAAGGAAAAACAATCCCGTCAGCAGAATACTGCTGTAATTCGTCTTTTTTGCCTCGCTGAGTTTTCGCGCACGGTAATCGATATACCGTTCGTGCCTTGCTCTGCCCATAGGGATGAAAGCAAGCACCACGTTTCGGAGAACAAATCCGATGCCTATCAGCGCGCCTTCACCGCTGACGTACAGCATACCCGCGAAAAGCGTCATAAGTACGCCCGGTACGAAGAACGCATCAGACAAGATCTGAAGGTTCACAGCAGCACTCTCCGTGAAAAAGCCCTTTGACCAAATCACGAAAAATGCGATAAGTGCTTCGATCCCAAAACAAACAGCGTATTTTATGAGCGTACCTTTGGTTTCCTGCTTCACCGTCTGTTCACCGCCCTCTCGTTACTTAACCTGCTGTTTATACTTTTCCTCTTCAGCATCGTTGCAATACACGAAATGACCGGGCGTGATCTCACGGAACGAGGGCATATCTACCGAATAATCATGTTCCGCAATGGGATTGTAGTGAATTCTCGTGCGCTGTTTTTCATAGATGGGATCAGGCAGCGGAATTGCCGAAAGAAGAGATTTCGTATAAGGATGCAGAGGATTCTTGAAGAGCTCGTCCGAATCGGCAAGTTCCACCATCTTTCCGAAGTACATAACGCCGATCCGGTCGGAGAAGTATTTCACCACCGACAAATCGTGTGCGATGAACATAATGGTAAGACCAAGCCGTTCTCTGAGATCGTTCAGCAGGTTAATGACCTGGGCCTGGATAGATACGTCCAGCGCGGAGATAGGCTCGTCGGCGATGATCATCTCGGGCTGCATGATAACCGCTCTCGCAATACCGATACGCTGGCGCTGACCGCCGGAGAACTCGTGAGGATAGCGATCTGCGTGCTCACGCACGAGGCCGACCGTTTCCAGGATCTCGTAGACCTTCTGGTTGATATAATCCTTATCGGTAATGCCGTTGATCACAAGGCCCTCTGCGATAATATCACGCACGGTCATACGGGGATCCAGGGAAGCAATAGGATCCTGGAAGATCATCTGTATCTGGGTTATCAGCTTGCTCTTCTTGGCCACGCGGCAGCGGTTATTGTACTCTTTCCGCAGAGTTCTGAGACGTGCCTCGTCACCCTCTGCCGCAAGGAACTTCTCCCCATACTCTTTTTCCAAAGAGCTCAGCAGTGATGCCACGTACTGTCTGTCAACCTCTTTGCTGTCAAACTTGGCATCGCGGATCAGAGCCCGGTTCTTTTCGACGACAGCGGCAAGATCCGCATTGATTTTCTGGATCTCGTTCTGGATCGCAGTCTTTCTCGCCTCGTCCGCGTTCTTTTCGGCACGGAGTGCTTTGATCTTCTTCGCGGCATCATCCCGGGCAGCGGCAATCGCATCTTTGTATGCACGAATTCCCGCACCGATTCTCTGCCCCTTAAAGTACACGTTACCGGAGGTAATGTTATACAGTTTGATAATGGAACGGCCGGTGGTAGTCTTTCCGCAGCCGGACTCACCTACAAGGCCAAAGGTTTCGCCTTTTTTAATCTCAAAGCTTACGTCGTCAACGGCTTTAAGATCCTTGCGTCCCAAGCGGAAATACTGACAAAGGTGGTCCACTTTCAACAATACTTCATTATTATTCTCCATGGCTGCCTCCTCTTTCTTTCATTCGCCGGATACGCTCGGTGATGGCCTTGGGAATCTCCACCTTGGGTGCGTTCGGATGGAGAAGCCACGTTGCCGCAAAGTGCGTGGGAGAAACCTCATACATGGGAGGCTGCATCTCAAAGTCTATCTCCATGGCATACTTGTTTCTTTCCGCAAACGCATCACCCACAGGGGGATATATCATATTCGGGGGCGTGCCGGGGATCGCATCCAACTTTTCGTTGGTATCGAGGTCCGGCATAGAGGAAAGCAGTGCCCAGGTATAGGGATGCTGGGGATTATAGAACACCTCTTCCGCCGTGCCGTACTCTACGATCTTACCTGCATACATAACGGCAATTCGGTCCGCCATATTGGCAACAACGCCAAGGTCGTGCGTGATAAAAATGATCGAGAGATTGTGTTCCCGCTTCAGCCGGTTGATCAGCTCAAGGATCTGCGCCTGAATCGTAACGTCAAGTGCAGTAGTAGGCTCGTCGCAAATGAGGATATCCGGGTTCGCTGAAAGCGCGATGGCGATAACGATACGCTGACGCATACCGCCCGAAAACTCAAACGGATACTGTCTGTAACGCATTCTCGCCTCAGGAATACCAACCTCTTCCATGAGTTTAATGGCCTTTTCCTTTGCGATCCGCTTCGTGAGCGTATACACCACCTGCGAAGCTTTTTCCTTCAAATAATCGATAATCTCTACGCAGCGTTTGTCAACATCAAAACTTTCTGCGTTCTCAACGTCTGCCTTGAAACGGTTCATCACGCGGGTGAGAACTGAAACGATCGTTTCGATCTGTACAGCCGGCTCGACAACCGATTTGGGAACGATCTTCCACTCGACCGTTTTACCCTTCGCAAGCAGTGCTTCTCTCTGCGCGGTCTGACGGGCAAAGCGAGCTTCTTCTTTGGGATTGTTCTTAACGTAGAAGAAGTACTTCTCTACTTCCCGGACGAGTGCTCCGCCAAAGGTGTACGCCACGTTATCTTTGACAACGGCAAGTGGATCGATCGCCGCGAGAACGCTCTTGTTTATACTCTTGCAAAGTGCATCCGCCTCTTTAGCGGAAAACGTGCCTGACCGGAAGAAGCTGATCGCGTTTTCCAGAGCCGTGATAGCGTCTTTCTTATTTTGGATATTTTTATCAAAGGAATACCGCACTGCGATCTCGGCAAGAACGAGGAAAGAGTCCATAAAGTCCTCGTTGAGGAACTTTCCGGCAATCTCATTCGCCTCATCGGCAGGCATCTGGCTGAGGTCCGTATCCGGCTTTTTATATACATAGTAACCGATGCGGAAGAAATTGTACTGGGGCTGATCAAGCATTTCCTTTGCGGTTTTCTCAAGTACTTTAAGCACCGCAACCGTTTCGGCCGAAACCTCGTTTTTGGATTTGCGCTTTTTGCGTTCTGCACGCAGAGCGTTTTTAAGTGCGGCGGCGTGTTCCTTAAGGGATTCCGCATACTTCGAAGTGAAGTACTTGTCATCGATCTCCGAAAGTCTGCGGCCTATGAGCCCCAGCTTTGCCACCACGTCCACCTTCTGCTTCTTCTCGGCAAGGAAAAGCAGATCTTCGATCACCGCGATCATTTCCTCAGCGGCGGTGCGGGCGTCGTTATAGCTGTTCTCAAGTTTTATTGCCTGAATATTGAAAGCGTCAAAGGTTTTGATATAATTTTCAATGTCCGCTACGGAAACATCGCGGCGAGGCGTCTCTGCAAGCGCCTTTTTCATCGTTTCGGACAATGCCGCAAGCGTTTTGTTAAAGGTCACACGACCCTCTTTGCGGTTTGCCTTGTTTTTCAGCAGCATAGCCTCCGTGATCTGTCTGCCGATACGCATGATAGGATTAAGCGCAGACAAGGGATCCTGGAAGATCATGGCGATCTTATCGCCGCGAAGCTTATGCATTTCCTCCTCAGGAATACGCATCAGATCCTGTCCGTCGTACAGGATCTCGCCGCCCTCGTAGATGGCGTTGCCGGCAGAAATACCCATGATCGCTTTGGAGGTAACGGACTTACCGGAGCCAGACTCACCAACGATGGCAAGAGTCTCGCCCTTATAGAGGTCAAAGGAAATATTTCGTACTGCCTGCACCTTACCGGCGTCAGTACGGAAGGAAACTTTCAAATCGTTTACCGATAATTTGATTTCTTTATTCATGCTTAATCCTCCGTTCCTCTGAGGGATGGATTAAACGCATCGCGCAATCCGTTGCCGAACAAGTTGAAGCTGAGCATCATAAGAACTAAGAACATACAGGGGAAGAACGCCACATATCCGGCGTTTGCCATAATGGACTGCTGTCCCGCTGCAATAAGCGTACCAACGCTGGTGGTGTTTCCTGCTTCAAGGTTGATGATGCCCAGGTAGGTAAAGCTGGTTTCCGAGTAGATCATATAAGGAATCACCAATGCAAAGCTCGTTACGATCGTACCGAGACCGTTGGGGAAAATGTGCTTGAACATAATTCTCGCATCACGGGCACCCAGCGTTCTTGCCGCCAGAACGTACTCCTGGTTTTTGAAGCGGTAAAACTGCATACGCGTTCTTCCCGCCATACCGATCCATCCCGTCATAAAGAACGCAATGAACAAAACGAGCACCTGGCTGGCCGTACCCATATGGTATTTCAGAAGCGTGATCACGATTATCGTAGGTATTGCGCCCAAAATCTCGGCAACTCTTTCCATGAAGAGGTCGATCTTGCCTCCGAAATAACCCGAAATAGAGCCCCAGATAACGCCGACAATAAAGTTTGTAACGGCAACGATCGTCGCGAAAGCGAACGAGAATCTCGCACCGTAGGCAAGGCAGGCAAAGATATCCTTACCGGTTTGGGTAGTACCGAACAGGAAGAGAGGTTCCTTGATACCGTCCTTCAGCACTTCGTTATGCTGGTAGATATAGTATTCGTAGTATTCGGTTCTTACCTCAATACCGCCGTCCACCTTTCGGCCGTAAACGTAGAAGTACTGCTTACCGTCTTCAAATACGCCGCCTTCCCCTTCGATTCGGAGGGAATTATACTCTGCCATAAGGCTGCTGAAGTCGTCCGCCTCATACTTCCAGTAATTCGGGATAATGTTTCCGTCCGCGTCAAGCTTGGGACGGAGGATGGATGCTTTGGGATTCTCTACCTCATAATAGATGTTGGCATCATACTTATTCTTCTCAAGGGTAGGTCTGTCTGCCAACTTAACGACGGGATAAAACACCTGTCTGCCGGTTTCGTTCTGATACCTCTGAATATCGTCAAACTCTTCCTGAGAAATGATCCTATACTTACCGAAGCCCACACCGTAATAGGTGTCGTAACGGTATGAGTAATTGGTGCCGTCCTCACTTACGGTATACTCTCCGTTTTTGATCACCTCTCTGCCCGTTTCGGAAGCCAGGGCGAGGTCCTTAAGATAGCCGATAGAGTTCGTATCCTTCTTTCTGCATCCGTCCCAAAAATCAATATTGCTGTTGGCAAACAGGTTCGCTTTGGGCGTCACGTAGGCGTACACCATATCGTAGTATGAAGGCTGAAAGGGGGTGAAAAAGGGCGCAAGTATAGCGAAAAGCACCAGCACGGCGATTACCACGCCGCCGACGACCGCACCCTTGTTCTTACAGAAACGGCGGAAAGCACCCTGAAAATAACTTACGGGCTTCGTTTCAAATTTGCTGTCATGATACAAATCGTTTTTTATAGCAAATCGGAATTTTTCTGCGGGGATGTTATTTACGTTATTATCCATAATTATTTAGCCCCCATTCTGATTCTCGGGTCAATGAAACCGTAACTGATATCAATAACGATACCTGCCGTAAGGCTTACCAGCGTATAGAAGCCGGAAAGCAGCATAAAGAAGTCATAATCCTGGAACGTAATGGAGTTGAGGTAAAGGCCGCCAACGCCGTTGATACCAAACATTTTCTCAATAATCAGCGATCCGGAAAGCACTGAGATAAACTCACTGAGAATGGAGGGGAAGATTACGACCATGGAGTTACGCATTGCGTGACGGTAGATAGCCTGTCTCTTCGTAAGACCTTTGGTTCTTGCCAGAAGCATAAACTCTCCCGTAAGAACCTCGGAAAGCTCGGCACGGGTGTAGCGCGCGTATCCGGCAATAGAGCCGAGGCACAGCGCGAACACTGCCGGAAGCATGGAGCGGAATACCTCCCATGTGAAGTATTCGTTGCTCGTTGACATCGTCAGCGGGAACCAGCCAAGCTTGAAGCAGAAAACGTACTGAATCATAAGAGCCAATACGATAGAGGGAACCGATATCAACAAAATAATGAAAATATTGATCAGCTGATCCTGCCACTTATTCTTTTTAAGTGCAGCCAAAATACCCAAACCGAGACCGATCGGTACGCCGATAAGGGTGGAATAAATATTTATCAAAATTGTGGGCGGAAGATGATCGACAAATACCTTCCAAATATTCATGTTAAGATATTCACCGTAGGTAGTTACGATACCGAAGTCGCCCTGTGTCACTATTCTCTTGATATAGGTTCCGAACTGGATGAATATCGGTACCCGGTCGTAGGTCCAGACGCCGTTCTCACCCTCTTTGATGTTGGTGATCCAACCTCTTCCCTCGAGAGTTTTCATAACGATTTCAGGATCCTGCCCCGGAAGAGCATTCGTGGGGATAGGCAGAAGCTTGATGAGCACGAAGCACATCGTGAAGATGATGAAAAATGTGAATAGCATCAAGCCCAAACGCTTCGACACATATTTAAACATATACATAGGCTTTTCTCCCCAGTTTCGTTGTTTTCCAATTCATAGTGTTCGAGCCCAAAAACGCAGTTTTCTGCATGGATCTGTACACGGAAGATGTCATCAGTCCCAAGGGACGCGTAAGACCATCTGAATTCTTCGTTTAATAGTTTTCCTTTTTCAGTTACTATTAAACCGGTTGCCTGCTATTATCCGCTTTGGCAATAGTTTTATCTTTTGCTGTTGCTGTTTTTTGATTCATTCGCGCAATTTGAAAAACGTCTTATAAACGCCAAACCAGCGGTGAGCACATTGGCTCACCGCCGTTTGCGTTGTTAGGAATAATGCAAGGAATCCGCTGCTGAAAATTATTCGGATTTCTTGTACTCTGCAGAGAGGTCGTTCTTGTTCGCAGCAACGAACTCAGCCCACTCAGCATCGGTGTAGTTAACTTCGATGTATCTGAGACCACCGAAGCCCATGAAGGTGTGCTCGTCCTCAGAGAAGTAGGAGAACTTCGCGCCGAGGAAGGATCCGCCGCCGTCAGCGATCAGCATTACGGAACGGCTCTCCTTGATGGTGAGCTCTTCCAGTGCGGAGAGGATCATCAGACGTGCTTCAACGGGAGCAAAGCCTTCGCCCCAGTTGTAGGTCTTAGCCTGCTTCTCGGTCTCTGCGAGGCCGTTGAGGCAGTAGTACCAGTTCTGTACGCTCATGGTGATGGTCTCACCGGCACCTGCGTAATCACCGGCAGGCATGGTGAGAGTCATGTTGATAGAAGAGGTATCCCAGTACATGTGGTAGTTGAGATCGTCATCGGGGTTAACGAATGCGCCAACGATATCAAAGGGGTTGAATGCGTTGCCGGAGAAGCCGTAACCGAAACCGATCTGGGTCTTACCGGTACGGAATGCTTCTGCCCACTGAGCGCCGGCGGATGCGTCGAATACAACGTCGATCTTATCTTCCAGAGCGGTGCCGGCGGTCAGACCGTCGATAACTTCCTGGAGGTAGTTTGCTCTGAATCTCTGCTTATCGGTATCGGAAGAGGAACCGTAAACGAGAGTAATGTTCTTCTTGGAATCATAGCCGTACTCTTCCGGATCAGCGAGAAGGATGTCGATAGCTTCCTTCATCTTCTGCTTAGCGAGAGTGGGGTTGTAGCCAGTCAGTGCGTCGTAAGCGTCGTCAGTAGAAAGGTTCTTCAGATCGCCGCCGGACCACTTGCCGTCAGCATCCTGCTCGAAGCCGTAAGCGCGGAGGATACCTTCCTTAGCGATAGTAGCGTTGCGGTACTGACCGCCGTCTTCCAGTTCAGGAGAGTTTTCGATATCATAGTAGTAAGCAACGTTCAAAAGGCCGAAGCAAGGAACGGCAGAACCGGGCCAGATCTTCTCAACGATGTCGCTTCTGTTGAGGCCAAGGTTGAGGGCGTGTCTGAACTCCTGGATAGCGAGGATACCGTTGTTGTTCTCACTGGTCTTCAGCGTGGACAGGTTGCTGTACAACTGCATACCGAAGGTACCGGTAGAGGTAGAGGTGAAGTAAACGTACTTGGAGTCAAGGTAATCTGCTACGTTCTCCGTCTGGAGAGTTGCGTCGTCGTAAGTACCATTGAGGAAGCCCATCCACTTGGTGGCGAACTCTTCAACCTTACGGCAGTTGATAGCGGTGATGTTGTACTGATTCTTGTACTGCTCAAGGTTCCAACCGTACCAGTTCTCGTTCTTTACGAGCTTGTAGTGAGAGCCTGCCTCAAACTCAGCGAGCTTGTAGGGACCCCAGCTTGCAGTGGTCTCAAGAGAGGAGTTGTAGTTGGAGGTCCAGAGAGTTGCACCGTCAGCGGGAGCAATCTTGGAAGCCTCGTACTTAGCCTTGTGAACTACGGGCAGGCTGGAGAAGTAGTAAGGAGCCCAAACGGAAAGGCTGCCGTCTTCCTTCAGGAAGGAGTAAGCCTTGTCAAGGCAAAGAACGATAGCGTTCTCACCTTCAACGGCGTAGATACCAACGGTATCCCACTTTACGTCGCGGTTGGTGTTCTCCACGTAGATAGCAGCGTCGTAGCCGGTGCCGGGCTCAAGATAATTTGCATAGCCGTCGTACAGCATCTTACCGGAAACGGGGTCGTTGCCGGCAGCGTTGTTATAAACGGTCTCGTCGGTGATAGCAAGCCACTCAGGGCACTCGTTGCCGTCAGCATCCTTATAGCCTGCTGCGCCCCACATGTTCCATGCGTTGGCGTACAGGGTTTCGCCAGCGTCAACGGCTGCCTTAACAGACGCGTAACCCAGGCTGCCGATCGTTTCGTAGGTACCTTCTTGATTCTGGAAGAAGTATGCCTTGGAGTTCTTGATCATAAGGGTGTCGTAATAGGTGTTAGCACGGAAGTTCATGAAAGCGGGATCCAGCAGCTGCTGCATGGAATATACGAAGTCAGCTGCGGTGATAGCGGTGCCGTCATCCCACTTGTGGTCGTCACGGAGAGTGATCTTCCAAGCGAAGCCGCCCTCTTTCTTCTGCTCGTCGGTGTAACCCCACTTGGCATCAACCGTTGCGGTTACGTCCTCCAGCTTGGTAGCTGCGGAGTAGTTGGTGGTGTACGCACCGGGAACGATGGCATCCTTGTTGATGGTACCGTCTGCGTTGAACTTCTCATCGTTCTCGAACTTGTAGTCATATTCGAAGAAAGAAGAGCCAATGTAGTTCATGATCTGAGTATCATTGTTGTCCGCATAGGTAAATTCGTTCCAGTTGCTGGGCATTACGGATGTGGTCGTGTTGTAATCAGCCTGCTTCAGTTCAGCCTGCTTTACATCAGTCTGCGTGTCATCGGCCTGCGTCGTGTCAGCGGGATCGACGGGATTGTTGTTACAGCCGACGAACGCAGAAGCGACAAAAACCAAACACAAAACCACGGAGAGTATGGATCTGAGGTTTCTGTTCATGATTTTTCCTCCACTGTGAAAAATATATTTTTCCCATTATCCGCAAAGCGTCTTCTTGCAGTTTTTACGCCAGAATCCGTACAAAAGCAAAAAAAGCCGTGCGAATACATGGATATAATGATTATATCACATAAACTCCCGTTCGTCAACCATTTTTCTCAATTAACTGCCTACTTTAGGTTACGGATACGAAAATTTCAATACGCAAAATTAGAAAATATTTTTATATTTTTTTATTATTTCTGCCTGCCCGTGCAGGCAGTGCCGGCGGCTCCGCATATTTACAAAATGTACACAAAGCTCCAGAAAGAATCCTGTATAATACACTTAACATCCTGTATTTATGAAAGGATCTTCCGTATGAAAAAAGTCTGTTCTTTTCTGCTGTGCGCCAGCATATTGTGCAGCCTTTTCCCCGGTTTTCCCATGACCGCATACGCCAACGACGTCCCCGCAGAGAAGGTGCTGATCGATTACACCTGCGATTCACTGAAGGACGGCGTTCTTTCCGTAAGAGGCAGCAAATATCCGAATTATTACATCGTGGACAGTGAAACCGGCAAGGACGAAAACGTGGCCGCCGGCACGATCCTCATGGGCTCTTCCCACGAGGGCGGCGGCGACACCTCGCTGGTATTCAATCTGCCCGGGATGACGCAGAAGACCTTTTCCATGAAGCTCAGCATGAAGGTGGAGGATCTCATTACGCCAGAGCATAACGCCCTTCGCCGGGGATTTGTGATCGATTTTCAGGTGCCGGGCAGCCGAAATATTCATATAGCCGTAAGCTCCATGACCGAGCCGGATAACGACGGCAGAAACGCCACCGTCATCGTGCGGCACGGCTGGGAGGACGTGCTGATCCATACCGAAACCATCGCCATCCCCACTGACGACGCTTTCCACGAGTGGGAACTGCTGTTCAACGGCGAGGATGAGCTTCGTCTGCTTATTGACGGCGTTCTGCAGGCGGTATTTACGGAGATCAAGCTGAACGCCGTCACCGAAACCGGTTTTCTGCGGATCGGTACGTCTACGCAGAACGTAAAATCAGGCACGAACCGCATCACGCTGGATCATATCAAGCTGACGGAAGGCGTTCCGTTCAGCACCATGGAGATCGCGGGGGCACACCTTGCCCGGGACAGTTCTCAAAAATCGCTCACCGTAAAAACTGTGCTGAACGAACAGCCGGATGATGACACCGTAATCCGCGTGAAAATCGTAAATGAAGCAGATCGCACCCAGTTCGTCACCGAGGAATACACACCCGCTGACAAAGAATCCGACGTCACCCTCACCGATCTTCCCTTCGGCGGCGTATGTGAGGTAATCGTATCTGCCACCGGCGCACGGGATTACAGCTTTTATCAGTATCTCCGTGCCGATTACGAGACGATTACTGCCGGCACCTCCATTGAAGCGGATACGCCCGGCAAGGCGTATTACTTCGGCGGTATGCACCGGGTGGATCTGCCCGCGGGCAGCAAATGGAGCGTCAAATACATACAGCATGCAGACGGCGGATACGGTTCCGTGCTCACCTGTCAGAATATTTCCAGTGTGCATGAACTCACCGTTCCCGTAACGCTGAATGGCAAGTTTGCCGTGTACGTTGGCTACGTTGTAGGCACCCAGAAATTCGCCGCCAACGGCACGGAGGTATTCGTTTCCGCATCCAAAGAGCCGGCGGATATGCTCTCCGAGGTCTTTGCCGTAGCCGGAGATTTTAATGGTGAAACCGTCACGATCTCCAACGTGACCGGCGAGACGGCACGCCTTGCATACGTGAAATTCGTCGCTCTCTCCGAGGAGGACTACGCCCTGTACTGCAAGGAAGACGATGCACAGAATTTCATCTGGGACGACGACGGATACTCCTGCTTCTGCTACAATTACAACTCCACGCCGGAGGCACTGTGCAACCATTTCATCACCCGCTATGCGGAAAAACTGAACGTCGGTCAGTTCATATGGACGACCTACTACACCTCTATTCTGAATTACGACAGTCCCGTATGGTGGAAATACGTCACCGAACGGCTGAAAGAGTTGAACATTCCCGAGGAAAAATGGCCGGAACATTTCCTTGACCACGTGGATAAGGAAGGCAATCATCTGGAGTTTGCGCATCTGATGCGGGACATCGACAAAACCGCCTACAAAAACATGCTGAAGATCAGCGAAAGCGGCATTCCCCACGAATTTCTCTCCGATTTTGCCAAGGAAAACGGATACGGCGACGTGTACGTTTCCCTGAAGATGTCCTCCTTTGCGGATGCAAACGGTCCGTGGGCGTTTATGAACAGCACGCTGTACTATCTATATCCCGAATTCATCCGGGGCAGTTCGTACCAGTTCAGCTTCATGCACGAGACGTACCGGAACTACATGCACGATCTGCTGATCGAGATGGCCTCCGCCGAAAACGTGTCCGGCGTGATGATGAGCTTTACCAATTACCCCTATATTTTTGGATCGGAACTTCTGGACATAGAAGAACGCACCCGAATCATGAATGAATTTGTGGAAAGCGTTCGAAAAGATATGCCCAAGGGAAAGAAACTCATTGCCAGCATCAGTATCCCCGCCGAAGAACATGCCCTCAGTTGGGGGCTGGACTATATAACATGGGTAAAAGAAGGCTGGATCGACCGCTTGATCACCCGTTCCAGCGGAAAAGAAAAATTCCTGCCGTTCCAGGAATTTATCGATCTCTGCGATCAGTATGACTGCGAATATTATTTAGGCATGAGCGGTGTTATCTCCGGGCACGACATGACGAAAGCCGAAGAGGACCTGAAAAAACAAGGCGTAGAAGTAGATAACGGCGGAGAAAGAGTCAGCAAACTCCAATATCTGCTGCGCGCTTATGATGCGTATACCGCAGGTGCAGACGGCCTCTACGTGGTGGATGCTCTCGAAATCAACGGCACCTTTGATCCGGCGTACAAAGCCCTGAACAACAAAACGCTTATTACCCAGTGGTACACCTTCTCCTATCCGGCGATTTTGCAGAATTCCCCCGTCACCTTCGTTGGTGCACTGTCCGTTCCGGACGCATTTATTTCCGGCGGCACGGCAGAGACGTCCGCACCGGAAGAAACCGCCGCCGTGCCGGAATCCTCCGATACAATCGCCGAAGCCTCTGATACAGCCGCATTGGAAGAAACCACTGCCGACGACGCCGTAACGGAATCCGCCGGCACGGACACCGCACGGATCGTCCTCATGATCGCCGCCGTGGTGGTCATCGGCGGTATCGGCATCCGTCTCGCCAAAAAGGAAAAAGCATAATCCACAAAAAAGGACTGCTGAAAAACAGCAGTCCTTTTCGTTTTACGCGAAATACAGAGGTTCTTTCGTCCCCTTTACGATGATAGGTCTTTCCGACCTAAAGCGAACGGTGAACACGTCCTCCTCCGTGATCTCCACCTTGGCAAGGGCGGTACGGTTGAAGAACAGAGCGTCCGGATCCGCATCCGCCGGATCGAACAGATTCTTTTCGCTGATCTTTCCGTTCAGCGTGATCTTGATACTCGTCACGGTTTTTTTGGAGTTCTCGCAGAACAGATCCACGAACACCTCATTGGCACCGCCCAAAGCGTAGATGGTAAACGTGCTGTCCGCTTTCGTCATGCCGTCGAAGATCCACGTTTTGACGCCGGAACGGCTCTGCCAAAGCTCGATCCGATCCCGGAGGATCTGTTTTCCGTTCTCCCGGGGCGTGTAGGGCATCTCCAGCGTTATCGTTCCTGTGCCGCCCATGAACACATCCTGCACGTGCAGATTATACAGTATGTGCTGGTTAAACTCGTTATAGAAGAATCCTTCGCCCAGGCAATCCGACTCAAAGCCGGGCCACAGAAGCACGGCGGGATCAATGAGGTTATACGAACGGATCTCACCGCCGTTGAAGCCGTGATGCGCCATCTGATACATATCCGATTTCAGATACGTGCCCCAGCGGTCAGCCATTTTTGCTTTACCGAACTGGGCGTCGCCCGTCCACAGGACGGTCTGCCCGGCGATATGCATCTTCATCATAAGGGAAATATCGTTAAAATTCACGGGAACGATCAGCGTATCGTCGGGCGAGGAGAGGATCTCGATCTCCGTATCGGCGAATTTGTATTTCTGACCGGTATGTGCCCGGTATACGGGTACACCGCTTTTCGCCACCGCCTCGTCAAACAGCGGCAGAAATTCCATTTCCTTATCCGCCTTTGAGGCAAGCTCCGGCATAAGCGGTACGTTCTCTTCTACCGCATCCGGGAAGTTATAGATAAACCGCTCCAGCACGTACTGACCGACGTATTTCTCCGCAAAGGGGAAATAGGCACGGTAGTGATCCAGATGAGGGTGCGTCATGATCCAGGCGGCGATCACCGGCTTTGCATCGGGAGACTGCTCCCGCAGGCACTGCATCAGCTTGTCTGCCTCCGGCTCAAACATCCAGCCGCCGTCAAGCAGGATAAACCGGCCGTCGGACAGGCGGATCACGTAGGAAAGGCCGAAGTCCTCAAGATCGATCTGGGTGATAAGCGGCTGCACCCGGCATTTGCCGGGCGTATCGGCAAAGGTAAGATAGGCGGAGTTGGGCTCACTCACCGCACGCATTTCCCGGATGGAGGGATAATAAGCCAGGTACACGGCGTCCCCGCCCTTTTCCATAACGGCAAACGTATTCTGCCACAGATCGTACGCGGATACGACGGTATAGCCATCCTCTTTCAGTCGATACTGCAGGGCGTAAAAGCTCTCCTTATCCACGCCGGCATAGCTTTCCACAAAGGTTCCCTTGCCCTCGCACATGGTGTAGTGCAAGGCTTCGTATTCATTCTCCAAAAGATACATATCAAGCTCTCCTTTTTATCGTTGCATTACGCAAAATACAGCGGTGCTTTTTCGCCCCGGATGATCAGGGGACGCTCCGCCTTGAACATAACGGTAAACACCTCGTCGTCGAAAACCTCCGTTACCCGGAGTGCTTTCCCGTTGTAGCCCAGCCGGTCGCGCATGGTATCCTCCGCGTCAAACAGATGCTTTTTGACCACTTTTTTGCCGTCAAAGACGATTTTTATATCCTTGATGATCTTGTCCGAATCCTCAAAATACACGTCCGCAAACACTTCCTTCGCACCGCCGAAGGCGAAGAACGTGAAGTTAGCCTCTGCCTTCGTCAGCCCGTCAAACACCCACGTGCAGACGCCCAGCCGGTTCTGGAAGTGGGCGATCCGGTCAAAGAACAGCTTCTTTCCGTTCTCCCGGGGCGTGTACGGCAGTTCAATGGTGATGGTGCCGCCACCGCCCATGAGGATATCTTTCACGTGCAGATTGTTGATAAGATGCAGATTGAACTCGTTATAGTAAAAGTGATTGCCGTAGCTGTCGTAATCGAAGCTGGGCCACAGAAGCACGGAGGGATCGACGAAGGAGTAGGCACGGACGTCGCCGCCCGGAAAGCCGTGATGGGTAACCTGGAAAATATCCGCTTTCAGATACTCGCCCCAGCGATCCGCCATTTTGGCGGCGGGGAACTGGCAGTCGCCCGTCCACAGAATCGTCTGCCCGGCGATCTCCACCTTCGCCACCAGGGAGATGGAATTGATATTCACCGGCGGCACCAACGTGTCATCCGGCGAAGACAGAATCTCAAACGCCACGTCGCCGAACGCATATTTCTGCCCGGTGTGCGCCCGGTACACCTTGGCACCGCTTCGCATCACCGCTTCGTCAAACAGCGGCAGGTGGACGTCTTCTCTGCCCGGGCGAGCGAGCTGCGGAATAAGTTCTATGCTTTTCTCCGTGACGTCGGGGAAATTGTAGATGAAATTTTCCACCACGTACTCACCCGCATATTTCTTCTCAAAGGTGAGATAGGCGTAGTAGTGATCCAGATGGGGATGGGTCATAAACCAGGCGGCGATCACCGGCTTTTCCGCAGGGGACTGCTGACGCAGGCACGAAATCAGGCTGTCTGCCTCCTGCTCACGGATTCTGCCGCCGTCAAAAATGACAAACCGGCCGTCGGTCAGGCGGATCACGTACGACATACCGAAATCCGTCAGATCCACCTGGGTGATCAGCGGCGTGACGCAGGGCTCACCGGGCGTATCCGCAAAGGAAAGATAGGAAGAGCAGGGCTCGGTCACGGCACGCATCTCACGGACGTTGGGATAATAGGCAAGATACACCGCGTCCTCGTTTTTTCTGAGAACGGCGAAGGAATTCTTCCACAGATCGTAGACGGAAACGGCCGTATATCCCTCCGCCTTCAGCCGGCAAACAAGTGCATAAAACGTCTCCTTCGACACGCCCTTGTAGCTTTCTACCCACGTGTCCTTCCCCTCGCACTCGTTATAAAGCAGGGCCTCGTATTCCTTTTCCAACAGATACATTTGAAGAAAGCCTCCCGATTTTTTCTATATTATAACATCGCCGGTATAGGTTGTCAATGCATCGGCGGCTATATTTTTCGGAGGAATCCCGGACGAAAAATCCCCGTACTCCACGGTAAAGCGAAGCACGGGGATCCTTTTATCTTTTTTTCCAAAGCCGATCCGGGATACGGCGTTTCTGCAAAAGCGAGGACAGAAGGCAGAACACAATAACGCCGGACGCACCCTGGGTAAGATTGCCGGGTACGGAAGCCACAGCCGCCGCACCGACGCCCAGAATCAGCGATTCATACAGAAAATAGCCGCCCGCCATGACAAGTTCCGCCGCGATACTGCCCACGCACAAGGGCAAGAACGGATTCCGCCCAGCTTTTCCGAGCCACCTCACAAGCAAAGCACAGACCGCCGCACAAAGTGCCTTGACGACGAACGTGCCGGGCACGTATACGGCAAACCCCAGAAACAGATCCGCCAGAGCAGAACCAAGTCCGGCAGCAACGGCCCCCCATATGGGGCCCAAAAGCCAGCCGGCCAGCAGCACAAGCCCGTCTCCCAGATGGACGTAGCCGGTAGGAATGGGCACGATAAGCACAGCGGTTGCCGCCGTGATCAGTGCCGTCATCACAGCGGAAATGATCAGTTTTCGGATATGCAGGTTTTTCACAGAAAAAACGCCTCTTTTCTAAGAGAATATGTGGAAACGGAAAAGGCTTTACGCCATTTTCTTTTCCAGATTTGCCCGGATTGCAGAAAGGAACGCAGCACTGTTCACGGCTTTCGTCTGGATGCCTTCGGCAAGGCCCACCAGATCCTTCGTCATGATGCCGGATTCCAGCGTTTCGATGCAGGCGGCCTCCAGCTTGTCGGCGTAATCGCAGAGAGCGTCGATGCCATCCAGCTCGCCCCGCTTGCGGAGAGCGCCGGACCAGGCGTAGATCGTCGCCATGGGGTTGGTGGAGGTCTCCTCGCCCTTCAGATAGCGGTAGTAGTGGCGGGTAACGGTACCGTGTGCCGCTTCGTACTCGTAGCATCCGTCGGGCGATACCAAAACGGAGGTCATCATAGCAAGAGAGCCGAAGGCGGTGGAGACCATATCGCTCATTACGTCGCCGTCGTAGTTCTTGCACGCCCAGATAAAGCCGCCCTCAGAACGGATCACGCGGGCAACGGCATCGTCGATGAGCGTGTAGAAATAGGTAATGCCTGCCTTTTCAAACTTCTCTTTATACTCCGCCTCGTAGATCTCAGCGAAAATATCCTTGAAGGTGTGGTCGTAGGTTTTGGAGATGGTATCCTTGGTGGAGAACCACAGATCCTGCTTTGTGGTAAGGGCAAACTGGAAGCAGGCGTGGGCAAAGGAGCGGATAGAGGTATCCTTGTTGTGCATGCCCTGAATAATGCCCGCATCCTTGAAATCGAAAATGGTCTTGCGGATCTCCACGCCGTCCTCGCCGGTGAACACCAGCTCTGCCTTGCCGGCAGCGGGAACACGGATCTCCGTATTCTTATACACGTCGCCGTAAGCGTGACGGGCGATGGTGATGGGCTTCTGCCAGGTGCGGACGGAGGGCTTGATGCAGTCGATGAGAATGGGGGCACGGAACACGGTGCCGTCCAAAGCGGCACGGATGGTGCCGTTGGGGGATTTCCACATCTCGGTGAGGTTGTACTCCGTCACACGCTGTGCGTTGGGGGTGATGGTAGCGCACTTTACTGCCACCTTATACTTTTTGTTGGCCTCGGCAGCCGCCACAGTGACCGCATCCTTCGTACGCTCACGCTCCGGCAGGCCCAGGTCGTAATACTCCGTTTTCAGATCCACGAACGGCAGGATCAGCTCGTCCTTGATCATTTTCCAGAGCACGCGGGTCATCTCGTCTCCGTCCATCTCCACGAGAGGGGTAGACATCTTAATTTTTTCCATCATTCATTACCTCCGAATATATAGGAAAAAGGGAATAGGGTCGCTTTTTTGAAAAAAAGCTCCACAAAAAACTTTATAATGGATTCGTATGGGGAGGGCAGGAACCATCTCAAACGCCGAAGTTTCCTGCCCTCCCCCGATAAAGGCAGCGGAAACGTCGTTCCATACTCCCCCACCCACCTCCTTGGCTCGGCGGCTATAGAGTACGTTTCGCCAGCCAAGGATAATGGGGTTGGGGCGCGCCTGCAAGGCGCGTGGAAGGGGAAGAAAACTTCGGCGTTTGAGATGGTTTCTTCCCCTTCCCTAGCAAGCGAACGGAAAATTTAGCTCAAATCCAGTGTGTATGCGCCGTATTTCTCCATGAGCCTATGAAATTCGACAAATCGCTGCTGTGCCTTTCTGCGGCACAGACGCTTAAAAAATCCTTTGTAAAAAAAACAGATCTTGGTGGAAGGCACTGTATGCAAAAGGATATACGGCGGGTTGGCACAGATGTCGCGTTCGCCGACACTGCATTTTTCGTCTGCACGGCATCCGTCGAAGAGGATCCACTCCGGCGATGCTGCATCACCGAAGCAGATGCCTTCCGGGGTGATTTTCAGAATATCTCTGTCATACAGGACGCGGGGTGTTGTTTCACTCATGTCTTACTTCAGATGTGCCTTTTTATAATTCATGAGGCATCCCTCCAGGATGATATCACGCTCGTTTTCGGTAAGTCCGCGAACGTAGAGCATCACGTCAGCGATCTCGCCGCTTTGGCGGATCACCTTTGCCGGGAATTCCTCAATACCGGCGGCGATCTTCTCTCTGACGCCGGGAACGAATACGTAATCTCCGTCTTCATAGGGGAACGCCGTATCCCCGTCCAGCGTAAAGGGCAGCATACCCCAGTTGATGCAGTTGGAACGGTAGCGTTTCGTGGCAAATTCATAGCAGATGTTGGCCATACCGCCCAGCACACGCTGGCAGGAGGCCGCCTGCTCTCTCGCTGAGCCGTCGCCCGGCTTCATGGCGAACACGCAGGAGCCAAACTGGGTGGATTTTGCATCCGCACCTACCTTCGCCAGCACGTCCCCGATTTCCGCGGGCGTATTGCCCGCACGGCGTTCGGCTTCGGCGGCGGCACAGGCTTTGGAGCGTCCCACGTATTCGGGCACACGGCGGGACAGGGCAAACTCCGCCAGACGTAAAGGATTGGAACGGTAGGAGGACGTCTCACCGGAGGGGATCAGCTCGTCCGTGGTGGTAACGGGATCGCGGATCACAGCCGCCAGTTTCAAAAGCAGATTATCGTGTAGTGCGAACATCTCCGGCCAGTCGGTGATGTTGGGGCCGAGGATCAGCTTCTCCTCCGGCATGGGCTTGCCGAATCCACGGTAGATGCGCTTCTCGTATACACTCTTATCAAAGGAATAAGGACGGTGCTGGGGCTCGTACTCAATATCCGTAGCCGCCGTGATCACGCCGCCGTTTGCCGCCGTTGCCGCAATGGAGCGTGCGTCCATCAGTGCCACGGCCGCCAGCTGTCCCTCGCCGGGCTTGGAGCCTTCCCGGTTAGGGAAGTTACGGGTAGTATGACGGAGAGACAGGCCGTTGTTGGCCGGCACGTCTCCGGCACCGAAGCAGGGACCGCAGAAGGAGGGCTTGATCACCGCACCGGCCTGAAGCAGTGCGGCGCTGTCTCCGTTTCGTGTCAGTTCCAGCGATACGGGCACAGACGTGGGATAGACGGACAGAGAAAAATAGCCGTCACCGCAGGAGGCACCGCGGAGGATATCCGCCGCCTCGTCGATATTCTCATAGATACCGCCGGCACATCCGGCGATAACGCCCTGGTCGGCGTACACCTTGCCACCGCGGACCTTGGACACCAGATCGGGGGTGGATTTGGGGAACATCTCTTTGGCTTCTTTTTCGATCTTTGCGAGAATTTCCTCCGCATTCGCCACGAACTCGTGGATCGTGTACGCGTTGGAGGGATGGAACGGCAGAGCGATCATGGATTCCATCTTCGACAGATCGATCTCGATCATGCTGTCGTAGTACGCCACCGCACCGGGCTTCAGCTCCTTATAGTCGCCGCCGCGTCCGTGAACCTCGTAGAACTTTTTGATCTCGTCGTCCGTTTCCCAGATGGAGGAAAGGCAAGTGGTCTCGGTGGTCATAACGTCGATGCCGCAGCGGAAATCCGCACTGAGGGATTTCACGCCGGGGCCTACGAACTCCAGCACCTTATTCTTTACAAATCCGTTTCCGAAGGTAGCCCCTACCAGTGCGATCGCCACGTCGTGGGGGCCGATACCGCGGCGGGGAGCACCGGTGAGATACACCAGCACCACCTCGGGGGCCTTCACGTCCCAGGTATCCTTCAAAAGCTGCTTTGCCAGTTCCGGACCGCCCTCACCCACGCCCATGGTGCCCAGTGCACCGTAGCGGGTATGGCTGTCGGAGCCGAGGATCATGCCGCCGCACTTCGTCAGATCTTCTCTGGCGAAGGAGTGGATAACGGACTGATTGGCGGGCACGTAGATGCCACCGTATTTCCGTGCGGCAGAAAGGCCGAACACGTGGTCGTCCTCGTTGATGGTGCCGCCCACGGCACAAAGGCTGTTGTGGCAGTTGGTCATGGCGTAGGGCAGCGGAAATTCGGTCATGCCCGACGCACGTGCCGTTTGAATGATGCCCACGTAGGTAATATCGTGGGATACCATAGCGTCAAATTTGATTTTCAGATTTTCCCCGTCGCCCACGTTGTGTGCGGCAAGGATCTGATAGGCCATCGTGGCTTTTTTGGCTTCTGCGGCAGGGGTGGCATGGGATTTTTCAACCTTGCCATCCACCAGATACACGCCGTCTTTGTGGAGAGTAATCATAATACAGGTTCCTTTATGTACAAATGAATTTTCTCAAAAAAAGAATGGATCTGCATACAGTGCCCCCGCAAAAACGAGGCACATTCTGCAAATGAACGAATATTTTTTCAAAACATATTCGCAGTGTATATTATACAGCAACCAAGCGGTAATGTCAAGAATCCGAAGCCGAACAGTGCACAAAAATATTGGACGGCAGATACCTCTGCCGTCCGGCGGTGATCCTGTTTATTTATTCAAAAGGCTCTGCACGGATGCATTCTTATACACGCCCGCCCAATCCCGGCGGAATGCGTCCATGGCAAGATCGGTCATGGGATGGGAAAGCATCATATCAAACAGATCCGGTGCCAGCGTCACGCTTTCGGCCCCGGCCAGCATGACCTCTGCGATCTGCTGTGCATTTTTGAAACTTGCCGCCAGAATCTTCGTGGCATATCCGTTTTGTGCGTACAGGCAGGCAATATCGCTGACCAGCTGCACGCCGCCGCCACAGACCGTATCAAACCGATTGATATACGGTGCGGCGTAATCCGCACCGGCCGCCGCCGCCAGTACCGCCTGCACCGGCGAAAAGATGGCCGTGGCCGTTACGGTAAAGCCCTCCGCTTTCAAGATGGGAATGGCACGCAGTCCCTCTTTCGTCACGGGCACCTTTACCGCAAAGGGATCTCCCAAAAGGGTGTGCAGATCCCGGGCATCGACGATCATGCCCTCCGCCGTCTCCGCCGTTACCTGGGCGTGGATCAAAAGATCCCCGGCCGCTTCACGCACGTCTGTGAGAATTTTCTTAAAATCACCCTTCTCCCGGGCGATGATGGTGGGATTGGTGGTCACACCCGCCACGGGATAGTACCGGCAAAGATCGCGGATTATTCCCGCATTGGCACTGTCAATATATATTTCCATGAATCACTGTATCCTGTTTTTCAGTATAAAGTTTTTCGGGAAGGGGTACGGGGGAACCCCTTTTGCAAAAGGGGTTCCCCCGCCCTATTTTCCGTATCTTCTCTTATGCCTGTGCCGCGTCTACGATCTTGGCAAACTTCGCGGGAACGAGGGACGCACCGCCGATCAGGCCGCCGTCCACGTTCACCTTTGCCAGAAGCTCTGCCGCATTGCCGTCGTTCATGGAGCCGCCGTACTGGATGGTGGTAGCCTCGGCTACCTTTTCATCGTACAGCTTGGCAATCACGCCGCGGATGATGGCACAGACTTCCTCTGCCTGCTCCGGCGTTGCGGTAAGACCGGTGCCGATCGCCCATACCGGCTCGTAAGCGATGATCACGTTCTTCATATCCTCTGCGGAGATGCCTGCAAGATCCAGCTTCGTCTGCATGGAAACGATCTCCTCGGTAATGCCTGCCTGACGCTCGCCCAGCACTTCACCCAGGCACAGGATTACCTTCAGACCGGCAGCCAGTGCCGCCTTGGTACGCTTGTTTACCGTTTCATCCGTCTCGCCGAAATACTGGCGGCGTTCGCTGTGGCCGATGATCACGTATTCCACACCGCACTCCAGAAGCATATCAGCGGCGATCTCACCGGTGAATGCACCTTTGGCTTCAAAATGTACGTTCTGTGCACCGATCTTTACGTTCGTGCCCTTGGCAGCCTCAACAGCCGCCGCAATATCCACGAAGGGAACGCACAGAATTACTTCGCATCCGTCCTTGCCGGCAACGAGAGCCGCCGTCTCAGCCACAGCTGCCTTTGCCGCAGAGGGCGTCATGTTCATTTTCCAGTTACCCGCAATAATTGTCTTTCTTACAGCCTTGTTCATACTATTTTCTCCAATATATTCTTTAATGGTTTTTCCGGGTTCGCCCTTGGGCGAACTCAAAGGGTGCGGGGAAACCCCTTTTTGCAAAAAGGTTCCCCCGCTCTATCCGTATTCTTATTTATCCTGCAGGCAGGCAATGCCGGGGAGCTCAAGTCCTTCAAGGAACTCAAGAGATGCACCGCCGCCGGTGGAGATGTGGGTCATCTTGTCAGCAAAGCCCAGCTTCTCAACGGCTGCTGCGGAGTCGCCGCCGCCGATGATGGAGATAGCACCGGAATCAGCTACTGCCTTGGCAACGGCGATGGTGCCCTCTGCAAAGTTAGCCCACTCGGAAACGCCCATCGGTCCGTTCCAGATTACCGTGCCGGCACCCTGGATAGACTTTGCGTACAGTTCCTGGGTATACTTGCCGATATCCAGGCCCATCCAGCCATCCGGGATGGAGTCGGAGTAAATGCGCATGAAGATGGAATCCTCTGCATACTCGCGGGCGATCACGTTGTCCACGGGAAGCAGGAAGTTTACACCCTTCTCCTTAGCCTTTGCCAGAAGGCCCTGTGCCAGATCCAGCTTATCCTCTTCGCAGATGGAGGTACCGGTGGAATGACCCATGGCACGGAAGAAGGTGTATGCCATACCGCCGCCGATGATGATGGTGTCAACCTTTTCAAGCAGGTTGTTGATCACGCCGATCTTATCGGAAACCTTGGCACCGCCCAGGATAGCAACGAACGGACGCTTAGGATCCTCCAGGGCACCGCCCATGATGGAGATCTCCTTCTGGATCAGATAACCGCAAACGGCAGGCAGATAATCGGCAACGCCGGCGGTGGAAGCGTGAGCACGGTGAGCCGTACCGAACGCATCGTTTACATAGATCTCAGCCAGAGAAGCCATGGCCTTGGCAAACTCGGGATCGTTCTTTTCTTCAGCGGCGTGGAAGCGAACGTTCTCCAGAAGCAGAACCTCGCCGTCCTTCAGAGCGGCAGCTTTTGCCTGTGCGTCGGGGCCGACTACGTCCTTTGCCAGAGTAACCTTCAGTCCCTTCTTTACGAGATCGTCAGCAACGATCTGCAGGGACAGTTTCGTAATATCGTCCTTTGCCTTTTCGAGGGCAGCAGCCTTTGCAGCTTCCTGCTCTGCCTCGGGCATAGCCTCGATCTTCTTCTTTTCTTTCTTGGAGAGAGCCAGCTTTTCATCCAGCACGTTGTGGGGACGGCCCATGTGAGAGCAGAGGATAACCTTTGCACCCTGGTCTACCAGGTACTGAATGGTCTTCATAGCACCTACGATACGCTTGTCGTCGGTGATCACGCCATCCTTCACGGGTACGTTGAAGTCACAGCGGACAAGAACTTTTTTGCCGGCAACAGCAACGTCTTCAACAGTTTTCTTGTTATACGTCATAGTTTCACTCCTAAAAAATAAAAATCAGAATAAATAAAACCGGAATTTAACCGTACACAGATAATATACCACATTTTGGAGAAATTATCAACGGTTTTTTTGAATATTTTTTGAAAAGGCACGGGGATTTTTGCATTTTTCCCACACAACCCCTATAAAATGGAGAGGAGGAAAAAAACTTCGCAAAAATCCCTGACTTTTTTCAAAAAGGCACTTGACAACCGCCGCACGTTCTGTTATAATAGTTGTCGTCGCAAAGGAAGCGGAGAGATGCTGGTGTAGCTCAGCTGGTAGAGCAGCTGATTTGTAATCAGCAGGTCGGGGGTTCAAGTCCGTCCACCAGCTCCAATGCCTTTTCCGCGAGAACAGAATATATGGGGGAATTCCCGAGCGGCCAAAGGGGGCAGACTGTAAATCTGTTGTCAGTGACTTCGGTGGTCCGAATCCACCTTCCCCCACCAAAAAATCCGATGCTTTGCATCTGATTTTTTATTTCGGTGGGGAAGGTGGATTCGGAAGCCCGTGCCCATGGCGTAGCCGGGCAAAAACAGTCCGGCGGACTGTTTTTAGGGCGTGGACTTTGGCTGTGTTTGCAC
>JAZPZY010000005.1:0-100260 GCA_045544955.1 Eubacteriales bacterium
AAATTCAAAAGAATTTTCGGAGTCTTTCTTGTTTCGTCTTGTTGTTCAATTTTCAAGGAGCATCGCTGTCTCGCGGACAGCCCATATATTATATCACTGCGTCCACCGTTTGTCAAGCACTTTTTTCATCTTTTTCAAAAAGTTTTTTGACCCGCTTTCCGCAGCCGCTCTCCCCTTCCGGGTGAGCCTTAGTATTATAGCACACCTCCCCTCTCATGTCAATACCTTTTTCGAGATATTTTTGCAAAAAACGCTGCTGTGCAAACTTTTCTTTCGAGTGAAACCGTGTTGACTTTTTTACTACATTGTTTTATAATATTCATACTTACGAAAACACAACCTCGGAGGTATATATAATGTCAAACGAAAACAAACAGCACGCCGGCATCAGCGTAGAGGTGGAGCACATATTCCCCATTATTAAAAAGTGGCTCTATTCGGAAAAGGAAATCTTTCTCCGGGAGATCGTTTCCAACGCCTGCGATGCGGTTACAAAGCTGAAACGGCTGATTTCTCTGGGCGAGTCGAAAGACGTATCGCTGGAGAATCCCAAGATCCGCGTGATTCTGGACAAGGATGCAGAGACCATCACTGTAACGGACACGGGCATCGGTATGACCGAAGAGGAACTGAAGAAATACCTCTGCCAGATCGCCCTTTCCGGTGCACTGGATTTCGTCGAAAAATATGAAAACGCCGACACGGCTGCCGAAAGCGGCATCATCGGCCACTTCGGTCTCGGCTTCTACTCCTCGTTCATGGTAAGCGACACGGTAGACGTGATCACCCGCTCCTACACCGGTGCCCCCACCGTAAAATGGACGTGTTCCGATGCGGGTGAATACGACATCGTTACCGACTATGAAGACGAGGACGGTCTTCTTGATGGATTCGGCACGGCCGTCATCATGCATGTCAGCGACGAAGGACGGGAATTCCTTCAGGAAAGCAAACTGCGTGAGGTGCTTGGTAAGTACTGTGCCTTCATGCCTGTGGAAATCTACTTCTCCAACGTATCCGAGGCAGACAAACCCAAAGACGAAGACGCGCAGAAAAAAGCGGATGAAGCAGCATCCACGCCCATCAATGAAACGAATCCGCTGTGGCTGAGACAGCCCTCGGAGATCACGGACGAGGAGTACAAAGAATTCTATCACAAAGTATTCGGCGACTACCGGGATCCGCTGTTCTACATTCACCTGCGTGCCGACTATCCCTTAAATTTCAAGGGAATCCTGTACTTCCCCCGCATTTCCAACGAATACGAAAGCCTGGAAGGACAGGTTAAGCTGTTCTACAATCAGGTATTCGTGGCAGATAACATCAAGGAAGTGATCCCGGAATATCTTCTGATGCTGAAGGGCGTTCTGGATTGCCCGGAAATGCCGCTGAACGTATCACGCAGTTATCTGCAGAACAGCGGCTACGTTTCCAAGATTTCCGCCCACATCACGAAAAAGGTTGCGGACAAGATCAACTCTCTGTTTTTGAACGAAAGAGAGAATTTCGAGGGACTGTGGCGTGATCTGAAAACGTTCGTGGAATACGGCTGCATGCGGGACCCGAAATTCTACGACAAAGTAAAAGGCAGTATCCTTCTGGAAAAGTGCGATGAAACCTTCGTTACGGTGGAAGAATATCTGAACGCGGCAAAAGAAAAGCACGAAAACAAGATCTACTACGCCACGGACAAGACGGCACAGTCCCAGTACATTTCCCTTTTCGAAAAAGAAGGAATCGACGTGGTGCTTCTGGATCGAGTGCTGGACACGCAGTTTATCAGCATGCTGGAAATGAAGCAGGACGGCGTAAAATTTGCACGGGTGGATGCCGAGGTAGCCGACGCCATGAAATCCGGCGAGGAAACGGTCGAGGAGCCTCTTGCCGCCGCCGAAGTTTTCAAAAAGATCGTTGGCGAGCACACCGCCGTAGAGTGTCAGCCGTTGAACGACAAAGAGATCCCGGCCGTGCTGACCGTGTCCGAAGAAAGCCGCCGCATGGAGGATATGATGAAAATGTACGCCATGAACGGCGGTGCCATGGGTGCTTTCCCCACGGAAGCAAAGCTGATTCTGAACACGGCCAATCCCCTGATCCAGAAAATCGACGGCATGCAGAAAGAAGAAAATCCTCACGCCGAACGGATCGCACGGCAGATATACGCCTTGAGTCTTTTGAGCCAGCGGAAGCTTTCCGCTGAGGAGTTAAAAAACTTCCTCAGTGACAGCTACGATCTGCTCTCCCTTTTGTAAGACGTGTTTGATAACGAAAAACTGTCGGTTCTGGCTGCCAACGCCGCCGAACTGAAAACGGCAGACGGCATGCTTCACAGTCTGCGGCAGGGGTTATTTGCAGAAATGCGTGCAACAGCACCGGCAGACACATCGACGCTGTCCGTATTCCGTACCGTTTTCGGAGACGATCTCTGCACGTCGGATTTTGCCTTATTCTGTTCTTCCCTGCTTGCAGGCACGAACGACGGCACGCTCATACAAGCTCTGCTGCCGGAATTCACGCCCGTCGGCAAGGAATTTGAGCGAGGACACACGGCGTACCTTTCAAGTCCGTATTCCGACCGTGCGTTTGAGCTATTCTCCCGAAGTGTGCCGGCACTGACTGCCTACCATCATCCCTCGTTCGCCGCCGCCTGTGAAGAAGTTTACTACGAACGCAGTCATTACTGTATTCTTCCGGTGCACAACTCGGAGGACGGTGAGTTGACCGCCTTCCACCGAATGATAGCAAAATACGAGTTAAAGCTTTACCGTGTTTGCGATACAGTCTTCCCAGACACAGACACGACCGTTCGATTTGCACTTCTGCGTCGGGGCATCGTACCCAAAATCCCGCCGGTCGGTTATTTGGACGTACGACTCACACTGCCGGAAGGTGTGCATCTCGGCACGTTTCTTGCCGCCTGTGAGGCAACCGGTGCGTGCATTGACAGAATACGGACCGTTCCCACGTCATATACTAACGATATCACCTCCCTTTCCGTTACGTTCCGTATTTCCCCGCACTGCGGAGCACCGCTTCTTCAGTTTTTGCGGTTCGCACTGTACAGTTACTCCGTGGAAGGTATATATTCTGCCGTTTGAGCAGAGGCAAAATTTTGAGAAAGAGGCCGCCTGGCGGCAGAGTTAACCACATGACATACGAAGAAAACTATCAAAAATGGCTGACGGATCCGTTCGTGGATGAAGCGACGAAAAAGGAACTGCTGACCTTGACCGACGAAGACGACAAAAAAATGCGTTTTGACGGCTACATGACGTTCGGCACAGGCGGTCTGCGTGCCGTTATGGGTGCCGGCACCGCACGGATGAATCTGTATACTGTTGCCCACGCCACGGAAGGGCTTGCCCGGCTGATTCTGAAAACGCCGGGCGGTGCGGAGCGGGGTGTTGCTGTCTGCTACGACAGCCGGAATCTGTCACGGGATTTCGCCCGGCGGGCCGCAGAGGTGCTTTCCGCCCACGGGATCAACGTGTATCTGTTCTCCGAGCTTCGGCCGACGCCGGTGCTTTCCTTTGCCGTCCGTCATTACGGATGCATCGCCGGTATCAACGTCACCGCCTCTCACAATCCCTCCGAATATAACGGCTATAAGGTGTACTGGGAGGATGGCGGCCAGCTTCCGCCGGATCACGCCGCCGACGTTTCCGAGGCAATCGCCGGGGCGGATATTTTCCGTGACGTGCCGCCCGTCTCCGCCGCCGATCCCTCACGGATCACCATGACGGACAAATCCCTCGACGAAGCCTATATGGAAAAAGTGCTGACGGAGAGGATCAATCCCGAGGCGATCCCGGCCGTTGCCGAATCGATGGCCATCGTATACACGCCGCTCCACGGCACCGGCGGCACGATGATCCCCACCCTGCTCCGCCGTGCCGGTCTTACCAAACTGTTTACAGTGGATGCACAGATGGCACCGGACGGGAATTTCCCCACGGTAAAATTCCCCAATCCGGAATTCCCGGAAGCGTTCGCACTGGGAATGGAGATCGCAGAGAAGGTATCCAGCGATCTCATCGTGGCAACAGACCCGGATGCGGACCGCGTGGGGGCTATGGCTAAGGATAAAACGGGGCAATTCCGGTGCATTACCGGCAACCAGATGGGTGCCCTCCTGCTGGAATACATTTGCACCGCCTACGAAAACACCGGCCGGATGCCCACGGATGCGTACGCTGTAAAAACCATCGTAACCAGTGAACTCTCCGCACGGATCTGCAAAGCACACGGCGTAAAGCTGTACGACGTGCTTACCGGATTCAAATTCATCGGCGAGGTGATCAAAAACCACGAAGAGGAAGGACGGGGCACGTTCCTTCTTGGCTTTGAGGAAAGCTATGGTTATCTCAAGGGAACCCACGCCCGTGACAAGGATGCGGTCGTAGCCACCATGCTGATCTGCGAAATGGCGGCGTACTACAAAACGAGAAACATGACGCTGATCGACGCACTGGAAGAGATCTTCCAAAAATACGGCTATTTCCGGGAAGAAGTGTTCAGCATCGGCATGCCCGGTGTGGACGGCCAGGAAAAAATGGCCGCAATGATGCGTGCACTCCGGCAGAATCCGCCAAAGACAATCGGATCGAAATCCATCGCCGCCGTCCGGGATTACGAGACAGGCAAGATTCTTTCTCTTTCGTCCGGTACCGTCTCCGATACGGGGCTGCCAAAATCCAACGTCCTTTATTACGAGACGGAGAACGGCAGCCGCATTGCGGTGCGTCCGTCCGGTACGGAACCGAAGGTAAAGGTATACGTTCTTGCTGAGGGAGAAACGGATGCGGCCGCCCGGAATAATGCATCGGACTGCTGTGAAGGAATCCGTGCCATTTTGAAAAACGACAAATGAACAGTTAAACAGCCGCAAATTTTCGGATTTGCGGCTGTTACTTGAGAAAAGCCGCCGAACGACGGCAAAAAAACTGTCTACCCTTGACTTTGGCAGCGTTTCCTACTATAATACATAAGAATGAAAAAACAGGTACAGAACTAAGGAAATCGACAATATGACGAAAACAGAAAAAATGTACGCCGAAATGTCACCGTGGCGTTTATTTTTTGTGGTGGCACTTCCCGGTATGATCAGCATGTTCGCCATGTCCGTATACAGCATCGTCGAAGGAATCTTTATCGGACAGGTTTTGGGCGAGGGTGCGTTTGCGGCGGTGAATATCGCCATGCCGCTTGTAATGATCAATTTCTCCCTTGCCGATCTGATCGGCGTTGGTGCGTCGGCCCCTATTTCTATCGCTTTAGGACGAAACGACCACAAAACGGCCAACAACGTATTCACCTGCTCCGTTATTATGATATTTTTAGCGTCCGTGTTTATGGGAAGCATCATGTTCTTCGCTGCGGAACCGCTGTCACGAATGATGGGAGCAGACGACGTTCTTCTGGATACGGCTGTCCGCTATCTGCGTACGGCGGCACTTTGCGGTCCGCTGGCAACCATTTTCTTCGCTATGGACAACTATCTGCGCATCAGCGGATTCGTCAAGACCAGCATGGTCATCAACATAGCGTGCAATCTTTTGACGCTGGTGCTTCTCTCCGTCTTTCTGCTCGTACTTGATATGGACGTGGTCGGCTCTGCCCTTGCCACGTCTCTGGCCATGAGCGTTAGTTCCTTCATCGCCATGGTCCCGTTCCTGCGGAAGAAGACGCTTTTGAAATTCGTAAAGCCGAAATTCCACTTTTCCATGTGCCGGCAGATCGCCGCCTGCGGCTCTCCCGTATTTCTCAGCAACGTATCCGGCCGTATCACCAGTATTCTCATGAACATTTCCCTTATGACGCTGGGTGCGAGGATTCTCGGTGCGGGCGGCGGTCAGACCGCCGTTGCCGTATATGCGGTGCTCATGTACTCCAGCGATCTCTGCTGGCCGCTCCTTTACGGCATCGCCGATTCTCTTTCCCCGGCCCTTGGATTCAACTGGGGTGCCCGGAATTTTGATCGGGTGAAAAAGATCGCCCGGTGCGGGTACACCGGCACGGCACTGGTGGGTATCGTTTCCACCGCTGCCCTGTTCTTTTTCCACGGCACGATAGCCTCCTGGTTTGTAAAGCCGGAAGACGTAAAGCTTCTGGAAATTTCCGCCCATGCGATCCGGCTCTTCTGTTTTGCGTATCTGTTCCGCTGGATCGCAGTCTCTACCCAAAGTTTTTTCAGTGCCATTGAAAAGCCGCTGCAGGCTACGGTCATGGCCGTCTCCGTGGCATTCGTTTTCCCAACGGCACTTCTCGGCATCTTATGGCATTTCGGCCTTGATGGAATCTGGTTCAATTTCGTTGGCGTAAACGCATTTGCTGCCGTTCTTTCCGCGTTTCTTTTGCTTCGGCTGATGAAAGAAATCAAAAAAATGGAGACGCAAGTCCCCGTTATTGAAGAGGACTAAAAAACGCCCGGAAGGCACAGCCTGCCGGGCGTTTTCCAATTAGTAGGAACTGATAGGCAGGGATTCGTCATCCTTGCCTTTTTCAATTTTTCGGATCTCCACAAAATAGCTGTAAGATTCGTTTACCACAACCTCTACCCTGTCACCGACCTTATGGCCGAGAATCGCCTGTCCGAAGGGAGATTCTTTACTGATATAACCCCCGAACACGTCGTTGCGAAGCGTAGTAACGATCGTTACTACACGCTCCTCCTCGGTTTCTTCGTCGAAAATAGTGATTTTATCGAAGATACCCGCCGCATCCTCCGCTGAATCCACCTCGATCACCACAGCGGTGTCGATCATGGCACGGAGGTAGCGGATCCGTCCGTAGTTTTTATTCAGCGCACGGCGGACGGAATGGTACTCGTCATTCTCACTGAGATCCCCGAGATCCCGGGCAGCCTTGAGCTGTTCCTTCAGCTTCGGGGTGATCTGGCTGGTGCGGTAGTCGATCTCCTCCTGCATTTTGCGGATGTCAACCGCAGTCAATTCGTCGTGCATACTCAGCAGCTATGGGCTACCTGACCGCCAACGATAACAGTCTTAACGTTGATATCCTCATCGAACAGCAGAACGTCTGCATCAAATCCGGGGGCGATCTGTCCCTTATTTGCACCGATCATGCGTGCGGGGTTTACCGTCGCCATCTTCACCGCTTCCACAAGCGGGATACCGGCATCCTTGGTGCAGACACGCACAAGGCGGTCGGTGGTAGCAATACTGCCGGCGAACGCACTGCGGTCGCGGAGTTTGCAGACGCCGTCCTCCAGAATGAAGGAGACGGAGCCGTTAACACCTTCCGAAATACCTGCACCCGCTACAAGGAGCGAGTCGGTAACGAGAGCGATGCGATCCGTACCCTTCAGCTTTACGATAAGCTGAATCAGTGTGGGCGGCAGGTGGCATCCGTCGGCGATGATCTCGATATCCATGTCATCCCACAGATAGGCACACTCGATCACGCCGAGACGGCGGAAGCCGTGATCACGGGTGATAGTGGAGGTGCAGGAGTACAGATGGGTAACGCACTTGCATCCGGCCTCACGCGCACGAACCATATCGTCATAAATAGCTTCGGTATGTCCGGCAGAAGGAGTGATGCCGCGTGCCACGAGATACTTACAGAAGGTGCCGTCGCGGTCACGCTCGGGTGCATAGCTCCAGCGGGAGATGATAGAGCCGAACCGGTCAACAATCTCCTCGTAATCCGCGGCAATGGGATCGGTGATGAACGCCGGATCCTGACCGCCTGCCATGGAAAGGGCGAAATACGGACCTTCCAGATGGGCGCCTGCGATCACGGGGAACTTCTGCATTTCCATCGCCTTCTCAATCGCCGTAAGACCGTACATGATCTTCTCGGGCGAAGCGGCAACGGTAGTGGGCAGAATGGACGTGGTACCGTGGGTCATATGGAAATGAACGGCTTTTAGAACATTTTCTGCGTTCTCTTCCACTGTCTCACCATTGGGAGAGGTGAAGTCCACGTTTACAGCACCGTGGGTGTGAATATCGATAAAGCCGGGGGAAACGTACAGTCCCTTGGCATCAATCACCTTAGCTGCCGGCAGATCGTCCGCAGTTACGGCAGAGATCTTGTCTCCGTCCAGATAGACGTTGGCAGAAATAATTTCCGTGGGCGTAATAACCCGCCCGTTTATAATCTTCGTAATCATCAGAGAAGAGATGCGCTGTCAGCGTCGCAGTACATGATAGCGTTCGCATGGCGGCGGAGAATCGTAGCCGGGCAGTGCTCGTCGATCTTATCGGTGGTGAGCGTTTCCTTTACAGCGGCAGCCTTGGTGGGAGCCGGCACGGAGCAGAAGAGGTATCCGCCCTTGAACAGGGTGGGCACGGTCAGCGTCAGTGCGTGGGTGGGAACGTCGTCGAACTTAGCAAAGCAGCCGTCGTTTACCTGCTGCTGACGGCAAACGTCATCCAGCGGAACTGCCTTAATGGTAGCAGGATCGTTGAAATCGGCAACGCCGGGATCGTTGAATGCGATGTGGCCGTTCTCACCGATACCCATGCAGACGATGTCCGTGGGGAACTTCTTCAAAAGCTCGGTGTAGCGGGCACACTCTGCTTCCTTGGTGGAGGAGCAGTCGATGTAGTTCACGCTCTTGAAGGGGGCGTGAGCAAAGATGTGATCACGGAGATAGTTGCCGAAACGCTGGGGAGCGTCAGCCGGCAGACCGATGTACTCATCCATGTGGAAGGCGTTGATGCGGTTCCACTCGATGTCAGTGTAAGTAAGGAGAGAAGCCAGCGTCTCGTTTTGGGACGGAGCGGCGGCAAAGATCATGTTGATCTCTTCCTTCTCCTTCAGCAGCTTTACGATGCAGTCGTGAATATCGGCTGCGGCACCCTGTCCCATTTCGACACGGGTGTCATAGATTTTTACGGTAAGATTGTCTTTCTGAATCGTTTTCATTCTATTAGTCCTCCAGGCCGAATTTAATAGGCAGCGGATTTGTTGCGTGGCAGGTTTCGATTACGCGGATAACCTCAGCGGCCATCTGGGGCGTAATAGCGAGTTCCTTGCCTTCTTTGATGTGGGCACGCATCATTTCGTAGAACTCGTGTACAGCAGAGGTGAAGCCGTCGCCCACGACGGAGCCTTCTTCAGTGGTCCAGTTCAGAGGATCGTTGCCGCAGTAGATGGGATCGCCGTTCTCATCGGCCAGTGCCTCGCGGATCACGGGACGCTCGCAGAGTTCTTCGGGTTTGATGTACTTCAGCTCGTAGTTGTTGCCCTTGACAACCAGCACACCCTTGGAGCCGCAAACCTTGAACGTGTAGGGGTTAGCGCCGTCAGCGGAGTTGATCTCGATATCCATTACCGGCTTGCCGGGAGCGGTCAGAATGATCTTGGCATAGTCGTCCGCGTCGCCGCTGGTGAGAACGGTGTCAAGACGGGAGAAAGCAACGGTGGTGTTGGGATCCCAGCCGAGCAGAGCCAGTGCCTGACCGATGGGGTGCGGGCCGGAGTTGTATACACCGCCGGCACAGCGATGCTGGAGCGTCTGCCAGTCCCAGCGACGGGCAAAGCCGTTGTAGTTCAGATCCACCTGGGTGATCTTGCCGAGGATGCCGGACTTGATCACGTTGGCAACCTTCACGAAGTTGGGTGCCAGGAGAGACTGATGGAATGCTGCAACTACCAGATTTCTCTTCTTGGCGGTGTGGATCAGATCCTGACACTCCATCCAGGAAGCACCGAAGGGCTTCTCAGACAGCACGTTGAAGCCGTGGAGCAGGCAATCCTTGGAAATAGCGTAGTGCATCTGGGAGTAGGATGCGTTTACGATCAGATCGATATCCTTGCGGTTGAACAGTTCGCGGTAGTCGGCGTACACGTCACAGCCGAACGCTGCCGCAGCCTTCTCGCGGCGCTGCGGAATCTCGTCCACGATAGCTACTACGTTTGCCGTGGTGTTGTTGGGGGAGAGGAAGTACTTGCCGTGAATATTACGGCCGCTTCTGCCCTGACCAATGATGGCCACATTAATTTTTTCCATTTTGTTTACTCCTTTTGTCCGTATTGGATTTCGTAACCATTATACACCATCCTGCTTAGGTTTGCAAGGCTTTTGGGAAAATTTCACGGGGGAATTATACTTTTTTGCGGAGGTTTTGATGTGGGGAATTCTCTCAACAGTAGAGTTTATTCGCTGTACGCTACGGCAGGAGATCAGCGAATAAGAAAACACCCGCGCCGTACGGCGCGGGTGAGAACGTTCTTTATCGTTTTCTTTTTCCCAGTCTTATTCGTATCTTCGCTCAATCTTCAATAATATAATCATAATCCTTGTAATAACTGAATTCCCACTGTGATAGTTCGAGAGAAATATCATTATCCGGATACACTCCCATAAAAAACACATGACCGGTTTTGCCATCTTTTAATATGTATCTGATTCGCATCTCATCCTGCGGTGTTCCGTTCAACAGTTGCATCACAAGCATCCTGTCCACAAGTGTAAATGATTTTTTTACATCCCGCATCACATATTCTTCGTAGCCTAACACGGTAATTTGTTTGTAATTCGGTGTTATTTCGATAAAAGGATCTGTCCCCACTATGTCCATGAACGGAGATTCTCTCCACTCCTGTTGCTGCGTCTTACTAAGATAGAGCACCAGATTACCGTTTTTGGCAATTCTTGCATGATCAAGAAGACTTTCGGGCAAGCCCAGTTCTTTCAAGTCTTTGCTAAATAATTCCTCAGCCGTACAACCAAACATGTATGTACAAGTTTCCGGTAAAAGTCCAACATACGCGTAACCCCCAATATACCACCACATCAAAAAACCACTTATCACCAGACATATACTAGCAAAACCTATGATAAAAATTTTGAGCAGTTTATTCATTACAGCAAGCCTCCTGGCTTTATGCGGCTATGTACGGTTTCTTTCACACAATAATGCGGTGTCTGTCCTTATTCCCCAAACGGTGCCGGTTCTGTCCCTGTCAAAAACCGGTACGCGGCGCGGTACTCTTCCCTTTTCTTAGTAATCGCCGGTGCGGTCAGCGACACGTTTTTCCGACGCACAGCACGGAGCATGACGTTTTTCGGCGTATCCTCCGGATCGATAAATTCCAAAGCATCTGCCGTATATCCCATACACTCCAGCCGCAGAAGGCGAAGTGCGTCCGTGGCGGCATCGCAGAATTTCCGCCGCAGCACCGGCTTGTCCCCGATAAAGGAGAGGGTGGGACAGTCCAGATTCCGGCTCAGCTCCCGCTGACAGCAGGGCGTGGACAAAATCACGGCTGACTGCCATTTGGCGGCAAAATCCAGCACGATATCCGTGGCAGTATCGCAGGCGTGCAGTGAGATCACCATATCCGGCGGACGGACGGGCGTATAATCGGCGATGTCCCCGCAGATAAACTGCATGCCGTCATAGCCGAGCTGTCCGGCAATCCCGGCACAGAAATCCATCACGCTTTTTTTCAGATCCATGCAGACCATCCGCACTTCCCTGCCGGCGAGGCGGGTAAGGCAGTGGTACACGGCAAAGCTGAGATAGCTTTTGCCGCAGCAGAGATCGGCAATTTCCAGCGTGCCCTCTTTCGGCAGATGGGCGATCTGCTCCATCACCAGCTCGGAAAAACGGCAGATCTGGCGGAATTTCGCCTGCCGCTTATCGTGCACGCGCCCGTTCTGATCGGAGATGCCAAGGGCGATGAGAAACGGTTCCGCCCCGGTGAGAAGATGCTTTTTCTCCCGGTTATTGCCGCCGAACGCTTCCATGGCGGCGGTGATGCCGGCGGCGGTGCCGCTCTCCAGTGCTTTTTTCAGCGTACCGGGAATCACGGCAGTCACCTTTCCCTTTTTGGAAATCATAAGAGAGGCGGCACCGCCGGTGTCGTTCAGATCGATGCGGCGGAAAGGCTTCTCAAAACACGACTGTATCTTTTGGGGGATCTCGGAAAGGGGAATATTCTCCTGCGCCACCCGGCCTTCGGTAAAGTGGCTTTCCAGCTGGAGATTCCGATTGCCCCGGATCACCCGGAGCGTGCCCTTGATCTTCGTCATCTCCCCCTCCACGGGGGCGGAAAACACCAGATTGCGGAGCGTGCCGTTCTGTGCACTCTGCTCGGCGGCCTCACAGAAACGGCGGATAGGGGCAAGCTGTTCTTCGGTAAAACTCACTTTTTATCGTCCTGCCCTTCCGCCGGCTTTCTGTCCTTTTTGGAGAAGGAGACTTTATTCTCCGTACCGGCGATAAGCCGTTTGATGTTGGATGCATGCTTCAAAACCACGATCAGGGTGATGGCCAGGGCAAACACCATGACGATGGGCGGTGCTGGAATCCGCTCCACACGATTCATCCGATCCAGAATGAGCGGATAGATAAGCGCTCCCATCACCGAGCCGAGGGAGATATATTTGGTAGATAACACAAGGATCGCAAAAATGGTGATAAGGACAAGGCCCACCTTCCAGTTGGTCATGAGAATGGTAACGGCGGCGGTGACAACGCCCTTGCCGCCCTTGAACTTATAAAACACGGGAAAGACGTGGCCGAGGACGCAGAACAGGCCGGCCACGTATGCACCGATGATGCCGAACACCAGTCTGCCGAGGAACGTGGCGATTATCGTTTTCACCGCATCGGTGACGAGGGTTGCGGCGGCGGCATTTTTACCGTACGTGCGGAGCATATTGGTCATGCCCGCGTTGCCGCTGCCAAAGGTGCGGATGTCCTCGTGATAGAACAGTCTGGAAATAATAATGGCAAAATTACAGCTTCCCAGTAGATACGGAAGCACGGAGATCACCGCAAAGCCCAGCGTAATAAGCAAAAGAAAGCCAACGCCGCTTTCCACGGTATTCTTCTCCAGATACAGTCCCAGCCATCCTTTATACATCAGTTCAGAAAAGGTCATGCACGTCTCTCCTTATTTTTCGTTTTCATCTCCACGCTGACGGATCACAAGCCGAATGGGAGTGCCGTGGAATCCAAATGTGCTGCGGAGACAGTTTTCAATATACCGCTGATAGGAGAAATGGAACAGCTCCACGCTGTTGCAGAACAGCACGAACGTAGGCGGCGTGACGGACGTTTGTGTCATGTAGTAGATCTTCAGCCGTCTGCCCTTATCGGACGGAGGCTGTACCCGGTTCACTGCATCCGCCAAAACGTCGTTGAGCATACCGGTGGCAATACGGAGATTGGAATGCTGCCACACTTCGTTTATGAGATCGAACAGTTTGGGCACACGCTGTCCGGTCTTGGCGGAAATGAACAACAGCGGTGCGTAGGTCATATAGGAAAGTGCGTCGTACACTTTTTTCGTAAAGGCTCCCGTGGTCTGGTTGTCCTTTTCGATCAGATCCCACTTGTTCACCACGATGATGGTGGCCTTGCCTGCTTCGTGGGCGATGCCGGCGATCTTTTCATCCTGCTCGGTAACGCCCTCGTTGGCATCAATGACGAGCAGGCAGACGTCCGCACGCTCCACCGCCATCTTTGCCCTGAGAACGCTGAACTTTTCCACTCGATCCTCCACCTTGCTCTGGCGGCGGATACCGGCGGTATCAATGAAGTTATACTTGCCCGTTTCGTTGTCAAAGCGGCTGTCGATAGCGTCACGGGTAGTGCCGGGAATGTTGGAAACGATCATTCTCTCCGTGCCGAGGATCCGGTTTACCAGCGAGGATTTGCCGGCGTTGGGCTTACCGATCACCGCCACGTTGATCACGTCCTCCTCCTCTTCCGTATCCATACCGGCGGGAAGTGCTTCCAGCACGGCATCCAGAATATCGCCCGTGCCGGTACCGTGGATGGAGGAAACGGCGATGGGATCCTGCTCAAATCCCAACTCGTAAAATTCGTAGAATTCCATAGGAACGCGTCCCACGGAATCCACCTTATTGATACAGGGGATGACGGGCTTACCGCTCCGCTTCAGCATCATGGCGATATCCCTGTCATCGGGCATAAGTCCTGCGTGAATATCGCATATAAAGAGGATCACGTCCGCCGTATCAATGGCGATCTGTGCCTGATCCCGCATTTTTGCGAGAATAATATCGTCCGTTTTCGGCTCAATACCGCCGGTGTCGATGACGATCATCTTTTTGCCGCTCCATTCGGTTTCCCCATAGATGCGGTCACGGGTTACGCCGGGCACGTCTTCAATGATGGCACGGCGTTCCCCGATCAGTTTATTGAACAGGGTGCTTTTTCCCACGTTGGGGCGTCCTACGATTGCAATTATCGGCTTTGCCATGTTTATTCCGTCCGTTTCTTTCAGTTTTCACGTAAATACAGTTTTACGATGGGGATTTCTTTATTCAGCGTTTTTATCGCCTGGCTGACAGGCAGTGTATATCCGGCATATCCATCAAGCAGCGGAATCACTTCCACAAGGATGCCGAGGCTGTCCTCTGTAAAATAGAAGCAGGGGTAGATCCCGTATTCTTCTTTATACTGGGAGATCATATCGGAAAGGGCAATCTGCTCATGCAGTGCCGGATAGCCGAAATGCTGGGTAAACCGGCCCTTTTGGAACCATTTTGCAAGACTTTCGTAATCGGCGATCAGCTCCTCGGCGGAATACAGCACGCAGTCCTCCGTGTCACAGTTGAAGGTATAGGAAAAATACGCTCTGTACCCGGTGCTGTCCGCTGAGATAACACCTCCAACGTACCCGGAGAGAAATCCCTTCGTCTGAAGGGTTATCTGCACCTCCGTTGCCGCATACGTATATCCGCCGCCCGCAGAAGACAGCATGTCTTCCCTTTGGTACATTTCCATTGCGTAGGCGGCAAGCAGTGCGTTCACACGGGCTTCCGTATTCTTATCTTCATGCCCGGATATAGCAGGATACATAAGCTGCAGTCGGTTGCCGTTGTCCGACCGGTATTCCGTTACCGTTTCCACGGTATAATCCGCCTCTGGCGGCAGTACCGTTTTAGTGCAGGATGCAAGCGACGTCAGAAGAAAAAGCAGTACTGCGGACCAAACAAGCATCCGCCGCATCATTCGGCCTCACCTATGCCAAGAACGGCATCCAAAAACGCACCGCCGTCATTCTCCACAAAGCGGATCGGTACGTTCAAAGTCCGGGCCACCTCCGCCGGTGTCGTATCGCACAGGAACACGTCCCCCTCTGCCCGCAAAGTACAGCGGGGAAGAAGCAATTCCTCCCCCAGCGGCACATCGGCAAGCTGTGCCATAATATCTTTGCCCGTGAGCAGACCGGAAACGGTCACGTGCCCGCCGAAAAACGCATTTTTTATACGGTACACACGGCACGTGACGCCAGGACATTTTTCCCGAAGTTTTTTAACGAGCGAGCACAGAAAGGCATAAGATGCCTCGCCGGTTGCGATGGAAACGGAACGGGAAACGGCCGTTTCATCCTCGCTCAGAAAACCAAGAGCCAGCTCAAACTCGTGAGCAAAAGAGGAAAGCATTCCCACACCGTTTTCAATCTGGGTGAACTCCCCCCAGTAATCAAAGGGCGGCAGATCCGTTCCGCTTCGAACGTACATCTCATCCGCACAGTAAAAAATACGATCTCCGTATTCCTTCTCGCATTGGTCACCGAAGGCAGTCACCTGCCGGATCACGGCCGCCGTTTCCTCGGGGGTAAACGGGGTGAGGGGATAAAGCCCATCCCGATAGGCGGTAAGCCCTGCCGGGACCACCGACACGCTCTCCAGTGCCGGATAATACGATGCAAGATCACGCATGGTGCGTGTCAGTTCTTCCCCGTCGTTGATGCCGCGGCAGAGAACGATCTGGCCTCTGAGGCGGATACCACCCCTGGCAAGTTGGCCTATATAATCCAAAACCTCGCCGGCACGTTTGTTTTTCATCATGCGGACACGAAGCTGCGGATTCGTGGTATGCACGGAAATATTAACGGGAGAGATATGCATTTCCAGAATGCGGTCTATATCCGCCTGCCTTAGATTCGTAAGGGTAATATAGTTGCCGTGCAGAAAAGACAGGCGTGAATCGTCATCTTTAAAATAAAGCGTATCCCGCATGCCGGGCGGCAGCTGATCGATAAAGCAGAACACGCATTTATTCTCACAGGAGTGTTTTTTATCCATCAGCGGCGTTTCAAAATCAAGGCCGATATCGTCGTACGTTCCCTTGCGTATGGAAACATCGAACAGCTCCGTCCCGCGGTGAATCGTAAGCGTCAGACGGTTTTCCGCCAGATAAAACCGATAATCCAGCACGTCACGGATTTCATGTCCGTTTATCGAGATAAGAATATCCCCCGGCAAAACACCTGCCCTGGCCGCCAAGGATCCGCCGGCAGCGTCCGTAATTTTTACTATAACAGAACACTCCTTTCCATCGAGAATCACAAAATCTCATTATATTATACAATATTCTGCCGCCCCCGGTCAATAGTTTTCCGAATTTACGGGATAAAATCCCCTTTATTCCTCCTCGCCGCTTAAATAGTGCTGGATGCGTTCCAGCACGTTCTTTTCAATCCGCGATACGTAAGAGCGTGAAATTCCCAGTTTATCGGCAACCTCTCGCTGTGTGGCAGGAAGAACGTTCCCGAGGCCGTACCGCATGATGATAATTTTTCTCTCTCTGTCCGTCAGTTTGTCTTTTATGTAACAGATTGCCTTTGCAATTTTCCACCGCTCGTCAATATCGTCCGCAATCGTATCCTCTACTTTGATAATGTCTCCATACGTCAGCGGATTGCCTTCCCTGTCCGTATCGATGGTCTCGTTGATGGACACCTCACAGGCCGTTTTCTTCTGGGCACGGAAATACATCAGGATCTCGTTCTGGATACATTTTGCGGCGTACGTAGCAAAACGGGCACCGTTTTTATCGCTGAACGAATCCACCGCCTTGATAAGACCGATGGTACCGATGGAAATCAGATCGTCCTGTCCCACGTGTGCCGCATAGTATTTCCGGACGATATGTGCCACCAGCCGCAGGTTGTGTTCGATCAGCTTCGCACGGGCATTCGTGTCCTCGCCGCTGTGCATCGATCGAAACAGTGCGGTTTCTTCCTCCGCGGACAGAGGCTGGGGAAACTTCTGTCCGGACGAAACGTTCAAAATAAAATACGACAGTCCGCCTATAAGAAAAGCTAGTAAATCCGGTATCATACGATCCTCCCTATATGAAACTGTATTCCACTATATGCACCCCGGCGTGTCCGCCTTGATTCGCTTTTGAAAGTATTTTTCATTTTTCTCTTGACCAGAGCGGATTTTTCCGTTATAATGCGATAGAATACTGAAAGTATAGGAGGCTGCTGTTTTGAAATATACCGCTGTCCTATGGGATTTTAACGGAACCGTCGTAGACGACGTAACGCTTGGGATCCGTGCCGTAAACGAAATGCTGACAAAGCGGGAGCTGCCCACCGTTGACAGCATCGAAGAATACCATCGCGTTTTCCGCTTTCCGGTGAAAGAATACTACCGTCTGCTGGGCTTTGATTTTGAAAAGGAGCCTTACGAGGATCTGGCCGTGGAGTGGGTCCGTCTCTATACGGCCGGTGAACGGTTTCTCCGTGTGAGTGACGGATTCACCGAGGTATGGCAGTATCTCAAAAATGCCGGCGTACAGCAGATCATTTTATCTTCCTCGGAAACGAATATGCTGCAGAGACAGATCTGCCTTTTAGGACTGGAGGATGCCTTTGACCGGATCCTCGGCACGGACGATATTTACGCCGGCGGCAAGATCGAAATGGCAAAACGCTGTCTCGGCACGGATGCCGCCCACGCCGTTCTGATCGGGGATACCTCCCATGATGCTGATACGGCGAAAGCGATCGGGGCAGACTGCATTTTATATACGGGCGGTCACGGATCTCTCGAATCCCTCACCGGTCTCGGCGTACCCGTGGTTGCCCATCTGTCCGAGTTGCTCCGCCATTTTTAATCTTTTGAAAAATTCCAATTTCATCCTCTGATAATTTTCCGTATTTTTGCACATTCTACTACTGTTCCCCCGTGAAAACACGGGCAAAACACGAATAATATACAGAGGAGAGCGGCGGCACATCCGCCGCAACAACAAGCATGATTATGGACAGAATCGCGCTGATTCTCACCATCGTCGGCGCTGCAAACTGGGGCAGCGTCGGTCTGTTCCAGTTTGACATCGTATCATGGATCTTCGGCGGACAGGATGCCCTTATCAGCCGCATCATTTACACCGTCATTGCCCTGGCGGGTCTCTGGTGCGTATCCCTGCTTTTCCGTTCCAGAGAAGCCATCGAGGAATAAGTTAAAAACGGGACTGCCTACCCACGGCAGTCCCGTTTTTTCTTTTTTCTCATGCGGGCAATCCGCCGTTTGCCTGCACTGATGTTCGTTTTTAGCATATTATGGAGTGAGGTGTCAAAACCGAGAAAAGCAGAAAGGACACTCTATTATGCATGATACAAAAATTTGCCTGTTGGGCGGTGATACGAGACAGTACTCTCTTGCCAATCATCTTGCCGCAACCGGATATGAAACGGCCGTTTGGGGAATTCCGCTTCCCCAAGACACAGCGGACGGACCGCAGTTCGGCGGCGTCAGATGCAGTGATCCGCACAGTGCCGTCACGGGGAGCCATGCCGTCATTCTTCCCTTGCCTGCATCCCGGGACGGCGTACGTATAAACTGCACGCCATCCCACGATAATGCCGCTGAACTGGAAAGGGATCTGCGGCTGACCGAACTTATGGAAATGCTTCCGCCCGGCACGCTGCTTTTGGCCGGGATGCCCGGGGACGTACTGCGTACCATGGCACGGGATGCTAATATAAAACTGATCGATTACTACGACTGCGAAGAGGTGCAGATCAAGAACGCCATTCCTACGGCAGAAGGCGCCATTGCCCTTGCCATGGAGGCTATGCCTATTACATTGTACAGTGCATCCGCCGTCGTTCTCGGATACGGACGGATAGGCAGGCGGTTGGCGGCCGTTCTGCACGCACTGGGGGCGAACGTAACGGTAGCGGCACGCAGTCTCCGTGATCTTACCTTAGCGGAAACAGCTGGATATACCGCCTTGCCACTGCATGATTTTCTCATAAATCCCGGCACACCGGACGTTCTTTTCAATACGATACCCGCACCGATTCTGACGGCAGAGGTGCTCTGTGCCCTGCCGCCCTCCGCACTTCTCATTGAGCTTGCCTCCCAGCCCGGCGGGATTGATCCGGCCGCCGCTCGCACTGCACCGCAGAAAATTATCCGTGCCCCCTCCCTGCCCGGGCGCATGGCTCCCTATTCTGCGGGAAAGATCCTTTTTGAAACCATACGCCGGATTCTTACGGAAGAAGGGGTGGTGCCCAAATGATCGGCTACGCAATATGCGGCTCCTTCTGCACGCATAGGCAATCCCTGGCTGCTCTCCGCCATCTTCTGGACGGCGGTGCTGACGTACAGCCCATCGTAAGCGAAACCGCCGCTACGACTGATACACGCTTCGGCAAAGCCGCCGACTTGCTGCAAACGCTCACGAAGATGACAGGACGTCCCCCAATCATAACGATCAAAGAGGCCGAGCCACTGGGTCCGGCCATACCGCTTGAGTCTCTGATAATCGCTCCCTGCACGGGTAATACGCTTGCAAAGATGGCACACGGGATCACGGATTCTGCCGTATGCATGGCGGCAAAGGCACACATACGATGCGCGCGCCCTTTGCTGATCGCACTGGCAACTAACGACGCCATGTCCGCAAATCTTGCCAATCTCGCCACAGTAATGCAGAGAAAAAACGTGTACTTCGTACCGCTTCTTCAAGACGACCCTGTGGGAAAGCCGTTTTCGCTTGTTGCGGATTTTTCTCTTTTACCGGCAGCGTTCTCCGCAATGCATGAAAACAGGCAGCTTCGTCCCTTGTTCCGATAAGGGATTTCGCTGTCAAATTCATCGGATTTTCGGTGTCTTCGCCCCACTTCACCGATATTTTTTGAAAAACTCGTTGCTTTTCCACGCTTATCATGGTATAATACTCTCAACATTCAGTGAGGTATTCTATGAACAAAAGCAGCGAAAACGCGAAAAAGTTATGGCTGACACTGGCGCTTCTAACCGTCGCCATCGTTCTTGCCATTGGAATGGATTCCATCTCGTTTCCCACCTTTTCGTCTGACCCGACCGAAGACGCGGTGCTTACAGAAAGCACCGACACTCCCTCGTCGGACGATACCGCGCAGCCCCCTGCTCTTTCCGTGGAAATCATAACGGGAGATACGGATACGGTATCGGAGGACGCAACGCTTTCCATAACGTTTCTCGGTGAATCTGCACCGGGAAGCCCATACGGCACGACGGCATACGGTTCCCTTAACGCGCTGACAGCCGAGCAAGGTGCCGCCTACTTTTTTTCCGCCCTTTCCTCCGTTCTTACCGAGGACGATCTGACCGTGCTCGCCAACAGCTGTACTTTCACGGATACACCCGTTACCGGAGATTCCGGTTGCTCTGCCCCGACGGAAAATCTTTCCGTATTTTCGGAGGGGTATATTGACGTAGTAGCACATCTCTCGCCCGAAATCAGTGATACTGCCCAAGACGCAGTCGATCTCTATACTGCCGCCGGGCTGACTGCCGCCGTAAGCGGCACCGTGCACGTAATCGACCGCCACGGCATTCGAACGGCCATTTTGTACGAGCAAATCTCAAAAAACGCTGACGCCGCCCATCTTGCAAGCAAAATACAGGAGATTAAAAAGACAGTTGATTACGTAATTCTGTATTTTTACGGCGGCGAGGCTGACTCGCACACGCCGGAGGAATGGCTCCGCACAACGCTACAGTCCTGTATCCGTGCCGGCGTTTCCCTGGCAATAGGCGTGGGACCCGACGTACTCCGTCCCATGGAGACGTTTGAAGGCGGTACGATCGTTTACTCTCTGGGCAGTCTGGTGGACGGATCCGCTCTCGTGCCGGAAAACGCAACCGTACTTCTGCAGGCAGAACTGTCCCGCGGAGAGACGGGTGAGATTCTTTCCGAAATCCGTATTATTCCCTGCCACGTTTATAAAGATGTCTGGCAGCCGGCCGTTATGACAGAGGAGGCTGACATACAGCGGGTTCATCAATTCCTGAAAGGTGAGGCACCGCTTCCCGTAAATATCGACATTCAATAAAGCATACAAAAACGCCGCGGGGTGAACCTGCGGCGTTTTTTGCATTTTATTCGGTACGGAGTGCCACGACCGGGTCTTTCCGTGCCGCACTGCGGGACGGAATAATGCCGGCAATCAGCGTAAGAAGCATGCTGATCACCACGAGAACCACTGCCACGGGAAGCGGCAGATGGGCACTCAGATTGGCAATACCGGTAAAGTGATGCAGAATCATGTTGATGGGAATACACAGAAGATAGGTAATTGCCACTCCCAAAACGCCGGAGGTAAAACCGATGATCACCGTTTCCGCATTAAACATGCCGGACACGTTCTTTTTAGATGCACCGATGGCACGGAGAATACCGATCTCTTTCGTTCTCTCCTGCACGGAGATCAGCGTAATTACGCCGATCATGATGGAGGAAACGATCAGCGACACCGCCACGAAGGCAATCAGCACGTAGGTAATTGCGTTTATGATGGTGGTAATGGACGACATCATAATGCCCACGTAATCGGTGTAGGTAATGCGATGCAGTTCGTCCACCGTATCGTTGTAATCCCCGATGCACTCCTCCAGAATGTCCTTGTTTTCAAAAGAAGATGCGTACAGATGGATCTTGGCGGGATCATCCAGGCTCACGTATCCAAGCGTACGGAGATTGTTTTCATAGGTGCTGTCGGAAAACAGCAGGATTTCCTCATAGTATACCGCACACTGTTTCGTGGTATAGGCAGGCAGTGCCATGGCGAGTGCCCCGGACAACTGTGCGCTGGTCATCTCGCCCATCTGTGCCTGCACGCCGGCGGCATACTGAGCACGGAACTGTTCCTCTGCCATCTCAGAAAACAACTCCTTCATGTCTTCATCGGTAAAGGAATGCATATACCTTTCGATCTCCTCAGTGCTCATGCCCATCTGCTGGGAGAACGCCTCTACCATGACGGCTTCCATATCCTCACGGGTCATGGAACCTACGTACTGGGACACGGCGCCTTGCACCTGCTCCTCGGAGGGAATAGACATAATATCTATATACGCCTGTGCCCGCTGGGTTTCCGTAAGGGTTTCGATATACTTTCTGAATTCGGTTTCCTTTTCCTCATCGGTAAGGGATCCGGCATTCTCACGGAACGGAAGGCCCGTGAAAATATCCGTCTCCGTGTCGGCAAGCTGTGCCTGAATGGCGGCAGAATCCTTGCCTGCTTCGATAATATACTCCGTCAACGCGGACGTATAGCCGATCGTGCCGGTCAGCATGCTGGAAACGGTATTCTCATTCTTGCGGATGATGCCCGTCACCTTGAGAGAAAGTCCGTTATCGTAAAGATATTTGAGGCCGGCACTTGTGTTCCGGAGATCCGTATAGAGTCCGCTGTGCTCATCCAGAGTAAACACCTCCGACTGAAGAACGGTACGGAACTGCAACGCACAGATTTCCTCAAAGGACCAGGATTCCGTTTTCACGTCCAGCGAGCCCTGCTTGATGGCTGCGTCTGCCAGAAGGTCAATTTCCGCCTTGGATTTCAGTCCCAGTGCATAGAGCGTCATATCGTCCAATTCGTTGCGGGAATCAACTACGAGGACGATCTCGTCGTAAGCCGCCGGCCAGCGTCCGTAGATTACGTCATACTGATTCTCCAGCAGCTCGTTTACCGGCTTTCCGTTCTCGCCGGGCAGAAGCTCCTGCCAAAGATTGCTCATGGGTGACATGGACATCATGGACATACCGCCCGTGAGCGTGGAGGATTCCTGTGCACTGATCACACCGCTGAGATCCAGCCCCAGATTCTCCACAAGAATCTCCTGCATCAGCGTCTCCGTATCGGAATGAATGATCGTGCCGTCCACGTTCTTCGTATAGACTTGAAGTTCCGTATCGTAGCTGTACTGGATTCCGTTCAGCGCATTGTAAAACGGACTCTCCGTATCGGCGTATTCCTTTTCCAGATACGTTTTGAATGACTTCAGATCGTTATCCGTGGTTTCCAGCGTACTCATGGCGTTTACCATATCGTACAGCATGGATTTCTGATACACGGCGTCCAGCTCATGCTCCCCTGCCGATTCCGCCGAGCCCATAAACATTTCCATAAGTGACCCAAGCTCCACGCTTTGTGCTTCCAGCGTCAGCGGATAGGAAGAAAGCGTATCCTCCTGCACGGCGTTGATATACATGGTGGTACCCTGGGACACTGCGTAGATCAAGGCAATACCTATGATACCGATGCTGCCGGCAAAGGAGGTAAGCGTAGTTCTTCCCTTTTTGGTAAAAAGATTCTTGAGCGACAGGCCGAACGAGGTAGCAAAAGACATGGACGGCATCTTTTTGCCCTTTTCCGTTTCCCGACGCTTGGCATCCGCCGCCGAAGCCGCCGCCAGTTCTTCTTCCGTCAGCGGCATGGAATCGTCCGTAATCACGCCGTCCAGCATACGGATGATGCGTGTAGAATACTTTTCCGCCAGATCAGGGTTGTGCGTTACCATAATGATCAGCCGATTTTTAGAGATCTCCTTCAAGATCTCCATAACCTGCACACTTGTTTCCGTATCGAGAGCACCGGTAGGCTCGTCCGCCAGAATGATGTCGGGATTGTTGACGATAGCACGGGCAATAGCCACACGCTGCATCTGACCGCCGGACATTTCTCCCGGCTTTTTATGGAGCTGCGAGGCAAGTCCCACTTCTTCCAGCGCCGCTTTCGCCCGGCGGCGACGCTCTGCCTTGGTCACGCCGGACAGAGTAAGTGCCAGCTCCACGTTCTGCAGAACGCTCTGATGGGGAATCAGATTGTAGCTCTGAAACACAAAACCGATGGAATGATTGCGGTAGGAATCCCAGTCTCTGTCCTTGAAATCCTTCGTAGAAACGCCGTGAATCACAAGATCGCCGCTGGTATACTGATCCAATCCGCCGATGATATTCAGCATGGTGGTTTTGCCGCATCCGGAGGGGCCCAGAATGGAAACGAACTCGCTGTCCCGGAAGGAAAGATCAATTCCCCTAAGAGCCGCCACCGTTTCACCACCGGCAGGATAATCCTTTTTGATGTTTTTCAGTTGGAGCATGCGTGTATTCTTCTTCCTTTCTCATTGGCGGATGCTCCTGCATCCGTATTGTGTCCTCTTCTTATGTTTCCATAATTATACAGTTATCATGCGCTTCCATCAAGTAAATATTGTGAACAAACGTGTGAAGATTGTAAATATTCTATGTAGACATCTGCGTTCCTGTTGTTGCACTTATGAAAGTGCAGCATCTGCTGCAAGATCTTCGTGCAGATCGGCCAGCACGTCTCCCTTCACGGCAAGTGTCGCGGCTGTAAAGGGGAAGCCGGACGCCGCCGTAGGATACGTACCCACCGTATGATCCACGAAATAGGCGGCAAACGGCGTGCCGGCAATATCCTCCGGCTTCAGATTCCGCGTCAACTGATGAAGGATGGTGGAGATCATCTCCACGTGGGCCAACTCTTCGGTGCCCACATCCGTAAGAATACCGATCACTTCACGGTACGGCATGGAAAAACGCTGGCAGAGATAGCGAGTAGAGGCTGCGAGTTCGCCATCCGGACCGCCGGACGGCTTTTGCTGATGATATAAAAATACGTATTTTGTGCGTATTATTTTTTCAAAACCTATTGACAAATGCGTATAAAAGGCGTATAATATATAGCGAAAGGAGGGCAGAACATGAAGACCAAAGACCTCATCGAACTTCTTGAAAGAAACGGTTGGAAATTCAAGAGGCACGGCGCAAACCATGACATTTATGTAAAAAACGGAGAACGCGAAAGCATTGTCCGTCATCGGGAAACTGATGAAGAACTTGCAAAAGCAATCATTAAGCGGCGGGGGCTTGAGTAAGTCCCCATTGCCGCATACTATATTTAGAATTTGATACTGAAGGAGAACTCACTTATGAAAAACGTATATCCTATTGTGCTGACACAAGGTGCTGAATTCGTTATAGTGTATGTCCCGGATTTCAACATCAACACCCAGGGGAAAAATTATGCTGACGCAATGGAAATGGCAAGGGATGCAATCGGGATTATGGGGATCGATATGGAAGATGACGGGGAAAACCTCCCTGTTCCCTCCTCTATCGCCGACGTGCATACGGATGATCCCGACGCCCTTGTGACACTCGTGGATGTCGATTTCTCGGAATACCGTCGCAAAAACGATATGCGTGCAGTGAAGAAAAACTGTACAATTCCCTCATGGTTGAATTTTGAAGCAGAAAAAGCAGGCGTTAATTTTTCCGCGGTACTGCAGTCTGCACTAAAAAAAGAACTGAAAATAACTGACTAAAGAAACTCAAACTTTGGAACAGTGCCAAACAAATGGCTTTCCCGGCGTTCCCATCGGAATGCCGGGAAATTTTTCAAAATTTTCAAAAAAACTTCTTAGGCTCCATTGACATACTGCTACAAGTATGGTACAATGTGTGCACAACGAAAGAGAGGGAGGTGAGCCAAATGGATAAGGTCCGCAAAACAACAAAAGAGCTTATCAAGTTGTTCCAGCAACTCAACAAGCTCGCGATTGAGATTATCTCACTGGTTGGGTGGCTGATAATCTTAATCGAAGTCCTCTCATAAGAGGGGGAGAGCCTCGGCTCTCTCCCGTTATGAGGGTAATTAATTATACTACAATGGGAAAGGAAAGTCAAGTGAAAAAAGATATTTCAGTGTTAACCTTTGAAGTTTTCAAATTTATTGGTCTTCTCTGCTTCCTTGCTGCTGCCCTTCTTACGCTTTGCAAATAAAACATCGGACACATTTGAAAATTTTAATACAATTTTTAGGATTAACACATGGAGAGAACCAAGAGAAAAACAACAACATCCACAGCGGTAAAAAATCGCTACAACAACAAGGTTTACGATTCTATTATTGTTAGAGTACCCAAAAATACTGCGAGAGCGTTCAAAGCAAAATGTGCCGAGGAAGGCATCTCGCAGGCACAGATCGTTAAAGCGGCAGTGGAGAAATTTTTGGAATCCCATGATGCTGCAAAAAGAACAAAAGAGTGAGCGTGTGCTCACTCTTTTGTTCTTTTTCCTGCCTCCTTTCTTTTATTCAAATTTGATTACCATATCAGTGTCCGTTTCTTCCTCTGTACTTTCAAGCACTTCCGCCGCAGTCTCCGATTCTCTGGGAGCCGATGCCTTCATCGCGTCCGCCACCTGACGGGCTACGTCCACAATGCCCTCTCCGAAGATGTACGTCACGCCGGCGGCGACGGCATATTTCAGCACCTCCACCACCTCGGGAGTGAGTTCCTCGCCGTAAAATGCTGCGATCACGCAGAGCAAAGCGGATGCGACCGCCGCCCACAGCTTGCGAGACGAAAGTTTCTGTTTGAGTTTTTCCATAGATGTACCTCTTTCCGCCGGATGTCCGGCAATTTAATAATCCCGCTTCATTGCGGATATTCTGATCTTTTCTTTGTTTTCCGCCTTTGCCTTATTAAAGTAAAAGCAGATGATCGTCGTCACCGCCGCCCATGCGGGCGTGATGATCGCCGTGAGATACGGCAGTGCACCGGTGAATTTCAGCGTGATCGCCAGCTCGGCAAGGCAGATCACTTTCCAGGAGAGAAGAAACACTGCCGGAAACATCACCAGCATAATCAGGTAGGCGAACACTTTGGAAGTTTCCGGCTTCTTCATATGCCCAGTTCCTCCTTGATCTTGTTGTACGTGCGATACAGAAATACCAGCATCCGCTCACACGTTACCGGCTCATGCAGATGCAGATTGCCGGTGTCGTCTCCGTACAAGATACCGTTTTCCTGTGCCCACTGCACAGCCTCTGCCGCCCAGTCTGCGGGCGTGTTATCCAGATCGGCATCGGGGACATCCGCTTCGATCATATCCTCACCGGTTATGTACGGCAGCGGATCAATAGGCACGCCGCCGTATTCCAACTGAAAATGCAGGTGTGCGGCCGTGGATGCGCCGGTACTGCCCATGTAACCGATCTGCTCACCTGCCGCGACAGAAACTCCTTCGGATACAGTGACAGATCCCTCTGCCAAATGGTAGTAGTGCCCCACAAGTCCCTCTCCGTGGTCTATAACCACATGAATGCCTCTGGAAGCATCGTATCCTACCTTCAGCACTACGCCGTCCCACGCGGCACCCACAGCGGACAGAGCACCCCAGCCACGCCACAACACCAGGTCAATACCGTAATGCGGTTTCCCGGGCACCTTTGTGAAGGGATCAACTCTCGTTCCAAACGGAGACGTCACCTTGTACGTATCCCCGTCCGTAAGAATCGGCAGAATGCTTTTGATCTCCATATTACTTTCCCCTCTCCTTCTCCAGATCGTGGATCCGCAGCTCGTGCTTCTGCAGACGCTTCTCGTGATCGTCCAGCGTATCGTACATTTCGGCGTGCTCTTTCTCCTTCGCTTTCCGATCACTGCGGAATGAGTCACCCAGATCCTTCACGGTAATGTCAAGCCGCGTAAGTACCGCGGACAACTTAAATACCAGCGTTCCGGTACTGATGATGAATCCGGCAAGCGTGATAATGCCCGCCACTATCGCCCATGTCATTGGTCGTCTCCTCCTTTCCGATCATTCATACACCACGCCGTACCGCTGAAACAGTGCCCGTACCGATTCATCCTTCACGATCTGCTTTTGCTGACCGTGATTCAGAGCGTCATACACCGTCTGCAATGCCGCACGGGTTTCTTCTACGGCCCTGTCCGTTTTTCTTTGCAGTTCCGCTTTCGTCATCGTACACCGAACCTTTCCAGTGCCGCCGTATAGTCGGATTCCTCGCAGGGTTCGCTTTCCGTGATGGCGTTATATTCTTCTTCCGTGATTTCATGAAACTCGGACGCATCCGCACCCTCGGCAAGATACAGCGTTTTACCATAAATCTCACCGTTCGTCAGTATGTGTCCATCCGTTGCTGTGATTACTGTTCGCATAGAATCCTCCTTACACAAGCGATATGGTCCAATTCGGCTTAGTGGCAATCAGTGCTGCCCATTCCTCGGCTGTGAATGCCGCTTCTTTTGCCACTTGGGAAAGGGTAATTGTCAAACCGTTTTTATCATTCGAAAGCGCATTGATTACAGATGTTATACTTGCCTTTGTGAGTTTTGTACTCCAATGCAAGTCTATATCAGCCACATCAATCACACCGTGAATGGTTAAATTTATAAGTGACGTACAACTACTGAACATACCCAACGCATTAGTCACCGTGTTTGGTGCAAGTGTGATTTCGATTGTTTCAATTCTCCATGAATCATAAAACAAGCAGTATATATCGGTTGCACTCGTAAAATCCAACGGCGGCAAATCGGATACACGGCATGTATAAAACATCTGACGTGCGTTAGTAACAAGCGATGTATCTAACACTACGCCCGCATCCGACAAAATTTTTGTCATTTTGGGGTAGTCTTTCGTGTTGCCGAATGTCGAAAACATATTTCGTGCGTCACCAACTGGCTTCAAATCATGCGTAGGTTTGAATGTAATATGATTCCAGTATGCACTATTGAATGCGCTGTAATAATTCGTTCTATTTCCGTTTTCTTGAAAAACATCCCAAAATGAATCGCGTTCGGATTTTGCACCCGCCGAGAAAACCGCGTCAATACCGTCTGCCATCTCGGCTGGGGTATACTTTTCGGTGCCGCCTGTTTTTTCGCGGATTTTATGAGCAATCGCGGTGATATTCGATTCTTCGTACAGTTTTTTTGCCATCAGTACGCCACCTCGTCACCTACAGGAATCGCCGCAAGTACCTCTTTCACGATTCCCGGCATAGGGTCGTCCACGATTTTGATGTGGTCGAAATAGACAGAGTTGAAGCCCTTATCCACGTCCACCATGCAGTTACGTATTTCCAGTGTTGATGTCGTTCTTGTGTGCGGAGCAGTGATTCCGTCTGCGACAAGCAGTTCTTCCCCGTCCACGTAGAACACCGCACGGCTCACGCCGTCATATGCTACGGTGAACTTATGAAATTCACTGCCCATTTTAATAAGTTGACTTACGACGCCCTCCGTGCCACGTTCTGAAAGAGATACTTTAAGAAGAGAGTACACATCATTATAGTATGTTATAACAAAATACAGAGAAGGGGAGCCAGGCGTAGCGTATTCGAAAATAAAGCCTCTCCACATTTCATTTTTGGAAACATTAATGAGAGAATCAATTCGTATACTGAACTCCATCTTCACCGCTTTATCCGTAGGCGTAAACGGAATTTGTAAAACGGCATAGCCGTTAGTCCCCTGCATTGTGTATGGTGTATCGTTATCTCTTCTATCTTTTGCAGCCGTAAGCCACTCGATATACTCTTCGTGCGTTGCAAAAGTATTTTTGATTCTTACCCGTTCCGCAGACGGGAGTGCCATGAACTCCTCGTATGAGTAATCAATAGGGTCTTTGGCACTTCCCATGTGAATCTGCCCTTCGGGGATGCTTTCGTCCATGGAATGGTCAGCGAAATAAAAGTACGGCATGTTGTTTTTGGTAGCCTTCAACCGCTGTCCGTCGATGGAATCGCAGTTGTGATCCAGCAGTACGCCGGGAAGATTTGCCGCTTCCCATGCTGTCGGCTTGCCGCTTTTGTCCACCTCTTTGACAAGAATCATCTGCCCAGCGTAGGCGGATGCAGGCGAACGGACGTAATCTCCTTTCGGCTGTGCACCCACTTCCGCGGCGGTGTACGTCGGTTTTTTCGGCGCCTTCGCCCATGCAGGAACGGTCGGGTCTGTCTCCTCGGCATAGTCCGCAATAATGATATTATCGAAATACACCGAGTTATACCCCGACGCCACGTTCATCATGCAGTTTCGGATCTCCAGCTTTGAAGTGGTTTTTGTATGTTCGGCGGTAATGCCGGAAACTACTAACACTTTCTCGCCGTCTATGTAAAACTTCGCCACGCCTGTTCTGTCAAATACGATTTCCCATTTCTGGAACTCGCCGTATTTGATCGTCAATGGCTGGGCCACGTCCTGATCTCCACGCACTTTCTGCGACACCATAAGTTTCGCATTGTTTCCGTCTGCATCCGAATGTGGGGCGATCACGAAATACAACGTGGGCGAACCGGGTACTGCATACTCCCAGATGAATCCACGCCACATGGGCTGACGGCTCGGCGTCATGAGAGAATCGATCTTCATATCGACCTCAATCTTCACCGTTTTACCGACTGGGGCGTACTCTACGTTCATGAGTGCGTACCCTCCGGTAACACCCGCGGGGACGTTGCCGTACATGTGAATCTGTCCTTCGGGAACTGTCGGGTCGTGTGCGTGGTCGGTGAAGTAATACTCATCCGTTTCATCCCACACGTACAACGGGCCAACGTCTATTGTGTCGCAATTATGCACAACAGGCATACCGGGAACAGCAGACGGATTGACGGCCTTCACCGCAATAGGTTTATTGTTCTCGTCCACCTCGGACACCTGCAAAAACCACCCCGCAAGCGAACTATCCGGAACAGGGATAGCCCCCACCTCTTCCGCCGTATACTTCGGCGGCTCCGGCTGTCTGGCCCAGTCCGGGACTGTTGGATCAAACATTTTTAAGATTTCGCCCATATGTACATCAATGTAGTCCGGGCCTTTGAGATCCACCGGAATCATCACAGCACCTCCTTTGATCCGGAATAAGTAAGCAGTACGTCCCCAAGATCCTTTCCGATCACCTCATTTGTATTCGGAAATTTCACTCGCACCTGCACTCTTTGCTTTCGCATCACCATGGAAAACGATTCTTTCTGGCTGATCGGGAAAAGAAATGCTCCGTCGTCTTCTCTATAGACTATCTCGCCTGACTTCATTTCTTTTCTGGTGTCGCCAATGGTGATTTCTACGTTTTCCACGTCATTTCGTCCGAGCGGTGTTCCCGCTCTGTCCCGGATCATAAAAGGGATAGCATACTGGTCACCCTGCATAATCGAAAAATCTTTCATGCTTTCACACTCCTTTTAGTTTCCGACCACAACATAAGAATACACCGTGCCGCCATTGTTCAGTTGATCGTAACGAGAAGTTTCACTGTACCACTGCACGTACGTCTCGCCCCATTCAATGGCAACCTTTCCCTGCACGCCAATCAAGGTGCCGGATGCGATCTGAACCGTCGTTTCCGTGAGGATCTGTCCTTCGTTCAGTCCGCGCATAGCACACATTTTTATTCCGATGTCTTCTCCCCCGATCATAATCATGTGCGGCTTAAAATTCAGATCAATTCTGTTTTTGTTGGCACTTCCAAACTTATCGGATCCCGTATAAGATCCAAATACCATTTTTGCGGCAGCGGCAACGCTGTCTTTCGTTTCTTTGATCTCTTTGCTGTGTGAATCTGCTGTCTTTTTCAACTTTGAAAAAACAGCATCCGGAACTGCATCTTCCTCCAGTTCAAAAAGATCTTTTGTTTCCGCTGACAGTATATTTTCTTTTTTATACCCACCCAGACCTTCCACGTTCAAGTCCGGCAAGTATTTTTTATTAATTTTTCCCGATTCGTCCGTGCCGACCTTATCGTTCCAGGCTTTACGTTCTTCTTCGGTTATGTGTATCTTCTTATCTTTTACATGCGCGTCAAATTCTTCTCTGTCAACGGTAGCAGAAGAAGGAATGGTGATCGTTATGTTTTCCGCTTTTGAAATGGGAATTGCCAGAGTTATTTCCCGCTCCAGCTTGTTTGTTCCGATCAGCTCCGCATTATCGCCGTCATTGGCATACAGATACGCAATCTCCCCAGCATCCGGATCGTCAGCCATCAATGCCAACTCCCGGAAATAATACGGTACCAGCTCGTCGTTAGCCAGAACGAACTTCACATAGGTTGTTTCTTCTGCCCGCCGGATCGAAGTGATCTCAAAAGATTTTTCCTCTTGCACCACGTCAAGCAGCGTATTCGGATCTGTTTCTCCCAGATATCCCGAACCGATCTTCACTCTCGTGAATCTCATTTCTGCACCCGTCTGACATTTAGCCAATAGGATGCGACCGGCATCAGTCGGTTTTGGCTTTGCAGAAAACATTATTCTTGTACCTCCAAAATGATTTTGTCGTGTATTGCCATAGCTGCACCCATGAATATTTCACCTTCACTTGATTCGTCAACCAGGATTCTCGTCATGTGAGAGCGAACATTCTTGACTGCGTTCACAGCACTCACAAACCAGTAGTATTCTTCCGCTGCCGCTTTGGCGTTGGCAGTGTGCACTTCGAACGTGTACGGCTCCATACCCTCCCGTTCGAACCATTCCACCAGATAACCGTCCCCGAATACGATTTGAATGATCTTTTCAACCGCCGCCGGCGTACCCTTGATCCGGTGCCATTCGTTGTGGTTCTTTACCAGATTTCTCCGTATATCCAGCGGCATGGATGCGTCGTAAAAATCAACGTGATAGTGATACGCCAATGCATCCACGATTTCCGATGGCTGCTTGTCTATGTTGTGCAGCAGGATCACCCTGTCTGCCAATTCCGCCAATCGGCGGCACTGTGTACTTGTCACTTCCAGAAGTGCTGCACACTCTTCGTCACTTACAAGATTGGACGGTGCCGCTTCAACCAGCGAAACGTTCTTCAGTTCAACCATTGGTCAGTCCCCCATACGTGACCGCCTTTTGCGTGTTTTTCGCAATCTGAACAGGATCGTAATTCTGCACAGATTCATTAAACTCTCCACGCATCAGTTTGGTATACAGCGGTGATGTAATTTCCACACGAGAAGCACCCGCATTTTTCATCAATCTTACAAGTTCTGACGGATCGATATCGCGCCCGATACGGCTGCTCTGCCATTTGACATATTCTCCAACCGCACTTTCTACTTTCCTTTTGATTTCCGTTTCCAGTGCTGCATTTTCTGCTCCTACATAAAACGATACGTTTATGGCATACCCTACTTCCTCCGGGATTTTGACCACCACGTTGTCTGTCATCGGACGCTTATCTTTTGCACTTATAAATTGTTTGGCAGCTTCAAGGTATTCCGGCGACGGCAAGTATCCGTCTTTCATCGCTATATAGTTTTCTACAACGCCCGGACTCGGCGAGATCGTGATAACATCCGAAATATTGGCATCAAAACTTTTCATGAAGTATATGTATGCTCCCTCCGGTCCTGCCGTTGAATACGATTCAGGTGCAATCCGGATTCTCTCTCTCAGTTCGTCGTCTGTTTCTTCATCCGCACCGCCGGAGGAAGTATCCGTATTTGTCAGCGACGCAAAAAATTTAATTTTCGACGTATCTACAAGCGTTGTGATCGTGCCGGCCGTATACCCGTTTCCGATCACACCCGGCTTTTGGCACACACAGCGAAGGGAAATATTTGTTGCTCCCGCCGGCACGCTCTCTGCCGTCTCTGTGGCCCAGTACAGCCCATCCCCTGCCGTTACCCTCGTTCCGGCCGGAATGATCTGTGATGCAGGCAGTGCAGTCGAGAAATACACCTTGATGTTAGTATACGCCGGTGCTGCACTCTTACGAGGTGCTGTCACTCCGTACGCCAACGTGTCCAGGTATTTTCCCTCTGAAGTCTGCACAAGATTCATTTTGGCGGCGTGATCCACCAGGGTTTCAACGTGTGCAATGGCAAACGTGATCGTGGCGATCATCAGCCTGGCGGTGTCCGCAGGCCGGAGAGAGATGCTTTTCCCAGTAGCTTCTTTGAACAGTTTCTCGTAATCTGCGGACATTTCCGTTATAATCTTCTCGGGATTTGCTTCTGCGAACATTATTTCATTCATTTTCGACTACCTCCACGATCATAGTCACGCGCCCCTCGGCACAATTCTTATAATCCGGCGTAACGGATGCCACGCGTACGCCTGGTTCCCACTCTTCGCACGCCGCTGCCATTTCCGCGGCGAGGTAATTCACCGCCCTGTCCGTCGGCATATCCAAAGCGTCTCCGGAAATTCCAAACCCACGCATATACGGCACGGTTCCTTTCAGTGTAGAAAACAGATTGATGAGCCGCATACGAAGATTGGCATCCAGCAGCGATCCGTTCTTAATCTGAACCCGTATCATCTGTATCCCTCCATTGTAACTGTGAGATCCGCAGACAGCGTTTTCCCGTTATTCACTACGGCATTTTGAAAAAGAGTTGCCTTCGTCACGCTCCAACGCTGATTTCCGACTACTCTCCCACCGAGCACCAGATATCCGGTTCTACCCTTGCGGGCCGCTTCCAGCCATTTTTCCGCCTCTCTGTCCGGGGAAATGCCGGAGGCGGCGGATAGATGGATAGAGAAAGACAGCGGCGATTCTCCCTCTCCCAGCATTTCGCGCCTGGGTGCACCGCCTATGATCTCGTGGCTTTGCCAGCGGGATGAGCTCGAACGCTGCATACCGTTGTATGTCAGAACCCGATTATCCGAGGTTTCAAATTCAAGTTCCCCGTCAAAAACGCCGATTATCATGTATTACTCCTCTATCATTCCGATATATACACCGTGCCCGCTTTGATCCAGCATGACGGCAACCGCACGTCTTCCAATGATGGGCACACCAGGATCCCCCTCATATATGAGTTTCCCTTCCCCACCACATTCACAGGCGTCCGGCAATTTGACCGGCGTTTCTGTTTTTCCCGTGCTGAAATCCGTTATCATCGTGTTATCCGCCAACTGTTTCAGCATCAAAAGCGGGAGCGATCTGTTTTTCGTATCATCCCAGATCAGCGTCACACGTTTTTTCTCTCTGTCATAGTTATCTATCACGCCGATTCGTGCACTCATACAATCACCGCCTTATGCAGTGACAACGCCATCGTGCCGTCAGGCAGGGATATAGACAGTTTGTCCACGATCCAGTGCCCATCCCACGAGCCGAAATCCTTCAGCGTGATTGCACTGCCTTCCGTGATTCCCACACGGATTGGCAGCGTTATATTTGCAGTGTACTCTTTCATTTTTTCTTTGTTCAGTTTTCTTGCGGCCAACTCCGGATCGTCGGTAACCTCGGCAGCATCCGCTGTAAGCGTTTTGCCGTATTTTTCTTTCGCTTCTTCTTCCGTCAGTCCCTGATACTTTGCGGTATCTTCCATCATGTGGTATTCGCCTGTATCAGCGTCTACCGTAGTGACGGTTACATCTGTATATCCGGTATTCAAATAGGTATGTCGGAAACTGTATCGCATACCGTCTCCGCTTTCTTTGATTTCCGATACCGGCGGCTGTCCCTCTCCTTCGAATGGGTCCAGAATCACGATCATTCCGTCTGCCACCTTCATATACAGCGTGTAATCGGAACACAGCTTGGCGATAAAATCAAGATCTGTCGTTTTGTTCTGCTCCATCGTAATACGCGGATCGTACGAACTGGAGAAATATACCGCCAGGCCGTTTTCTAAGCCTATCTGTGCCGCAATTTCCCTGATGGACGCATCTGTCCAGGTGCGGGATCTTTTCTCGCTCACGAAGCTTGTATTGCACGCCACAGATATAGCAGAGAGTTTCTGCGTCCGCGGCGGTGCACTGTACGACGGCTCATCCAAGATGTAACTGCCGCACTGTATTACGTGGCTGTCACCGTCCCTCTCCCAATCTTTGAGAAGGATGGCCGCAGTAAGCTTATCGCCAGCCTGTGGCCTCCACTGCTTCAGCCATTTGCCCGACGGATCGGCAAGGGAGACATCGATCACATCCGCCTCATCGGAAGAGGCGGCGGTATATGAGAAGCTTTTTACATCTTCCACGATGTCGTCTGTGATCTCCACACCGTTATAACTCAAAAGGAGCTTTGCACTTCTCATACCGTATCCCTCCGCCACGGTGCCGCAGTAGTCGTATCCGCGGCCGGTATCTCTGGTATCTGCAGTTCGATTCCTTTCGGGAACACGGAAATATGTATATATTCGCTGTTTTTCTGCATCAAAAGCGGCGTATGCTGGCTGGATCCCATGGTATCAAATGCGATCTTATCCCACACATCACCGGATTTTGTTAGGTACGTTCGCATACTACCTCCTTATTTTGCCTCCGCACGTGTAAGCCGCGTCCGGCTGTTTTGGTGCTGCACTTCAGCAATAGCTTCACGGACACGTTCTCCTACCGTTCGGCCGATGGCATCGGCATCGTCTCCCGGCTGGGTGGTGACTGTGACGTTAATATCGCCTACCGTAGTTTTGACGGTTTCTCTTGGCGTTGTCGGTTGTTTCAATTCTAACATTGGATGTGCTGCTTGACGAGGAGAAAAAATCGTTCGGAGCCCCTCCCAAAATCCTCCCCAGCCTGACAAATCCTTCTTTTCAAGCTTGTCCATCGTCTGATACACATAAGGACTTCTCTGTTCTGCCGTTTCTTTTACCGTGCCATAAATAGTATCCATCGCCCCTTTTGTGTCACCATCAAGAATTTTCCCAATGATTGTTGCTGAATTTCCCAGAGCCGTTGCAAGATTTCCTGCCAGTTCAACTGTTGTTTCAAGTATTCCTTTACCGTCGTTCAATTTTTTGCACAGATTATCAGCCCCCGTTGCAAGCACTGCAAAACCTTCAATCATTTCCGCCACGCCATCTCTGGCATCTCCTAAGAGCGGAGAATTTGAGAAATCTGAAATTTTTTCTGCGAACGTGCCCATGTAATGTATATATTTCGCATACGCACCGCCCTCCAGGGCGTTAGCCTCATCATCCATACCCACGATTTTCCGAAGAATGGCATCCTTGCTGTCCTCCATGTTGGACTCGATGCCCGCCCACGTTTTCGACTGACGCTCCATACCGCCTTCGAATTTCTCTTCGATCATACGGAGCAGCGTGTTGTTGTACAGTTCTGCGTTTGCAATCGCACCGGAAGCGTTGACGGCAGCCTGGCCGTACCATTCCTGCGACTTCTCGCCGATCATCTTTTTTGTGATGGCGAAATTATTCTCCATGAGTTCCATTTCGCCCAGGGTGGCTTTGTATACGGCTTCCACTGCTGTCGGGAGATCCTTGTTCATAGCGGACGCCATGTTGCCGATGTTTTCCATCATCGTCTGGGATTTGAAGCCGTAGGCTTCCAGACGTGTGACCGCATCCACAATGTCGCCTGTGTTGAACGGCGTGTGTGCGGCGAAGTCCGTCGCCCACGCCATCATCTCACCGGCACGCTTTTCGTCTCTCAGGACGGTATTTAGCGTGGCACGGTACGTTTCCATTTCGGATGCGGCATCTTTGGCAGACGTGGCAACGTCCTTCAGTTTGTTAACAACAAAAGCACCGCCCGCCACGATCAGAGTACCGCCAATGAATTTATTCAGCCCGTTCGCCGTTTTATTCATTTTTGCAAAACTGCCTTCCAACCCGTCCAGTTCTGTTTTTGTCTTTCCGACGGAACGGGACAGCGTCTCTTTCATCTTGCCGCCGATCTCGATGGCGATCTCATACACCGACCGCTTTTTATCCAGTGCCATACATCACGCCTCCTCTCCCTGTTCTTCATGAATTTTAAGAAGTTCCGCGATCTCGGACAGCGGTGCCTTGTAGAGCCAGCCGAGGGATGTGAAAAAATCCCTCGCCAGCACCACGAGATTACGCCGCAGTACGCCCGGGGCGATTACTGGAAAAAACCCATTGCCGCATATTTCACCCGCGCCGCCTCTTTCAGCGGCAGAGCTTCCATAAACTCAATGGGCAGCTGTGCGGCAGATGCAGCCAAATGCAGAAGATATGCCGCCGAATTCTCCGCCACAGTCGCGGCGCCTCCTTTCTTGCGTGCATATGCTTCCGCTGCGAAAACATCCTCTGCCGTCAAATCTTCCATGCCGGTGAGTTCGATCTCCGTATACTCCTTTTTCTCAAAAGTGTACGGTTTTTCAAAAACTACTTTCATACAGTTTTCCTCCTTTTAGATATTGTTTCGGATATCGGCAAGCATGTCCTCTCCGAGCACACGGAACTCATAGTTCGGCTTATCCAGAACGATAACTTCCTGACCGCCGATATAGATTTCGAAACGAAGCACTTCCACGCTCACGCCGGCACCGCTCTTCTTCCCTTTGGATACGTTTCCCGCCTTCAGAGCCGTGGGAATGCCGCTGACGACTACACGCATTTTCTCGTGTTTCACTGTTCCGGTAGATATATCGCGTGACTGAATATCTCCTCGAAGTGTGAGTTCCACGTTTTTCTTTGCGTATATCTTCACAACAGGAACGGAAAGCACCTCGAAGGGAATGTCCATGCTGATCGGAGAGAAGTGCCCGGGCACCGTGGTATTGTATTCACCGGCAATGCCTGCACCGGAAATCGTTTCCGTCATTGCTTCCAGATCCGGGATCGTCACCTCACCGCTTACACCGATCAGTTTCGTTCCATCCTCGTATACGTTAAAATCCGTAATAACTTCCGGAATCATGTTAATGGCTGTATTCAGCATTCTTATTCACCTCCCAGTGCTGCTTTCAAAAGGTCCGTATCGATCTCGATCACGTTCTCGATCTCACGTGCCGGTACCCAGAAGCCGAGTTTCTGCCGGAACCGGAGTTTGCCCGCAAGGATGTTCCCGATAGGATTGTCCGCATCCAAAAACAGCATCCGACCGCCGGCAACCGCACCGATGCTCTTCAAGCCGTCGATTCGCTTGTTCTCGTTGTCGATCAGGTTTTCAACAAGCCGCGTGTCCGCAGGGTTGTCCACTTTGGAGAAATAGTTCACGACAAAAGTATTCTTGTGCCAGTTCATCATGCGGCGAACCGCAATAAAGATATCTTTCGGATCTCCGGATGCATTCACTGCACTGGTGTACGTACCCCACGCTTTCCACGTATCCAGACGCACTGCGGTATACACACCGGCGTTCTCCACAGCGTTTGCCTGCTTGTAGTTCAGCGTGATCTCCTCACCGTCCTCCGTGCACAATCCGTCCAGGGGCACAGGACGGTTAGATGGCGATGCATACGGAATATTGCCGTAATCGGCATCCGTGGATGCACACATGCCGGCATAGATCGTAGAGCGATGCACTATTCTCTCTGCATCCATCGGTGCACACGGCCAGCACTGCACTGTGTATGTATCTGCACAGTTTTTTGCCGTTTCAGCTACCGTGCCGTATTTCTTTTCTTTCACACCGATGTCCACGGCAGAGACAGCAGAAAACGCACTGTCAAACAGTTTTGCTTTTGCACGAAGAGCAGCTGCCACCGTGTTGCTGTGGCTCCAACCGGGGGCAATCAGCGTCGCAGGAATCACGCCGCACACGTGGTAGACGTCGTCCACCAACTCAATGCCGGTGCACTCTCCCGTTTCGTCATCATATCCACCGAGCACGTCGGTGTCCGTTACCATACCGGGCACGATCTTGGTATACGATACTGCCGCATCCTCGTCAAGTGCACCTTTCAGCGGCGTAATCTCCACGTAACCGTCTGCACGTACAGCGGCCGTGTAATCCACACCCGCCTTGTATTCGCCGATCGTCAGCGTCTCCACGAGGATGCCTTTATCTTTCACGACAGGCTTTGAGGGATCGCTCACGTCAAGCACGGCCGTCGTCACCTTCTCCACATGCTTTTCGGCATCCAGCACGTTAATGAACACCACCGGCGTCACGCCGAACACCCGAAGCAGAACGTGCATCGCTTCACACAGCGTATAGGATTTCCAATCACCGGAATACCCCAGTTTTTCCGCTGCCTCCTCGTAACTGTAGGCTATGATCGGCTTTCCGACTCCCCTCTCTGTTCCGAGATGCACCGGAGCGGTTCCGATCACACACGGAATCGCACTGTCCACCTGCTTTGTTGCCACTACATTGGTAGCGGCTTCCGTCACGGTAATACCGTGCATAGTATCACTCCTTTACTTTCCGGCATTGCCGGATTAAATGTTATATTCCGCCCGCGTCGTCATGCGGTCGTACGCGGTGATTGTCACCGCCCCGTAGTAAAATGGATGCAAGTCCTCTTCATCCACGACCCAGTTTACTGCCGGATCGATCCGGCAGTGCTCCGTGTACGTATTTTCCTGCACGCCAGCAATCAACCGGTCGATGAGAGCACACACGTCCCTCTCGCCCTGCATGTCTTCGCCAGGTGCATGCACACCGATCACGCACACAATGGTGATCGCATTCTCACCGCTGTCCACACCTTCGGATTCCGTAGAACCGGAAACTGCACGGAGGAGAACGTACGGGTAGATGTTCTCCTCATACTCCTCCTCTGTTTCCTCCAGCATTGGCGGCCGGAGATCATTCAAAAAGACTGTGGGAGCGTGCCGCGGCACGATCATCCCTTCAAAGTCTTTGCCGCCGGAGATGAATCCGTCCACGTAATTCTCCAGCACAGTCTTTACCTCTTCAAGCGTTCCCTGAATGCTCACTGTGCCGCCTCCTTTGCTTTCTGTTTTTGCTTCGCCTCTTCAATGGCATCACGCACCACCTGCAGATACGCCTTTTTAAGATCTTCCATTCCGGTCTTTTTGGGATCTGCCTTCTTCAGAGTCTTTCTCGCCATTTCCGCAAGAGAGAGTGAAACCAGTTCCTCGATCTTCTGTTTTCTTGCGACGCCGCCGGATTTCGTCGGCACCGTTGCAGTTTTTTCTGTTCTTCGGAACAACCCCACGTGCTTATTTTTCATCCGTGCAATAAAGATGCCTTCCATTTCCTTGTCGGCACCGTCCCGCTTTGGATGCGTACTAACGGTTTTCCGTTTTATGACTTTCTTTCCTGCCTGTTTCGGTACCCCTTTCGGCTTTCTCTCAAACCGTTCAAGCCCGAGACGATTCGCCTGCACCTGCAGTGCGTATCCGTACAGATTCGATGCCCGCTTGGCCGTGATTTTCGCCCGTTTTTTGATCTCGCCTTTCTTGGCGGTATATTCTGCACCCGCACTCTCGTACAGATACGGCTTTACCACCCGAACTGCAGCTTTCCGTGCAGCGGCACGGATCTCTTTTACGCCCGATCCTGTCTCTGATGCGATTTCAGCCAATGCGTCTTTCAGTTCATTGACACCATAGATCTCCACCGAACCCATTGCCTTCGCCACTTACCGCCGCACCTCCCCGAGCAGGATCACGTACATGCCCTCCTCCAGCGATGCCTCCATCACCCGGTACCGGCGCTCCTCATAGGTCACACCCGCACCGACCACCGGCATGCCGGAAAGATCAGATTCCCGGATATACAGCAACTTTGACGCCTGCCGCAGATCGTCCCGCTTGGCTTTTATATCGTCCAGTTTGTCCCTGTCCTCGATCACGGTAATACTTTGCCCGTTCCAAAGTCTGGGACGGGCAAAGTCGTTCGTGTTTAGAAATATTTCGGAAACATCCCTGGCGATCTGCTCTGCAAGGCTCATGCAAGGATCACGTCCACCTCGACGCCGGCGGCGATCATGTCGCACGCCGCCATGCCGATAGTGACGTCACCTGCGGTGGCAGATACCGTGCCTGCTTCCGCATCGTAGTAAAGCGTGGTGCCCGCAGTGATTGCCGTACCGGTCTTTGCAGGGACAGTGAAGCGTCCCTTTACGTATACCGGCACAAGCGTGCCTTTTTCGGCGTTGTTATACGCAATGCCGCACTTCTTGCCGCCCAGCACCACGATATCGCCCCGCTTTACAGCGGCAGGTGCCGTGTAATCGATCAGCACGCCGTCATTAACATACATAGTCTTCATGTGTGTTTACCTCCTTCTCAGCCGTTGTTCTTCACGAATGCCTTCGGATCTACCGTGTCCACGCCTACATCACCGTAGATACGCCACTCCATACCCAGACGATCCCAGGCGGTGCGGCTTTCCAGATGCGGCTCCTTCTTGCCGTTCAGGTAAGACACGCGGATGCCCTCCACATCGTGAGGATCTGCGGCGAGATAGTAAGCCTTCACGCTGTATGTATCGAGTTCTGCGTCGATGACCGCATCGAAGGAGTTACGGAATACGTTCGCCGCGCCGCTGTTCTGCGCGGCAGGGTCTGCGGTAGAGTGGATCAGCTGGAGAGCAGCCACTTCCAGCTTCGCCGGAACAATCAGGAATTTTCCCTGGATGTTCAGCGTTTCTTTTCCGCGAAGATTCTTCTGCGTCCGCATAAGGGTGTGCATATCGCCGACGCTTTCCACGCCAGGCGCGCCGGTGGTGGACAGATTACCCTTCTCGGCGCTGTACGCGATAGAGGTCAGCGCCTTATAAACGAGTTTATTGATTGCACGCTTATAAGCACGTACGTATGCGGTAGGCACGGTAGAGAGTGCGGCAAGATCGTCATTGATCATGGCCTCGCGATTAAAGCCCCAGCTGCGTCCATAGGTAGCCAGCTGCGCGGTAGCTGCTGTATCTTTCATCTCGTCAAACTCAAACTCTGCGCCCGGTTTGATCCGCTTAAGATCACCCGCCTCGGAGATACTGTAAATCTTGGCTGACTTGAAATCCGTCAGGATTCCTTCAGTTGTGAACGCCTCAAACGTGGTCCGCACGGAAGCGTATGCACGTGCAAGAGATTTCTGGACGGTAGCGTCAAGAATAGCCGCAAAGGCGGAATCCGGACTGAGGGCACGTGCAAACGCCTCGCCGTCATCCAGATACTGCGGATTCTGTACGCCCGCGCGCATAAGGCATTCATCTGCCATGGCGCGAAGCCGCATGGGACGGTAGTTCTTCGCCGCGCTCATGCGTTCATTGTCCAGTACTGCACCGGTGCGCATCATCAGTGCGTCCGACATGGCATCGCGGAATCTGTCACCCTCGTCGTTGGTTACGCGTACGGAAGACGTGGGATTGCCCTTCGCCAGTTTGTCAAGGATTGCGGCACGCACCTGATCAACGGTTGCACCGCTGTCGATGTGCGGCTGTGCGTCCATGCCAAAAGTACGGCACAGTGCAGTGATCTCCGACGCACGTACGCGTTCTGCCTCTACGGCGTTATCGCCATTCGGCTGTGCAGCAGGCACGGTGCTTGCGGGTTCTGCCCCTCTCTGGGCAGGATCTGCGGTCTGCGGCACTGCCGGTGCCGCAGTCATGGTGTTTTCGTTTTCACCCATGGTCATTTCTCCTTTGTTTTGTGTATTTTCGATCGTTCTGCCTACACCCACGGTGTAATCGGCAGGAACGGGTTCGATGGAAATTTCGTAAGGCTCCCATCTGACAGCGATATACGTTTCATCCTCTGCCGCCGTAAAGCGTCCGTCTGCGGATTTCTGCCCCTTCTTCTGAAGGTACTCCCATTCAGTAACACGATATCCCACGGAGACGCCGCGGATAAAGCCTCCCTCCACCTTCCGGAGCACGGTCTGTGCAAATTCGTCCTCACCGTCAAACTCAACCTCGGCACGGCCGATGCTGTCTGCGTCCAGCCGGACGTCCGTGATTTTGGCGATCGGCATTCTGCCTGCCCTCTCATCGCTTCCATGAGCATACAGGACCACGCCTGCAGATCTGAGGCGCGTAAGATCTATCGCACCCGGTGCATGGCTCAGAATCTCCGTGCCGTACCATCTCCGGTACGGTGTTTCAGATGAGAACGCAAGGCTTACACGCTTACTGACGCCCTCGCCCTCACTCCGTACCGCACCGATCTCCATAACGCGGGAAAAAGCATCCCCCACCATAGGCTTTCTGTATTTCTTATCAGGCATTTTAGTCCTCCTTCTGCGTCCCGAGTACGGACGCTATAAAATCATTTTCAACCTTTCGCTGGCGGATCACGTCCCGCCAGTCCTTGCCGCTCTCTGCACACACCGCCTGCAGCGTAGTCATGTTTGCCTCCACGCCCCTAACCGATGCGTTTATATCTTTCTGTGGGTCCACCCACTCCCAGCCTACCGGCATCCAGCTGTGTGCCGTATATTTCCGGCGGTTTCTGACGAAATCCGCCGCCCGGATCGGCACTTTTCCCTCCAACACGGCATATTCCAGCCATGCCTCGTACACCGGCGTACACAGCTCACAGATGAGCCAGTCCTGCAGCACCTTGAACGTTCGCTGGTCGTCAAGAAGTGCCTGGCGTGCCGAGGAATAATTTACCCCGGACATATCTCGGGAAAGCGATTCGTAGGACAGTCCCAGGGATGCCGCAAACAGTCTCGTCTGTATCTTCACAAACTCTGTCATATTGGCACCCGCACCGTTCTGCGGATTGATCGCCTCCACCTTCTCGCCCGGCTGCATCTCCATCACCATACCCGGCTTGATGTTCAAACGACGCTCCTTATTCTCGCCTCCGGCCGATGCACGCCCATAGCCACCACCGCTCTCCAGCTTGGTGATGGCAATGCCGAAGCAAGCAAGCATCCGTTCCTTCACGGTGATCGCTTCGATGTAGCTGTTCAAATGTGCAATAATGGACATGGCGGACGCCAGCGGTGTGATCTCTCTCACTTGGGATGGGCGGCTCCGGTGCCTGAGATAAAGCACCCGGTTTGCGGGCAGCTCTTCACTCTCCCGCATCACATACGCCGAATCGTACGTATACCCCGACAAATGGTAGCTGAGAATGCGTCCCGTGCGATCCACCTCCACGCCGCCGAACACGCTGCCGCCTGCGGCGGAGTACGCACCGTCCAGCTCATCCACTTCCCGGATCTGCAAACGGAAACCGTTTTCCTTGTCAAAGCATTTCACGACAAGCAGTCCGCCGTCTATGATCCGCCGGCGAAGTGCCATTCGCTGGATATCCTCAAAACTGTAGCTTCCGGTCACGTCACACCGGTTTTGCCATTCCCACCACGCCGTCTCAATGGCACGGTTCAGTGCCGCATCTTCCGTCTTTCCGTCCTCACTCATGACGGACGGCTGCAGAACGATGCCGGTAGATACCACGTTTCTCTCAAACGCCGAAAGTGCCGCGTTTACAATATCCGAATTACGCTCCAGATCCCGTGCACGGGCACGCAGAGTGTCCCGCACGCCGGATTGCTCGTTCTCCGCCGCATCGTTCACCGCTCGCCATCCGCCGTGCAGGCGGTCCTTCGCTGCCGCATCATAAGCGCGGAGCAGCTCCCGCTTTCCCCTCTCCGGCGCGACGATGTACCGGAGTTTTTCCCATACGTTCATCGTCTCACCTCCGGTCAAATTCGGCGTACATTACACCGCTGTATCCGCCTGACTGCTCGCCAGCCGCCATGGCACGGAGTTTTCTCCTCTCTTCGTAGAGTGTGCCGAGGCTTGCCCTCTCCACTCTGCGCGAACCGATAGAATAACTCTGCGCGCCGCTTTCTATGGCTTCGATCGCTTCCTCGATCCGTTTTAACTGTTCACTGTAGGAGTTCACGTCCTATTCACCAACTTTCTGTATTTCCGTCCGACCAATCACCGCCGGAGGACCATGCGTCCCCGTCGTGCGCGGACGCCGCTTTTTCCGTTTCCTGAACATTCTCTCCCCGCGCCGCCGCTCGCGTGATCGCCCGGTATCCCGCAATGTCCGCCGCCGCCGCCGCGTACACCTCGCAGTCCAGATAATGGTTATCTGCATGTGAGGTCTTCGGCCGCCAGACTGACACTTTTTTGCCGTTTCTTCTCTCTGTCACCTTCTGCTCTGCCGTCACCTGCGAAAGGTACTCCTCATCGCAATCCTCGTATACTTGGAAGCCGCCAGACGCAAGGATTCCTCCGTAGATCGCGTCCTTGTACAGGCCTGTGTCCACGATCACCAGCTGCATTCCGTTTGCGCGGCTCCCCTCTCTCTCGATGCTGCTGATGCGGTATCGGCTGTACATCTGCGCCGAGGAACCCTTGGACGGCAGCGCCCACTCCCGATGCACGGCACAGTATTCATACACATCGTCCGTCTGGTCGCCCGAGTCGATAAGACACAGGTTTACCAGATAACTGCCGCCATCTACCGAGAGATACGGTCTGTTCATAACGTCTGTTATGTCGTCCCAATGCTCCGCGAATCCGTTTTCGATAAGGCACCTCGTCCCGTCCGGCAGCCACGCCCGTACTACGAAATAAAATCCTCTTCTCTGTACGTCCACACCGCCCGTGAGCAGCACCGTGCCATGCGGCACCACGCCACGCCCGTATCCGGATGTCTTGCGGCCCAGCAGCTGTGCATCCGCAGAGCCTTCGATTTCCTTCCACGGCTCTGCAAGCCAGGAATTCACGAAGTTCATGAGTGACTCCGGATCATCCTTCGACACCTTGAACTCATACGCGATATCGCCAAGCGTCAGCCACGGCGATGCAATGGCGTTCAGATGATACGCCGAATGCAATTTTGATCCGTTTGAGCGCGTTTCCCGCCACTCTCCCGCGCCTACGGCCTTTTTCAGCATGCGGTCGTCCATTGCCGAGCCGCAGTGAGGGCAAACGTAAACGGCAGTCTTTCGTGCCAGATTGGCGTCTCCCTTCACGTCGTCCCATCGGATCTGCGAAAATCGAAGTGTCTGAAAAACGTCGCAGTGCCCGCATGGTACGAAATACTCGTACTGCGTGTCCGCCTCCATCCAGGACGTCCACACGGACCCCGTTTCCAGTGTCGGTGTGGAGGTAACTACGATTTTCTTTGAGTGACGAAACGTCTTTGTTCGCTCGATGGCAAGATTGATCGGGTTTGCCTCTTTTCCCGCCATTCGCGGGTATTTGTCCACCTCATCCATGAGCACATACCGCACGGGACGGGATGCCAGCGATGCCGGCGAATTGGCCCCGGACAGCACGATGTACATATCGTCAAACTGCAGTTCCAGTTTTTTGGAATGCGGATCAAATTTCCGTGCAATCGGCTCACACAGCTCTATCATCGGCCGCACACGGTTGTCGGAGGTCGTCTCCGCAAGATCAATGGTCGGGTACACGGCCATAAGCGGCGATGGGTCCTGGTCTATGGCGTACGCCATGGCGTTCAGGAGCGTCTCTGTGCCGCCCACCTGCGTCGGCTTCACAAAGGTGATCCGCTCCACCTCCTTGTCACCGAAGGCATCCATGATCGCCCGGAGGTACGGCGTGCGGTCCGTCCGCCATCTGCCCGGCTCTGCGTTGGACTTTGCCCCAAGGATCCGGTACCTGTCCGCCCACTGGGATACGGTCAGATCATCCGGCGGCTTCAATACCGCCAATGCGTCCGCGATATACGCAGGAAACAGCGTTTCATTCTCCGTCATACTGGAAATCTCCCGCACTCATCTGCCTGAGTGCATCGTTGATCCGGCCGGTGATTCTTTTGTCCAGCTCCCGTGCCGTCTCCGGCGTGATCTCCGGGGCAATCTCCGAAACGATCTCCCGCCCGAGTGCCTGCAATTCTTTTTTTAGTACACCGCAGAACCGCCGCAGATCCTCCGTAATCTGTTCAGTCGGCAAGAGCTCCCCCTTCAGAGACATTACCTTCATCTGCTGCAGTTCCGCCAGAGCCGCCTTATGCTGTCCTTCGTAGTAAATCTTCTGTTGTGCCAGTGTCATATTCCCGACGTCTTTTGATTCATCCGGCGAACCGGCACCACGCCATTTCGCCACATCCCGGAGAGAATATACGCCGCGGCCGTACTTCGGACATCCCGCCTTTGTCCACAAGTTCACTGTCCTCGTGGACACGTCGTAGATCTTCGCCAGCATCTCCGATGATACCAGCACGTCATCCTCCAGCACCTTGACCTTCACAGCATCCCTCCTATCGCGAAATTTTAAGTCAAGCCGATTTCGCAATTTCCGCACGCGCACCCATTATGCACGCCCGTGCGGCAAATGCGAAATTGCGAAGCGATTTTTTCACCCACAAAACCGGTGAAATTTCGCGGCTCGTTTCGCCCCGCTCCCGGTACCCCGGTCAGAAGTACCTACTCTCCCGACAGTGGAGGCTGTTTCCGTCCTTCGGTGCGATGCTTTTTCAAACACCGCACCCAGACGCCCTTCCACTTACATCCGGCAGTGCGCTATGACTACCCTGAGAGTATTGTAATTTCAAAAAAGTGCAATTAAGTGCAAAAAAATAACGGAGGCTTTTACACCTCCGTTTTTGTTATTGGTTTTCGAGTTCCCGTATCGCATCCCTCGTGAGATACGATATAGATCGCTCCGACTTTTCCATCACCACGGCAGTCTTCAGCCGGCCCCATCCCTTGATGAAGCGGTAATACAAAACGCTTCTGTGGAGAGGATGCGACAGTTCCTGGATCGCCGCTTCGATCCTCTCCGCCGATCGTGTCCTCTCCGCGATGATCCGCTCGTATCGCTTCGCTACGCGCAAGGCCGCCTGTCGCTCACTGGGAGAGGACGTATATAAAGCCCCCCTCTCCGCTTCCGCTTTCCGGCGGTGGAGCTCCGCGAGTTCCCTCTTCACCACTCGATATTCCCTGAGTTCTTCTTTTGTCACCATGTTTCTACCTCCTGTACCTCCTTCACTTCGATTCCGTGTATCTCCCGCATCAGCTTACGCTTGTCAAGATATGTCCTCGTGCGTGTCGCCGCGGATTTCACATCCTCCACCACCAGCACTCCTCCCTGCCGGTATGAAAAATCCGCCCGGTACCGGAGAGCACGCACCCTCTCCCCATCCGATGTGGTGTATGCTTCGATCAGCGTAAACTCTGGCTGTATTTTCAAATCGCTGATCTGGCCAGATCTGAGCAGCAGAACAAGCGCGTCATAGCGGCGCGCTTCTTTTTTGCTGTCAAATTTCAGTTTCCCGCGGTCCTCTTTCACCGCACCGTACTTTCCGTGCCGTTTTCCGTCCCGGACGTCCGGCAATTTCGTCTCACCGCACTGCCGCCGATAGATCTCCAAGGCACGTTTCGCGGCAACGTCGGAGAGATCGTTTATGCTGATTCCCACGCCCACACCTCCTCTGTGGTTCTAAAATCTTACGCATCTACAAGGATATACACGGCTGCACTCACGGCAGCCGCACTATTCCACTTTCGGGACATCTTTTTTACTGTAATTTCGTTTTTTCGGTGGTATTATGTATATAAAGTGTAAGAATCCAAAAGGAGTAGTTTCTGCTTTTACCAAAACGTATCCCTTCGGTGCGCTCGGAGGATTCTTTTCGCTGTACTCTTCTTTCACTTCCTCGGCCGGTTCTTCCTGCGGTTTTTCATGGTTCCTTGTGGCATAGTAGTGATGACCGCCCTGTTCAGGCGTCCAGTTCTTCCAGTAATATTCAGCAAGCTGCGTATAATCTCGTCCTCGATCCACTCCATCGTATATATTGTGTTCCCGCAGCGGTTGGCATTCTTTGATTTTTCCCCACGTCCATTGCTCCAAAATCTCATCTCGCGGCACACCGCCAATGATAGCGTGAAAATGAATCTTTCCACTCTTTTTGTGCTGTCCCATCACGACAATAATCTTGGCATCCGGATATCGGCGGCGAAGGCGGCGCACATAAACGGAACGCATTCTGCGCCCGTCGTCAAATTCATAAATTTCATAATCCGAATTAAAAGTAAAGGTGCACTTAAAGGAGGACGGGTCGTGATTTGCGTTCACGAGGCGGATAAACTTCCGGAGAGCAACTCTATCCTTAAACGCTATATATTCCTCTGCAGTAGAAAAACGCACACGCTTTTTGTATGTTTTCGGATTTGCAAAATCCGGTATACTGTATACCACCTGTTCACATACACACCCGGCGTAGATTGCCTTTTTTACCCGCTTCATATACCCCTCGCTTTATGTTCCAAATCCGCACGGACATTTTTGTCCGTGCGGATTGTTTTGTTTCACGACTCGTTTACGATTCCCGTCACCGGGATCTGGTACCCATGCAGCCGTTCTACCATATCCTCGCTGATGCGGTATCCATAGTTTTTGGCTCGCCTGTCACCCTCCAGTGCATCGGCAAGCATATCCGTCACTTCCGGATGCACAATGTGTACACCGATCACGGCACATACGCTCATGCCGTCAAAAACGGCGACTGCGTACAGTCCCTCTCCCACACGCCGGAGTGCAAAGGATATTTCTACCGCCTGTGCGATCGGATGCATATACCGCTCGTTTATCCAGTATGTACGCCTGTCTTCCGCAAACAAAGGCAGAAGAAGCCGCCCTCTCCACTGGCAAAGCATCAGCGAATCCGCGAGCATCGTGTCGTCCGAATCCAGATCATCGAACACACTGCCGGGATCCTCGATGAAATCAACGGTATACGCCTCCCGCTTATCTGCCGGAACGTCCATCATCGCCAGCAGCTGCTCTGCACCGGTGATCGTTGGCACGCAGTACATGGGATACGCCGCACCGCCTACGCTGAGCCACTGTACGCCGCCGTGCGTGAATATCTGCAGATACGTGAACCGTTTCACGATCTGCGACAGTTTAGATAGTTTCATAAGTTCCCTCCATATGATGCCACCAGTGCCGCTTCAAAAAAGTCGTCCGTTTCAAAACTTCCCGCCGTTTTTTCTACCATCATTTTTCGATTGCCATCCCGACGCGCCCAGTTTCGAATTACCGCAAGGTAGTTCTTGTATGTCTTCCCACTCACGGCAACGTAAGCACTCACCGCTTCAATACGATCACGAAAATCCTCTGGGAATTCTTCCTGCACCTTTTCGTATTCATCGTCAGATAGCAGCACGTTCTTATACTCCCCGTATTTGTGCTTTTTGTTTCTCTCCTCATCCGAACGAAGAAATAGCGTTGGTGCACTCTCTAACCGTTCCAGAACCCATGCAAGAGTTTCAGCAGCACGTTTGTCCCCCACTCTTTCGGCAATAGATTTTTGCGGCGCTATTTCCTCTGAGAAAGCGGTAGCGTCAATCAAACGCATTTCTCTTGCCATGCTCCACACTTCCCTTCCACTGCATCCGCAATTTTCAACCACAGTTCTTCCGTTACCTCAATAACGTTTCCAAGTCCCAAAACATGCCGCCGGGTACAGAGAGCCCCACGCATTGCTTCGGCGATTTCCAACTGCACCGACATATCCTTGTTCTCGCGGTAATCCGTAAGCCCAATGAGGTAATCGCTGGTTACTTCAAAAAATTCCGCAAGTTTTGCAAGAACTTCTATATCCGGTACCCGTGTTTCCCGCTCGTAAAGAGTAACGCTTTGACGAGAGATGCCGATCTTATCTGCAAGTTCTCCCTGGATAAGACCACGTTCTTCCCGTAATTCCCGCAACCTTTTTGCAAAGATTTCCATATTATGTTCCTTTCTCAAAGCGGTGACAATTTGTCACCATTCCGTTAAAACGGTAATTCTTCATCTGGAGCGATCTCCTCAAAATGCGGCTGTACCGGCGGCGCGGCCGCAGCCTGTCCGGCGGCACTGTCTGATTTGGAATCTATGAAGTGCGCTTCATCGGCGACCACCTCCGTGGCGTACCGCTTCGCCCCGTTCTGATCCGTCCATGACCGGGACTGCAGACTGCCCACAATGCAGATGGACGATCCTTTGCGGAAATACCGCGTTATGAACTCCGCAATCCCTCTCCAAGCGGTGACGTTGATGAAATCCGCCTGTGGATCGCCGTCCTTCGGTTTGTACGTACGGTTCACGGCGATGGAGAAGGTTGTCACCAGCACACCGGCCGGTGTGGTCTTCAGCTCCGGATCGGCGGTCAGCCGCCCGGCAAGAATCACCTTGTTAAAGTTTAAGTTTGCCATCGGGAGCCTCACCATTCTCTTTCCATGTTGATCGGTGTTCCGACCGTTCCAACGCTCTCGTTGCTGTCGGTCGGCCTGAAGTGTTCTCCGGGCATCGGGTACATATACCGGAACATAAGGTAGTTTGCTGCGTCCACAAGATGCTCCGTGTTATGGTCTTTCTTGAACGCTTCGATACACCTTTCAGCCGTTGCTACGGCGTCCACTCTGCCGCTTGCAAAGTTATCCCTCGCCGGTCCGTATTTGTAATACGATACCTCCACACGGTATTTTCTTTCTTTGTCGAATGAATCGCTGTAATCACTTGCGATTTTCCTTTTTTCGTTATCGGTCATTCGCTTTCATCCTTTCTGCAAGTGCCCTCTCCGCTTCTTCTCGGGTGAGGAATGCGAATTGTGTTCCAATCGGCACTTTATCACCTTCTATCAGCACGTACCATTCGTGCCCATCCCACGCGAGTACTCTCACACCGTCCGGATCTTCGTATACTCCGGCAGGATAGTAACCAAAATCACTCTCATCGTCGTCTTCGCTGTACCACCACAGAGGGTCCCCCACCTTGCACGGCGGCAGAAGCACACCGTGTGCAAGGAGGTACTCGGCAGTATCTGCAATGACCTCCTCATAGTCGGTAATACATTTATTCGCCGAGTTTTCATCGGCTTTTTTCAGCAGATCTTTCAGTCTGTCAAGCATATCGTTTTCAGCCATCAAGACTCACCGCCTTTCTTCATCACATTTTGTCGCTAACGGAACAGAATAACCTTTTGCAAGTTTCGAAAGATCGAACGGATCTGTATGCCGGTAAACAGTACACGGCTTTATTCCCATAATAATCATATCTTTTTTTACATAATCTGGATTATCGAAAATATAATCAACATAGACAAGGCAGCTATTGCCTGTCCAATACTGTCCGTCGAACTCATTCAACGCTAACAAATCGCCTTTGTGATAAGGTCTGTCATTTTTTCGGATTTCAAAGGTCTTTTCCCCCGAAATAACGGCGTTGAAAAATTCGGGAAATATCTTCAATTCGTGTATCATACATGCTCACCTCCGTCCATCTTCGCTCCGCAGTTGCCGCAGAAATTCATATGTTGCCGATAATCTTTTCTGCAATATGGGCAGATATATAACTTTTCCTTGCGGATATATGCGTGTGATACTGGCGTTTTATAATCGGTTTTGATTATCCACTTCCCGTGCCTTACCTCCACCACATCGGCGGCGGGCAAAACGCTCACAACGGAATGTGCATACTTAAGTCCCATTAAACTTCCGCGAGCTACTGGAGAATCGATTGGGTCTGGGTCTCCGTGTTCTTCAATTTGATCGAATAGGTGCCGCAACACCGCACCCCGTTCGATATATTCCTTTTCAGCCATTGTCAGCCCTCCTGCAAAAGTTTCATTTGCCCGTTTTCAAAATTACACCACAAAACCTCTGTACGTGGATCGGAGTTTTGATTATAGGAAGGCCTCTCACGCCTTCTCCACCCCTTCAAGTATGTATCATACATATCCGAAGGATATCCGCTGAGTATCACCATTCCTTTGTGATCCAGCAGTGCTTCCAGAAGATTAACGTGATCCTGCTCATTCATTTCATGACGATACTGTTTCCCGCCCCTCGTGTGGAGCAAATACGGCGGATCTGCGTATATCAAAACATTTTCATGGTTGAATTTTTTGATCAGCTCCAAAGCAGGTCTATTTTCTATTTGCACGTTTTTCAATCTTGAAGCGGCTTCCAAAATTCCCTGCGGCATCTTATTCCAGCAGTCCACGCAGTAGGATCTTTCACGTGCAAATACATCAATTTTGAAACCAGTTTTCTCATAGGTCTTGAAACCGTGTCCCATTCTTGATCTTATCGCGAATCGGTACGCTCTATCAAGAGCAGATCCTCCTCGGCGTTCATGCGCGTCATCAAACACTTCCCGTGCATACGGTGTCAATGCAATCATACGCGCCAATTCATCGGCGTTCTCTCGTAATACGAAAAAGAAATTTGTTATATCTCCATCAATATCATTCACTGTCTCAATAGCAGAAGGCTCCTTGTTGAACAGCACGGCGCCGGATCCGAAATAAGGCTCTAAATAGGATCGATGCGGCGGCATCATGGATACAATTTCTTTCGCCATTCCCCATTTAGCACCGGGATAATTGAGAATTGCTTTCATCACGCAGTCACCTCCGTGCTTTCCACGCAATGCTCCGGCAGATTGGCTCTCACCAACGCCGCCGGCACAGGCGGGGTGACAGCATTTCCGCACCTGGCAACCTGTTTCGACTTCGGATACGGCTTCCCTTCGTAATCTATATCGATGATGTAATCATCCGGGAATCCCTGGGCGTTGAACAGTTCTCGAGGCTGCAGCATACGCATCCGAATATCCGTAATTATGTATTCCTCGCCATGGATCGTCACAAGAGCAAAGCGATCTTTCGTGGTTACAGTATCAAGCGGTTCATGGACGGATTTTGCCGCACCACTTGAAAAATACTTCACAAGAAATGCTTCCACTTCTGCGTGGTGTGCTCCGCTGCACGAGACGGTAGACAACGGCTCGTCTGCCGGTTGCCCGTCCATGTTGTTTCTAAGAGTCAGAATGTGTGCCGTTACCAGACTGTTGTGGTCTTTTGCCGTAATCGTATCGAGCGGAGCATAAACATCACTGCCGGCTCCTTTATAGTTTCCGGCGTAATTCTTCATAATATGTGCGACTGAAAGTGCGTATCGATTCGATGTATCCTGTGTCATAAGCGGCTCATCAAGTTCTTGCCCTCTGACCTCATCCTTTGCCGTCTCAGAATGATACTGGATCAACGTCGGGGCTACCATACCAAATCGGGTAGCTCCCGCCATCACAGTATCTATCGGTCGGTCTATCTCTTGCCCTTTGCTGTTCTGATTGAATGTTGTAATGATGGGCGTTATAAGGTAATTCCTGTTTCCTGTCGTCACCGTCGGCAGAGGAGAGTCCGCACTGGCCCCTGTGTTGTTCGTGTTGTTGCACATGATTGTCGGAACCACCACTCCGTACCCGTGCTTTGCAGTTACAGTCTGCAGCGGTTCGTCTATCTTCTGTCCTCGGAATCTATCTCCTGCGTGATTCACAGACACAATGAACGGTTCCGGATTCTCAATGACGAACTTTTGGATCCCACGGGCAATTCGCCTCAAGGTATTTTCCGCCAGTGGTTTTTCTCGTTCAAAGATGCTTTGTGCCGGTATACTCCAGTCAATGCAATCCGCTGCTGTACGGTATGGGAGCAGGCGGCCCTCCCTCACTCCACTTGATCCCCGTTTTCCGTGCGTCGGCTTCGGCCATACTATTTGCTTTCCGTCACACCGACCAATCATATAGAATCTTGTACGCGTCGTCGGTGCTCCGTAATCGCAGGACTTCAGCACCCGGAAATCGATCACGTACCCAAGCCCGTTCTGCAAATCATACGCCATAGGAGAGTCGATTGCTATTCCGAGTGCATCACACATCTCACGAAAGGCAGGGTGATCCGCCGGGATCCCGGTTGTCAGTGCAAGAACAAACCCGGCGAACGTCTCGCCGGCACGCTCTTTGATTGGCTTGTTATCTTCTCCCAGAGGGCCCCACGTCTGTATTTCCGGTACGTTCTCCAACATAATCACACGTGGGCGAACAGCGTATGCCCATTTGACCGCAACCCACGCAAGCCCTCGTATGTTTTTGTCCATAGGCTTACCGCCCTTCGCGCGGGAAAAATGCTTGCAATCCGGGCTAAACCACGCAAGAGCCACGGGCTTTCCGGCGCAGGCTTCCACGGGATCCACCTGCCAAACGTCCTCACAGTAGTGCTTAGTACTCGGGTGATTTGCTTTGTGCATGGCAATCGCGTCCGGATCATGGTTGATCGCAATGTCAACGCTTCTGCCAATAGCCAACTCAATGCCAGTGGAAGCACCGCCGCCGCCGGCAAAATTATCGACGAATAGTTCGCGTCCATTCAATTTCCTGTACCTCCGCCCAAAAGGTCTATCTGCCCATCCGGACCGCCACGGTACCGCCAGCGTTTCTCTCGCGGCTCTTCTTTTTTCGGCGGTACGGGCTTCTTCTCTGGCTTATACGATACGTCCGCCGCACGAACGATCATGCCCTTGCATGCATACTTCGCCGGCGTGCCTTCCCAGGAATACAGTTTCCACGAATCTCTTTTTGGGTCATAGTACCCCCAGTAATACACAAATACATCCACGTCTGGGTGAGCGACGATTTTGCACCTCTCTCGCCCCGGCTTTCCGTGCTGTACCTCGTATGGTTTCTTTTTCATCTCCGCCCCTCCAGCAGCTGCCGGATCGTCTCCGGCTGAATGACGCCGTACCGTTTTGGGGTGCGGCATTCTCTGATGAAACGCACGGCACCCCACACGAGAGCGGCAAAGCAGGCGGCGAGCTGCAATGTGAAGAACACCGCCAGTGCCACGCCCCCGCCTGTCAGCTGAAGTCCGCCCAGCAGGGCGAAGAAGCACAGCCCGGCTTTGATATCCACCACCAGCACCGCCGGCAGTATGTACCCCGCCGCCGTTTCCAGGACGTCCCTTGACAAAATCTTTCGAATCTGATATAATTTCATTGGGTTATTACCTTTGCGTCCGCGTGTGTGCCAGCACCGTGGGCGCTTTCTTTTTCCTTTCTTTCGTTTATTTTCCTGGTATCGTTGTAGAGGTCGTCCCCCTCAATGACGATCTCTATCCCTCTGTCAGCAAGCTCCGCCAGCATATTATCAGCTGCCTTGTCTACGCCGTCTGGATCGATTTCGCCCTTTCTGTATACGTCCTCGGAGACACCGGTGATTATCTCCACAGCACCTTCTACCACCCGCTGGCATCGCTTGGAACCAAATCCGTACTGGTCAGACAAAGCAAGGCATACTGCATATACCATTCGCCGTGTGAGTATCCATTTCAGCTTTTTGGAATACGCATCCAACTCCTGAGCGATGTACTCCCGTGCTGCACGTTCCAGCTCACCTCTCTGTGCCGCCGGCAGATTGTGCGGCCGTATCTTTACCTTCACAGCGAATCCCCGACCTTTCCGGTTTTCATCTGCGTGATTTCACTCAACATAACAAGCAGTTTCAGTTCTTTGTCTCCTTCCACAACGGTATTGATGGTTTTCGTCGCAGTCAGCACCGCCTCTGCTATCTCAGTTTTCGTGCACTGCGTTAAGAAGATTCCGTGTACCTCTCCCTTTCCGGCGCCGATTGCTCCAACAATGGCATTCGTATCGAAAACCTTCATCACCTTTCCGGTTTCGTTGTCCTTGATCGTAATATTGTACTTCATGGTTTAATCTCCTTTTACATATTTCTTTTGGTTCATCCCGAGTGTATACACCCGCGTTTTAACTGCATACCTGCTTCTGGCGATTCTTTCCGCGATCGCCGTGTAGCTTGCTCCCGCCGACAGCATGTCCACGAGAATCGCATCCTGCTCCGCCGTCCACCGCGGAGCCTTTTTCTTTCCGGCTCTCTGCCCTTTCGTCAGCATGTCCACCCCGTTCCGCTTAAGGATCTCCACGATCACGTCCCGGGTAACGCCGTTCAGTTCGGCAAGCACTCTGATCTCTTTCGGCGGAGACTTCGCCTGACGGTACAGCGTCACGATGTCCCCGTCACTCATCCACACTTTGTTCTCTCCTTTTCTTGCAAGCATATATCCATATTACCGATTGAACTTTTCAGACATACGCCGTGTTCGGTTACTTCAACGGCGGCAAACTCTGGTTGACCAATTTCACGTACGATCGCAGCGAACATATCAGCAATCCTTACAAGTTTACCTGCAACATCTGATGCAGATGCCGTGCTCTGTTTCGCGACCTCTTCCTTATCCACTTCTTCTGCAATTTTCTTTCCTTCTTCGCGCAGTTTTTTAAGTTTCGATACAATCGCCGCTTTCGTTCTTCCAAGTTCTGCAGCGATTTGTTCTGCTGTAAGGCCGAGTTTCTTCTTATCAAGCATATACTTTACTTCATCTGGAGTCCATTCCGGTCCTCTCATTTTCTTCTTTGCCCCTTTCTCTTTGCTTTTTTCAAACGTTAAAGTATCTTTATAGTGCTTTAAAGTAATTCCATTTCGTTCAAGAATCTCCACGATCACGTCCCGGGTAACGCCGTTCAGCTCGGCAAGCACTCTAATCTCTTTCGGCGGAGACGCCGCCTGCCGGTACATCATTACGATGTCCCCGTCACTCATCCACGGCCGGCTCATGCTGTTCCCGATGCGATAGGTTTCTTCTCTACGTAATCCTTGCCGTCCAGCGTTGCCAGTTTCTCCGGATGCTTTTGAATGTACGCACTTGCCGCCCGGCTCATAGCCGCCGATGCCTTTTCCGCATATCCGTCCGGTAACCGGTCCACCGGTTTGCCATCGTAAAAGATTTGGTATGTAATCTTCTGATTCCGTCTTCCTGCCACATCGTTCACCACCTTTCTGTCAGTGTATGTTATGTTTGCATATCGGTGCGTGTCCCTCTCCCGCATCAGGCGGGAGTTTCTTTTTGTTCCGGCTGACGGAGCAATTCGTCCACCGTGCAGCCCAGCACGTCCGCCAGCTTCGGCAGAAGATCTGCCCTGGGTTTCACGGTTCCGTTCTCCCATTGAGAAACGGCACCTTGCGTAACACCAAGCTGCTTCGCTATGTCGGTCTGCGTAAGAGATCGCTTTTCACGAGCCTCACTAATTGTCATGTGCTACCTCCGTTATCATTTTAATAGTTGTGCTATTATAATATCACACGCCAATATATTTGTCAATAGTATTTCTAATATTTTTTTCATAAAAAACATTGAAATATATTAGTTATTCTAATATAATATATTTGTGAGGTGATTTTATGAACAGAATACAAGAACTTCGCAAAGGCTTGGGATACTCTCAACAGAAACTTGCGAAATGCTTAAACGTACATCAAACTGCGATTTCTCAATGGGAAACCGGCCGGACAAGCCCCGATATTGACGTGGCAACCGTTATGTCTCAATTATTCGGCGTCTCTTTGGAATATTTGCTCGGCATCTCCGATGAAGGCAATGTATCCACCCCCGCCGTCGCAAACATTCTCCCTCTCCCGGAGACGTACGAGATTCCGCTGCTGGGCGACATCGCCTGCGGTACGCCTATTCTCGCCACGGAGAACGTGGAGCAGATGGTCACTGTTCCCTCTCACATCACCGCCGATTTCTGCCTCCGCTGCAAAGGTGACAGCATGATCGGTGCCCGGATCTACGACGGCGATCTGGTGTACATCAAGCAGCAGGACGACGTGGACGACGGCCAGATCGCGGCGGTACTCGTAGACGACGAAGCCACGCTAAAGCGGGTGTACCGTGACGGCGACAGCATGATCCTGCAAGCCGAGAACCCGGCGATCAAGCCGCAGATATACACGGCCAAGGACGCCAAGAACATCCGGATCATCGGATTGGCTGTTGCATTTTTGAGTAAGGTAAGGTGAGAGTGTTGCATGCGATGGGCAATACTGATAATTATTATTTTATTGATTCTTAATTCACTCGATTTTAATCAAATCGGCGACGGTGCAGCTCTTATCATTATCTTACTGTTTCTATTGATTCCTTTTGTTCTCTACCTAATCTCCAAAAAGTACGTAAAAAAGAATCCCAATTCAATGGCATCACGCCCTAAGGAAGACTATAGCGAGCCCACACATATAGAACAAACTGTATCTCGTTACAATCGATACACTGACGAGGACGACGATTACAAATACTGCCCCGATTGTTTTTTGAAAAACCCGGACGATCGCTGGTACTGCATAGAATGCGGTCACGCTTTTGCTGAAGGCGAACCGACCGTGACTTCTCACGAACACCCTTTCGAATACAGTTACTGGCTTTCGCCCAAATTCCGAACGAAACATCAACGCACCCGGTTTCGGCGGGCATCTCAAATTCAAATGAAGTCACACACGCCTGATTTTTACCATGCCACTGTGTATTCTTCTGATCGCTCCTCCCTTTACGAAGTCACCCCAGAAGAGTGTTCGTGTCAAGATTTTTTCAAGCGTGGACTGCCATGCAAGCACATGTATGCGGTAATGATAGAGGCAAATGTTTTATCTTCGATTGCTTCTCTCTACAATCTGCCGCGTAACATCTCCGCTCGTATTGACAATTTGCATGACATCTCAAAAGATTCCGCCCGTGAATTTGCTTTGTTTCTCCGATACAAGCGTTTTAATTCCAACAGCGTGATCGTAGATCGTTCAAATGACGTTTTTGCACATCTCCCGAATATCGTATCTTCTTCTCTTATAGAAATAAATTTCTCCACTACCGATCTGATTGCATATGTTGAAAAAACATACACCGTCGATGAGTTCCGGGAAGTCTGTTCAGCCGTTGCACCGGAATTGGAACTTCCTAAACTGAAAAAGCATGATTTGATAGAGTTTGCTCTTTCGCAAAAACTTGAATTATCCGAATATTTCTCAAATTTAGTTTACTTTGTTCGCATTCCGGATGATGTTTTCACCCACCGAAGAGATATTTTCGATTATTATTTTGAAGAACACCCGGATGCGGTTTGACTATTTGCATACCTTTTTGTTCGCTGTTCCATTTTACCCCCCAAAAAAAGGAGGACACCATGGACATAACCGCCCCAAAAATCGCCGCCGCGTACCTCCGTGTATCCGACGAGCGGCAAGACGAATTCTCCCCGGACAGCCAACTGAAGCGCATCCGCGAATACTGTGACGCCAACGGCTACGAGCTGCCAAAGGAATATATCTTCTACGATGACGGCATCAGCGGCAAATCTGTGAAACGCCGCGATCAATTTCGGGATCTTATCGCCCTGGCTAAAGACAAGGAGCATCCCATCGATGCGATCCTGGTATGGAAGTTTTCCCGATTTGCACGAAATCAAGAAGAAAGCATCGTATACAAGTCCCTCCTCCAAAAGATCGGCGTGACCGTCGTCTCCATCTCTGAGCCGCTTCCGGAAGGCCCGTTCGGCAGTCTGGTGGAACGTATCATCGAATGGATGGACGAATACTATCTTATCCGCCTGTCCGGCGAGGTAAGACGCGGTATGCTGGAGAAGGCATCCCGCGGAAAGCCTGTCACCGCTCCGGCGTTCGGTTACGATCTGCGGGACGATACGTATTACCCGAATGAGGACGCCGACACGGTGCGTGCCGTTTTCTCCGCTTTCATCGCTGGGGATGGTATGCGGGAAATTGCCGTTCGTCTGGGTAATGCCGGCGTCCGCACACGCTTCGGAAACGTGCCTGACAACCGCTGGATCGAATACATGCTGAACAATCCGGTGTATATCGGAAAGATCCGCTGGTCAACAGAGGGCCGTACCGTTTCCAGGCGGCAATACGATGACCCGAACACGATCATTTTTGATGGACAACACGAGCCGATCATCACAGAGGACGTTTGGAACGCCGCCCAGGCACTTTTGCTGCAGCGGAAGACAAAGTACGCCAAGCATGCCAAACGTGAGCAGAAGCCGTCCACGTTCCCTCTCCGCAGTCTATTCCGATGCAGTGCCTGTGGAGCTACGCTTGTCCAGAACCAAACGAAAAGCCCGTCTCTGCAATGCCACAACTACTCCCGCGGCACATGCACGATCTCTCACAGCATCACGCAGAAAAAAGCAGAGGCCGCACTCAGTGAGGCACTGGAGGAGTCTATCCGCACCCTCACTTTCCACGTGACGCCCAAACCGGAACTTCTCTCCTCTCCCGATAATCTGGATATAGAAAAGAGCATCGCCGCAGAGCAGAGACGTCTGCAGCGTGCCAAAGATGCGTATCAGAACGGCGTCGATACACTGGAAGAATACGCAGAAAATAAAAAAAGGATCACGAAACGCATTCGTGATCTTGAATCTCAATTAAAACCGGTTCAGCCGGTGTCTGTTCCCGCAGAAGCCTACGCCACCCGTGTCGCCGACGCTCTAAACCTTCTTCGTGATCCGGACGCTGACCCCGGCATGAAAAACAGTGTATTGCTTGAGGTTTTGGAGAAAGTGGTCTTCCATGCGGATACCCGCCAGATAGACATATATTTCCGCCCTCTGTGAATCATCAGCAAAAGCCATCCGGACCGCCAAGTTGACTGACAATGATCTGTGCGTACTTGGGATTCGGGTTTTTAATTTTTACGGGGAACTGCAATTCTTTTCTATACACCCACATATCTCAACCCTCCCAGGGCCAGGGCAGACGTGCCCAAAGCCATTCATTTTCGCAACGGTTACCTTCGGCCGTCAGCGGACCGTACTGTTTTTCAAATTTTTCCGCCAGTGCTTTGTAGTCATTTACCGCACAGCGATACCGGGCAAGTGCGTCGGCGTTATCCGGATGACCGTCCAGATACAGTTCCAACTCTACCACCACGAAATACAGTGCCATCAGTTTTTCCCGCATCTGGCAAAAATCGTTCCGGTTCCAGCCGGCCGGCATCACGCCGGTTTTTGTACCGGGCATCCGGTACCCGTCACCGCACGTACCGGCTCTCTCCCCGTCACGGAAGCAGCCGTCCGTCCGACGGGCAACACCGCCGACACAGCTTCGCCGTTCCGGTGAAGGATACCGGCACGCGTTTCCACGCATATTGCAAATCATACGCATCCTCCTCTCGTTCCGTTGGCATCCTTAATGGGAAGATACAGATTCTGAAACAGCGTACCGTGAGCCAGTGCTTCTTCCGCACAGGAAAACACGTCGCCGAAACCCTGATAGGGAGAGGACACCATAGCCAGCGGCGAATCAGACCACTGATCTGCCGTGCCGCACGGTCTGTCCTCGGCGGGAATCTCCGCACAGTCGCAGCTGCATCCGTCCGCCACCCGGGAGCATATCTCGCGTGTGACCGTGATCGGTCCACGCATCATCATATCCGTACAGTCACCGCAGATTCGCGGCGATGCAGAATAATCGTACATTTTCATTCTAACAATACCTTTCCGATAATCGTCTCGACGGTGCGAAAATCCGCACTGTCTGACAGTACCATCATATGTCATCTGTGCACGGATTGTGACGATTCCGGAAGAAAAGAAATCACCGGCTTTGCGGTGCAAAGCCGGTGCCGGTGATTGTATAAAATCAGTTCGCTGCGGAAACAGCAGTGATGTGGGTGTTTACACCCTCGTACCAGTAGAGGAAGCCTTCTACGTCGATCACGTCGCCCTCTTTCAGAGCGGCAACAGCCTTATAGAGGTCAGTGTCGGGAGCGGTGAGGTAGTTCTCAACGCAGAAATCGTATTTCACGCCATCCTTGGATACGGTAAGATAGATGTCCTTATCCCACTCGCTGTCCTTGTATGCGAGAGAAACTACGGTCAGACCCTTGAAAGCGACCTTCTTGTTCTGGTGGTCGATCAGCTCGTCCTTGCCGAGAAGATCGGTAGCGTCAAACGTTTCGGCAACCCATTTGCCTTCCAGGATTTCGATGGTACCGTCCATGATCTCGATTTCGCCGGCCCAAGCACCCTTGTAGCCGGTAACCTTGATCTTGGCACCCTCGGTCAGCTTAGCGGCATCTTCCTCAGAGCACTTTGCTTCATAGATAAAGTATGCACCGTCGGGATCCTGTGCGTACACGGTGACAACACCCTGTCCGTCCTTTTCCCACCATGCCTGGTGACCCTGTACGTACGCCTCGATGACTACTTCAGCGTCCATTTCAGCGGCCATGTACTCTTCGTAGGTCATAACGCCTTCGGACTTAGCGTTCACGTCTGCCTCTTTGTCGCATGCAACAAGGCCGCAGAGCATTACGAGCGCCAGTGCCATTACCAAAATTTTCTTCATTAGTTTGTTCCTCCGTAATTTAGTTTGGTAAAGTGCTGTACTATTATACAACACTTCCGGCAATAAATCAATGCCTATTTTGGATTTTTTTGTTTTTTCTTCGTTTAATTTTTTCCGTGAGCAGATACAGCAGAATCAGTATCCAGAGCCCGCCCAGCATACCGAGAAGAAGTACCGCCGTTGCAGGCAGGGGACCCAGGTCATTTCCACTGCCGGCAGCATCCCGCCGGGCGGTGATCTGATCCAGTCGGTAAAGGGACGTCACGTCTTTATACAGATCCGCCACGTACGCATCATCCACGGTCTGCTTCCGACGCACGGATTTGGTCGTATTCTCGATCAGCTGTCCGGCGGCGTTCCGTAGGGATGCCGAACCGTTGAACACAGAGGTAACGAAGGTCTGCTCCACATTCTCCAATAAGAGTTCGGACGCTTTTATCTTTACGCCGTAATGCAGATCGTTATCCGTGCCGCCGGCGGCAAGATAGTCTTTATACGTATCCGTATTCTGTGCTTTAGTGGTTACGGGAACGTATCCCTCCGTCTGTGCGTATGCGATCTGTACCTCATCCGTCAAAAGATACTGGGCAAACAGCCAGGAAGCCATAACCTCCTGGGGATCGCTCTTATTGAACACACATACGGACGGTCCCTGAGAGATCATCACCGGATTCTCCGGATCGTACTGGGGAATGGGCATAACCGCCGTCTCAAACTGCACCAGATTCTCCTCCGGTATATCGATAAGCGGTGCTTCCGCACCCATCCAGGTGGCACCCGCAGTGGAATCCACGGCAAAAATGCACTGGCCTGCGTTCAGAAAGTTCGCCGGATAGCCGACGATCTTGAACGTACAGAAAGCTCCGCTTTTGGCGTGCTCTGCCACAGTATGGAGAATCTCTTCGGTAGTTTCGTTGAAGATGCCGACGGTGCCGTCATCTGTGGAATAGGGGGCACCCTTCTGCCGCAGCATCTGGATCATCATATTATCCGTGGATTTATAGATAAACGGGAACAGCACCTTCTGTCTATTCACGAGGAAATTGCCGTCTGCATCCTTTTTCAGAGCCGCCTCGGATACCTCCCATACGAAATCCCAGGTAAGCACGTCGGGAAGCGTAAAGCCCAGTGCCTCCACGTACGTTTTGTTTACGTAACACGCCTCGGTGGAACGCATATACGGCATGGCGTAATGTGCACCGTTCAGGTAGCATTCGGATAAAAACTTGGGAACGATCTCCTCTTTTGCAGGAGAATCAAACCGCACCTCACTGCCGCCCAGACCGTATTTTTCGTGGTCAAACAAAGCATCCAGCGGCACGACCGTTTCCGCACCGGTAAGGTAAGTGGCAATATGATCCGGATAGGTGATGCACACGTTAGGCGTGGTCCCTGTAGAAATATTAGTAATTACGTCATTGTATATATTGCCGTAATCCGTATACAGACGCAGATTGACCGTGATATTGGGATAAAGAGCCATGAAATCCTCAATGGCCTTACGGTAAATGGCCACTTGGGTTTTATTGGTATCGTTTTTTGCCCAGAAGGAGATCTCATAGGTGCGGGACGTATCAAACATGTCCGGCATTTCAAAGGGTGCGTACCCCTGAGAGCCGTGGCATCCCGTCAACAGTACGGAAGAAAGCGCTAACGTGAAAAGCAGAAGCACGGCAAGAAAGCGGCGGTTTCTCATCCCTTCGTACCTCCCCGGGACACGCCCTCCATGATCTTTTTGCGGAAAAGCAAGAACAGAATGATCAGCGGAACGGAAATAGCCACTACCGCCGCCATCATCGCAGGAATGTTCTCCCGGCCGAATCCGCTTTCGCGAATGGTCTGGATACCGTTGGAAACAAGAAAATAGGCTTCCTCATCCGTTACCAGCCGCGGCCACACGTAAGAGTTCCAGCACTCGATCACCTTCAGAATAGTAATGGTGACGATGGTGGGCTTGCAAATGGGGATCAGCACCTTCCACAGATATTTGAAATCGGAAGTGCCGTCCACCTTGGCGGCATAGTACAACTCGCTTGGAATCTGTGCGAAATTCTCTTTCAGAAGATAAATGTAAAATACCGACGTAACCGAAGGCAGGATGAGACCGGCAAAGGTGTTGCGGAGATCCAGATTGGTAACGGTAACGTAGTTGGTGATCACCACAAGCTCGGTGGGTATCATCATAAGGGAAAGAAACAGCGTAAACAGCAGATCCTTTCCCGGGAACTGCAGCAGGGCAAAGGCGAACGCCGCCAGCACCGTCACAAGCAGCATAAGCGCAGTAGTGATCACGGTAAAGATCAGCGTATTGAGAAAATAATCCGCCAGCGGCACCGAGGTAAACGCACTCACGTAGTTTTCAAGCGTAGGGTTAGGCGTGAACAGCTTCGGGATATACTCCGCATTGTACGCACCGTAGCTTTTGACGGAGGTAAGAAGCATCCAGTAAAAGGGGAACAGAACCGTAATACCCCATATACCGAGAAAGAAATAAGTAACCGCCGTCAGCACCTTTTTCCGTACGGCCGCTGACCGTTCGATCTTTTCAAAATTCGTATGTTTTTCCATCGGTGCCTCCTCAGTAGTGTACGTGCTTTTTGCTCACCAGCAGATTGATGCAGGTGATGGTCAGCACGATGGCAAACAGGATGATGGCGGCGGCAGACGCATAGGACGGATATCCGCCGCTGTCGCCGTACAGCATATCGTACACGTAGCCAACGATGGTATTCATCTCGGCCGCATTCAGATCCGTACCGAACAGAGCTACCGCATCGCTGTACGCCTTGAACGCACCGATAAAGCCGGTAATCACCAGATAAAAAATGGACGGGGAGATCATAGGCAGGGTGATTTTCGTGAAAATACGGAGCCGGGAGGTGCCATCCACCTTGGCGGCCTTATAGTAGTCGTCGTTCACCGATGCCAAAGCACTGGTCAGAATCAGTATCTTAAAGGGCATGACCACCCATATCGTATAAAAGCAAAGCACGAACATCTTCGCCCAGTACGGTCCGTCAATGAAATCCACGGCTTCGCCGCCGAACATCTGGATCACAAGGTTGGCAAACCCGTCCGAATAAGGCGTTTTCTGAAACAGGATCATGAACACAAGGCCCACCGCCAGCGTATTGGTAACATACGGCAGGAAATACACCGTCTGAAACAGCTCTCTGAGCTTTTTGATGGAATTGAGCCCCACGGAAATCAAAAGGGCAATACCGGTGGACAGCGGCACGGTGATCATTACCAGAATCAGCGTATTCTTCACTGCCATAAGAAAATAGGGATCGTGCAGAACGTAGGAATAGTTGAACGTGCCCACGCCCTTATAGGTCTGGGATGCGAAATTGTACCCTTCTTCAAAGGAGTAAATAAACACGTCCACGAGGGGATACACCATAAACGCCGCGAGAAACAGGATCGCCGGCAGAAGATACAAATAGGCTTTATAATTTTTTTCTTCCATCTGCTGCTCCTTATTCCGCCTCCGGACGCAGGCGTGCACCGGTTTCCTTGTCGAACACGAACACCTTGCCGGGGAGAAGATCAAATCGAACACAAGTGCCGCTGATCTCTTTCATGTTCTCCGCACGGATAATGGCACGGACGGAATCGCTCTCGCAAAACGGATGGGTTCCTACCACGCTTATATCCCGTCCCATTACCTCCACACGGACGAGTCCGCACCCGAACGCACCCTTTTCCGCAAGGACAAATCCCTCGGGACGGATGGCAACGGATACCGGTCTGTCACAGATGCCCTTTGCCGGAAGAATCGCCTCATCGCCTACGTACACCTGACCGTCCCGTACCGTGCCGTCAAACACGTTGATAGGCGGCGTACCCAAAAACTTTGCCACGAACAGATTCACCGAATCGTCATAGACAGCCTGAGGCTCGCCGATCTGCTGCACCACGCCCTCTTTCATTACGATGATCTGATCGGAAATGCTCATGGCTTCTTCCTGATCGTGGGTAACGAACACGGTGGTGATTCCGGTTTCTCTTTGAATACGGCGGATCTCCTCCCGGGTCTGGAGACGGAGCCGGGCATCCAGATTGGACAAGGGCTCATCCAGAAGAAGGATCCGAGGCATTTTCACAAGAGCCCGGGCAATGGCTACGCGCTGCTGCTGACCGCCGGACAGCTCGCTGGGCTTTCTGTCCATGAGCTGCTCGATCTGCACAAGCTTTGCCGCTTCAAACGCCTTCTCGTGCATTTCTTCTTTGGACAGGCGGTCCTTTCCTTTCAGGTTCTGCAGCGGAAACAGAATATTCTGCAGAACGGTCAGGTGCGGATACAGAGCGTAATTCTGGAACACCAGTCCCACGCCCCGGTGCTCCGGCGGCAGATCCGTCACGTCGTCGTCGCCAAAGAAGATCTTGCCGGCCGTGGGCTTCTGCAAACCGCTGAGCAGATGGAGCGTCGTGCTTTTTCCGCAGCCGGAAGGGCCCAAAAGGCCGATCAGTTTTCCGTCCGGGATCTCAAAAGAAAAATCGCTGACCGCCACCACTTCCCCGCCGGCCTTTTTATTCCGGTTGGGAAATTTCTTCGTCAGATTTGAAAGTACCACTTTCATTTTTGCTTTTACCGTCTCTTTCTTAAAGAGGGACACCGCCGGGCGGTTCCCTTACGTATTCCTTTTGTAATATTATAGTCATTTTTCCATCTGTTTTCAAGCCATATTTCATAATTCTGCAAAATATCTCTCCGGCAAAACAAAAAGCGATCTTTCGATCGCTTTTTGCACGGATTATTTCTGTTTTGCCAGCCACTGCTTGTGGTAGGCTTCCACGGCGGTATCCTCTTTCAGCACCTTGAAATCCGCCGCCATCTTATCAACAGCGTATTTTACGAGGCTTCTGCCGATACGCTCGTTGTTGCCGTCGTGGACGTCGGAGGAAAGCGAGTTGGGATAATTGGCCATCCAGCCGAAAGGAGTATAGAATCCCGCCTTTGAAATATGATCCATATAGTGGACAGACCGTCCGTCCACCATATTCACGCGGGACAGATCCACCAGATCGGGGCGTACGCCCAGCGTAATGCCCGTTTCCCTGAGACAGCCGTGACCGTTTGTGGTGTTATGCTCTGCGTAGTACCGAAGATACGCAATATCCTCATCCGTCAGTTCCGGAAAATAATCCCGGTTTCCGGAATCAATGATCTCCAGCATACGGGGGATCGTGGGCCACGTGCCGGAAGCACTGTATACGAACACCATGTAATCGTTTTTATCGTGGAGAACGCTGCGGGCAAAGTTATTCAGCATATTGGTATTGCCGCCGTGACCGCTGATGAGTACGATCTTCTTGAATCCGTTCCGTGCCATCTCCGAGCAGGACTCGGCAAGGATGTCAAACATCAGTTTCGAGGAAAAGATGATCGTACCCGGGAATTCGCCGGCACCCTGCTTTTCACCGAAATACATGTGGGGGAAAAGCACGAACGGCTCCTTTTCCGCGGCACGCTCCGCCACGCCGGAGGCGTGAATCACGTCCTGTCCCAGGGGCAGGTGCTTGCCGTGATGCTCCACGCATCCTACCACCAGCGCACAGACGCCTTTCGACTGTTCCACGGCTTCTTCAAACTTGCCGGATAAAATTTCTGTCCAAAGCATAAGAATACACTCCTGAAATCGAAAAATGGGGGTTATCTGCATTATACTCCCCGCATTTTCCCTTGTCAATAGAGTTTTGCAAAAAAATCTGCCGTGTTTTCCACGGCAGATTTTCAGAGGATTCAGTGGAATTTCTCCACCCAATCCGTATAGGGCTTAAAGCTGATCTTCGGGCGGCAGTCAAAGGCGATATACACCTCTACGAAACGGCCGTCGGCGGTTTTTCTCTCTTTTCTGGCCTCCACCAGTCCCCGGATGATCTCGGTCTGGGATACGTAGGCGGAAATGGCATCGTCAATCGCCTTCTCCACCGATTCATCCACGGCAAGGATCCGGTTGGCGCGAAGATTCGTCGGACGTCCGTTCACCAGTGCGTCTTCGGGATCCAGATCCGCCCAGACGGAATACTGCAGTGTGGACCGCACCGCGTGGGGCACGCCGTGATCTACAAGAGCCGCGTCCCCTGCCTGGGGGGTATCGAAGGATGACATAAGATAAGCGGCAAGGTGGTCGATATGCTCGTGATAGTGATTGGGGATCATCACCCGGGTGATCTTCTTCTCCCGAAGGAAGCGGAGAATGACAGGCATATCGCCGGGGTTGCCGTCCGCCTTCTCCCAACCCAGATTGCCGATAGCCGAGAAATCTGGGAAATGCAGGCGGAGAATATGATCCGCCGGAATACCCATCCGGGCATAGCAGTCCAGTGTTTCCCTCTCCCGCACCGCCTCAATGGTATCCTTTTCTTCTACCGTGCTGTATCCTGCATCGCCACGGCAGAATATCATCACGTACACGTCTGCACCCGCTTCTTTAGCCGCCAGCATGGCGTAGCCGGCACCGATAATGGCGTCGTCGTCGTGGGGACTCATGACCACAAGGGCTTCATCTTTGCCGAAATCCGGAAACAGCGTCTGTATGTCATGATTTTTCTGTTTTTTATCAACGTCATAATATGTATACTTCATATTTCTCCTCCTCAGTAGCCGCTGCCGACGAGATGCTGCAAGCGGATGGGCAGTTCGTTCAGCACTTCGACTTTTCTGCCATATTTGCCAAGCGTTTTCTCCACCAGAACGTAGTCAAATTCGGGAATGATCACGCTGTTCCAGGTGCTGCCGAAACCGCGGGCGGCAACGTCCAGCATGGTTACGATCTGATTGCCCATGGGTTCATTGGAATTGAGCGTAATGGCACCGTAAAACTCCTGACACTCGGTGTAGCCTGCATTGTGCGTACCGGTATACGGCTTCAGCATGGCAAGATCAATGGGCTTGCCGATGCGGCGGCTCACTTCCTCACGGCGGCTTTCAAAATAGTTCACCAGTGCTTCTTCCTGCAAACGTGCCGGCAGATTGTTTTCCGCTACGCGGATGAACTCCGAAAGGCCTACCCGATAAGCATCCTCCACGAAGCTGAGCCAGTACTCCTGGGGCTCCGTCAACTTGCCGCCGGCCTCAGTACAAACAACCGTACAGCGTTCACAGGCAGTCAGTCCGTCCATGGCAGGACCGACGCCCAGATGAACAAACTCCCCGGCTTTGATCTCGTGATTCAGTGCTTTGCCAACAAGAGAACGGTTATCCTCTCCGCTGGTTACCATCACGTCAATGCCCATTTCCTCCACGCCCAGTTCGGATGCGATGGCGTAGCCCCACTGTGCTACCTGCGTCTGCAGCATGCCCGGCTTCATAACGGCCAGCATACCCTCGATCATATAGTCGGCCACCACGGCTGCCTGCTTTGTCAGACGCATTTCGATATCGGATTTTTCGTATTTGATCTTGTAATAGATCTCCTGTCCGTCCAAAAGATTGCCGCGTCCCACGTAGTTTTCAAACCATTCGTACAGAGCCACCGGCATAACGGCACGGGGCGTAAGAAGTGCGATCCGCACCGGCTTCTTTCCGCAGATCTCCTCGATTACGTCCTCCGGCCGGTCGGCTTCCACGGGATATTCCTCGTCCGCCAGTTTCAGCATTTCCACTCTTGCCACCCGGCATCCGCTTCGGGGAGAAAGCTGCTCGGCCACGTAGCATCCCTCAAGACCGGCCAGGATCGCAAAGCCGTTTTTGCCGATGATACCGGCCACAGGCTCTACGGAAATATTGGTATTGCCCCCGAGATACGGCACGTCGCCGTGATAATGCTCGTCGGAATAGACGATGCCGGCATCAAAGCCCGCCGCTTTCAGACCGGCGTACACGGCGTCCTGCCGCCGTTTGAATTCTGCTCTGTCCACGCGGAGCGTTTTGTCCATTTTGGGAGCTTTTGCCAGCACGTCCGCCACGATGTTCGCCTGTTTGCTCCACTCTTTTACGTTAACCATACATACCTCCGTAAATTTCTGTTTATTCTGAAATATCGGTTTCGCCGTTTTGCCGTGCCCTTTTCCGGTATTCCCCGGGCAAGACGCCCATGTACCTTTTGAAAACCTTATAGAAAAACTTCATGTCCTCAAAGCCGCAGGCGGCGGCAATTCCGGAAACGGTTCCGGACGTGCCCAAAAGCATGGCACACACCCGCTCAATCCGCACCTTCTGGATCATCTCGCTCATGGTCATGCCGGTTTCCGCCCGGAAGATACGGCCCAGATAATCGGGATTCATATACACCTGCTCCGCCAGCTCTTTTACGGAAATGGGAAAGGCGTACCGATTTTTGATATAGTCGGTGATATACCCTACGACCTGTCCGTTTTTTTCGACGGTGTTCTTTTGAGCCGACGCATCCACCGTACGGAAGACGGTGACGATCAGCTGCATAAGATAAGCACGGACGATTTCGATATATCCCTTCTGCTGTCCCTTGTACTCCTGATACATTTTGTGGAACAGATCACCCATGGTGGAAAAGGAATTGCCCGTCACGCTGATGCAGGGCGTATACGCCTCCCTGCCGTTCAGAAGTGAGTAGAACATAAAGGAGTGGTTGAGGGCCTCCAGTGCCTGGTATCCCGTCACCGAACTGTCAAAAAATTCCGGCGTAAATTTCAGATCATACGCCACGAAGGGCTCCTCTCCGTTTTCCGCCAGATGAAACACGTGGGGCGTATCCATGTTGATAACGAACAGATCTCCCCGTGCTGCCGGGGAACGGTGTCCGGCCACCTCATGAACCGCCTGCCCCGAGATCACGTAAACGACTTCAATAAACTTATGCTTATGGGGAATCCCGATATAATCGGGATATTCATCGGACATTTGTATATGAAAATTCTGCTTTGCCATAGGGAAATCCTGCTTGGTCAACACGCTGATTCCGTTTCCATCTTCTATTTTCATACGCTGTCTCCTTCCGATTCATGCCGGGACATGTGTTCTCACACAACTCGCCATATTATTTGCCGTACTTTTTCACCATATCCTTCTGGAAGCGGAGAAGATACGCCGCCTCTCTATCCAGAGATGCCTCACTCACGTCGGAAAGCAGATTCCGCCAGACGTAAATATCTCTGCCGACCTCGCCGCCTGCCATAACGAATGGCTCGCACACGATCCGGCCGGTATAGTTCACGTCGCTGAGTGCCCCGAAGATCTCTTCCCAGGGGAGATGACCTCTGCCCGGGGCTGTGCGGTTGTTCTCACCGGTATGGAAGCCGACCAAATACTTTCCGGCAGTAAGTATCGCATCGCGGAAACTGAATTCCTCGATATTCATGTGATAAGTATCCAGAAGGATACCCACGTTTTTGCAGTCCAGTTCCTCCACGTACGAAACAGCCTCGGCTGCCGTATTCAGCACCACGCCCTCAAACCGGTTGACTGCCTCCACGGCATAGGTAATACCAAACTCCTCCGCCATTTTGGACAGTTCTTTCATGGAGCGAAGACTGTTCTGCCGCAGTTGTGCTTTTTCAAACGCACCGTCCGGAACGCCCCACGCGGCATAACTGACGCCGGAGATGATTTTTCCGTCCATACGGTGCACCTTACGCATGATGTTCTTCAGATACTCCACACCGCCCAGACGCACGCTTTCCTCTGGCGAGGAAATATCGAATTTCTTATCGAGGCCCAAACTGTAGGTAAGCTCCACACCGTACGCATCGGCCGCCGCCTTGATCTCACAAAGCCGTGCGTCCGACATTTCAAGCAGGGGCTGTGCCTGAAACTCCAGAACGTCAAAGCCGATCTCTGCCGCTTTTTTGATATATCTGACGTGATCCGCATCCCAGCCGTTCTCCCAGAAATTCATGAAAATGCCAAACTTATTCATTTGTTCGAACTCCTTTCGCCCTCACCATATCCGGTGAGATTTCTCCAATAAAATTATAAAATATCGGCGAAAAAAATGCACTGGAATTTTCCTACCAAATTCACCGGCGCGGTATGGTATATTCCGACTTGTGTAATTTTTTATTCTTTCGTGACTGAATCACTGCAAACTGCGGACAAATGTGGTATAATAATAAAAAACACGGAAAGGAACCAGACGCATGCAGTATTTTCTTCTGTTTCTGGAGGGGATCATCACCTTTATTTCTCCCTGTCTTCTCCCCATGCTGCCCGTATACGTATCCTACTTTGCCGGCGGTACGGGGAGAACCACGGCAAAAACCCTGCGGAATGCACTTGCTTTCGTCGCCGGATTTACCGTCGTCTTTATCCTGATGGGAGCCCTCGCCGGCACGGTGGGCGGACTTCTACGGGAATACGGAACCATCGTCAATCTGCTCACCGGCAGTATCGTGGTTCTGTTGGGGCTGCACTTTTTCGGATTATTCCGGCTGCCGTTTTTCGGCGGACCGAAAACCGGCGTTACCCGGGGCGAAACGGGAATCATTTCCGCTTTCCTCTTCGGCACGGTGTTTTCCATAGGCTGGACGCCCTGTGTGGGTGCCTTTCTCGGCTCTGCTCTGATGATGGCCTCCCGGGAAGGCAGCACGCTCACTGGAATTTTACTTTTACTCGTGTATTCCCTGGGGCTCGGTATCCCCTTCGTGCTGAGTGCCCTGCTGATCGACCGGCTGAAAGGTACCTTTGCCGTCATAAAACGGCACTATACCGCGTTCAACCGAATCAGCGGAGCGATTCTGGTTATCACCGGAATCGCCATGATGACCGGACTTTTCCAAAAGCTGCTCTCGCTTATAAGCTAAAAAACAAGGAGGAAGAAATTTGAAAAAAGAATGGAAACTTCTGCTGGTTCTTTTCGCACTCGTTCTGCTGCTCGGCGGTGCGTATGTCCTTTACGACCGGCTCGGCTCGGGTTACAGCGGCGGACTTGTGGAAGAAGGAACGAAGCCCCCGGCGAAAACGGACGGCACCGCACCGGACGGTGATAAGGAAGACACGGAACTGTTTGCCGCACCGGACTTTTCCGTAACCGATACGGACGGAAACGCCGTACGTCTGACGGACAAAATCGGAAAACCCGTCGTTCTTAACTTCTGGGCAAGCTGGTGTCCGCCCTGCAAAGCGGAAATGCCTGATTTCAACGAGGCCTATGGGAAATGGGGCGATACGGTCGAGTTTATGATGGTCAATATGACGGACGGCGGACGGGAAACGGTGGAAACCGCCAAGTCGTTCATCGAAAAAGAGGAATTCATCTTTCCGGTATATTTCGACACAGAGTACGAGGCCGCCATCGCTTACAGCGCCACTTCCCTGCCCGTGACCTATTTCATTGATGCGGACGGCTATCTCATCGCCCGTGCCATGGGAATGATCGATGCCGAAACGCTGGAAAAAGGAATCGGTCTCATAACCGGAGAATAAAATCGGCAGTTTCGTGACAAAATCACAGAAACCGCCAATAAAGTCTGCTATAATAATAACGTAAATAAAAGAAAAGGAGACAATATATATGTCTGTACTGAAAATCACAAAGGAAAATTTTGACGAAGTAAAAAACAGTGAGAAGCCCGTCCTTCTGGACTTCTACGCTGACTGGTGCGGTCCGTGCCGCATGGTTTCTCCCATCGTGGACGCCATCGCGGAAGAGCGGACGGACATCGTCGTGGGCAAGATCAACGTGGACAACGACACGGAGCTTGCCGGTACGTTCGGTGTATTCAGCATCCCCACGCTGGTGGTGCTGAAGGACGGCAAGGAAGTAAACCGCATAAGCGGTGCCGTGCCGAAAGAAAAGATTCTCGGACTGTTACCTGGCTAACTCCCGGAGCCGCTTTTTATCAAGGATCCGGATACCCTCACTGCGGGAGGAGGCAACAATGCCTTCTCCCGCAAAATATTTCAGCATACGGGACACCACTTCACGGGCGGAACCCATGTATTTGGCAATCTGCTCGTGAGTCAGTTTGACCGTATCGGTGCCGTGCTTGGCGATCTCATCCAAAAGAAAGATGGCCAACCGCTTATCCATGCTCATAAACAGGATCTGCTGCATCACCCACATCACATCGGAAAACCGGCTGAGTGCCGCGTTTCCAAAGCGAAAATCTTCGCCTCTGGCATCCGCCTGGCAAGATCCTCATAGGCACAGCCGCCCACCACTACGCAATCGCTGCTTTCCTCGGAATCAATAAACACATCAAAGGTGATACTCTCAAGCACGCAGGAAGCGGAAAGCATACACATATCCCCCGGAAACAGGCGGTACAGAGTGATTTCTTTGCCCTCATCGGAAAGAAGATACAGCCGAAGACTGCCGCTTTTCACTAAAATAACGCCGGTGCAGTTGTTTCCGTCGTGCACCCTCGTTCTCTTTTCAAAACGCACCGTCTGGGAGGCGTGTAAAAGATGCTCCTGATCCGTAAGGCTCATAGCGTGCCAGAACGGAAACGTCTTTTCAAATAATTCCCGAAATGCGTTGTTTTCCATAGTGTTCCTCCCCAGGCTTGACAAAGCGAGACTTATATGGTATAATGGATTCGCCGTTCAGAAGAACGGTGCGGAAACAGAAGTTTCTCTATCCCCGGCTGAAAAATCAATACTCATGTAAACGGTACTTGCAGGTATCATTATCCCAGAAGGGATAGTGGTACCTTTTTGTATCAAAAGGAGATATTCATGAACATACACAATAAACTTCTCAAAATGATTCTCTCTGCCCTGTTTCTGGCACTTGCCTACGTTATGCCGTTTCTCACCGGACAGATTCCACAGATCGGCTCCATGCTATGTCCCATGCACATCCCCGTTCTGCTTTGCGGCTTTCTCTGCGGCTGGCCCTGGGGGCTTGCGGTAGGCTGTATCGCACCGATCCTCCGTTCCTTTCTTACCGGCGGCTTCCCGCCTATGTTCCCAACGGCCATATGCATGGCCTTTGAGCTTGCAGCATACGGTGCGATGGCAGGAGTTATGTATAAACTGCTTCCCCGAAAAAGAAGTTCCGTCTACGTCTCCCTTCTCACCGCCATGCTTGCGGGTCGGATCGTGTGGGGTGCGGCCATGTTCCTTCTCGTTGGCATGCAGGGCGGCAATTTCGGCTTTGCAGCCTTTCTTGCCGGCGCGTTCACCAACGCGATTCCGGGAATACTCCTGCAGATCCTCCTCATCCCAGTCCTGGTAATACTTATGGAAAAGCACGGGCCGTTCAGAGCAAAACGCTGATTTCCATAATTATAGCACATAATCTTCTCAAATGCTATCCCCACCGAAAAAAACTTTCCGTGTTTCCTGAAAAAGCATAAAAACGCGTCTTCCGTTTATTCGGAAGACGCGTTTTCTGTTATAAATCAGTTGCATTCCGCCACCAGCGGTCCGGCCAGTTCCTTCAGATAGAAAAGCTTACCGGGCAGCGTGGGCATAAAGGTGGAGGTCACGTTCATATCGGGGCCGTAGTGGAGCGTGGTGAGGAAGCTCATTCCCTGCCAGCCCATGCCCCGTCCCAGGGTGCCGTCACAGCCGCCGATGATGGTATCCGCCTGCAAAAACAGGCCGGGGCCGATAGTATTGGCACGGCAAGGCACCAGCGTCGTACGGCTCTTGAAACTGGTCAGTGCGTTCTGCTCAATGGTGAGGGGATGCAGTTTGGCACCGATGCGGTACGGTGCGGCCTTCCATTCCTCCACGGTGTTGTAATCCTCCGCAAACTGGGGTTCCCAGAAAGCGATGTGGCACATTCTGCCGATGCCGAACACGAGAACCAGTTTTGCCCCTTCCGCCTTCAGTGCCGCAATTTTCGCAGGATAGGTGGGAAGGTTTTCCTTGGTAGCAAAATTACGCTGAGATTCGGGCACCGTCTTGTTCAGTTTATTAAACAGGGCCTCCCGCATGCTGTACTCAAAGGAAGCGGGGTTGTCGCTGGAGAGCGTGTTGCCGTCCGCATCCGCCCACTCGTCCATATTGAAGGTATATACGTGTGAGCAGTCCACGTCCCATTCGTTAAGGAAATAAGCGGCCCATTTATACATACCCATGGGGCCTACAGGCAAAATCATGGCAAGCTTTTCGCCGCGGTCTTTTGCCGCTTTGATCTGCCGGGCGATCTCATGTCCCATAAGGGTATCGAACTCGTAGATATTGTCGCACTCCACAGGGGTAAAATCCTTATGCCAGAAATCCTCTCTTGCTACGCCCTTTTCGCAGCACGCATCCATCTTTGCAAGATCCCATCCCTTGGGATAAAAGCCTTCCAGAAGGCTGCCTTTTACGGTAGATAAAAAGTCCATATCAAAATTCCTTTCTCGCTGATAATAATTCTTTACGCCTTGCCGGCACTGCCGAACAGACGCATTTTTTCCGTTACCACACGCTTTACGGCGTTCTTCGCGTCGGAGAACATGATCTCGTGATTGGCACTGGCGATATACGCTTCTCTGGCCGCCACGCACATTTCCGTGCAGATATTGATCTTGCGGATACCGTTTTCAATCGTATTCCGGAAATCCGTATCGGAAAGGCCGGATCCGCCGTGGAGAACGAGGGGTTTGTCCGACACTTCGTAGATCTGTGAAAGACGTCCGATATCCAGCACCGGCTTCACCTTATACTTGCCGTGTGCCGTGCCGATGGCAACGGCCAGAGCGTCCGTCCCGGAGCGATCGATGAAATCACGCACCTGATCCACACGGGTATACATTTCCTCAGCCCCGTCCTCGGTACCGCCTTCACCGCCTCCAACGTGGCCCAGCTCCGCTTCCACGCTGACACCCTTTGCATGAGCCATATCCGCAACGGTACGGGTATTTTTAATACTCTCCTCGTACGGCAGGGCACTGCCGTCGTACATAACGGAGGAGAATCCGGCGTTTACAGCCGCCCGAATCTTCTCGAAATCCGTGCCGTGATCAAAGTGGAGACAAACGGGAACGGACGCTTTTTCGGCAATATAATTCATGACGAGCGCTGCGTATTCAAAGGGGATAAGAGGCAGATGTACCTCCGCTACGCCCAGAATCAAGGGGCTTCTCTCCTCCTCGGCCGCCTCAATAATGCCCCGTGCCATTTCCAGATTCAGCATATTGAACAGGCCGACGCCGTATTTTCTGTTTTCCGCATCCCGAAGGATCTCTTCCAGTGTGACTAACATGTATGTTCCTCCTTGAATTTTAATACATCTTCATAGCTTCTGGTGCCGGCCGTCGCTCCCGTGGCGGTAACGCACAGCGTCCCCGTTACGTTAGCAAATTCGCTGGCAAAGAGAGCGTCCTCGCCCCTTGCCATGGCCGCAAGAAAACCGGAGCAGAAGCTGTCACCGGCTCCCGTGGTATCCACCACGCGAACGCCGTCAATGGTGGGAAACCTCTTCCCCACCGTCCATTCCTTCAAGCGAAGGTAGCTGCCCTTCTTTCCCAATTTGATGACGATATTGGAAGCTCCCCGTTTTTGGAGCACGTCCGCAATTTCATCCGGATCGGTGACGCCAGCGATCTGTACCGCCTCGTCAATACTGGGCATAAAGTAATCAATGTACGCAAGGGACCGGTCAAGAATTTCGCCCCATCTTCCCTTTTCATCCCAGCACACGTCAAGGAAGGTGGTCTTGCCCATCTCCTTGCATCTTTTCAGAAACTCCATGGTCTCCTCGCCGTCAAACCGGTCAAGCAGAAATGTTCCCGTTACGAACACCAGATCTGCCTCGGCGATCACGTCAAAATCCACGTCGTCGATACCGAACGTACCGTTGGTTCCCACGCAGTGGAAGAATGACCGCTCGCCGCCCTCGTCGATCATCAGCACCGACGCGGAGGTCTGCACCTCTCCGTCCGTCTTCAGCCCGCGGGTATCCACCCCAGCCTCACGGAGCCGGTCACGGAGATACGTGCCGAACATATCCGCACCTACTTTGCCGATAATGCTGGCTTCCGTGCCCATTTTTGCAAGATTTACAGCCGCTGTCATGGCGTTCCCGCCATTATGCAGGGTGATGCCGTCCACACGTTTCAGAACACCGTGTCCGGGATAGCCGTCCACACGCTCCACGATCACGTCGGCGACGAGAATTCCTACGCACGCAACCTTTTTCACGGCAGAAGTCTCCTCGTTACCATTCTGGGCCACACCGGCTCCTGCCGGAATGCTTCCGCATACCGCACGCCGCACTGCAGACCGCGGAACCGGGAGCAGGTTTCCACAAATTCCGAAAAATCGATATGATCGTGATCCAGCATCCATTTCAACTGGCTCTCGTGGCAGGCAAGCATTTTCAGTTTCAGATCGATCTCCTCGCTGATATCCACGTACTCCGTGGGTTCAAAATGGACGCCGGCCAGATGATCCATATAATACAGCGGAACCACGGCGGCTTTTCCCTGGGGGCCGTACTGAGGCACACTTGCCACAAAGGAAGCATCAAAAACCAGTTTCGATACCTCTCTGTGATCGCACATATAATCTGTAGGGCTGTGGGTGATGATGAAATCCGGCTGCGTGCGGATGATCAGCTCCGCAATTTTATCCCGCTGCTCTACCGAAGCACCGTTCGGCAGAAGATCCCCGATATCCATGGTGACAACATCTACGCCCGCCATAGCACCGGCACGCCGCGCCTCCTCGGCTCGCATCAGACGCAGTTCGTCCGGCTTAATTATTTCGTGTCCCATGTTTCCGTTGGCCACGTGACACGCCGTTACCTTATCGCCGCGCTTTACGCATTTGGCAAGCGTGCCGGAGCAGGCAATCTCAATATCGTCGGGATGACACCCGATGGCAAGTACGTTCATCCTTGTTAATTCCTCCGTTTCGGATAGCGTAGAAAAAAGAATATTTTTGCGTGTTCCGCCGCAGTTATTGCTTTTTCCTCTTATATATGATACAATATTACCGTACTTTTGTATTTAACAAACGGTATGCTTTATTTGTCATTTATTCCATTTTCTCAAAAAAAGGAGAGCCGCATGGAATTTCAAACGCATCGTATAAAGCGTGAGATCGTCATAGACGGCTTCAACAGTATCTATTATTTTGAATTCGGCAAGGACTTCTCCCATCCGCCGGAGCGGCACGATTTCTGGGAGCTTGTGTACGTGGATTCGGGAAAGGTAAACGCGCTCTCGGCCGGCAAGGCACACACGCTTTCCCAGGGCGACGTGATTTTTCACCGTCCCACGGAAATGCACGCGCACGTTTCCAACGGCAAGGACCCCAACTGTATGCTGGTCGTTTCCTTCACCACAGACAGTGAAGCCATGCACTTCTTCCACGGAAAAATTTTCACCACGGACAAGACGGAAAAAATGCTGCTGTCTCTGTTTACCGCCGAGGCAAAACGGGCACTGGGCAAGATTCCCGACGATTACAAAAACCGCGATCCCCTTGATTTTTCCGGGGCGGAAGACGGTTCGTTTCAGCTTTTGGAATGTTACCTTACGGAATTTCTGCTTACGCTCCGCCGGAGGGCAGCCGGCAGTGCGGACGCCGTAAAGATCAGCGAAACCTCCCGTAAGCTGACAGACAGTGCCACCGTGCGGCTGATCGCTTCGTACCTTTCGGAAAATCTGTACACGCCCCTTACGCTGTCCGACGTGTGTGCAAAGTTTTATATAGGGAAATCCCAGCTGTGCAAACTCTTCCACGAGTATACGGGCACCGGTCCCATGGAATATTATCACAGGCTGAAAATAGCAGAAGCCAAGCAGCTTCTGCTGTCCGGCGGGTATTCCGTCACCCGGGTGGCAGACGTTCTCGGATACTCCTCCATACATAATTTCTCCCGTGCGTTCAAAACTTCCGTAGGAATCTCCCCCACGGAGTATATGCGAAAAATTGCACCCTGATAAAGTCATCACACCGTCCTGTTACACACCCAGACAGTCAAAGAAGCGGCTGTCTTTCGTGGCTTTTGAATAGTGAAATAATGTGTGATATAATAAATATGGAAAGCGTAAAAAACGGAGAGTATAAATGTTTGAACTGACAAATGAACAACGGAAATGCTTTGCTTTGCCTCCCGTGCTTGATTCGTGGCGCAGAATAGAAGTAAAAGCAGGCCCACATGACAATTACGTTACGTATGCATTCCTCGACGGCAGAAAAATTATGAAAGTGATTCAGGTATCCGAAAAGCCCGGCTGTGAACTGTATACGGAATACAGTGTAGATCAGATGCTTTCAGAAGACGGTACAAAAATACTTCCCAAGACCGCAAAAGGAAAACCGCAGATTTTTTCCGCACCGACTCTTGTCAGCAAAACACATATCGACATGTCCGTTATCTTCAGTAGCGGTTATATTGACATATACAATTATAACTCTGCGCAATCTTACTATATATCCACCTATAATTCTGACCCGCCAAAAAACCTGAACGATTTTTCCAAATGGGCAGAAGATTGGTGTGCTGCTACAGGGGATACAGAGCTGGCAGATATCCGCGCGTTTTCCGAACGCCAAAAAACACGTCAGAAATATAGGGAAGGAGATTTTTTCAGATTCAAAATAAACCGCCGTCTGTTCGGTTACGGACGTATCCTCGTTGATTACGAAAGCATGAGAAAAAAGGGCGTACCGTTTTGGGATATCTTTATGGGAAAACCTATCTGCGCGGCTGTTTATCATATCGCAACAGAACAGCCGGACGTAACGCCCGACCAGCTCGTACATCTGAAAATGCTGCCCTCACAAATGGTGATGGATAATATTTTCTACTATGGAGAGTGCGAAATAATCGGAAATTTGCCCATTGCCGCCGATGAAGATAACTACACGATTCATTACGGAAAAAGCATCGACGCACGCAACACGAATTTTGTATATTACCAGTGCGGAAAGACCTTCGCCGCACTGGAAAATGCAGAGACATTGCATAAAGGCTTCAGAAACAACCAAATTGGAGTTCGCTTACAGGTACAGCTTCCTATACTGCAGAAGTGTATACAGGATAACTCCAACACCCCATATTGGGAAATGCTCTCCACATGGAAAGCCGATGGAGACCTAAGAAACCCGGCATTTCAAAAAGAACTGAATGAAATCAAAATACAGATGGGTATTAATATAGACAGCGAAAGGGATACATTTATGAACTTTACTGAAATCGCAGAAGCCCGGCAGTCCTGCCGCCGCTACGATCCCGACCGGCCGGTGGAGCCGGAAAAAATTGAGCGGATCCTTGCCGCCGCCCGCCTCTCTCCCTCCGCCTGCAACGGCCAGCCGTACCTGATCACTGTATGCAAGGGCGAAGCGGCCAAAAAAGTGTCGAAAGCAACCCAGGGGATGGGCATGAACAAATTTGCCGCCGACGCCCCGGTGATGCTGGTGCTGTCGGAAATGCCGTACGTAAAAACGGCGGCACTGGGAGCCAAGATGAAGAAAAACGATTACCGATCCATTGACATCGGCATTGCGGCGGCGTACATTACGGCAGAAGCCACCGCTCAGGGCCTTGGCACCTGTATCCTCGGCTGGCTGAATGACGAAAAAATCCGGGAAATCTGCGGACTGGATTCGCCGGTACGCCTTGTGATCACGCTCGGCTATGCCGCAGCGGACGACACACTCCGGGAGAAGAAACGGAAAGAAATGGATGAGCTTGTAAAAACGGTGGAGTAATGAGAAATGGAAAGTGCCGCACGGCTGCGTGCGGCACTTCTTTTTATTTATCCCAATTTCTGTATCTCCGACGGAGCCGTCCCATGGGTTCCGATATTCTTTACAAGTATCCTGCCGGAATATCCTCCAAGATATACGGACGTGCCGCCGCAGAATTTCCACGTTTCGCCGCCGTCCAGAGAATAGATCATATCCGCCGAAACGCCGGTGAGCCAGCCGTCCTTATACTCTGCTTCGGGCGTATCCGCTTTCGGCAGATCGGCAACTGTCTTTACACCGGAAACGGGGTGGTACAGATCGGCCACGTCCAAAATGAGAATCTTCGCATTGCTCTGCACGTAAACCGACCGCCCGTAGAACTGCACGGCCGCCCACGCACCGGATCCCTCGATCAGGTTCCGGATATTGCCGTAGCTGACGCCGTTGTCCGCCGATACGGCCATTGCCAGCGGATCCCGCTTTCCATTGTTCGTAGCAAACTCGTTATTCCACACGAGAAGGACGTCCTTCGTCTGAGGAATACGCACCACTACGTTTGTGGAACTGGGGGTAACGATTTCCGAAAGTGCGTGGGGCTGGGACCAGGTTTCACCACCGTCCGCCGAAACGGACTGATAGATCTTCCCTTCCTTGCGGGTGCGGAGCGTCATAAGCACCATGCCGTTTTCCATCTCTGCGGCAATGGGTTCCAGTGCCGCATTGGGCAGCGTTACCGCATTGCTGAGATTCCACGAACCACCGTCGTCATCCGAATACAGAACGAACGCAATAGAGCGATCCGAGCCGAAGGCATCGTCGGTATATACGGAATAATTCACGGGAACGAGAATCCGTCCCGTGGAGAGACGGGTATACCGCATGCCGCTCGCCTGAATCGTATACGCATCAAATTCCTTGGAAATACACAGAGGCGAGGACCAGGTCCTGCCGTTGTCGTGAGATCGGCGTATGTAAATATTACAGATATTCCGGTTATTCTTTTCCGGTACGTTCAGATCTTTTTCCAGATAGATCACGCCCAGATCGCCGTTTTCAAGGCGGATGTAGGAGCTGCAGCCCACGTTCAGTCCTGTCTCGTGAGTTTGCAGTTCGATCCAACTGTCGCTCCAGGTGTATCCGCCGTCGATAGACTGTATGGAAAGAGTGGGGGCCGCGTCAAAATCTCCGCCGCCGTCATCAAATCCCACGAAAGACATCACAAGCGTGCCGTCCTCACGTGTATAGAAGCCGCCGTCACCGGCACGGGCTCCCGTATAGGTATGGGTGTTGGTGACGCACTCCACGCTGGAGTACGCGGCGAGGCCGTCATACAGATTCACAAGCGTAATTTCTCCGCCGGAGATATTATGCAGCTTCAGATACCCGCATTTCACACTGTCAAAGGTAAGGCGGTATACGTCCCTTCCCTCTCGCTGATCCCGGCTTAGGATCACGTCAGTAATAGGGGAGTAGTCGCAGTTATCCAAACTGTAATAAAGGGCAAAGGCGTCGGTGGAAAGCCCGGATAGACCTTTCGCCGTGATCTCCACGGCTTCCACGTGAGAGTGAATCCCAAAGCTGACTCCGATGCTGTCTCCCTCGCAGAACAGGAAATTTTTATCCTTGCCGTCCGCCGTTTTGGCGTTCACTTCAAACGCCATGGCACCGGCATCGGGTGCGGTATCGTCTTTTTTATACATGGGCGTGCCGGCCAGTGCCCACTGCCGTGCAATTTTTCTTTCAGCACGCACCGAGGCGGTAAGATCGTCCGCAGTGATGGAGGCCGGGGCATCGGTCTTTGAATAATTCACCTTGACGTACCGTGCGGTAACGCCTGAAAACTCGATCAGTACCGCACTTACGCCGTTTTCCTTATAGAAATTCAGCGTATGGCCGTAAAGCTCTTTCCACGTTTTATTATCGTTGCTTTGCCACACGGAAATATTGTCCTGCGTAAAGCCGCGTGCCGTTTCCTTATTTCCGGTGATGCGGATAGCGTTCACACGTTGGACGGTGCCCAGATCCACGCCGATGCTGTTTCGGCTGCTGTCAAAGGTAAAGGATTTCCCGTCTGCGGCGTAAGCGATAGAGCCGGTTCTCGGATCCGTATCCTTTGCAAGGTACATTACCTTTGCGTTTTCAATGATCTCGGGCAGATACACGGCCGGTGCGGCTGCCTCTCCCCGCTGGGGCGTGGGAATAACGCCGTCGGATTTTATGCCGTACAGATCGACAATAGCCGCCTGTCCCCCTTCGGGAACGGTAATACGGACAGCGTCCACGTACAAAAACGGCTGATAATAGAGAGCCGTACCCGCAAGTTCTCCGTTTACACGGACGTTGAAATAATCGGCGTTCCGCCCGTCCGGCAGATCTAGAGAAATTTCCGTCTTCTCCCCCGCTTTGATCACGCCGGGATCCGTGCATATGGTCCATAAATTATCCCGTTTGTAATACAGAGCACCGTTGTCACCGATTTTCAGAACAACGGCCGCGGTTTTCCCGCACAGTATCTCCAGCTGAATCCCCGAAGGGGTATCTGATTCCAGCGTGAAGCCGAACTTGCCGGCCATCGATTTCGCCGGCAGCGTACGCACGGCTTCGATACTACCCGCAAGGGAAAGCTTGCCGTCCGAAAGCGTATGGCTTCCCTCGCCCGTGAAAGACCAATCTTCCGTTTCCCCGTCAAAGGAATCGGCAAACGGATCGGTCATGGCTTTCATTTCGGTCTCGTATGCCCCGGTAAATGTGAGATTGTCAATAAAGTATTCGTCATCCGCTTTGGAACGGGATGCCGTGCCGAAAACGATGCGGTCAACCGTTTTCAAGCCGGGATCTATATCCGCAAGTTCCGCCGTAAGCTCCCCGTTCAGATACAGCTTGGCGCCGGTACCGGTAAAATCAATTTTTATATTGTACCATACGCCCGGCAAAAGCTCGGTAATATCGACAAACGTTTTTCCCGTATAATTGCGGAGCATGGGATAGGCATCGTCCGCCGTTACCTTTCGGATGCGGATATCGAACTTTCTGTCCTCGCCGGATAAAAGGGCAATATACGCACCGCTTATACCTGTAACCTTTGTCCCCATATAGTCAAAGGACACGCTCATTTTGTCCGTGGGCAGAAAGTATCTGTGGGCCTGTGCCATGGCAGTGCCGTTCTGCCATATACGCAGTGCATCCGACGCCGGTACGGTCTCCCAATCTTCTATTTCGTCCCCGTCCGTTTTTGCCCACACCTCGGATACGGTAAGGGCGTTGTGCTTCTGTTTATCCCACACCGATGCGGAAACGGCACCCAGAGAGTAATCCTCAAAATCCTCGAAATAATAGGGTTCGGCACCGGCTTTTTCCCGGAGTGCAATGTTATCGACGAATATATTATTCGCACCGTCGCCGCCCGACATCTTCTGCACGCGGATGCTGTTGATCACGCGCACGCTTTTTTCGGCAGGAATATCGGCAATCTTGTAACCGTCAATATACAACTCCGCCGTCTTTTGCCCGGGGGTGATCTGAATCTTTACGCTGTACCACCGATCCATTTTCAGATAGGCACTGTTCTCCATATCCTTTTTGGGAACGGGCGTATAATTGGCATGGTAGGACGGTGCCGTCAGCGGTACGTTTTTCCCCGTATACGCCACGGCAATGGCGTCTCCGTATTCTTTGTACTTCGAATCCCCTGCCGGACGGAAGAACACCACCGTGCTGTGGGGTGTAACGCTCTTCCCGTCATCGTATCCGAAGGAGATATAGATCCCCTTCCAGGGGCACGTATCGATGTACAGATCAAAGCTGATCTCGCCCGTTTCCGCCGGCAGCTTTCCGTCCACCTTCGTCACGCCGTAATCCACGGCGGCAGAGCGGGAATTCAGTGCCTTGGTTTTTGGCAGATCACCCGCACCAGACGATTTCTTTGCCTCCGGTGCTTCGGCAATCTCCGCACCGGTGCCTTTTCCAACGCCGGACCACTGGGGAAAATTATAATCCGCATTATCCGTTCCTTCAAAAACAGTGAACGGGACGGGCGTTCTCGGCTTTTCAGCCCCCTTAACGAACACGCTCACAGGCAGAAGCATGGCAAGGCAAAGAAGGAACGCTATACCTTTCTTCATTCGTTTCATCCGTGCCACCTCACTTTTCCTCTTTCAGGATACGGATATCCGCATAGGTATACGCACCTGCCCCAGCGTCGTGGAAACAGATCTGCGGATTGTAATCCGCTTTCGGATTCTTCTGCGACGTACCTTTGTACTGTCCGTCCACGTACACGTCATACACACCGGTTTTCGGATCGATGCGGAGGGCGAACGCCGTAGTCTTTCCGACTTCCAGATACGCCACGGTTTCTGTATCCCGGTAGAACACCGTATCGTCACCGATATTTTTTTGATAGGGCTCTTTCAGAATCTTCACCTCCGCCTTGCCGTCGGCAGTACCCTTCTCCGTCTTCACGGCACCGCTTCCTTTTTCCCAGCCGTCCGGCAGAATCCGAAGCTGTGATGCAGGGGCAAAGGACGGCTCTGCCGAAAACAGATTCCATCCTCTGAACGCAGTAGAGATCCGATCGTTCAGATCCCCAGCCTCAGGCGAGGCGATCTCTTTGGGCGTAACGCTGAAAAAGATCCAATAGGGCGACGCCGTTTTGCCGATTACGCCGTCTTCCAAATACAAAATCCGCATCCCCTCCGTCTCCATCCGTTCCATATCCGTACGGCGGATGCTGGCCGGTTTGTTTTTGTACGCTGTATCATTCTGCGGATCGGTGAGATCGCCGGAAAGACGGACGGTGATCTCGTCTTTGCAGTCGGCACAGATATACGTATACACGCCGGTCTCTTTATCAACGCTACTTTGTTTCAGATCCGCTTTCGCGTGCACGCATTGGGCGGTAACTGCCGGAGTCAGAACCGCAGATGCCCCCAGGGCAAGCAGGATAAAGGCAGACAGCCCCGCTATAACACGGGCAGAAAATGTTTGTTTTTCCACAGTTTTCTCCTTTATTCAGTGTAAAAGCGTATATTTTACCGCCGGCAAAAAGCCGGCATTTACTGCCATCATTATATCATACGCTTTTGGCAAAAGCAACAGAAAATTCCGGCCGCAAAGCAAACGCCCCGGCGTGACTTTCGCCGCACCGGGGTATTTATACCGTTTTGAAATACAGACGCCGCTCACGTATCGCCTCGTCCGCGAAACAGGCAGTATCCAAGACACGACAGAATCTGCGACGCCGCCGCCAGTGCCAAAAGAAGCGGCACGGAGAAAAACGGCGCGAGAAAGGTAGCGGTGAGCATGCCGCCAAAATTCAGCACCATACGCCAGGCGTGATACGGTCCGGCGATCTTCACGTCCACACGGGTCAGCAAAAAGACCGGAACTACGTAATTGACAAGTGTGACGCCGAAAATCACCACGGCGTACACGGCGAGAAATACCGTTTCCGACGGAATCAGGAGCAGCGGCATCATGGAGATCAAAACACTTCCCGCGGCAAGAATCGCACGGGAGGAGATTTTGGCCGCAAGTACGCCGAAAAGTGCACAGGATAAAAGTGCCGAAAGTGAATTCACGGAAACCATCGCCGTACCGATCCATTCGTCGTATCCCAAATCAAACGCCACCGTGGTGAGAACGCTGATAACGCCGCTTGAAAATCCCCGAAAAAGATTGGGGATAAGCAAAAAGGAAAACACCGGCGTTTTGAATATTTCCATAATTGGAATTTTGGGGGCGTCCTTGCCCCTGTGCTGGACCGGCTCCGCTTCATTGATCAGTGAGCGCTGGGTGTATGTTAGAAAAAAAGAGGCAAGCATAAGCAGTGCGGAAACGGCAAAGCCTACTGCCATCACGCTGACGTAGTCAAATCGAAGGACCAGTGCCGATATGCCCGCCCCCGCCCCCAGGGTGATCAGAGACGACAAAAGACCGCTGGCGGCGGAAATACGGCCGTACTCCTCCGGCAGATACACGTGATAGGGGAGCTTATATTCGCAAACCACGTACAGTCCGCTGACACCCTGCTGCACGATGCACAACACCAACAGCAAAAGGTACGATTCCAAACTGGCAGACCGCCAGATGCAAAGGGGGATATAGCACGCCATCAGTGCCGCAAAAGCAAGGAACGTGTTCGCCGCGCGACGGATCACGCTTCCCGTATCTGCCCAGCGGGAGAAAAACATAATGACCGCCATATTTGCCGCCTGCATCAGCGTGGAGAGGAAATAGATATACCGGGTTTCAAACCCCAGTGAGGCAAGCAGCGTCTGCAGAAGCGTGCCCGATGCAAACAGTAAAGCAAGGGCACGGAACGCATAGGCAAGAATCGACTTTACCTTATTGGAGCGGATAATATCCGGGGAAACAGCGGGAGTATTACTCCTCGGCATAGTCAAAACTCCACTTTTGCTGCATAATAACGGCCGGTCCCTTTTCGGGACGGGCATAGAATACGGTAAGCAGACTGCCGTCATCCATCTCCACCGTACACGGGTAACCTATATCCCAGGAAGGATAACTGTTCTGATAGATATAATGCTCCGTATCCCAGGTTTTTCCGTCATCCAGGCTGAACATGGCCTTTATACCGTAAGGCTCGTAACGGTAACTGTACAAAGAAAGCAGAACGCCGGAGGAATGGCGGATAATGTGTGCCGGTGCACCGCCCGTATCAGACAGAATCTGTCTCGGCTTACTCCAGGTGCGGCCGCCGTCTTTTGATTCCGTTTGGAACAGCGTGAATAGCGTCTGACTGTTCACCCGAAACTGGCAGAGGATCGTTCCGTCCGGCAGTTCGATGGCGTAGGGTTCAAACACACCGGCGAACTGAAGGATTTCGTCCGTATCGATATGCCCCCGCAGCTCCATCTTTCCGGTTTCCGTATCGATGGTATAGGCGTACAGCTGCCCGTCGCCGGCATCCTCAACCGAGCGGCCTACCCACAGTACTTCCCCGTTTTTCCGCTGGATCGGCCCGTGAGGCGAGCTGATGGGGCTGCGATAGCGTTCACCGAAGGTAACGCCCGCATCGCGGCTGATGCGGAAGCTGGGACCGTACGCTTCCCTTCCTTCCTCCTCGGTATACGTATCAAGGTAAGCGAGGATATATTTCTTATCCGCTTCACTTTTGGCACGTGGGAGATAGCCATACTGATTTTCTCTGCTGATATTGAAGGAGGTCAGGATCAGCCCTTTCTCCCCAAAACGGCAAAGGCCGGCATCCCGGTCGTCCAGCACCGTATCAATAACGGGCGTTGGCAGCGAATAGTTTTCGCCGTCATCCTCACTGAAGGCTATGACGGTTTTCCCAAAAGGGCATACGTGTTCCAGCCGGAATCCCGATGCAGCCACGGCGATTTTACCGTCATCAAAGCGGACGACGCTGGGCCAGGCAAAATAATTATGCTTACTCTGTGGGTTATTCAGGATCGTTTTTGCCTCTCCTATGGGATGAATGGAAAATTTCATGGAAAACTCCTTTACAATTCGCACATTATGTGATACCATAACTATAATGCTTTTCTTCAAAAAACGCAATACTGCAGACGGACATTCTCGCAATGAAATGTCTTTCTGGGAAAGGTGTCCATGTATAACTACCAGCTTACAGTACGTTTGGGAGACGTGCGGGCAGAATGTTTTTTGCTCAAAAACTTCTTTATTCCTTCCAACCAAACGTCACCCATTCATACTCACAAATTTACGGAAATTCATATGGTAGCGGACGGCTGCGAGGAACTGCACGCCGAAAAACGGCAGCTCGTGCTTCTCCCCGGCGACGTTGCGGCTATTCCAGCCGAGATGCCGCACCGCCTTGCTTTTGCGGATGCGACAACCCGGGAATACGTATTCTGGCTGGATCTTCCCCTGAAAGAAATCCGGAAGATCCGGATTCCCCAGGAGGTACTGCACCGTCTGCTTCGGGCGGCGGTTGCCCTTCGGGATACGGGGGAGGCTCCCAGGCTTGCCGGATACATAGCCTACATACTGAACGAGCTTTACACGATTTCCACTCCCGTAATGCCGATCCGTGACCGGGCGTTCATCATCCGGGACTTTTTCGAGCATCATTACGATGCGGACGTAACCCTCAAAGATATTGCCGCAGATCTTTACGTATCCGAAAAGCAGGCACACCGGCTGATCGTGAAATATACCGGAGATACCTTCTCCGTGAATCTTGCCAAGCACCGGGTGGCGGCGGCAAAACTGCTCATGGAAACCGAGAAAAGCCTGTCCCTTTCAGAAATTGCACAGCTTGTGGGATACCGCACCTACAGCGGCTTCTGGAAAGCGTACCGAAAATACGGATAAGGAGAACGCAGCAATGACTGTAACCGAAGTGGTCGCCGCCCTTCTGTGGCGGGACGGAAAATTTATGATCTGCCAGCGTCCGGCAAACAAAGCCCGCGGCCTTCTGTGGGAGTTCGTGGGCGGTAAAGTGGAGCCAGGTGAGACGAAAGAGGCCGCACTGATCCGGGAATGTCGGGAAGAGCTGGCCGTGACGGTATCCGTGGGAGATGTTTTCATGGAGGTCATGCACGAATATCCGGATCTGACAGTGCATCTGACGCTGTTCCATGCGACCCTCACCGAGGGAGAGCCGCAGAAGCTGGAGCACAACGATATCCGCTGGATCACGCCCGGGGAGATTCCGAATTACCCGTTCTGCCCGGCAGACGTGGAAATACTGAAGAAAATCCGTGAGGTATGCGAATGAAAAAATACGAAAACGCCGTTCAGTGAAACGGAGAGAGTGGGAAAAAGAAATGATTAAAGATTTGATGCACGATCCGTTCTTTCTTGCTGGAAAGTCAGAGTTGGCCACGAAAGAGGATCTGCAGACCGCACGGGATCTTTTGGACACGCTGACAGCCCACAAGGAGTACTGCGTAGGCATGGCGGCCAACATGATAGGGGTGAAGAAACGCATCATTGCCTTTCTGGACGAAAGCGGAAAGTCCCCTTCGTACACGGTCATGCTCAATCCGGAAATCATCAAAAAGGATGGTATCTATGACACAGCGGAAGGCTGCCTTTCCCTTTTGGGCGATCCCCGTCCGTGCAAGCGGTACAAAAGCATCAAGGTACAGTATCAGACGCTGGAAATGCAGATACGTGTGAAAACGTACACCGGCTGGACAGCACAGATCATCCAGCATGAGGTGGATCACTGCAACGGCGTTTTGATCTGACGGGGAGCAACGCAGGGAAACAAAATTTTTTTGAAAACAACACGATCGAAAAAATGTGTTGTTCCGTTTTTCTTTTTCATCTGGTACAATGAAAGCACCAAATGAAAAGGAGATACCTATTATGAACACCGACAAGATTTACGCTGAATCCATCGCTAAGGAATACGCGCCCAAGGACAATTCCAAAATCATCGCCCTGCGTAAGCTGGACGCAAAGGCAAAGATGCCCGCTACCGTATTCACCTATTCGTTCGGCATCGTTTGTGCTCTGGTTGCCGGTCTCGGTATGAGCCTGTCCATGCAGGTCATCGGCGGCACCGTACCCTTCACCGTTCTCGGCCTGGTGCTTGGCGTTCTCGGCTTCACCGGCACGGCAGTAAACTATCCCATCTACAAAAAGATGCTGGAAAAGGGCAAGCAGAAATATGCGTTTGAGATCATAGAGCTTGCAAAAAGCATCAGCGAAGAAAAATAATTCCCCAAAAGGAGGGCTTCGCCCATGACCAGAAGCGAAAGCAAGTATTTCAATACAGCGGTAAAAATGGATGAAGCACTCCTATCACTTCTTGAAAAAAAGGAGTTTTCCTACATCACCGTCAAGGAGATCTTCGAAAAAGCGGGGGTCAACCGTTCCACTTTTTATCTGCACTACGAGAACACGGCGGATCTTCTGAAGGAGACGACCCAGCACGTTCTCGATCGCTTTCTCTCCTATTTTCCGGAAGACGGAAAAAACATTACTGTCAGCTCTCAAAACGAGAATTTGAACAGTCTGATTTTCATTACGCCGGAATACCTGACGCCGTACCTTACGTTTATTCGGGATAATCAGCGGATATTCAAAACCGCCGTGAAGGAGTTGGGTGCTATGGGCTTCGACAAGGTGTATCAGCGGATGTTTTCGTGCTTTTTCGATCCGCTTCTCGCACGATTCGATTTCCCGGAAAACACCCGATCCTATGTGATGAAGTTTTACCTCTCCGGCATCACGGCCATCGCCATGGAATGGCTTGCCGATGACTGTGCCGACGGGATCGATACGGTCATCGCCGTCATCACCGACTGCGTTCTCGGAAAAATTAAGTTTTATGAACAGAATTCTTAAATCCGCCCTTGTCAGCCTTTCCTTCAATGCCGTATTCAGTGCGTATCACATCATACTCGGTATGATGGATCGCTCCTGGTGGCTGTTCACGGTCGGCGTATATTACGTCATTTTGAGCACGGCACGGTTCGCCGTCATAGTTACCAAAAGGAAGAACAGATATATTACGGCACTTGCCGGCAGCCTTCTGATGGTCCTTTCTCTTCCGCTTGCCGGTACCGTGATCCTCTCTTTCGTGCGTGACCGGGGAACCGTTTTTCACGAGATCGTCATGATCTCCATTGCCACGTATTCGTTTGCAAAAATAACACTTGCTGCCGTAAAGCTGATCAAATCCCGCCGCAGCCGTTCCGCAAAGACGGTAACGCTTCGGAACATTTCCTTCGCAACGGCTTTAGTATCGATTTTCTCTCTGCAGAGATCCATGCTCGTCTCCTTTGAGGGGATGTCCGATATGGGAATACGTATCATGAACGCCGCCACCGGCTCTGCCGTGTGCATCCTCGTTTTTCTGCTGGGGCTGAATCTGGTCCGGAAAGAAAAATTTCTCTTCCGTTCTCTTAACGATGTAAACAAAACCCGCCGATGAGAGCAAGATCTCACCGGCGGTTTTCCTTTTTCACGTAGGATGCGTCCCTTAGACGCCAAGAAGCATTTTCACGTACGACAGATACTCTCTCACCCAGGTGGTAAACAGAAATACCTTCATCGGTGTTTCCGCCTTTATGTACAAGGCGTCAATACCCGCACGGGAACACAGCAGACGTATCCGGGGAATATGCGTTTCAGAGGATATACATATGATCTGCCGATCCGACAAGCCGAGCTCATCGATCAGCCGGAGGGAATATGCAATATTCTCTCTGGTGTCGGTCGCTTTTTCCTCCAGAAAAATGCGATCGGGCGAGATGCCCCGTGCGGCCATATAATCCCGCATACAGGACGCTTCCGTAAACGGCTCGTCCGGGCCCTGCCCGCCGCTGACAATGCAGACGGCACGGCTGTCCTCCTCCATGGCAGCCACGGCGGCATCCAGGCGTGATGCCAGCGTTTTTGCCGGCCCGTCCGGCTTCACCTTCGCACCGAAGACGATATACACGTTTTCCGTACCGTCCGCCTGCACACCCGGCTGTGCACTGGGAGAGAGATGAATATAGGCTACAAGGGCGATGAGCGTCACGGCATAAAACACCATGGCACAGGACATGAGCACCTTGCCCCAAAGATAGACTTTTCCAAATATTTTCCGCAAAAACCTACGGAGCAGATACGGCAGGAGTATCCCCAGCATCACGGTCAGCGTGATGAAAAGCGGAAACGCTCCCTCGGGGGCGATCATCAGTTTTACAAGATAGGATCCAAAGCAGATCAGCGTGAAAAGGCCGAACACCCGATACAGGCGTGAAAATACTTTATCCGTTTTTGAAGATTCGTTCATATACGGCTCCCGTGAATGACATAGTGTTTTTTCTATTGTAACACATAAAGGCGAGGGATGCAAGACCGACACGCCGATTGACCGCATGAGATAAGGAAACTGCCATTTTTGGCTTGCCATAAAAGACAATTTGTGCTATACTGATTACAGAAAGCGAAGCGAAACGGGCAAGCAATGCACGTATGATTTTCGGACAGTACAGGAGGGTCTGAACGTGACGAGACAGGAATTTCTTGCGTATTGCCTTAATACGTACGGCACCTCTGCGGATTACCCCTTCGACGAAGACTTTGAAACCGCCGTATTCCGGCATGACAGCAGCCGCAAATGGTACGCCGTAATGATGCGTGTCTCCCGCCACAAGTTCGGCTTTGACAGCGATGCGGTAATTGACGTGGTCAATCTGAAACTGCCGCTGGAAATGTTCGGCTCCTTCGGTGCGGCAGACGGCGTATATCCGGCGTATCACATGAACAAGGTGCACTGGATCTCAGTTTTACTCCCCGATGCGGCAAACGATCTGGTAGAATTTCTTGTAAACACCAGTTACGAGGCAACACGGGAAAAGAAGCGGAAAAGCAAATCGTAAACCCGCACCGTACGAATAAGACGTGCCCCTGCTGCCCCCCGCAGCGGGGGCACAACTGCGTTATGGCGATTATTGGGAAAATGGCAGTAGACCTTCTGCAAAAACGCCGGCAGGTATGTTCGGACGGAAAACGGCAAATCCTATCCGTATAACAAAACGGAGGTGAAAGGATGGATTCCATTTGGACAGAGACAGAAAGGCCGCTTCGTTTCGCTTCTCTGAGAGATAATGAAAGCACCGATGTGCTGATCATCGGCGGCGGGATCGCGGGGATTCTTTGTGCGTACAAACTGAAAGAAGCCGGCGTGGACTGCCTGCTGGCGGAAGCGAGAGAAATCTGCGGCGGCATTACGAAAAACACCACGGCGAAGATTACCTTACAGCACGGATTGATCTACGATAAACTACTCCGCCGCTCAGGAGAAGAAAAGGCAAGACTTTACGCCGATATGCAAAAAAAAGCCCTCGGTGAATATGCACTGCTTTGCCAGAAGATCGACTGCGATTTTGAAAGCAGAGATTCCTACGTGTATTCACGCAACAATCGCGAAAAGATCGAAAAAGAAGTCGCCGCACTGAATCGCATCGGTGTGAAAGCGAATTTTTCCACTGCGAACGAACTTCCCTTCCCTGTCGCAGGTGCAGTACGCGTAAAGGAGCAGGCACAGTTTCATCCGCTGAAATTCCTGTACGCCGCTGCACGGGATCTACCGATTTACGAGCATACGAAAGTCGTGGAGCTTATGCCGGGCAAGGCACGCACCCGTCACGGCGAGATCAGATTCAAAAAACTGATCGTTGCAACGCATTTTCCCATACTAAACAAGCACGGACTGTATCCATTGAAAATGTATCAGCACCGCTCTTACGTCATCGCTTTGAAAGGCACACAGCACGTAAACGGAATGTACGTGGACGAATCGGACACGGGGCTGTCCTTCCGCAGCTGCGGCGATCTTCTGCTTCTCGGCGGAGGCGGACACCGCACGGGAAAGCCCGGCGGCTGTTGGCAGGAGCTGGAAGCTTTTGCAAAGAAGCACTACAAAAACGCCGAGACCGTGGGCAAATGGGCGACGCAGGATTGTATGACACTGGACGGTATTCCCTATATAGGGCAATACTCCAGATCCACCCCCGGCGTGTACGTTGCCACGGGCTTTAACAAGTGGGGTATGACAAACGCAATGGCCGCCGCCCACATTCTCTGCGATCTCATTTGCGGCAAAGCAAATCCTTACGCCAAGGCCTTTTCCCCCTCCCGTACGATACTTCACCCACAGCTTGCGGTCAATGCTTTTGAATCGGCTGTGGGACTTCTCACACCGACTGCCCCGCGATGCCCGCACCTGGGCTGTGCTCTCAAATACAACCGTGCGGAGCACACGTGGGATTGCCCCTGCCACGGCTCGCGTTTTACCGAACACGGCGAGCTGATCGATAATCCTGCGACGGAGGATAAAAGAATGTAGAGGTATACACCCACGCATTATGAGAAATAATAATATCAAATCCACAAACGGAGGGTATTTTTTCTATGTTTAAACACGAAAAACAGTTGTTTCATCCCGTAGAGGTCGAAAGGCCCAATCCGCAATACGCCGTTCTGCTTCAGGAGCAGCTCGGCGGCGGCAACGGTGAGCTCAAGGCGGCCATGCAGTATATGTCACAGAGTTTTAGAGTTAAAGATCCCGAGATCAAGGATCTCTTCCTTGATATTGCCGCCGAGGAACTTTCGCATATGGAAATGGTGGCACAGACCATCAATCTGCTTAACGGTCACGACGTGGATGCCACAAAGGTGCAGGCAGGCGAGGTGCAGACGCACGTCCTGCTCGGGCTGAATCCTGGGCTTATTAATTCTTCGGGATATTCCTGGACAGGCGATTACGTCACCGTCACGGGCGATCTGTGTGCCGATCTGCTTTCCAACATTGCCTCCGAGCAGAGAGCCAAAGTGGTTTATGAATATCTCTACCGTCAGATTGAGGACAAGAAGGTCCGGGAGACCATTGATTTTCTCCTCAACCGCGAAGAAGCACACAATCAGATGTTCCGCGATGCATTTAACAAGGTGCAAAATACCGGGTCTAACCGTGATTTCGGCACCACCAAGGCGGCAAAAATGTATTTCTCCATGTCCGATCCCGGGCCGAACGCTTTTGCGACGGGCGAGACAAACGCACCGGCTTTTCGGTGAAAAAGCGTTTGCCGGTGTCAAATACGGCTATCGTGCGTGGAAAAAAACGCCAGGTTTTATCTGTCGGAGGCTTTTTCATCCCTTCCATTAAAGTTTGGATACTCAAATAAAACAAATAATCCGAACGACTCTCCAAAGAGGAGAATGTTCGGATTATTTTCATGAGGTACGAGTGACAGGAATCGAACCTGCGCCATCTTGGTCCCAAACCGATTCGGAGGCTTGGTTTTTGTTGATTTCTAACAGTTTTCAGCCGTTTTTACTCCGGAAAAGAGCCGGTTTTTGTGCTCTTTGACACTCTCGTGTGCGCTGTCTCCGTCCGCTCCGAGGCCATCTATGGTCAGTTCTGTGGTCAGAAATACCTCCCATGAACGTAAATCCACGGGAGGCTCTGTTGTTTATCGTACTACCGAGGAATGACTGTAAATATAGAATTCCTCTTGGCTCGGCATCCACGCCTTTTCCTTTGGCGGAAATGTCGCATCGAATGCTTCAACTCCGGCGGTGTCCTCACAGCAGTCGGCGGCGGGTGATGGGATGTACATCCACTTTCTGCCGTCAAGTGCGCCTTGAACAAGCTCACAAACTAGCAGCGCCGTCGGGAAGTTTCCTGGTGCGACAAAACTGACATTCTTCTTTTTGCAGCTCACAAATCCGCGGCTGACATAGTTGCCGGGATTGCCGAAATTAATGTTCACATCGTATCCCATTCTGCGAGCTTCTTCAAAGGAATGCTCAATCAGTATCTTTCCGAGCTTCTGTCTTTGATATTCAGGTGCAACACAAAGCGGACCAAAGGAGAGAATTTCCTTGCGCTCACCGTTCTCATCTTCAAGCCAAGCCTTCGTATACATAATGCTGCCGATGATCTTGCCATCTTTTTCAATCACAAACGCAAGCTCGGGAACGAAATCGGGGTGGCTTCTCATCATGTGGACGAAATAATGCTCGTCTGCGCCCGGCTTGTAGATGTTCCAGAACGCCTCGCGAGTCAATTCTTCTACTTCACGGTAGTCTTTTTCCGTTTCAAGACGGACGATATAGTCATAGTTCATTTTCAAACCTCTCTGTAAATTGATGACTGCAATCTGCGGGAGGCGTGCGGAGATGGATTCGCAAGCCTCTCGCTTACAGAACCGACTCCAAAGTGCTCAACTTCTTCAAACAGCATTCTCCATAAAAATTTATTCGGGGGATTCCCGTGGGTATAGTATAGCATAAATGCGATAAAATTGCAAGGTCGCCTGCATTGTTTCTTTCTTTTGTTTCAAACAGGCCTCACCCATCAATCGTTGCGCCGCAGTAAGCAAAGAATAAGCGGTTTGGCCATCTTATTTGTTTTCGAGAATCCACTCAAGCAGTTCTTCGTATTTCATTTCACCGGATGCAACTGCCAAACCTACACGAACAACTTCTTCTTCAGACGGATAAATCCGAATTCCATTCACTTCAAGGAATGTGAGAAGCACATACATGCCGATTCTCTTGTTGCCGTCTACAAAAGCGTGATTGGATATCAGAGCATATCCGATGCGGGCACCTTTTTCCTCTTTTGTGGGATAGAGCTCCTGGCCGTCAAAGGTCTGAAATGCGGATTCCAGTGCACTGTCGAGCAAAGCAAGGTCGCGGATATTGGGATCTCCGCCGGTTTCATCCGTAATCAGTTTATGAAGGAGCAGTACCTTTTCTTGGCTGAATTTTATCATTTGGCAAGCTCCTCAAATGCACGGCGATACCGTTTCAGAATGCGTGCAGCGACAAAATCGATTTTTTCATCATCGGTCATTTCGATGGTGGTATCGTTTTCAATATCCACGAGTCGGTATTTGGGCTTGTTGTTTTTGAAAATAATGACTTCTCCGTTTTTATCAACCATGCGTGCAACACGAGAGAAATTCTGGTTGGCTTCCGAAATTGGAACAATCTGATTTGTGTTGATATTCATATTGGTACCTCCAATCGTGTAATAATATTATACACAAATTTTAGGATATTGTCAACCTAAAAACAAGTAAACTTATTGTGAAGAGGAGAAAAGCAGAGAATACGCACATACCGCAACAGCGCGTTGCTTGTCAATAGCGGCAATCTATGATATAATATTTACAAGAATGAAAGGCGGTGGCACAATGGAAACGAAAGATGTTATCCTTGAACTCAGAACGAAATACGGACTCTCCCAGGACGAGCTTGCCGAAAAGGTATTCGTCACCCGTCAGGCGGTCAGCCGCTGGGAGAACGGCGATACGATTCCTAACACCGAAACGCTCAAGCTTCTCTCAAAGCTGTTTGACGTTTCGATCAATACACTCCTCGGCTCGCCGAGAAAGCTGATCTGTCAATGCTGCGGTATGCCGCTGGAGGACGAAAATATTAGCCGGGAAACCGACGGATTCTTCAACGAGGAATACTGCAAGTGGTGCTATGCTGACGGCGAATATATGTATCATGATATGGACGATCTGATCGAGGTCTGCGTAGCGAATATGGCAAGCGAAGCATTCCCCGCCGAGCAGGCTCGTGCGTATATGAAAGAAATGCTTCCGAAGCTTGACTATTGGAAGAAATACAAAAATCTTGACGATGGCGGAAAGTTTGAAGAATTCAAGCGTAAACTGATCGACGAGATCAACGCCCTTGACGTAGAAGGAATGCCGAAGGTTGAAAAGCTCAACGCTCTTGTGGGCGGTTATGTCAATCTGGAATACCGTCTTCCGAACGGACAAACAGTCAAATTTCTCGACGATAAGGCAAGCTATCTCGGAAATCAGCTGGAGTGCGAATTCGGCGGAGAACGCTGCTTCGGCATCGCT
>JAZPZY010000006.1:0-20377 GCA_045544955.1 Eubacteriales bacterium
CCCCGCAAAACCTTCTGAACTGAAAAAAGATACAGTCTGTGCACTAAAATTACGCACAGACTGTATTTTTATGATGCAGCACGCAGCCAAGGAGGTGGGGTGAATGCGAGTTCGACCGAGTTCGTTTACGAACTCGCGCGAACTCGGAGAGGGGCAGGAAACTTCGGCGTTTGAGATGGTTCCTGCCCCTCCCCGCTTATTCATCCCATATTTTTCAGTATCTCAAGGAGCTTCAGATACTCCGCCGGCGGCTCGGCCGTCAGCGTCATTTTCTCGCCGGTGCGCGGATGGGCAAAGGTCAGCTTTTCCGCATGGAGTGCCTGTCCCACGATCAGAGAGGCGTGCTTTTTCTCAAAAGGCGTCCGGTTTGCCCCGTACACCTCGTCGCCCAGCACCGGATGCCCGATGTGGCTCATGTGTACGCGGATCTGGTGGGTGCGTCCCGTTTCCAGCACCAGCCGGATCTCGGAAAACTGCCCGTAGTCCGTGATGGGATAATAGTGAGTTACCGCTTCCCGTACGCCGGCTGAGCCTCTCGGCAGTACCGCCATTTTTTTGCGGTCTTTGGGACTGCGTCCCAGCGGTGCATCTACCGTGCCCGCCGTGTCGATGCCGCCCAGAACGATGGCCCGGTATTCCCGGTGCATGGAGTGATCGGCCAGCTGTTCCGAAAGGGACAGATGTGCCCGGTCGTTTTTCGCCGCGGCTATCAGTCCCGTGGTGTCCCGGTCGATCCTGTGTACGATGCCCGGACGCATCACGCCGCCGATGCCGGAGAGGGAATCGCCGCACCGGTACAGCAGGGCGGATACCAGCGTGCCGTGCTCGTGCCCCGGTGCCGGATGGACCACCATGCCCTTGGGCTTGTTTATCACGATCACGTCTTCGTCTTCGTACACTACGTCCAGAGGAATGTTCTCCGGCTGTGCCTCGGCAGGAGCGGGAGCAGGCAAAAGCACCGTGACTGCGTCACCGTGCTTCAGAATCGTTTTTTTGTCCGGCACGGTTCCGTTTACCGTCACTGCTCCGGTCTCGATCAGCCGTGCCGCCCCGGAGCGGGAAAGGGTGCGGAGCGTTTCCGCCTCTGCCGCTTTTGCCAAAGCGGCAAGCCCTGCGTCTGCCCGCATACCGTCCACGGATCCGTCTGCCGTAAGAAGGACGGTTTCGCCCTCCGGCAGTTCCCATTCAGTTTCCGGACACATACTTTTTTCCTTTTCTCTCATTCAATTCCGGAAGGAGCAGAGAGAGGATCATAAGGCCGCATCCCACGCAAACGAAGGAGTCGGCAATATTGAATACGTAAAAGCGGATGCAGGTCACGTCAATAAAATCCACCACGAACCCCCGGAAGATCCGGTCGATCATGTTGCCGATACCGCCGCCGATGATGAAGGAGATCGAAACGGTCTCCAGCCGGCTTTTCGGTTTCGCAATGAAAATATACAACAGCAGTGCAATGATCGAAACGGTGGAGATCACCATGAAGACCCAGCGGTGGTTGGTCAGCATGCCGAAGGCCGCCCCGCGGTTCTCCACGTAGGTGAAATGGAGCACGCCCTCCCACAGGTGAAAAGATCCGGCCGGAGCCAGTGTGTTCAGCACCCACAGTTTGGAAACCTGATCCAGCACTACCGCACCGATCACGATCAGTATACAGAGAAGCATACCGTCTCCTTTCCGTCAGTTGTTTTTTCCGAACAGACCGTGCTTCTGCGGTGCTTCTTCGCCCGCATCCTCGGGAAGAAAAGCGAAATCGTTCGGTTTTGCCTCCTTTGGCTCGTCTGCGATGCCCATGCGCTTTTTCAACTCGCTCAGGTTTTCGTCGTCGTCTCCGGTATCAGCAGGAGCAGCCGCTTCCTTGCCTGGATTCTTTATAGCGGCAAATTCCCGGGCAAATACCTCGTGCAGTTCCCGGAGAAGGGCGTCGTCGTCGCTTTCGTCCGCCGCGGTGTCAGCAGGGACTTCTTCCGCCTCTTCCGAGTCGGCCGTATCTTCCGGCCACGGTACTTCTTCCGCTTCCGGCTCCTCTGTGTCCTCTGCATCCGACAGTTCTTCCGTGAACAGGGAAGCAAACAGATCGGATTCAGCGTCTTCTTCCGGCTCTACGGCGGCTTCTTCCGTGTCCTCGTCTGCTGCCGTTTCCGGCTCGTCTTCCGCAGGCTCTTCCGCCGGGAAGGGATCCGTGTCCGCCAGTTCTTTCTCGGTGTAAACGTCTTCGTCTGCCTCTGCCGGCAGCATTTCGTACTTGTCCGAATCGTCTTCGGCGATCTCCTCCGGCTCGTCAAGCAGTTCTTCCTCGGTGTAAACGTCCTCGTCGGCAGGCGTGCTTTCTTCCGGTACGTCTTCGACCGGTGCGGCGTCGTCCATATCTTCCGCAGGTGCTTCGTCGGCTTCTTCCTCGAAAGCAGGGGCGATCTCCTCGGCGGCTTCCGCAAGTGTGACTGCCGGTACGGGATCGGTGAATGCTTCCTCAGCGGCGATGGCCGAAAGCTCCTCCAATTTGTCAATATGGGTGCTGTACGCGGCAAACAAAGTGTCGCGGAATGCGGCCACTTCTTTCTGTATCTGCAGGAACTGATTTTCCTGAGACGCTACGTGAGCGTCGGCTTCCGCCACGATACGTGCGGCGTACTCCTCCGCATCGGCCAAAATCTGGCGGCGTTTCTGCTCCGCCTCGGCGAGGATCTGCTCGGCGGCCTTGCGTATGGCGGCCTCCAGTGCGGCGATCTTCGCTTCCCGGGCACGCAGTTCCTCAAGGGATTCCACTGCCAGTGCGAGTTTGCGGCCGGTCTCGTCGTTCTCCCGGTACAGCGCTTCGTATTTCGATACGACGAACGCTATGTATTCGTCCACCTCGTCGGCGGCGTAGCCGCGAAAAGAACGGCTGAAGTTATGTTGCTTTAATTCCTGCGGTAAAAGCATAAAAACCTCCCGGTTGTTTATTTGTATTTTCGCGCCACCAGACGGTTCCGTCCCCGTCTGGTTACGGTGTTCGCAGAATCAACGATGTATTTGCCGAATCCCCGGATGGAAAGGACGTCTCCGTCCGTCACCGGTGCATCCGGGTTTTCCTCGGGAAAATAGTTCAGTTCCACAAGACCGGATTTTACGGTATCGGCGGCATCGGCACGGGAAAGATTGGTCAGTGCCCGCACCACTCCGTCCAATCGGGGAGAGGCAACGCTTGCTTCCAACTTTTCAAAGGCGTGGGGTACGGTGAACCCGTTCGGCAGCTCAGTGACGGCGGCACGCACGGCGTCATTACCCGCCCGGAACAGATTTTCCGTAACGAAGACGGCGATGGCCGGGGTGAAAAAGGCCACCGCCCGGTGGGAATCCAAAACGGCAATATCCCCCAGCACGCTTCGCTCCAGTCCCAGTGCCATAATGGCACCCAAAAAGTCCCGGTGGGAAAGATTGCTGTATTCACTGGCGGTGAGGGAGACGGCAGTTACCGCTCCGGACAGATCCGCCGTTTCGTTTTCGATAAGGGAAAAGAGATATTCCTCCCGTGCCGTGCCGAAGGGATCGTCTTTCGGTTCGTCTGCGAGATACCATTCCGGCAGAAGAACGGCACAGCGCCTTTCGGCACCGCGGGCGCCGCCGTAGAAAAACAGGCGGTCTGCCTGTCCTTCCGATGCAACGGCGGCGTGAAAGATCCGCTGTTCACGGGGGGAGAGAAAGTCGGTGTGGACTACGTCGTACGCATCCCGGCGGGCAAGCTCGGCGGCCCGTGCCATGAGGCGGCGTGCGCCGTCGTCCAGTTTATGCAAAGGAATCGGTTTCATAAATGGAGATAACCTCGCAGTTTATAACAGCATCTGCAGAAAAGACAGAAGGAAAAACGTGATCAGGAACGAGAGATCGATGGGCGTATTGCGAAAAAACGCAAACCGTTCCAGAAGTGCACGGACGGGAATGATGAACGGCTCCGTGGCGCCGTACAGAAAATTCACGAAGGCGTTGTCCTCGTTTATGGGGAACCAACTGAGAATGGCACGGAGAGTCATCAGCGTTTGGATGACGCTGATAAGCATATTGGCAACGGAGGCTACGATATAGAAAGAGGCAGGCAAAGGGCGGCTCCTTTCGCACCCGGCACGGGTTTCGGACGGTGCTTTCCGTCGGTAAAGGACGGATTTTGTCGGGTGGTGTATAAAGTATCTGCGGGCAGCACGTCACTTTCGTGCTGCCCGCGTATGTATAGTCGGTTTTGAATTTTTGCACAAAAACAGAAGGCAACAGGTGCTGCCTTTTGTTTTTTGTGTCGGGCAGGATCAGACGGGATCAGAAATTGCCGAGATCGGTATTGTCCATACCGTCCGCATCGTCATCGCTGGCGGCGTTACGCTGTGCATCTGCCTTGGCGCGGCGATCCTTCAGCTGTGCGTCTCCCACGTCCACGTTGCTGGGCGTGATAACGTACGCGTTGCTGGCGATCTTCTTCAGAGATCCGTCGATGGAGTAAGCCACGCCGGAAAGGAAGTCGATGAGACGGCGGGCCGTTTCCTTATTGGTGTTTTCCAGATTGAGAACTACCGTGCGCTTGTTGAGCAGGTGATCGGCGATCTGGGGAACGCTCTCAAAATGCTGGGGCTTTACTACCTTCAGTTCCAGGGCAGCGCCGGAAAGGCTGATACCGCCGTTCATGGCGGCAAGACCGCTCATGCCCATGCCGGTGCTCATGCCGGCAGGTGCGTTCTGCACGTCTTCCTGCTCTTCCACCTCATCCTCTGCACCGAACTGATCGTAGTAATCGTAATCCTCGGTGTAGCTTTCGGTGTCCGTGCCGGTGACCTTCTTTATTCTGTCCATAAGTCCCATGAGTAAACCTCCGTGTATGTGATCTGTTTTTGTATCTTTAATTTTGCGCAGTGCCTGCTCCGTAATTCCGGCGTCCGAAGATCGCAGAGCCGACCCGTACCTCCGTGGCACCTTCTTCCACTGCGATTTCGTAGCTGTCGCTCATGCCCATCGACAGGATGGGGGGCGCAGAAAAAACAGGCTCTCTTATATTATGCGATTTTTTTGTGAAAATGTCAAGAAAAATCCCGTAAGTTTCTTGAAAATATTTACGAAAACTTTCTTTTTCCTTCATTGCGGGGGCCATTGTCATGAGTCCGCGCAGCCGGAGGGAGGGAAATTCTCCCAAATCTGCACAAAAAGCACAAACGTCCTCCGGCAGGATGCCGCCCTTGTTTTCTTCTCTGCCGCTGTTTACTTCTACCAGAATATCGGTGATGATTCCCAGGTTCTGGGAACGCCGGTTGATTTCCGCCGCCAGCCGATGGGAATCCACGCTTTCGATCACGGAAACGTGCCCCACCACCTTTTGCACCTTATTGGTTTGCAGATGGCCGATAAAATGCTGTTCTACCTGCCCGTCCAGAAAGGGGAGCTTGTCCGTCAGCTCCGTCACCCGGTTTTCGCCGATCAGATCAAGACCCAGCTCCCGCACGGCGAACAGGATATCCGCCGGCGTTACGGTTTTGGAAGCGGCCAGCAGGCGAACGTCTCCTTCTCCCACGCGGCGGCGATCCAGTGCCCGGTCAATGTTTTCTTTTACCTTTTGGAAATTCTCCGTGATCTCGCGCCGCCGTTCCGGTGAGGGCATCTCCACAGCGGTGAGGTTTTGTTCCCGTTCGTTCATGACAGTATCCGCCCCTCGTAGAGGCCACGTCCTTTCGTGATAACGATTTCGTTTTGTCTAAGCCAGAAAAGTCCGGCCGGCGGCTCGTCCGCAGGGGCGGCATCCAAAAGGCACCAGTCTTCTCCCTCGGCGAGAAGACGTACCGCACGGTAATGCACTACGCCGCCTTCCAGCACGTAAACGCCGGTGACGCCGTCCACGGCACGCACCGCCGAGGCGGGTACACGAAGACCGGTGTAGGCGTTATCCGTAATGACGGCCGGCTGCAGCCGAGTGTAAGAAAAATTCTCCGGCATTCTGCCGGTGGAGAACACCAGCATCATGGTATCGCCGTCCCGCACCGCCCGGGAGAGGGTCATGGAGAGGGACAGATCTCCTGCGTAGGGGAAGGCGACGGAATAGGATTTGCCGACTGTAAGATGTGCCGTTTTTTCGTAGGGGAGCAGACAGGCGGCGTACCACTCGTAGTCTGTGACCAGCTTGCCTACGGTATCCGCGGGCAAAGGGGCGGCTTCCGTTTTGCAAAGTGTCCGGAAGGTATCCGGTGACATGGTGCGGGCAGCTTCTGCCGTGAAGACGGATTCGTATCCGTCCGCTTTGGCGTAGTAATAACCGCTTTGCGTAACCGCTGCCTCTTTTCTGCAAACGCCCAGATTTCTGGTCAGGGCATCCTTCTCCGCTTCCAGACGGTCGATGGCGGCGTTGGTATCCGTAGTAGTTCCGGTGACAACTGCCCGGCGGCTCAGTGCCGTACGCAGTTCCGTCCGGTAGGAAAGGGCGGCCGCTCCGTTTCCTTCTCTGCCGGCGGAGGCGATCTTTTCCATGATCTCATAAATTTCCTGGTCGATGGAGAGTGTATCCCGGACGGAAAGCGTGTGCTCCTGCATAGCGGTCAGCACAGCGATCTCCGTTTCCGTCTCCGCAATAGCGGATACCGTGTCCGGATCGGATCGGTCGTATACCCGGGCAACCTTGTCGCTGATGCCCACCCGGGTACCGTCCGGAACGGCAGGCACCACGCTTCCGCCGGATACACCGCAGCGGAGGATCGATTCCTCACGGAACAGATACACGTCCGCTTCAATCACGCTGTGAACGGTAGCGGGTGCGGCTGGGGAGGTTTCGATCCGCTGGGTAAGTCCGTAAAACAGATGATACCCGATATACAGCATCACGCCGATAGACAGGAGCGAGGTGAGTATGTACAAAAGCACCTGCTTCAAATATTTTTTATCCATATTTCTCCGTTTATCCGTGTTTTTTGGCGTAGATCAGCCGTCGGACAGCACTCGCGGTACGCGTGCGGTCAAGACGGTGGTGATCTCGTAATTGATGGTGTCACCTGCCTGTGCCAAAGCCTCCATCCGGGTACCATCATCCCCGCCGAATACGGTCAGCACGTCGCCGGGCTGCACGTCCGTGCCGCTCACGTCGATCATGCACTGATCCATGCAGATCCGCCCCACGATGGGGGCCGGCGTACCGTCGGGAAGATAGAGTACGCCGCCTTTGTAATGGCGGAGAAAACCGTCGCCGTAGCCGATGGGCACGGTGGCAATACGCATATCCCTGTCGGCGGTGAAGGTGGCACCGTAACTGACCGATTCTCCGGCACGGAGCGTATGTATATGAGCGATTCTCGTTTTCAGCGTCATCACCGGTCGGTATTCCGGCAGAATCTCGCCGCTGGGAGAAAGACCGTACAGAATGATCCCGGCCCGCACGGCGGATTTGTATCCCTCGGGCAGATACATGGAGCCCGCACTGTTGCATAGGTGGCACAGGGCAGGGCAGTCTCCGGTTTTGGTAAGGGCAGACTGTACCGCGTCAAAGCGGGCCAGCTGTGCTGCCGTCTGTCCCCGGTTTCCGGCGTCCGTGTCAGCCGTGGCAAAATGGGTGAACATTCCCTCACAGGCCAGATGGGGCAGTGCCGCCGCTTTGCGGATACCGTCTGCCGTCCTCTCGGGATCGACTGTGTCAAAGCCCAGCCGGTTCATGCCGGTGTCCAGCTTCATGTGAATACGCAGACGTTCGTTTTCCGAAAGTATCTTTTCCGCCTTCAGCCGGTCGGTTTCCGTCGAAAGACGGCGTGCGTATTCTTCGGAAAACACCGTCTGAATAATATCGTTTTGTATAAGGGTTTCTGCGTCCTCCGGCTGGGAATATCCCAGAATCAAAATATCCGCCCTGTTCCCTATGGCTTTCCGGAGGGCAGCCGCCTCCGAAACGCAGGAGACGGCGAAAAAATCGCATCCCTCGGAAAGCAGAATCCGGGATACGGCCTCCATGCCGTGTCCGTAGGCGTCCGCTTTCACTACCGAGATCACACGGCAGTCCGGAGCATGGCTCCGCACCGTCTCACGGACTGTCCGGTAGTTATGTCGCAGAGCGTCCGTGTCGATCTCTGCCCATACTTTGTAGATTCCTTTGTTTTTATCCATGACTGTGACTGTCCGTTCTTTTGTTCTGATTTGCTTTAGGCTTTTTTGTGAAACGCCGATACGGTCCATGTGCCCGCAGGGGTATCAAAGGAGATCGGCACGCCGTCCCCGTCCAGATGTACGGCGATCTCGCCGCCCTCCGTTTTGTAGCGTGCGGTCACGCCGCCGGCACGCCGGTCCGTTCCCACTCGGCTTTCTTCCGACAGCGTAAACAAAGCGATCACCTGCCGGGGTACGGCGGCAACGCCGTCCCGCACGGGAATCTCCACGCTGCCGACCGATACGGTGGCGGCGGTATCCGTGATCCGGTACAGAATGCCCGCTGCCGGAGACGGGGCAGTGATCTCCACTGAAAATCCGCCGGGAATGGGGGAGATGCGGTACGTACGTTCCCCGTCGGAGAGATCGGCGCAGGCAAAAATCTCCTGATACTGAAGGGGCGGTCTTTCTTTGGCGCATCCCGGAAAAGCCAGACAAACCGCCGTCAGTACGGCGGCTGTCAAAAATCGTGCAGTGCAGTTTGTTTTCATGCCTTGCCTCCGTTCGTTCAAAAGAAATATCCGGTCTTACGGAAAACTATGAAAAAACGAAGGAAAATATGCGGCAGGATTATTTCTGCAAGGATTCGCTCACGACGGTGGCGGCGTTGTAGTATTTCATGATCTTGACCGCTTTGTCCGTGGCGGCAAAGAGCACGGCTACCTTTTCTCCGGCGTCATCTTTTACGGTGAAGGCGTATCCGTCGGTGCATTTGACCGATCCCCGCAGCTCGATGACCGTTTTGGCATCGGCGTACCACGCCTCGCCTTCACCCGTTACGGGGGCGATCTCCAGCATATCCTTTACCGTTACGGCGAACAGCACCCGGCGGCTGCGGCCGCCCAGAATATCCACGAACGTCATAACGCCGGAGGCGATCATGTATTCGTGCTCCACGGATACGAAACGCCAGGTGAAGAAGATCAGGATCCACAAGGTTACCGGCAGAAGCGCTACCAGCATGGGGATCTTGGTGATGAAGAGGAGCATATACAGAACGGCGTAGGCGGCGTACAGAAGAATCATAAGCAGCCGCTTGGTACGATAGGTTCCTTCCGCTTTCTGCGCCACGGTGAACTCCGTGTAGTTGTTGGCGTATCCGTCGGCCTGTCCGGCACGCTCCTTAGGATCAATGGGGTTTTTGCATCCGAAATTATACTGCATAACGGCAACGTCTCCCGGGTATTGAAATTTTTTCTTATTTACAATAAGTATACCATACCGTGTCTCTCAAATCAAGCACCGCCGCCGAATTTCTTTTCCGATTATCCGGGCAAAAGACCCGCCCCGGCCGTCGGACCGGGGCGGTTTTTAAACCGTTCCTTATTTCAGGAATTTGCGTGCAAGCCAGATGCACAGGCATGCACCGGCAACGCCGAACAGCAGAGAGCCGATCCAGCCGCCGATGGACAGACCGATGGCACCGAGAACTGCGGCAATGATACCGCCCACGAAGGAGCCAACGATACCCAGAATGATATTGCGGATAAGGCTGCCGTTGGACTTCATGATCTTACCGGCAATCCATCCGTAAAGAGCACCGAGAACGATGTTCACGAGAATCGTCCAGAGAAATCCCATGGTTTATCTACCTCCTTGAAGAATGTATATAGAGTGTTTGCTTACACAGTATATGCGCCCTCTCAGATCTCTATGGCTTCACACCGGGCAAGCCATGCGGCAAAGGATGCGTCGCTGGGACAACGGAAATCCCCCCGGGGCGAAAGACTTACCGAGCCGATCTTCACCCCGTCCGGCAGACAGGACCGTTTGAACTGCTGGGTGAGGAAGCGGCGGACGAATACGACGAGCCATTTTTTGATCTCCGCCCGTGTGAAGGTGCCGTCAAAGGCGGCACAGGCCATGCGGAAGATCTTCTCCGGATCTTCGCCGTAGCGATACGTGCGGTAGAGGAAGAAATCGTGCAGATCGTAGGGACCTACGATGTCTTCCGTTTTCTGGGAGATCTCGCCGTTTTCCGCCGGCAGAAGCTCCGGCGAAACGGGGGTAGCCAGAATATCCCGGAGCACGGCGGCAAGATCGGCGCGGCCCTGTGCCTCCGCATCGGCGGCACAGGTGTCCACTATGTGGCGGACGAGGGTTTTCGGCACGCCGCAGTTTACGCCGTAGCTTGACATGTGATCTCCGTTGTACGTGGCCCAGCCAAGTGCCAGCTCGGAAAGATCGCCCGTGCCGATGACCAGCGAGCCGTCCTTGTTGGCAATATCCATGATCACCTGGGTTCGTTCCCGTGCCTGGCAGTTTTCAAACACCACGCTGTGATCGGCGGGATCGTGGCCGATGTCCCTGAAATGGATGGAAACCGCCTCGGTAATATCAATTTCAAAAAAGGCGGTGCCCAGTGCTTCTGCCATACGCTGTGCGTTGGTTTTCGTCCGCTTCGTGGTGCCGTAGCAGGGCATGGTCACCGTTTTGATGCCGGAGAGATCACGCCCAAGGAGAGAGAAAGCGTTTGCAGTCACCAGAAGGGCGAGGCAGGAATCCAAGCCGCCGGAGAGGGCGACCACAGCCCCCGGGGAACGGGCGGCCGTGAGTCTTGCGGCAAGACCGTGGCTCTGTACGGTGAGGATCTGCCGGCACCGGCGTGCCCGCTCTGCGGGATCCGCCGGAACGAAGGGGCGGGGATCTATCGGGTGGGTGAGGGGTGTCTGCCGGACGGGCAGATTGAAATACACCGTTTCGTACCCGGCGTCGTTTTTTGCCGGGAAGACAGTGTTCCGCATACGGTCGTTCAGAAGATGGGAGAGATCCACCGTGGCGGCGAGGACGGTATCCGTACCGAAGGGCGGATTTTCCGCAAGGAGCTTTCCGCCGGCGGCGATCAGGGAGTGCCCGGAGAATACCGCATCCGTGGTGGATTCGCCCGCACCGGCGTTGGCCGTTGCGTAGGCACAGAGAAGCCGCCCGCTTTGCGCTTCCGCCATACGGCGGAGGGACTCCGCTTTGCCCACCGTTTCTGGGAAGGCGGCGGCGTGGACGATCACGGCGGCACCCTCTGCCGCGTGACGGCCGGAGGGGGCGTCTGTTGCCCAAAGATCCGCACCGATCTCCGCCGCCACCGTAAGGGCGGGCATCTGGCGGCAGGAAAAGAGCAGTTTCGTGCCGAAGGGCACCGGCTCACCGAAAAGATCCGTTACGGTGTTCTCTGGCGGCGGTGCAAAATAACGGGAATCAGCAAGTCCGCCGTGACCGGGGAGGCAGGACTTGGGCACAAACCCCAGGATCCGGCCGCCGGATAGGGCGGCGGTGCAGTCGTACAGCTTTCCCTTGTGCACCAGCGGGATGCCCACGAAAAAGAGCATAGGTATATCCGCCGTCTCCCGGGCGATGCGGCACAGTGCCTCCCGGGCGGCGGTGAGAAGCGTATCCTGGAAAAAGAGATCGCCGCAGGTGCAGCCGGTAAGACAAAGTTCCGGCAGAACCAGCACGGAGATCTGCTTTTCGGCAGCGAGGCGTACAGCAGTAAGGATCGCCTCCGTATTGCCGGCAACGTCTGCCGGACGGATGGCGGGCACGGCGGTGCCCAGAAGGATCAAACCGTCTTTCATGGAAAAATACCCGGCTTCCTTGAAAAATGAATGAAAAATAAATCGGAGATCAAAGGGCTGAAGCGGCATCATCAGCCGTTTTATATGATAATTATAAACACATTCCGGGGAGAAATCAACCCCAAATCCGTCCGAAAAGAAAAATGATGCCAAAAGGGGCTGTCGCATGTAGATGCGGCAGCCCCAAATTTTTGCGGCAGGAATATTGGAGGTGTTGCACTTTCAAAGGCAACACCTCCGTCGGTCTATTTTTTCGTTCCCTCACATACAGTGGAAAGGGTGAGGATCAGATCCCCTTGTTCTGCAGCTCCGTGAGGCACTTTCTGCAGATCTTTTTGTCCTTGAATACTACGATGTCGTCGCCGTCGTTGCAGAACAGACAGCAGGGTTGGTATTTCTTCAGAATGATTCTGTCCTCATCCACGAAGATCTCAACGCCGTCCTTCGGCTCCAGATCCAACTGGCGGCGGGTTTCGATAGGCAGAACGATACGGCCCAATTCGTCGATTTTACGTACAATTCCGATGGATTTCATGCTTTTCTCCTCCAATATACTGCAATATACTGCACGGTTCGCGCAGTGTTTCTATTTACATACTAATTCTACCATAGATTTCCTTTTTTGTCAATATACTTGCTGAAAAAATAATCATTTCCAGTTTTTGCATCGCTTGGTCGGGGTTTTGGGGGCGTTTTCCGTTTTTTTGTCGCATAGAAGGGAGAATGAGGGATGCTTGGCGTTTGTTTTTTTGTTCTGACTGCCGTTTCTGTGGTGTTTGCCGTCCTGTCGGGACAGCTGCCCGCATTGTCCAACGCCATTCTGGACGGGGCAGAGCAGGCAGTGCGTCTTACTGTGTCTCTTGTGGGGATGACGGCACTGTGGTGCGGTGTGATGAACGTTCTGAAGGAGGCGGGGATGATAGAAAAACTGAGCCGTGTGCTGTCTCCTGTTCTGCGGTTCGTGTTCCCGGAGACATGGCGGGACGGCAGTGCCCGGGCGGAGATCACCGCCTCCGTCAGTGCCAATCTTTTGGGGATCGGCAACGCCGCCACGCCTCTGGCACTTGCCGCTATGGCAAAACTGCAGGAGAAAAATTCCAAAAAGGATACGGCCACGGACGATATGATCACTCTGGCCGTTCTGGGCACCTCTTCGCTGGATCTTCTTCCTACCACGCTGATCGCACTCCGGCGTTCTGCCGGGGCGGCACGCCCCTACGGGATCCTCGTGCCCATATGGATCACCTCTGCCGCCTGTGCGGCGTCGGCGGTCGTTCTTTGCCGTTTGTGTGCCTGGGCGTGGCGGAAGAATAAAGGCGGAGGCATGGCGTGAACGGGATCCTGGAAACGGTATCCGGGGCGATAATGCCTTTGGTCCTGCTGCTTGCCGCTTTGCCCATGCTGTCCCGCCGGCGGGATTTCTTTTCCGTGTTTACGGCGGGGGCAAAGGATGGGCTTACGACCGTTTGCCGGCTTCTTCCCACCATGATTGCTCTGGTGGTGGGGCTGTCCATGTTTCAGGCATCCGGGGCGGTGTCCTTTCTTACAGACCTTCTGGGCGGGACTGCGGAAAAGATGGGGATCCCCCCGGAGATCCTGCCGCTGCTTGTCACCCGTCCCGTCTCCGGCTCCGCCTCCACTGCCGCCTACGCATCCCTTTTGGAAACAGCGGGTGCGGACAGTTTTGCGGCGTTCTGCGCGTCTGTGCTGATGGGCTCCTCCGATACGCTGATCTACGTGATCACGGTGTATTTTTCCGGCACGGCCGTCCGGGGCTGTCCCCCGGTGAAAAAGACACGATACGCCTTTTTTGCGGCGGCTGCCGTTATGCTTTTGTGTGTTTTCCTTTCCGCCGCTGTCAGCCGCCTGTTTTTTTCATCCGGGAACGCATAGCTGTCTTTCGGAAAGTCAATACTGCTTATACGGAAAAGGACGGAGGAATGCATATGCGTGGAAGCGAAAAGAAGATCATTTACGTACGGGATACGGGAAGCAAGCTGTTTGAGGAAGCGTATTTCGTTTTGAAACGGGGCGTTTCGGACGGGACAGCCGGGGCGGAGGAGGATATGGTGCGGGAAGCCTCCCGGATCGTGGAGGAAGGAAGCTTTAGCTATCCCATGACGGCGCGGCGTGCCCGGCACCGCCGTGCCCTTACGCTGTTTTTGGCCGGCGCCGCCACGGCCATGGCGTTTCTGGGCAGTCTTGCCTGGGTGATTGCCTGCCTGTAAGTTTCCATCTTGTCAGGGAGAAAAACGGCGTACACATAAAATTTACAAAACGTTCATCTGCATCGCGGGAATCCGCGGGGGTTTCCTTGGTATAATACAGATGAGATATTGTGACCGTGAACTGTGCGGCGGCGGCCGTTTCCGCCAACGCACCCTTTATAAACCGAATACCTGGAATCTGCATCGCACTGCCTGCTTATTACCTCCTGCCTCCGCCGCCCTCGGATACGCAGGACGGAACGTGCGTTTTTTTGTCGTATCAGCCGGCCGATGCAGGTTTTTTGCGGCCGTATCTTGCCGTTTTCCGCTGGGAAAACGCGCCCCTGAGAGACAACGGATTTTAGAACGACAGAAAAACAGAAAGGAATTTTGAATGGCCAAAAAAGCAAATGGCACAAAGCTCCGGGTAATGATGCTCGGAGGACTGAACGAGATCGGAAAAAACCTGGCCGTACTGGAGTACGGCAATGACATGATTATCGTGGACTGCGGTCTTGCATTCCCCGATGAGGATATGCTGGGCGTGGATCTGGTGATCCCGGACATCAGCTATCTGGAAAAGAACGTGGATAAGATCCGGGGTATCCTGCTCACCCACGGACACGAGGACCATATCGGTGCTTTGCCTTACGTGCTCCGCACCATCAATCCCCCCATTTACGGAACGAGGCTGACGCTTGGTATTCTGGAGAACAAACTGGCGGAGCAGCGTCTGCCCCATAAGGTCACCATGACCACCGTTTCCGCGGGAGATACGGTGAAACTGGGGGCGTTTTCCGCAGAATTTATCCGTGTGAATCACTCCATTGCGGACGCCTGCTGCATCGCCATCACTACCCCCGTGGGCGTGGTACTGCATACCGGTGACTTCAAGATCGACGTTTCTCCCATTGAGGGGGAGATGATGGATCTGACACGTATCGGCGAATACGGCAGAAAAGGCGTTCTGCTTCTCATGTGCGAATCCACCAACGTGGGCCGTGCGGGACATACCCCGTCGGAGAGAAAAGTGGGCGCGTCGCTGGATCTGATCTTTATGAACAACCCCGACAAGCGGGTGATTATCGCTACCTTCTCCTCCAATGTGCACAGAGTGCAGCAGGTTCTGAATTACAGCGCCAAATACGGACGGAAGGTGGCCATCACGGGACGGAGCATGCTGAACGTGGTAGGTGCTGCCGTCCGTCTCGGCTACATGACCGTGCCGGATAAATGCCTCATCGATATAAGCGAGATCGGCAAGTATCCGCCCAGCAAGGTGACTATCGTGACTACCGGTTCCCAGGGCGAGCCCATGTCTGCCCTGTACCGGATGGCGTTCTCCGACCACAACCAGGTGGCGCTGACCTCCGGCGATCTGGTGGTGCTGTCCTCCCACGCCATTCCCGGCAATGAAAAGCTGGTGGGCAAGATCATAAACGAGCTGTACCGGAGAGGTGTGAACGTCTATCACGAGGAGGCGGAGGTTCACGTTTCCGGACACGCCTGTGCGGAAGAGATCAAGATGATCCACGCCCTTGTGAAGCCCAAATACTTTATGCCCATCCACGGCGAATACAGCCATCTGATGCAGCATAAGGAGCTGGCGGAGTACATGGGTATGAACCCGAACCACATTTTCATCTGCGATATCGGACAGGTGCTGGAGCTGGATAAGGAATCCTGCAAACGGGCAGGTACCGTTCCCTCCGGCCGTGTGCTGGTGGACGGATACGGCGTGGGCGACGTGGGCAATATCGTCCTCCGTGACCGCCGCCATCTGGCACAGGACGGTTTGATCGTAGTGGTGGCAACGGTGGATGCGGACACCCGCTCCATCATCAGCGGCCCCGATATCATCTCCCGTGGATTCGTGTACGTCCGTGAGGCGGAATCTCTCATGGAAGAGGTGCGGAATATCGCCAAGGAGTCGCTGACGGATACCATCGAGGCCGGCGTCACCGAGTGGACGCAGATGAAGCAGAATATCAAGGACGATCTGTCCAAATACCTGTATAACAAGACCAAGCGCAAGCCCATGATCCTGCCGGTGATCATGAACGTATAAGAAAAAGTGCCGCGGCGCGCGATTTTCGCCGCCGCGGTATCGTTTTTTACAAAACATATACTGAAAGGAACGAAAAGACATGATCAAACATATGATTCTTTGGAAGCTGAAGGACGAGATCCCCGAAAGCGAGCGTCCGGCGGCCATCGCCGAGGCAAAAAAACGGCTGGAGGCTCTCTCCGGCAAGATTCCCGGCATGCTGTCTATTACGGTACATACGGGTGCTCTGCCCACATCCTCCGCCGATATGATGCTGGATTCCGCCTTCACCGATACGGAAGCTTTGGCCGGTTATCAGAAAAATCCGCTCCACGTGGAGGCGGCAACTTACGTTCGCTCCATCGTGGCACAGCGGCTCTGCCTTGACTACGAGGAAATGGCATGACGCCGGAGCTTTTGTCCCCTGCGGGGGATTTTGAAAAACTGCGTGCCGCCGTCCGCTACGGGGCGGATGCGGTGTATCTTGCCGGGGAGGCCTTCGGCATGCGTGCCGCATCCCAGAATTTTTCAGATGAAGAATTGCGGGAAGCGGTGGCGTATACTCACGCCCGGGGCGTGAAGCTGTACGTCACCGTGAACGTGATGCCCCGCACGTCGGAATACGAGGCACTCCGTCCCTATCTCGCTTTCCTTGCGGAGATCGGCGTGGATGCGGTGATCGTGTCCGACATCGGCGTGCTTATGCTGGTGAAGGAGGTCGCCCCCACCCTTGAGATCCATATCTCCACCCAGGCCAGTGCCGTTTCCGCCGCTGCCTGTACCGCTTGGTACAGCCTGGGGGCGAAAAGGGTAGTGCTGGCACGGGAACTGACCATGGCGGAGATCGTGGAGATCCGCAAAAACACCCCGCCGGAATTGGAACTGGAAGCCTTTATTCACGGGGCTATGTGCATTGCGTACAGCGGCCGGTGCCTCCTTTCCAACTATTTCGTGGGACGGGACGCCAATCACGGAAGATGCGCCCAGCCCTGCCGCTGGATCTATAACGAACGGGTGATCACGGAGGAAAAGCGTCCCGACGACCGCATTACGGTGGAGGAGCACGACGGCGATTCTTTCGTTATGAGTTCCAGGGATACCTGCATGATCGAGCATATTCCCGCCCTTATGGAATCGGGCATCACCTCCTTCAAGATCGAGGGCAGAGTGAAAAGTGCCTACTATACGGCCGTTGTGACCAATACCTACCGGATGGCCATGGACGCCTATCTTGCCGATCCTGTGGGATACCGCTACGATCCCCGGTGGCTGAGAGAACTGGAAAGCGTTTCCCACCGTGAGTATTACACGGGATTTTATTTCACGCCGCCCCATGAGAATGCCAATACGGTGACTGCCCCCGGCTATATAAGGGAGAAGGCGTATCTTGCCACGGCCGCCACCGACAGTGATGCGGACGGGCGTGTGACCTTTATCCAGCGGAATAAGCTGGTGAGCGGTACGAATATGGAACTGCTTACCCCCGGCAAGGTGGGCATCCCCTTTACGGGGACGGATCTTCGGGACGATATGGGCAATTCCATTGACGCCGCACCCCATCCGCTGATGACGTTTTCCATGTACGTGCCCGTTCCCGTCCGGGCGGGCGATATTATCCGCGCAGGCGGAGAGGAATGACAGAATGGATTTTTTGTTTGAACTGTTAAAAACGGTAATTATCGGTATCGTGGAGGGCATTACCGAGTGGCTGCCCGTGTCCAGTACGGGACACATGATTATTGCGGAGGATTTCCTCCAGCTGAATCAGGGCACGGACTTTTGGAATATGTTCCTGGTGGTGATCCAGTTTGGTGCCATCCTTGCCGTCGTGGTGCTGTATTTCTCAAGACTCAATCCTTTTTCGGGAAAGAAAACGGCCGAGGCAAAACGGGTGTGCTGGTCCCTGTGGGGAAAGATCATCGTTGCCGCCCTGCCCGCCGCCGTGATCGGCCTTTTGCTGGACGATTTTCTGGAGGCCCATCTGATGACGCCGCCGGTGGTGGCCGCCGCCCTCGTGGTGTACGGCATCGCCTTTATCGTCATTGAAAAACGGAAGAAGAACGATGCCCCCGCCATGGTGTCCGCAGAGGATATTTCCTACGGCGCGGCACTGAAGATCGGCTGTTTTCAGGTGCTGTCTCTCGTGCCCGGCACCTCCCGTTCCGGTGCCACCATCCTTGGCGGTATGCTCACGGGCGTTGCCCGTCCCGCCGGGGCGGAGTTTTCGTTCTTTCTTGCCATTCCCGTGATGCTGGGTGCCAGTGCACTGAAAATACTGAAATATGTGCTGGATTTCGGCCTTGCCTTCACCGGACAGCAGCTGGCGGTGCTCCTCGTGGGGATCGCCGTGGCCTTTGCCGTATCGCTGGTGTCGCTGAAATTCCTCGTATCCTTCGTCCGCCGGCACAGCTTTGCCGTATTCGGCTGGTACCGCATCGTGCTGGGCGTGCTGGTGCTTCTGTATTTCTTTATTACCCGATGAATTTCCCATCCCGTAAAGATTTTTGCGGGGGCGTGGGGACGCTTTTTGTAAAAAGCGCCCCCACAATACATTTACCATAAAGGATGTGCCTATGTCAAAAACGTGTAAATATTTCGGAAAATGCGGCGGATGCCAGACGCCCAATCTTACCTATCCCGAGCAGCTCAGCATGAAAATGGCAAAGGTCATCTCTCTTATGGGACGGCTCTGCCACGTGGATGAGATCGTTCCCATGGGCGATCCCTATCACTACCGCTGTAAGGTGCAGACTGCCTTTACCCGGGTAGGCGGCGAGATGATGGCGGGCATTTATCAGAGTGCCACGGGCCGGGTGATCCCGGCAAAATCCTGCCTTCTGGAAAACGGAGAGGCGGCAAAGATCACCCGCACCGCCGTAAAGCTGGCACGGGACTTTCATCTCACCGTATACAGCCCGAAAAACGGCCGGGGGCTGCTCCGTCATATGCTGGTGCGCACCTCGCCCAAAACGGGACAGGCTTTGGTCGTGATCGTCACGGGCAAATCTCCTTTTACCAAGGCGAAGCCGTTTACGGAAGCACTGGTTGCCGCCTGTCCTTCCATCGTAAGCGTGGTGCATAACGTGAACGAGAGCGATATCGCCATGGCTATGGGTACGAGATCCACCGTCCTCTACGGCGACGGCTATTTTGAGGACGAGATCCTGGGCAGACGCTTCCGTGTGTCCGCCAAGGCGTTTCTGCAGGTGAATCCCACCCAGACGGAAAAGCTGTATAAGATCGCCCTGGATGCCGCCGGGCTTACCGGACGGGAATCGGTGATCGACGCCTACTGCGGCGTGGGTACTCTCGGTATCCTTGCCGCCTCTCACGCCGGCTACGTGACCGGGGTGGAACTGGTGCCCGAAGCGGCGGCGGACGCCTCGGTGAATGCGGTGCTGAACAGCATTTCCAACGCGAAATTTGTCGCCGGCGACGCCGGGGAGTATATGGCCGCTTTGGCATCCCGGAAAAAGCACGCGGACGTGGTGCTGCTGGATCCGCCCCGTGCCGGATGCGACAAGAAATTTCTGAATTCTCTCATAAAACTGGCGCCCGACCGGGTGGTGTACGTCTCCTGCAATCCGGAGACACTGGCACGGGATGCAAAGATGCTCACCCATAACGGCTACCGGGTGACGAAGATCACCCCCGTGGATATGTTCCCCTGGACGACGCATTGTGAAGTGGTCTGTGTGCTGGAACGGATAGAAACGCCAAGAGGTAAAAACCGGGATCTGTAATAGGAAGGCGTGCTGTACGGCAGGACTGTAAGCGTATCGAAAGGAGTAATTATGCCCTCGTATTTTTCCATTGTATTTGAATTAAACAAATCAAAAACCGCAATACGAGACTTTTGTACCGCTTTAGTGGATGGCGGACTTGTTTACAAGGGCGGCCTTTTGGAATTTGAAAAGGATTCCTTTGACGAAATTGTTGCCTGGAATCAAAAAAAGCTGGATGAGAATTTTCAGCTTGGTTTTACGGAAAATTACTCACACGATTACAAGCAGATGGAGTTTGCATTTTCGGATTTTTCAGAAGTCAGACTGTTTATTCTGAACGAGAAAGAATCGGAAACGTTTGCGTACCATTTGATCGTGCCGGAAAGCGATCTGGTAGAATACGTCCTGCAGGGACAAGGGTATATTCCGTGCCGTAAAAACGAAAAGATGGAACTGCTCAAAACACTTGCAAAGCATATGTGGACGCGTGTGGAGATACTGGCGATACAAACGGGGTGGGAAGGTACGTTATGGGGAATAAAACCGGAGAATACGCTTCACGCCGAGCCGTTCTGTATTATAAAAAAAGCATCTGTTCCCGGGGATCTTTCTTTACCCTTTGAAGAGATGGAGAGGGACGGCGTGCTGATCGAGGACAGCGATAACTGGAATTGTTAGTGATCAATGCGTTGTGAAGTG
>JAZPZY010000007.1:0-8551 GCA_045544955.1 Eubacteriales bacterium
CTTCGCTGACAGCTCCCTTTACACAAGGGAGCCTTTGACACAAGATCATTCTACGCTGAATTTTTATTTGCTTTCTGCTCACCGGCTATAGCCTCTTTTGAACCCCGCCACTATGGCGGGGTTTTCATAATACAATAAAAAAGAGATGCTTTTCAGCATCTCTTTTTTTCGTTTGTTCAGATCTTCTCGATCTCACTGCGTACTTCGTGCTTGGTACGGTCACGGACCTCTGCACGCTTTGCGTTGTTGAAGCGATCCAGCGTACCTACCAGATAACCGGTGATACGGCGGATACGCTCAAAGGGCTGATCTTCCGTCTCTTCTCTGCCGCAGCAGGGGCAGGTATTGCCGATGATACCGGTGTATCCGCAGACGGGATCGTGGTCAACCGGATGGTTGATGGCACCGTAACCGATGCCGGCTTCCTTCATGTTGTGGACTACGTCCTCGAAAGCGTCCAGGTTCTCGCAGGGATCGCCGTCCAGCTCGATGTAGGTGATGTGGCCGCCATTGGTCAGCGCGTGATAGGGAGCCTCCAGCTTCACCTTATCGTAAGCGGAAATCTTATGATATACCGGCACGTGGAAGGAGTTGGTGTAGTACTCACGGTCCGTGATACCGGGAATCTCGCCGAAGCGTTTCTTATCCATGCGGATAAACCGGCCGGACAGACCTTCTGCCGGTGTACCGATCAGAGAGAAGTTCAAACCGTACTTCTTCGTAGCCTCGTCGGTGAAACGGCGCATAAAGCCGATGATCTCAAGGCCCAGCGCCTGTGCATCCGCACTCTCACCGTGGTGCACGCCGATCAGTGCCTTCAAAGCCTCGGCAAGGCCGATAAAGCCGATGGTCAGCGTACCGTGCTTCAGAATCTCTTCTACGGAATCGTCCGGCTTCAGTCCGTCGGAATCCATCCAGATACCCTCGCCCATCAGGAAGGGATAGTTGCGTACGCATTTGCCGCACTGGATCTTGAAGCGATCCAGCAGCTGCTTTACGGTAAGCTGCATCTTGCGTTCCAGCTCCTCAAAGAACCAGTCCACGTTGCCCTTGGCGTTGATAGCGATGCGGGGCAGGTTCACGGAGGTGAAACTCAAATTACCGCGGCCGGTAACGACCTCGCGGGAAGGATCGTAGTAGTTGGCGATCACGCGGGTACGGCAGCCCATGTAGGCCACTTCCGTATTGATATCGCCCTCTTTGTAGTACTGGGCGTTGTAAGGTGCATCCAGGAAAGAGAAATTGGGGAACAGACGCTTGGCGGAAACGCGGCACGCCAGCTTGAACAGATCGTAGTTGGGATCCTGGGGATTGTAGTTTACGCCTTCCTTCACCTTGAAGATCTGGATGGGGAAGATGGGCGTCTCGCCCTTACCCAGACCGGCTTCCGTAGCAAGCAGGATGCTCTTCATAACGAGACGTCCCTCGGGAGAGGTATCCGTACCGTAGTTCAGAGAGGAGAAGGGGATCTGTGCACCGGCACGGGAGTGCATGGTGTTCAGATTGTGGATCAAAGCCTCCATAGCCTGGAAGGTAGCGCGCTCGATCTCCTTCTGCGTATAGGAAATAACGAGGGCGGCCACCCGGGCAGCATCTGCCTCCGGGGCTTTGGCGGCGATCTCGGCACGCAGGGCACCTTCCATCTCACGGGCGGTGCCGATAGCCGGCGTCAGTCCCTTTTCCGCAAGGGTATCGATCATAGCAAGGGCGGTTTTTTCCGCCTCGGCCACGCCTTCCATATCCAACAGTTTGATCAGGTTGTTGCGGAACAGACGCTTGTACGTCTTCTGCACGCCGGGAGCCATAGCGTAATCAAAGGTAGGCACGCTCTGACCGCCGTGCTGGTCGTTCTGGTTTGCCTGGATGGCAATGCACGCCAGTGCCGCATAGGACTGGATATCGTTGGGCTCACGGAGATGTCCGTGGCCGGTGGAGAAGCCGTCCTTGAACAGCTTCAGAAGGTCGATCTGACAGCAGGTGGTGGTCAGCGTCATAAAATCCATATCGTGGATATGAATATCGCCCTCCACGTGTGCTTTGGACACCTTGGGATCCAGAATATACAGCTCGTTAAACTCCTTGGCGCCCTCAGAGCCGTACTTCAGCATCGTACCCATGGCGGTATCGCCGTTGATGTTGGCGTTCTCGCGCTTTACGTCGTTATCCTTGGCACTCTTGAAGGTCAGATCCTCGTACACCTTCATAAGGCGGGTGTTCATCTCGCGCACCTTGGTACGCTCGGCACGGTACAGGATGTACGTCTTTGCCGTTCTGGCGTGACCGTGGTTAATGAGCGTGGTCTCCACCATATCTTGTACCTGCTCTACCGTGGGGGGAACACCCTCCTCCCGGCATTTCTTGTCTACCTGCTCCGATACCTCGCAGGCAAGTGCCATGGCCTGGTCATAGTCGCTGCCGCCTACAGCCTGGGCTGCCTTGAAGATCGCGTTGGCAATCTTCTCTATATTGAAGGGCACTTCGCGGCCGTCACGCTTGATGATTCTGGTAAGCATATTTTCCTCCTGTCATTTTTCAACAAACTCAGTATATATAGGGTGTTTATATTTTCCGTTGCACAATATCTTGTGCTGCGGATATAATTATAAACGATTTCCAACCATTTGTCAAGAAGGTAATCTGAAAAAAACATACCAAATAACGCCAGCGGAATTTATCTATTCTGCCAGTATGTAGATAAACGCTGTCGAAAGGGGACATTTTTCCGCCAATTTGTACAAAATCCACACCGGAATCCCTTCGCAGAGGGACACCCACCGCCTCTATATATTGTATAGCCCATCCCAAAGAAGGCACGAGAAAACACCGGAAAGAATTTCCCAAAGTCCTTGACTTTTCCGTTATTCTACACTATAATAGTGACAGCAGATATACTGCATCCCCGTGAATTTATTTTTACTGTATAAAGAGAGGAACTCCCCATGAAACTCGGCGCACAAATGTATACCGTCCGCAACTTCTGCAAAACGACGGAGGATTTCGCAAACACCCTGGACCGTCTTGCCGATATCGGCTACACTGCCGTACAGGTTTCCGGCACCTGCCCCTTTGAGGCTGACTGGCTGGCTGAGCAGCTGAAGCGTACCGGTCTCACCTGCAACATCACCCACACGGACCCGAAGCTGATCCTCGGCGAAACAGACAAGGTCATCGCCGACCACAAGGTATTCGGCTGTAAGCACATCGGTCTCGGCGGCATGCCCACCGAATACCGCGGCTCCTTTGAGAACGTGCAGAAATTCCACGCCGATTACGCCGAGGCTGCAAAGAAGATCCGCGATGCCGGTGCTTTGTTTATGTATCACAACCACGCCTTCGAGTATGAGCGCGTAGCTGACGGACGCACCCAGATGGAGGTTCTCTCCGATCTGTTCGCACCGGACGAGATGGGCTTCACCCTGGATACGTACTGGGTAAAATTCGGCGGCTTTGATCCTGTCGCTGAAATCAAGCGTCTGTCCGGCCGCATCCCCTGCGTTCACTTCAAGGATATGGAGGTGCTGGAGGACGGCACCCGCCGCTATACCTGGGTAGGCAACGGCGTTCTGGACTTCGGCAAGATCATCTACGCCCTTGAGGACACCGGCACCGAGTATGCCTTCGTGGAAGAGGACGACTGCTTCGGTGAGGATCCCTTTGAGTGCCTGACCAAGAGCTACAAGTATCTGAAGGCACTGGGCCTGAAATAATCCGCAAACGGAATAAATCGACCGGGAGGGCAGCTTTTTGCCCTCCCGATATTTTTCCGGGGAAAAGAGAAGATTTTTTCAAAAAACGCTTGACAAACCCGGCTAACTCCTGTATAATATATGAGAATTGAATGCATGCGCTACTAGCTCAGTGGATAGAGTGCCCGGCTACGAACCGGTAGGTCGCAGGTTCGAATCCTGCGTGGCGCGCCAGAAAACAGCGAAGAGATTTCTCTTCGCTGTTTTTTGTTGTGCAGGTAAGCAGGATTCGAAGGGCGCGTGTTAAAAAACAGTCCGGTGGACTGTTTTTCCGTGCCACCGCTCTTGGCGCAACATTCGAGTTGACTTTGTCAACTCGGGGAATCCTGCGTGGCGCGCCGGAAAATCCGCAAGGGTTTAGCTTCGGGTTCTAAAGGACAGTTTTGAATAGTTTAAAAGCCTCGACAGGTAATTTTCTGTCGAGGCTGAATTTATTTCAATGCATTCTTGCAATAAACACATTTATATGTTATAATAAACTCAACGCAAAGTTGAATCGAACTCATTTTTAAGTCGCTTCTTTTTGTGCAAGCAATATGCGATAATATAATCACAAACCAATTACCTAAAATGGAGGTTCGATTATGAAAGAAACAATGGGGCAGATCATACGCCGATTACGTAAAGAAAGAAATCTTACACAAGAAGAGCTTGCCGAGCAGCTTGGTGTTACTTTTCAAGCTGTTTCAAAATGGGAAAACGATACCGGAATGCCCGATATTTCGCAAGTTGTGCCGATAGCGCACGTCTTTGGCGTGAGCACTGATGTCTTGTTCGGAACCCTTGGAACAAATGATACGGAAGAGGTTTGGAAAATCATAAATCATGCTCAATCATTGCTTTCAAGACCGCTGACGGCTGCGAACCTTCTCGAAAAATATTACGCTCTGCAAGAAGGACTAAAAATGTATCCGAATAATACCATTCTGCTCTTGCATTGCTTGGAAACCGGAATTGCACTTTCTTATCCCGAAAACGAAGAACTATATGATGCTCAACATGCAGAAGGTATCTATAGAGAATGTATTCGGTATGCTGATCTCGTGATATCATATTCCCAAAACATCTCTGATATAATGCGCGCCCATATGATCATGGTTAGTCTGCATTCTGCCTACGGAAATTTTGAAAAAGCAATCTTCCATACCGAGCAATTTCCGCACCGTGCAGATTTTAATATTCATGTTATGTACGCTTACTATGCGCATTGGAAAAAAGATTATGTAACAGAATCAAATAGTTGTCAATACGGAATTTTGCACTATCTTGAAGGAATGTTGAATATAACCACACAGTTGGCGAAAAGCTATATGCTACAAGAAAAATATAGTGATGCCGTGAGCACGGTGGAGACTTCTCTTGAATTGATACAATGTATTTTCAAGGACAACAACGTTATGCCACCGATTCATCATCGTGAACACGGAGATCTATATGCGCTACTTGCAGAGATTTATTTAAAAGACGGAAATTCTGACAAAGCACTGTCATATCTTGAGAAAATGGTTGATTATGATTTAAACGATTATGCGACAATTGATGGTAATACTCAAACAAAAACTCCGCTTTTGAATTCGATTCCTCACGGATTGTACCACAAGAGGATTGATAGACATCAGAATTTATCAAACAAGCTTACAGATCAACGCTTTGAAATATTAAAAGCAAACAAACGGTATCAAAAATTGATTGATCTTATTAAAGAATGATGGTAGCCTCCGACAGGGATTATTCCTTGTCGGAGGCTTGTTGCATTATTTGAATTGCACCACCACAATAGTGGTGAGTAAGTGCGCACTTGCAGGCAAACAAAAAGCCTCCCTTGTGTAAAGGGAGGTGGCGCGGCGTAGCCGTGACGGAGGGATTGTAAGAACTAAATTTCTCATAAAAACAATCCCTCAGTCAGCTTCGCTGACAGCTCCCTTTACACAAGGGAGCCTCTGGCTGTAACCGTTTGTTTTTCTGTTGATTTATTGTAAAACTGTCCTTAAGAACCCGAAGCCTTTCCCTTGCGGATTTTTGTTTGTGCGGCAAATGAAAAATGGGGACCGTCCTCTCCCGGAGGGCAGTCCCCCAACCTGTTTCAGCAGGATTTGAAATTATAGATCGGCTTTATGATCTCCTCAACCGAAACGGTTTCCCGTATCCGGTCCAGGATCGTTTGCGGTTCTTTGTACGCCATCGGACACTCATCCAGCGATCCCCGCTGTGCCGTTGTCGTGTAGATCCCCGCCATTTCTTTCTGATATTCCTCTACCGTAAAGGCAAATTGTGCCTCGGTCCGATTGCACACCCTGCCTGCACCGTGGGGTGCGGAAAAATTCCACGCAGGATTGCCGAGTCCCGTCCCGAGGATTGCACCGTCCCGCATATTAAGAGGAATAATCACACGCTCCCCAAGACGCGCCGAAATGGCACCCTTTCGCAGGATCCCATACGTCGGATCGATACAGTTATGAACGCAGGAAAACCGCTCCTTTACCGTAAATCCCATAGCATCACAGATCCGTGCCGCTATAGTTTTCCGATTCCGATGGGCAAACTCCGTTATGATGTGTATATCGTGCAGGTACTTATTAAACAGTTCCCCCTCCAGCACAGCGTCTTCCCGCCGGACGGACAGACCGCTTTTTCTTTCCCGCCGGACGGATCTGCAGAAGCGTTCTTCCTCTGCACGTTCGTACCCTTGGCGCCTTGTTTGCCGGCGTGCTTTTTTGCACTGATAACGGTATGCCTGCTCCTGATAATACGCTGCGGCATCGCTGCCCAGCTGTCTGGATCCTGTATGAATAACAAGCACAAGATCCCCGTTTTTTGAACGATCCAGTTCGATAAAGTGATTCCCGCTGCCCAACGTGCCAAGACTGCACTGTGCCCGCACTTCGTCCACGCCGTCCCGGCAGTACAGGCCGCCCAGATCAAAAAACGCTTTTGCACTTTCGTGAATTTTTGCCCCGCAGGGGACAGCGGCGTGTATAACCTCGTCCAGTTTCCGGAGGTCCACATCCCGTTCTTTCAGAAACACCGTCTCCATACCGCATCCGATATCTACGCCCACAAGGGACGGACTGACCCGTCCCGAAAGCGTCATCGTCGTACCCACCGGTACGTTTCTGCCGGCGTGCACATCCGGCATGATGCGGATCTTACTGTCCGCATACGCCTCACTTCGCAGAAGAGCTGCGATTTGTGTTTTCGCATGTTTATCGATTTTATCCGCGTATACAACCGCGGAATTTTTGGAACCTTGCAGTTTGATCATTATATCTCCTTATATATTTTAATAAATGCAAATCGGAACAAACAAAAATACGTGCAGACATAATGATCAACTCCTTTATTATTTACTGTATTCACTATACCACAAACAGGCGTGGCTGTCAATGTAAAAGATTCTGTCTCACAAAGCAAATCCCATATCCTTACTCCCTGGAAAGATACGCAAGATTTCGCTCGATGAGATCGCACCGCTGCCGTACGCAGTCCCGGCTGCGAAGAGGATCTGCCGGCGTATGGAACGCATAATCCAGCATTTTTTCCACCGTGGTGGTGGCAACGTGAAGACGCGTATCGCTGGACGCATAGTAAATATACAACTCTCCGTTTTCCCGGGCGATGGCACCGTTGGTAAATACCACGTTGGAAACGTCGCCCACGCGCTCCCCTTCCCGCGGTGCGATCAGAAAGCCGCCGGGCTCCGCAATAACCCGCCAGGGCTCTTTCAGATCGGTGACGAACACGTAGATCACGTACCGCAGGCCGGCGGCCGTGTTCCGAACGCCGTGGGCAATATGGAGCCAGCCCCTGCTCGTTTTGATCGGTGTGGCTCCCTCTCCGTTTTTCGCCTCGGTAATCGTATGATACCGCCGGGGGGAGGTAATGATCTCCTCGTCAATGACGGCGTTCGTAATATCCTCGCAAAGGCCAAAGCCGATACCGCCGCCGCTGCCGGTATTGATGAAGTCATCCATGGGGCGGGTAAAGAACGCATACTTTCCGTCCACGAATTCCGGCAGAAGGTCCACGTTGCGCTGCTGGGGACTGCGCCGCGTCACCAGATTGGGGAGGCGCTCCCAGGTTTTCAGATCCTTCGTCCGCACAATGCCTGCCGCCGCCACGGCGGCGGACAGATCGGGATTCTCCGCATCCTTGCTTTCCGAGCAGAAGACGCCGTAGATCCATCCGTCCTCGTGCTTCGTGATACGCATATCGTACACGTTCGTTTCCGCAGGATCGGTATCGGGGAGAAGGATCGGCTTCTCCCAGAAGCGGAAGCCGTCCACGCCGCTTTCGCTTTCCGCCACGGCGAAAAAGCTCTTGCGGTCATTGCCCTCCACGCGGGCGATCAGATAATATTTCCCATCCAATTCCAGAGCACCGGCGTTGAATACCGCGTTGACGCCCAGCCGCTCCATAAAATACGGATTGGTTTCGGGATTCACGTCGTACTGCCAGATCAGCGGAATATGCTCCCTGGTCAGCACGGGATTTTTCCAGCGATCGTATATGCCGTTGTAAAAATCCGTTTTTTTATTTTTCATCTGCAGCAATGCTTCCTGCCTCTGCAGAAGCTCCGTATATTTGGGATGCGGTGTATTCATACCATGTTCCTCCGCCGTCAGAATTACAGTATCGTAATCATATCACAGTTTTTCTCTATTGTCAACAATAAAAATCCACCCGCATAGCGGGTGGTATTTCAGTTTCGGGCATAGCCCTAATACTACAGGCTACGCACAAGTGCGTCTTTTATTGGCCTGTCAGCCATGCATTTGTTACGAAACCCCGCTCAAGCGGGACTAAAA
>JAZPZY010000008.1:0-27336 GCA_045544955.1 Eubacteriales bacterium
GAAAGGATGCCTGTAGCGGCGTAGGTATACAGGGTGCCCACCTGACCCAGATCCGGGGTGACGGTCAGTTCCACCGAACGGGTGTTATCCAGGTTATAGCCGTAGGAGGTCTGTCCCTGGGGGCCGTTTACGCCGGTCATACGTCCGCGGTTATCGTAGACGTACGTAACAGTGGAAAGAACGCTTCCGTCCACGGTGAGGGTATGGCTTGTGCGGTTATTCCTAACGTCGTAGGTATAACTGTTGACGGTAGTTCCCGTGGTTTCGGTGAGCACGTTGCCGCGCTCGTCGTAGGTATACGAGATCGTCGTGCCGTCCTCCGTCACGCTCTGTACCGCGCCCGTGGGGTAATAGGTGTAGGATTTTGCGGACAGGGGCGTGGTGGCGGCGGCGTTTGCGTAGATATTGTCCGTTACCACGCTGCCGAGGGCGTTGTAGGTGAGGCGATTGACCTTACCGTCCCGCAGCACCTTGGTGATGAGGTATCCGTTGGTGTCGTAGGCGTAGGATTCCGTCTGTCCCAAAGGATCGATGAGGTCGGTCTGCTGGCCGCGGTTGTTATAGACGTACTGCGTCAGCTGATAATCCGCCGCGGTCATGGACGTGCTGTAGGGCTGGCTCATGCCCGTATACTGGGCGGTCATCCTGCCGTTTGCGTCGTAGGCATAATGGGTATACGATGCAGTAATCTCGTCCGACCAGACGGTCGTATCCGTCAGGTTTCCGTCGTCATCGTAGGCATAGGCGGTTTCGCGGTAGGAAATGACGTCACTGCCCACGGGAGAGTTGGTGATCCTTTCGCTGAGCAGATTGCCCACGCTGTCGTAGGTGTAGGAGGTTCCCGACTGATAGGCGGTGCCGGCGAGAGACTGGGCAACGAGTCTGCCCTGCCGGTCGTAGGAATAGGCAGTTTGTGTATTATCCGGGGTGGCAGAGAGGATCTTCTGTCCCAACCAGTCGTACTCGTTCGTCTCGATGAGACCGATGGTATCCGTGGCCTTTGTAATGTTACCGTAGTAGTCGTGCTCGTACTGGATGAGGTTGAATGAATCGGGCGACGCGTGCTGCAGTACGGATGCCACGCGGCCGATGTTATCGAAGGAATAGAGGGAGCCGTAGGCATTGCCGTCCGCGTGCACGGTAAGTTCACCGTTCACGTCGCCCCAGGGCGCGTACAATGTACGGGTGGTGATGGCGGGTGCACCGGCGGTGCCTGCCACGGTGACGGTGCGGCTCTGCTGATTACCCTGGGGAGCGTAGGAATAAGTCTCACGGTACAGCTCTGCACCCGCCGGAGACGTCCGCACCATAGAGGTGGGGCGATCCAGTGAATCGTAGGTGTACAGCGTTACGCCGGAAGAAGTCTGCCCGGTGGCGTCTGCTTGACGCACGAGGCGGAGGCGGTTGTCGTACGTATACGTTTTCAGCGTGATATTCTGCGAGGGGATGGACTCGCTTGCCACCAGGCCAAAGGGGTTATACGACGTAAGCACAGGCGCATCCGTTCCGGCGGCGGTAAGAATGGTATTGAGCGTGGGATTATAGGTATAGGTAACCGTTCTGCCTTCGGGCGACGTCACGGAAGTAACACGCCCCATGCTGTCGTATGTCGTTTCGGTAACGTTTCCGTTTTCGTCCGTGACGGAGGTGACACGGCCCATACTGTCGTAAGAATATGTTTTCTGCACGATGCCGGTAATGGAGCCGTATGCATCCGTGATAAACCGACCGGTTGCCATGAGCAGGCCGCCGTTATACGAATACAGCGTTTGCGTGGTGCTCAGGGAGGAAAGATAGTTCGTTTCGCTTGCGACGTTGCCCAGTGCATCGTACGTATAGTTTGTCTGGGAAACGGTATCCGTATCATTTTCTTTCACTACCGCCGATGCAATATTCTTTTTATCGGACGTCAGGGTATGATCCGTACGGTACATCACGCCCTTAGTAGGCTGGCTGGTGATATACTGCGGGATGAACAGGGAAAACGAATTGTTATATCCGTAATAGGTAGACAGATTGTACTGATACTCATCGCCGTTGGACAGCGGCAGATAATACCGGTACACACGGCCGTAATTATCGTACATGAAGCGTTCTGCAGAAAGTGTCGTGCCGACGGCGGTGGGATAGCCGGTGCTGTGGTATTCGACGAGCCCGTTATCCGCATACGACCACGTTTCCGTTTTGTAAAGAACACCGTCTGCGTCATAGATCTCTTTCAGCACCGGTTTCTGCTCACTGCCGAATTCATAATGGGTATAGGAGCCGTTGTTTTCGTACACTTCGGTAGAATAGCGGTACGTATCGGGCAGAGAGATCTGGATAAAGGGGAAATTGGTAAATTCGTTGGTGTACGTAAAGGTCTGTTTATTGTATTCCTCCCCGCCGGAGAGCCATTTCCGTTCCGTAACGCGGGGATACTGTCTGCAGCCGACCGTGTTGAAACGTACCGTTACAAAGTCTCCATAGGTATAGGAGATAGACGCTCCGGTTGAATACGTAATTTGCGTGAGCAAAAGACAGGGGATCATGAGCCCTTCCATAGGCGTTTGATTCTGCGCATTTACCAAAATGGGACTGCTTCCGTAGGAGTAGGTCTCCGCGGTTCCATCCGGATACTGCACGGCGAGAAGGCGGCTGTCGCCTGTGGCAGTACCGGGATCTATCATCAGATTCAAAACGTAAGACGCACCGTCCGGTGTGGTTACCGTTACCGTACGGGTCGGGTTGGTATCTACGTACTGAATAGAAATAGAATGATAGCCATTGGAAATGCCGGTAATGTAACCGCTGGTGTTATACGTATAGGTTATGGCATTTCCCATGCGGTCTATTTCCGCAAGAACCTTGCCGTCCGAGGTAAAATAAATAAGGCTGCCGTCCAAATACGTGAGTTTATAAAAAGACTGATATCCCTGGCTGCTTTGATAACTCGTGTCTTTGAGCAGCGACATATCCCCGACGCTGTAGTTATAGAGTTTGTAGCTGAAGCCGGGAACGTCCACGTTTCTGAACACGATCTTACCCTTATCCGGCAAATGCAGATATGCAATATTTACAGAGCCGGGCTGATTTGCCACAATTTCAATGGAGGGAAGGTCCCACATCCAGCCGATACCGATATTGCATCTTTCACGGGGATATGTGGTCAGATCGTATGCTACGGGGTATGCTATAGCTTTGGTAACGTAATACTCTCCTACGCGGTGAATGCCCAGCGTTGTAGTATAGGTAGCTTCACCGCTGTACTGAACGGTGATGGTTGTGGTGATCGACCAGGAATTCTCTCCGGTTTGCACCATATTTCCTTCAACGTGCATTCCGTCGTAATAAGGGTACATGACACCGGTGTATCCGTCTGCGTCACTGTAATTCAAAAATGACGGCACGCTTGTTGTAGATTCCCCGGTAATTTGGTACGGGAAATAGGTTCCTGTTACTGTTTTCGTACAGGTTTGCTGTCCTGTAACGGCTTTACGTGCAATGAACGGTGAAGCGAGTGTCTGATAGCGTCCATCATAATCAGCGATAAAATCGGCAATAAACGACTGTCCCGCCGCCAAAGAAGCGACTTGATACATCAAACTGCCCCGATTGTACAAAAGTTCTGTAGAACCCACAACGGCATAAGCAGCTGATTCGATATATGCGTAATGATACTCGGTCTGTGTGCCGCTGCCTTGTGCAGTATCGGCAATATTGGCACGGTCGGAACTGTAGGAAAGGCTGAGTGACAGATCGTTTCCGTTTACGCCCGGGATATTAACAAGAGGCACGTTATGATAAGATGCTCCTGTATTCAATGATACACCGGCTTCTCGGGATAAGTCCGCAAGAAACGGAGGATTTTCTGTGACGTCCTTATAAAACAAGTCATCATCTGAAGCGGCACTGTACAGTTCCGTCTGCATTTCCAAAGCAGAATGCAGAAGCGCCTCTTCCGTAGTAATCATCTGCTGTGCACTGTTTTCATCCATAAGTACAGCAGCATTTTGATTGGAGGCAAGCTGATCGGCAACCGCCGCAAGATTTACAGGGAATGCCGTGGAAAAGCTTTCCGAAAGTGTAGTCGCAGATACAGAACCGATAAGCGATCCTGCCATGGAAATGCTGCCGGAAGAAACACTACTGTCAGCCGCAATAAGCGTCGTCGGTGACAGATTCAACGCCGCACCAACGCTGTATGCGGCACGGATCTTGGCAGTATCCACGCCACTTAGGAACAAGCGCTTCGCCTGAGTGAAAGCCGCTTCATTCAAGTAAGCGTCCTTGGCGGTTCGCAATTCTACAGCCTCATCAGACAGAGCAGGCTCTGCAAAAAGTTCCAGCAGGGACGCCGAAACCGACGCCGGCTTCTTAAAATTCCTTGTAAACGCACGGAATGCCTGGATCTCACCGTCACGTTCCAAACGGGATTCGTACCGATTCAGCAGAAATTTTGCCTCGTCCATGGTAAACAGTCCGTCGGCGGATATCTGCATAAGCAGCATACTGTCAAACAGAGAACGGCCTTCCTTTTCCAGGGCGGAAAGAATCTGCGCCGCAGTTTCTTTTGCATCCTCACGGATTCCCAGGTACGAATACAGCGTGTTCCGTTCCACATCCTCTAAAGCAGAAAAGCATTTTCCGGCCTGCGTATAACTGTATATCGCCATTTCTGCCTGGGCTTCACGGGGCATATTTTCTACATCCCGAATGATTGCGGCTTTCGCCTGCCCAGCAGATTCTTCTGCTTTCTCTTTGTCAAAGTTCGGAAGAAGAACGGAAAGCACCGCCTGTTTTTCTTCTTCTGTGAATGTATCGTAGTTATTCAAACGCGCAAGAAGATCTTTCGCATTATCCGATAAGGAAACGTCTGCGCTACCGCTCGCCAAATTTTCGGGGATAGATACCGGTTGCACGACCGGCATTGTTCCTGCCAGTGAATGAATCATTGGGGGTACCGTTGCTGCAAGAATAGAAAATGTACTGGAACTTACAAGCAAAGCGGCACAAAGAATAACGGCAATAATACGAAGTACGGATGAGTTAGTATTCTGCTTCATATAGGTGATCCTTTCTATTCAATGTTCTGCCAAAGCAGTAAATTATTGTGAGACTCCCTGTTTTTGTTACTCATTTAGAGCATGGGCCAAACAATCCTTTTCAACACCTCTCAATCTTTATTGTTCTGTATAGCTGACAGACTGCCTTGGATTATTTTCCACTGTATATACGAATAACCCAAAAATTCCCCTTACTATATGAATGACAAAAATCATACAAATTGTTGCAGAAAATCGAAAAATTTTTTCAAACGTTCTTTCGATTCGCCAAGAGATGAGCGGGATTGAGGCACAGAGGCGCAAAAACACCCGATCCATGCCATTCTTTCGGTGTGAATTTTTGATTGAAAATGTCTCTAAAAAGAAAACCTCCGGGGCGATCCGCCCCGGAGGAAAGCAAAGACGTCTGTGCCTGGATCGTCCTTCCTTTTATAATGATTTTGTTTTTGCATTTTCCCCTTTTGCTTTTTTGCGCTGCCGTTATTCTCCCAGGAGATCCTCTACCGCGTCGGGCAGATGCTCCACGGCGAGTGCCAGGCGGTTGCAGGTTTCCACGAAGTTTAACAGCTTTTCTTTGTCGCTTGTAATATCACGGATGGCGGTGAGGATCGTTTTCGTGCCGTCCGTTTGCGGGCATGCATAGGCGGCGATGCCGTAAGAAAGGCGGCTTTCGCCGCCCAACGCATACCGCTCTTCCGTTATGCCGTAAGTGATAGGTATCATGTAAGTTGTATCTCCTTTTCGTATTGTAGGGCGATCTTCCCTTCGAGTTTTTCCAGAAATGCTTTCGGATCGTTCTGCATATCCAGAAGCAAAACGGCAGTCAGCATACCGCAGTGGCTTCTGCCGGTCTCGATGTCGGAGTAGGAGCTTTCGCTCATGTAAAGCCGCTCGCCCATTTCCTTTTGTGTCAGTGCCAGCCGTTCTCTCGTCTCAATGGCAAGAAAACGAAGTTCTTCTCCCAGAATGATGCTCAGTTCGTGTCTCATCACGGTGTACCTTTCCAAACACAGACGGAAGAAAATTTTACTATTTCACGTACCCTATTAGAATCGGGCACACCTATGTTTCGACAAAATCCCTAAAAAACAAACACATATCTTCATACAACCGTGAACACGAATTTTGCTTCTACGTATACAATGTCGTTTTGAGGGCGAAATGTTTCATTTTTTGGAATTTTTTTGAAAAGAAGCCTTTTTGTTTTTCACAGACGAAATGTTTGCGGGTGTGTTTGCACTACCGTTGTAGGGACGGGCGTCCTCGACCGTCCGTATCTTAAGACAAAAGAAAAAGCACCTGTCTTTCGGCAAGCACTTTTTCTATATATAAATCTGCGAGGTTTATTCTTCTTCCGGGCAGCACACGATGTATGCTACGCCGATCAGCTCCTCTTGAAGATGATCGCATTTCGTACAGGTTTCTACGTCGTAGGTGTCCTGGCGGCAACGCGGACTTTCCGGATATTGCTCGTGGTAGATTATGGATACTACGTCGTACTTGTAGTCGTGCCCGGTGAGCCAGCACCAGGCATAGGTAGAGGCACCGTCGTCTTCCGGTGCACCGTATATAAGCCGTTCGGCTATGATCCGCTGTTCTTCTACGGTCAGCGAACTGGTTTCTTCAAAGACAACTTCTTTGTTTTCGTCAGCAAACACAAACGTATTTCCGCCGGCAGTATGTGCCAGTACGTTCACGCTCAGCAGGATTACAAGAAAAGGAATGATCAAAAGTCGAAGTTTTCTCATGGTAAATCCCCCTGTCAGTAAAGATTGTCAAGAATGGTTTTGAGATCGTCCATTGTGGTGGTGGTAACATAATACGTCCAACCGTCGTGTACGGTGGTAGATACAAAAATTTCTCCACGCATCAGGATATATGAGGTGATGCTTTGAGAATTAACATATATTTCAGAGTCTTCGTGCAAAGTAGAGAGAGCTATTTCTTTACGGTAAATGGTAATCCAGGTATTCCCATCGTCAAAAGCGATGTTATACATCAAAGCGTCCCCATCCCCGGAAGCAATAATATTTCTTACCGCCAACCCATCCGGTAGCTTATGGGGATACAGAATATCAAGGTTTTCGGTTGTGACCCATTCCTCAATATTTTTGTACTTCTTTCTCTCGCCGTTATACACGTACGTCACACCGCCATCGTCGATAGTATCTCCGTGATCCAGGTTCAGCACCCAGCGGATCATATCTCGCAGTGCGGGAACAAACGCGCACGCCGCCAGGCTTCCGCCGATCAGCAGTACCGCCGCCAAAATAGCGGCAACGAGCCGGCGGGGACGGAGCGTCCGGCGAGGACGCACAGAGGCAACCGCACGGGGAGCACCCATACCTTTGATTTTTGCGATGTTTTCCTTCATCTGCTGGTCCGAAACGGTCACGTCAGACATAAGCTCCGAAAGAAATCCCTCGCATTCCTCGATCAACGGAAGGTTGATCTCGTCATCCGGCTTTCCCATTTCCGCCTCGATGACGTCGCCTAAAAAGCGAATCAGCGTTTCTTTATCAAACGAATCAAACGCAGGTGTCCGCATACTATCACCCCTTTCCTTTCAAGATGTGTTCAGCATTTTACCACCTCCTACCTATACAATGTCGATTTCAGTAGGAAATGTTACACTTTTTCGAAAATTTTTTTATTTTTTACGGAAATTTTTGTTTTTCCAGCATTTCTTTGATAAACGGCCGGAGTTTCTTCCTTAATCTGGAAATACTCACACGCATCGTTACCGGATTCATACCCAGTTCTTTCGTACACGCGGCGTACGGTTTCTTCTCGATCAATACCAATCGGAAAAGCAGTCGATCGCTTTCCGGCAGTTCTTTTTCGATCTCGGCCACGTAATGCTCGTACTGCATCTGTTCGTCCCGGGCGGCAATTTCATCCGTATCGGACAGATGATTCTCGCAGGCGGCAAGGTCCGCGTCCTCGGTGCTCTTTCGCCATTGCTCCTGCAAGACGAGCCCGGCCGTTTTGTAAAGCCAGATGCGCACGGCGGTTTCCGTTTCAAACTTGCATTCGTCACGCCTTCGCCATAATCGCTCAAAGGTTTCGCTGGCGATCTCCTCGGCGGTTTCCTCAGAGAAGCCTTTCGCCATCGCAAACCGAACGATGGGGAGGTAATAACGGGTATAGATATCGTCAAACGACACGTCTATATTTATCACGTCATCCCCTCCCTTTCGTTCTTTGTACAGTCATTCGACCGTTTTCGACAATTATATCACGCAGATGTTGCCGAATTGTTAACAGCGGGAGGGTGGGGATAAACTTGTACACATGCACCAAAAGTGCAGGCACAGATTTGTGTACAAGCACTAAGGGCACGCGTTCGAACAGGTAGCTAAACAAGAATACGAGGAGAAGCAGAATTACGTTGAGATCGGCGGTGACGGTTCTGTGGATCAGCATGGATGGAATACGATCCGTTCCGTTTCATATTAATTATGTACATAATTATGGGGGTTAGGTATTGCTTTTTTCCCTGTTTTGCGTTACAATAAAAGTGCGGAAGTATGCTTTCGTCACAATAAAGCAGTATCTCCGCCATAAAATCCGAAGAATATACGGTATTGTAAAGCAGGAATCATTCATCCCCGGTTATTGGTAGTTTCATATAACGAATAGGCTTGGAGACTGAAAAATGGATGCGTTTAAGAAGAAGATCTGGCTCGCTACCCCCACTATGCACGGGGAGGAAATGACCTACATAAAACAGGCGTACGAAACCAACTGGATGAGCACCGTGGGCGAAAACATCAATGAGGTGGAACGAATCGCGGCGGAAAAGGCGGAAATGAAGTACGCCGTTGCCCTCTCCTCTTGCACGGCGGCTCTCCATCTGGCCGTAAAGCACGCCGGCGAAACTTTGTACGGAAAGCCTGCCATCAGCCACGGGGCACTGGAAGGACGGCGGGTGTTCTGCTCCGACATGACCTTTGACGCTACGCTGAATCCCGTGGTGTACGAGGGCGGTATTCCCGTATTCGTCGATACGGAGGCCGATTCCTGGAATATGGATCCTGCGGCTCTGGAAAAAGCCTTTCAGATGTATCCGGAGGTAAAGCTGGTCGTCTCCGCCGAGCTGTACGGCTTCCCCGGACGGATGGATCTGATAAAGGCGATCTGCGAAAAGCACGGTGCTCTTCTCGTGGAGGACGCGGCCGAGGCCATGGGCGCCGCGATCGGCGGCAGACAGTGCGGCTCCTTCGGCGACTATTCCGCCGTCAGCTATAACGGCAACAAGATCATCACCGGCTCCGCCGGCGGATGCCTTCTGACGAATGATATTGAGGTCGCAAACAAAGCACGCAAGTGGTCTACTCAGGCCAGAGAGAACGCACCCTGGTATCAGCACGAAGAAGTAGGCTACAACTACCGCATGAGCAACGTGGTGGCCGGCGTGGTCCGGGGACAGTATCCCCATCTTGAGGAGCACATCGCACAGAAAAAGGCGATCTACGAGCGTTACCGGGACGGTTTTTCCGATCTGCCCGTACAGATGAATCCCATCACCGAAGGAACCGAACCCAACTACTGGCTCTCCGGTATGGTGATCGATGCAGAATATATGTGCAGACAGGTGCGGGACGACTCCGCGGCGCTGTACGTAAAAGAGCCGGGCAAGACCTGCCCCACGGAAATCCTGGAAACGCTGGCGAAATATAACGCAGAGGGCAGACCTCTTTGGAAGCCCATGCATATGCAGCCCATGTACCGGCTGCACGAGTTTGTGACGAGAGAAGGCACCGGCCGGTGCCGTACCAACGCCTATATCGCCGGCGGTGCGGCGGACGTGGGAGCGGATCTCTTCCACCGCGGACTCTGCCTGCCCAGCGATAACAAGATGACGGCAGAGGAACAGGATGCCGTCATCGAGATCGTAAGAAGCTGTTTTGCGTAAATACGTTTTGAGGAGTACATACCATGTACGCAAAATTTTTTAAGAGGATCATGGATTTTACCCTGTCGCTTCTGGCCCTTACCGTGCTGTCTCCGATCCTGCTCATTCTGACTGTGATTGGTGCCGTCGCCATGGGCGGAAATCCGTTCTTTACCCAGCCGAGGCCCGGCAAAAAGGGAGAGGACGGACGGGAGAAGATCTTCCGCCTCGTAAAGTTCCGCACCATGAGCAATAAGCGGGATCGGGACGGAACGCTTCTGCCGGACGATCAGCGGCTGAATACATACGGGCGGATCCTTAGGAGCACGTCTCTGGATGAACTGCCGGAACTGTGGAATATTCTCAAAGGAGAAAGAGGTATAATAGAGACAACCAAGAATAATGCTGATTTTTCAAGGGTTGTCACGGTTAATTCAATTTCGCTATGAGGTTTTGTGCGAGGTTGGAAAAGGCGGTAAACAGCCTTTGGAAAGTCAAAATGGCTTCTTGATTGCTTATTTTGACCCAATCTAATAAGCGCACAAAATTTGATAAGGAGGTTGAATTAGCCGAGGATGAGGGTATCATCACTCGGCTATTCGTCGTGCTATAAAGGAAAATATGTTACATGATATGACTACATAAAAACCGGATTATCGGATAGTTACAATGCAATAGAGGTTTATGTAGTCTGTGGTACGAAGGTATCCAGACTTTTATTATAGTCGGGATGTTTCATATCGAAACAAAATGTCAGAAAAAGGAGACAGGTCATGACAATTAAATTTATGTTCAATTCTCCCAATGATACAAGCCTTCTGTATGCTTGCACGGATGAGGTTGGAGAGTCGCCTTTCGGTGGTGAAGATGCGATCACAGTGGAGATAAGGCGTTCAAAGGAATACAGCGAAGCGATTCTCGCTGATGTGAAATCCTGCTTATCCGGATTTACAGAATATAAGTATCTTGGTTGCCGAGAACGTATTGCCCGTGAAGCGTATCAACTTACAATAAGCGGCATGACATACGATGTTTTCTTCGTGTTTGACAAACGTGAGGGTGACAATATCCAACTGCACATTGAAATTGAATCTCCTATTATAGAAAATCCCGATTTTGAGACAAGGTACAACAAGACTTTGGAAGCGTTGAAACTTGCTTTGAAAGATCGGGTCAGCAAAGACTGGCAAGGTTGTACTTGGTTGATTGATGATCAATCCGAAATGCTTGGAGCTGATCTCTATCATCGTTTTTTCAAAATAGAAAATCAGTTCCGTGCGTATGCAAACAAAGTGCTTATCCAGCATTTGGGACAGAACTGGCTTGATCGTCCCGGTCTGGAACAGTACAAGGATTCTGTATGCAGCATGGAAAACTCGTTCAAGCAGATTGTTCCACAGTTCGCTAACATCAATACGTCCCTCTTGTCAATGACCTTGGAAACACTTTCAAAGGTTATTTTGAAAGCGGTTATCTATAAGGAGAACACCACTTTGACCTCCGCTGAACTCACAAGATTGTATCAGTATTTGGAAAAGCGCAACGAACAAGCGGCAAAAGAATTTGTAGAGAAAAAACGTGAGACAAAAATCAATCTGTGGAATGATGTGTTTTCACAGTATTTCGCTGATCCGGAGCAATTCAAGAAGCAGCTCAATCAGTTTATCAAGGCTCGTAATCACATAGCGCATAACAAGCTACTGACATTCTTTGCTTTCAAGAAGATGCACGATGAATTGTCGGTTTTTGAAACTACTCTAACACAAGCACTTAAGCAGTTTGAGAGAATGAACGCTTCAGAGGAACTTCTTGATACTTGGCAGTATGAGCAAGAGCAGGACGAATACGATGAACAGTATTGGCGTGATCGTATCTTCGGAGAGACGGGGGTTGAAATCCGTGATGAAGATGAAATTTACGAACTGCTTTGTCAGACTGTAGCCGAGCTGTATGATACCGTTTCGGATCGGTATCATTATGATCCTTGCTTTGAGGTTTCCGATATGGAAACGCCCGTGAAAGACGGAACAACTAAAGTATTCACTGTAACAAGCAATGCATCTGATGAAAAGCTAACCCTTTTTGTTTCGATTGTGGTTGATGATGATATGGACACATCAAGTTATTTGACCATTGAAGCGAAGCACGGTGAGGATGTAATTGCAAAGGTTGAATGCACTTACCACAACGGCGAAGGACATGAGGGCGAAGAAGGTCTTTGTGTAGCTGACAGCGATTCGGAATATGACGATACCGAGGTTCACGATTTTCTTGAAGATTTGATTGCGTATATTGAAGAAGATTTGAACCCTTACGTGAAACAAGTGTCAGCTATGGAGTACGAATGCGGCAGACATGGCGGCACTTCTCCTGTTGCAGATTTTGCCTGCCAAGAATGTGGCAAGGATGGTGTGTCTATCACCGAAGATCTATTACCAATCGGAAAATGCTGTTATTGCGGTTATGAGAATGAGCATTATGTATGCGAACTCTGCGGAACGGTGTATGACGATATGGGTGGCGATGAACACCTCTGCAATGGGTGTATGCCGAGAGACGATTAAAGATTGATTTTGAAAGGATGGAAATAAAATGAACAAGAATTTGCTGATTGTAGGCGCAAGCACATATGGCGTTGTTGCTTCTGAGATTGCGGCTGACATGGGATGCTTTGAAAAAATAGATTTCGTTGATGACGAAAGAAAAACAACCCCCAACGGCATAGAGGTTGTTGGAACAACACGGGATATTGATGAACTGGCTATCCAATATAGTAATATCATTGTTGCGATTGGCAATCCGGAAGTCAGACTTTCATTGCTCAAAAGAATAAAAGAAGAAACACCCTATCGCATTGTTTCGCTTGTTTCTCCTAAATCGTATATTTCGCCTTCGGCGCAAATTATGAATGGCTGCATCATTGAACCAATGACTGTTGTACATACAGGATGCGTGATATGCCCCGGTTGCATCATTTCTGCAGGAGCCATTGTGAATCATGCAACAATGTGTTGTGACGGTGTTCATGTGGATTGCAATGCAACGGTGGAGGGATACTGCCTTGTACCTGCCGGAACAAAAATTTGTAGTGGCGAGGTGTACAAACGCAAAGACACTATAAAGCCGGAGGATTTGTTCTTTGATCCGCAAAAGTGGGCAGAGCGTTTGACTGACATTTCAAAACGCACACCAAAGGATATCGATGGATTAGAATACACATTTGAAAGTGGAATGTAATTAAAGCGGGAGATATTTTGAGATGTATAAGCACGTTATAAAGAGACTTATTGACCTTATTCTGTCGAGTGTTGCCATAATCGTCTTGGCACTTCCGATGCTGATTATCGCCATTGCGATAAAGATAGACGATCCCGGTCCGGTTTTGTTCAAGCAGAAACGAGTCGGCAAGAAGAAAAACGGCGAGATTACATATTTTATGATTTGGAAGTTCCGCAGCATGAAGATGTCCACACCGCACGATACCCCTACACATCTTCTTGAAAATCCCGATCAGTATATCACACGTGTAGGACGCTTTATTCGTAAGACAAGTCTTGATGAGCTTCCTCAGATTTATCAGGTGTTCACTTCGAAGCTATCCGCAATTGGTCCAAGGCCGGCATTATGGTCGCAGGAGGATCTGGTTGCGGAACGTGAGAAGTACGGTGCGAATGATATTAAACCCGGCATCACCGGATGGGCGCAGATCAATGGTCGAGATGAACTTGAAATTGATGTGAAAGCAAAATTTGACGGCGAGTATGCTGCTGCTTTGAACGCAGGTAAATTCAAAGGCTTTGCGATGGATGTGAAGTGCTTCTTTGGTACGATTGTGAGCGTACTGAAGTCTGACGGTGTTGTCGAGGGGGGTACAGGAGAGATGAAGAAACAGGAAGAAAAAACTGTTGAGCAGGAGGTGACAACAAAATGAAATTAGTAAGCGTTGTTGTTGCCACATATAAACGAGAAGTAGAACTCAAAAATGCACTTGAATCTTTAGCCAAACAAACTTATCCTAACATGGAAATTGTTTTGGTTGATGACAATGGTAATGATGAGTGGAATAGGAAAGTATCAGGAATAGTAGAAGAATTTCGCAATAGCTACCCTGAGATCATATTAGAGTATATTGTGAATAATCCCAATCAAGGTTCTGCAAAAACACGAAATATTGGTATACATTCGGCTAATGGCTATTATATAACATTTTTGGATGATGATGACATCTACCTTCCGGATAAGATACGCAAACAGGTAGAGTTTATGGAGACTAATCAATGCGATTATTCGATTACTGATTTGCTCCTTTACAATGAGGATGACAAAGAAATTGACAAGCGAATTCGATCTTATATTAAAGAAACGACTGTCGAAACGCTAAGAATGTATCATCTGAAGTATCACATGACCGGAACGGATACAATGATGTTCAAAAAAGAGTATTTAATCCAAATTGGTGGTTTTGCTCCAATAGATGTTGGTGATGAGTTTTATTTGATGCAGAGAGCTATCGAGGGGGGCGGGAAATTTGGATACCTTCCGGGATGTGAAATCAAAGCGTATGTTCATACGGGTGACGGCGGTTTGTCAAGCGGGGATGGAAAAATTAAGGGCGAAAATGCGCTCTATGAGTACAAAAAAACTTTTTTTAATCAGTTAGAAGCGAGTGATATTAGATATATAAAAATGCGACACTATGCGGTAATTGCTTATGCTGAGTTGAGACGTAAGAATTACGGAAAATTTTTATCAAATGCTATGAAATCGTTCTTTGCTTCTCCCTGTAGATTTTTCACGATATTAAAATGATAGGAGAAGCTTATGAAATTTTTAGCATTTACTTTTGATGACGGAAGATCAGACAATTATTTGTTAGCTAAGCGAATAATGGATAAATATCAATTTTGTGGAACGGTATATATTACTACGGGATTTATAGACGGTACTTGGGAGAACAAGGATGTTTTGCAAAGTCCGACCAGACCGTTGACCGTGGAAGAAATAAATGGATTGCATTCTTCAGGTTGGGAAATTGGTTTACATGGCGATAAGCATAAAACCCAAAAAGATGATATGCGAACCGCTTTAGATAAGTTACAGTCATGGGGGATTACAAACAGTTGCTGGGGAATTTCCGTTCCCAACTCAAGTGCTTCTGAAAAAGAAATAAATGCTTTATTAGAAAGCGAATATGGCAAGAAAATTGTTTACATACGCAGAGGGAGAAAGTGCAATACCGCAAAATTCAAGAATAAAGTTCTTTATGTGCTTTATTCTGTTTTGAAATCAAAATTAGCATATCGCTACTTTAACGCAGATAATGTTTTTTTATATAGACATTGCAATAGTTCAAATGTGCCGAGTGTTGTTGTAAAGTCTAACGACAGAGCAGATTTGATTATTGATTTTATCAAAACACTTCCAGACAATTCCGTTGTGGTGTTGATGCTGCACAGCATACTTTCTTCCGATCATTCTATGTGTAGAAAAGATCCTTGGAGTTGGGATGAGAAGAATTTTGAGACATTGTGTTCTGGACTAAAAGACTTGGTGGATAATAATGACTTACAGGTTAAGCCGTTGGTGGAAATTATGAAGGGGTGATTTTCAGATGGGAAAAGTAGAAAATAAAATTATTGTTTGGAGCATTGACGATTTTAATACACTTGGTTTGATGCGTGAACTTGGAAATGCGGAACTAGATATGCTTTTTTTGATAAAAGGTCACGCAGGACTTGCCGCCAGCAGTAAGTATTGTAAGGAATATATTGAAACCGATTCTATAGAGGAGGGGTACAACTATCTTTTGAAGAATTATATAGATCAGGCGTTCAAGCCAATCATTATTCTTGCCGGAGATGATATTGTAACCTATGTCGATCAACACCGAGAAGCCCTGGAGAATCATTTTATTTTACCGCTGACAACTCAAAAGGGATATATAGAAAAATATATTGATAAGAACATGATGACGGCTCTTGCTGATGAAATAGGTATGTTATGCCCGAAATCTGTTTTTATAACAAAAGAAACGGACATTAAGGGGGTTCAATATCCTTGCATTATCAAACCCAGTCACCAAAAGCCAGGACACTATAACGAATTTAAGTTCAAAATTTGCAAAAACGCAAAAGCATTAAAGAGAACGCTGCGATTCGTTCGACCAGACTCTGAATTTATCCTGCAGGAGTATATTCAAAAAGAAAACGATCTTCTCGTATATGGCGGTAGAATGTGGGATGGAAAAACGGTAATTGCGGGTGCATTTGTTAGGGATAGGCTTACTGATGGCGGTTCTTCCTCTCATGGCTATTTTATTCCTGAGCTTCCCTGTGGTGCCGAAGCGTCCCAAATTGCAGAATTTTTAGAGAGAATTGATTATCACGGATTGTTCAGTGTTGAATACGGTTTGCTTGACAATAAAGCATACTTTTTTGAAGTGAATCTGAGAAATGACGGAACCTCTCATTATTTTTATCAGGCGGGAGCAAATATTCCTTTGGCGTATGTCTATAGCTCTGCGGGATTAGATTACTCACACATTCCCACAAAAGTAGTCGGCAAGAAATGGTATATTGACGAAATATATGATGTGGAAAATGTGCTTACTTGTAAAATTTCCCGTAAGCAGTGGAAGCGGGAGATGAAAGAAGCTGTTTTGCTAAAGTATTACGACAAGGACGATATGGCTCCTTACGAGTTTGCCAAAAAAGGAAAAATAAAACAGATTGTTCAAGATATTATTCTAAAACGTTTTCGTTTATATATTGTATTTATTTTAGATAAGATTGGACTTAGGAAATAACACCTATATATTATTGCTAATTGAGCAATGCGATACGGACAAGGAGGGTTAGCCGTGAAGAAAAAAATACTGTTTGTTTATGATTCGATGATGACCGGCGGTACTACAACGGCTTTATTGTCCTTGATAAACACTATTGATCGCAGCAAATATGAAATTAGCTTGCTCTTGTATACGAACACAGGGGCACTGATGGGAGAAATACCAGAGCATGTCAAGCTACTACCTTCTGCATACAGGGAGTCGAGGTTTTTAAGTTCTGGACAGAGAAAAATCGCAAAAACGATTCTCAATGGCAGAGTTTTTCTTGCACTTAAGTCTTTTCTGAAATACAGAAATACTCCGAAAGGGGATTTGCGTCATATCCTTATGCACTATGGGATGGCTGCACAAGTATCACTGTCACGGGTAGTGGACGAGCAATTTGACTATGCTATTGGATTTATGGAAGGATGGTCAAACGAATATGTTGTTTCATCAAAAATAAAAGCTGTCAGGAAATTCGTATGGATACATCCGCAATATAAGAGTTGTTATTTAATCCCCGAGATTGATAGAAAAACTTTTGATAAGGCTGATGGGATTGCACTGATTTCCGAGAATTGTTTAGAGCAGTTTTTTGAGTTCTTTCCCGAATATCAACCCAAGACATATGTTGTGCCAAATATTATGTCGTCAGATTTGGTACTTCAAAAAGCAGGAAAAGATGATGTTGTATTAACAAAGGCAAAGATCAATTTTTGTACTGTGTGCCGTTGTGATATTCAAGTCAAGGGGCTTGACCGGCTGTTGAAAGCGTTTTACGAACTGAAACAGCAAGGACTAATGAAAGATGTTATATGGCACCTCATTGGTGGTGGTGGTGAGTTTGAGCAATTCAAACAAGAAGTTGAGAATTTGGAGATGCAAGACACCATAATATTATATGGAAACAAACTAAATCCGCTTCCGTACTTGCAACAAATGGATGTATTTATTCTTGCTTCCAGATATGAAGGCAAACCTGTTTCAGTAACAGAGGCGCAGATTTTGGGACTCCCATGCTTAGTTACTGATTACGAATCTGCCACATCGCAGGTTCAGCATCAAGTCAATGGTGTTATTATGGGCAACGATTATAACAGCATATATGAAACCATAAAAACTGTTATCCAGACTCCAGAACTTTTATTAAAGTGGAGAGAGAATACTTTATTAGGTTCATATAGTAATGAACATGATATTCGGTGTTTTTATAGGATAATAGGGTTAGTCAAGGAGGGCGATTAAGTGAATCAAATAATAAATACTGACCGAAAAGGAGTCACGCATTTATCTACATATGGATTAGCCTTATTCCTGTTTCTGACCCCGTTTGAATATCCGTTAGCAGATTTAATGTCAATAAGTCCCCTAAGAATTGTTGGTTTGCTCGCCATGGGACTGGCGCTTATAGATATTCTTATGCAAAAGACAGTAAGACTTGATTATCGCATCATATATGTGGCATTGTGGTTAATATATGGTTTGATTACATATCTTTGGGCAATAGATGAAACTCGCTGGCAATCCTACTATTCTATATATTTGAATAATGCACTAATGTTTGTTCTGTTTTCGATGGTTTCATATACAAAACACGAAGCGGAAGTGTTAAAAAAATCAATGGTGTTTGGCGTTGGAGGATTGCTATTATACATGACATTTATTCCCAACGCAGTCATATACAGTGCTTATCAGAATCGTTTAACATTAAATGCTGGTGAAGATGGTCTTGATCAGAATTACCTTGCCGCATTGATGCTTATTTCGTTTGGCATAGTTTTTTATAATTTGTGTAATACCAAGCAGAAAAAAATGCGCAAGATCATATCAATTATCTTTTGCCTTGCAATTGCATATTATATCCTCCTCACTGGGTCAAGATCGGGCTTAATAGCGGTTTTGTTAATTGTGTTATTAAGTATAAATACCTCATGGAAAACTCGTTTGTCGATTGGTATTCCAGTTTTACTTATCATGCTTGTTGTTCTTCCCTTTGTAGTCCAATACATACCCGAAGAACTCCTGGATCGTTTTTCACTGAAAGCCTTAACAGGACAGGAAGCAGAAAGTGGTACACGCTTGCTAATTTGGGGACAGGCATTAACTTCATTAAAAGATCTAAAATGGGTATTTGGTTATGGGGTTGGAGCCTCTCAAAGTGTAATTGGAAATATTCTCGGAATGGGAAAGGATATGGCAATTCACAATCATTATATTGCATCACTTGTTGAGGTTGGCTTCTGTGGATCTATTCTTTTAACGTTGCCTGTAATCAAAATGATCAAAAAAGCACTGAAGCAAGACAAAAGCGTTGCGACAGCTTTTTTCGGAATTCTATTAATGGCATTTTTTATTGATGTTCTTACCACAAAATTCTTTTGGTCGGCAATGATTTTGTTAAGCATTTGTTGTTCTACACGTAATGATATTTCAGTAGAGGAGGTTTCTTGATTTGAAAGTTGGCATATTAACATTTCCAAATTCGCCGAGTTTTGGAGCAGCATTGCAAATGCGCGGACTCTATCGAGCATTGCAGTCGCTTGGATGCGAGGTTGAAGTTATTAACTATAGAAATAAATACATGTCAGAAAAAAGACATATTCGCAAAGATAATCCGATTAAAAATCTGGCAATATGTATATTAGATTATTCCGGGAAAAAAAGTTTTCGTGATTTTGAAAAACAATTGAGGTTGTTTCCAAAAAAGATTATCAATGAAACATATGATTTGAGACAAATTGCAGATAGATACGACTTTTTGATTTGTGGAAGCGATCAGGTTTGGAATCCTAATATTACTGGTGAAGATTTGAATTACTTCTTCTCTTTCTGCAAGGATGATTCTAAAAAAATATCATATGCGGCAAGTTTTGGAGTTAATGAATTAAACGAAAATTTTTCACAAGCGGTAACAAGCGAGTTAAAAAAATTCAAGAGCATTTCTGTTAGAGAAGAACGTGGGGCACAGATTGTGTATGAATTATTGAATACAAACTGCACAATTGTTCTTGATCCTACAATGCTGATTGAGCAAGATGAATGGCACTCTTGTGAAAAGAAAATTCGAGGACTGCCTTCCAATTATATTGCAAAATTTATCTTCAATTACGACAAAAATGTTGAAAGGGAAATTGATGAGTTAGCTAAAAAAACAGGTTTGCCCGTAGTGACTGTTGGAGGTACGGCAATATCAAAACTAAAAAAAGGGTTTTATACAGGGGCTATTGGTCCGTCAGAATGGCTATATGTTCTTGATCATGCCGATTACGTTGTTACCGATTCGTTTCATGGAGCAGCTTTTTCTATTATTTTTCATAAGAATCTGTTGGTTTCAATGGCATCGTCTACTAATTCACGGTTAAGAACTTTACTTCATACATTTGAACTTGATAATCGTACGATTGGCGCAGTTCTTCCGGAAGATAAGATTGATTATAATATCGTTCAGAAAATAATGATCAAGAAAAGAGAAGAATCACTTGGATTTTTAAGAAACGCTATATACGGTGAGTGAAGTATGAAGAAAACATTTAACATTTCCAAATATATAAACGGACCTGCTTTTGACTCGATTTTATTAGCGTTTATCCAACTTATCACATATGCAACAAATATTGTAACAACAAAGATACTATCAATAGAACTATCGTTAACGGAGTACGGTACTTATTCAACAGTAAATTCGATTATTACCATTGCAGCTTCATTTACATTGTTTGGTTTAGGTGATTCTATCAACTACTACTACAACAAAAAAAGTAGCAAAGAAGATAGAACCGAATATGTAAATACAGTTTTTTTTATTCAACTTCTTATTGGTGCAATTGTAGGAATCATACTAATGTTTTCTTCAGGAGCAATTTCAAATTACTACAAGAATCCTTTAGTAAAGCCCCTGGTTTTGATAGTGTGTCTTAAGCCGTGGATCAGTAACGCTACGCATTTATATCAGGTTTTATTCGTTTCAAGCGGAAAATCAAAACTAATTGCTCTCAGAAATCTTATAATAGCCGTATTAAAAGTTGTGTTATTATACATTTCGGTTAGAGTTTTTGATAGCCTCTTCGTTGTTTTTTTCTGCTTAGTTGTTTTGGATATTTCACAGTTGATTGCATTCAAATATATATTTGGAAAAATCAACTTCAAGATAAAGATTTTTTCTTTCTGCAAAGCGAAAATAATGCCTGTAATAAAGTACTGTGTCCCAATGGGGATATACTTTGTTACAACAACGCTCATGAGAGAAATAGATAAGCTGGTAATTGGTCGCTTAGGAACCACAGAAGAACTTGCTGTATATACTAATTGCGCAAAAACGCTTCCATTGAATATACTGGTCGCATCGTTTGCAACTGTACTAATTCCGTATATTATGAAAAGTGTGACCGAGAAAGACTATCAAGCTACGATTAGCATACTGCGTAAATATCTTACTGTAGGTTATTTGTCGGTTTGGATGTTTAGCGGTGCATTATTGCTGTGTGCACCGGAGGCAATTCAATTTTTCTACTCAACCGAATACCTTTCCGGTACACCTATATTCATAATTTATATTTTTGATGGAATGGTACAATTTGCAAGTTTTCATTTGGTTATTGCTGCAAATGGTAATTCAAGATTTTTAATGTACACATCAATATCATTATTGGTAGCAAATATCATATTTAGCTTAGGATTGTTTCACTTATTTGATATGTTTGGTATGGCGATGTTTGGTCCCGCTGTGGCAACGCTTATTATTTCAATCATATATGTCTTGATATTATGCATAAAAACATCAAAGATTTTGAACATGAAAATAAAAACATACTTGCCTATAAAATCTATGATAGCATATCTGTGTGAACTTGCTTTGGTTGGTGTGGCTTTTGCGTTCGTAAAATACGGATTGTCTTTTGCGAACATTTCTTGGGTTGTTATATTTGTTGCAATATGCATAAGTTATTGTTTAGTAGTTGCATTGCTAAACATAAAGAAGTATAAAACATTGTTTTTTGAAATCAATCAAATAAAGCAATCGGGATTATAAACGGTGAATATTATGATAGTGCGCTTAATAAAAAGAATTACACATAAACTTTTATTGAATAATTTGTTGCATGATTTGAAGAAATCAGGGGGGGTATACATAGATGAACACTTCACTGTTGTTGGGGCACACAATATCAGTTTTGGAGACAGCGTCTATATTGGTCCTAATGCTACCTTGATGGCAGCGGGAGCACCTCTTGACATTAAGGGACATTTTATGTCCGGACCGGGTCTTACGATTATTACCGGTGATCACCGAATTGACATTCGTGACAAATATATGGATGAAGTGACGGTGGAAGAAAAATTACCGGAGAATGATCAACCCGTTGTGATAGAAGAAGATGTATGGTGCGGCGCAAATGTTACCATACTTAAAGGTGTAACAATCGGCAAAGGCAGCGTGATTGCTGCCGGAGCTGTTGTTACGAAAAATGTCGGTGAATACGAAATTTGGGGCGGGGTACCGGCAAAAAAAATAAAAAACAGATTTGATGATTGATGCTGCAAAGCGGAGAGGGTAAATATGGATAACAATATTTTATGGATATGCGGAATTGCTTGGATGAGAGATGATAATACATATTTTCCCGAAGCAACGTATCCCGGCATAGTTTCTGGCTCGGCATTTCAACAAGCTATTATTGAAGGTCTGGAGGCTCAAAACGGTAATGTCAGAATACTATCTGACTGCGATATGTCTTCAGGTAAAAGACTGGAGTGGAGTCATAATGGTAAAAGCCACGACATTCGAGTTGCGGGAAATGGAAACCGTTTTTTACGTATTCCAACAAAAATTATTGAACTTTTCAAAGAAATAAAGAATGGGAATATTCTAAATGATATTGATTATGTTTTCGCATATGAAATGCATCTTCCGTATTTATTTTGCTTGAAAAAGATTAAAAAAATTAATCCTAAAATAAAGACTGTTTTAATTTGTCCGGATTTAAGTATCCATATGGATTTGGATGCAAAAAAGAAACCTCTAAAGTCTTTTTTGAAGAAAATTGAAAATATAGTTGCTAGAAGTTTGTTAAAAAGTGTAGATGGCTATGTTTTGTTTACAGAGCAGATGCAGGAATATTTTTCAGAGTTTAACAAACCGTACACTGTAGTCGAGGGGGTATATAGAGACAAGTATCCACTGACACCAACAACTAAAAAACACTTTATAATGCACGCAGGATCATTGCATTATAATATTGGAATTGAGGAACTAATTTCTGCGTTTGAGCAAATATCAGATCAGACTGAGGAACTGTGGTTCTTCGGGTCTGGTGCAATGGACGAATACATTAAAGAAAAGGCAAAATACAACAAGAGAATTAAACACATGGGGTTTGTGGATCCGCAACAGTTATTTGAGTACGAAAAGCAAGCGACTCTTTTGGTTAACGTGAGAGACCCACAAGCCGAATATACAAAATATAGTTTTCCTTCTAAAACTTTTGAGTATATGGCTTCTGGAACGCCTTTTCTCACTACTGAATTACCAGGAATTCCACTTGAATATAAGGACTATCTTTTCACAATTGAAAATAACAGTGTGGATGAAATAAAAGCCGGATTAGATCGAGCATTGGCATTATCTGATCAAGAAAGGCAAAAATTTGGAGCAGATGCACGAACTTTTGTATTAACTCAAAAGAATAAATATATTCAATCAAAGAAGTTCTCCGATTTCTTAATTGATTTAGACTAAGGCTCATCTGCAAGGAGGAAAAAATGAATGTTACTAAATCCAATAAATGCACAGGATGTTCGTTATGTGTAATTTCGTGTCCTGTCAACGCTATAAAACAAGTTTTTCATCCTCAAACTGCATTTTGGTATCCTGAGATTGACGAAAAAAAGTGCATAAAGTGTAATAAATGTAAGACGGTTTGTCCGCAAAACAACACAAAGATATACCCAAAAGAAACCACTAGGTTTGTTGCTCAAAGTATGAATGTCGATACTTTGAAATCCGCAACTAGCGGAGGTGTTGCAAGTGCTTTGGCAAAAGCGTTTATAGAAAAAGGTGGGGTTGTTTATGGTGCGGCGTTTGATACTTCAATGAAGTTGTTACACACTCGATGTACCTGCGAAAAGGATTTGGAAAGGATCAGAGGTTCGAAATATGTGCAGAGCGACATTTTAGACATATATAGACAAATTTCATATGATTTGGAACAGCATCGAGATGTTTTGTTTATAGGGACTCCATGTCAATGTGCAGGGACAAAAAAGCATTTTGAGAAATACCATAATTTCTATTGCTGTGATTTTATCTGTAATGGAGTAGGAAGTCCGGTTATCTTTGAAAAACATGTTGAATATCTAGAAGAAACTCACCATTGCCAGATAGATAATTATATATTTAGACCTAAAAAATATAATTATCTTGAGCCATACGAACTGTTTATCGACAAGGACGGTAAAGAATATCATAATAAATCGCCTTGGAAAAAATGGGGGTCTATGTATTATTCGGGCTTGATTATACGTCCGTCATGTTATGAGTGTAAGTTTGTAGAATCGGAAGCGAGAGCTGGTGATATTACCTTATCAGATATACCAATATCATTATGTGAGACGGTTGATTTTCCATATGAGGTAAAAAAGTATGGAGCCTCGTTAATCAGTATAAATAATAATCGAGGTTTTGCTCTGTTAGATAATGTGGGTACTGCGCTATACATAAAACAAGTTGATGCCGAAATGAATAATAAGAATAAGCATACACAACAATCCCCTCAAACAAGAGATGAATTTTTAGCGGGAGCATGCCATTCTTTGGAAAAAACCAAACTGAAACACTTTGGATTATCACAAAAAATAAAAGGTTCTGTTATCGAAATATTCGATAATATTAGAAAGAAATGAGGTTAAAGATGGGACTATTTACCAACAAAACACTTTTAATTACTGGTGGAACAGGCTCCTTTGGAAATGCTGTTCTGAACAGGTTTCTTCATACTGACATTGGAGAAATTCGCATCTTTTCCCGTGACGAAAAGAAGCAGGACGATATGCGTCACGAATTTCAGGCGAAGATGCCAGAAGTTGCCGAGAAAATCAGCTTCTATATCGGTGATGTGCGTGATCTCGCATCCGTTAAAAACGCTATGCACGGCGTAGATTACATATTCCATGCAGCCGCACTCAAACAGGTTCCGTCCTGTGAGTTCTTCCCGATTGAAGCTGTTAAAACCAACGTACTCGGAACCGAAAACGTGCTGACGGCTGCCATCGAAGCAGGCGTTAAGAATGTTGTTTGCCTTTCCACTGATAAGGCAGCATACCCCGTCAATGCAATGGGAACATCCAAAGCTATGATGGAGAAAGTTATCGTAGCGAAAGCCCGTACAACAAATACAACAAAAATTTGTTGCACACGTTACGGCAATGTCATGTGTTCTCGTGGATCGGTTATTCCGCTTTGGATTGACCAGATCAGAAATGGCAATCCGATCACGCTGACCGAACCGACAATGACCCGTTTTATTATGTCTCTTGATGAAGCCGTTGACCTTGTTCTATTTGCGTTTGAACACGGAGAACCCGGTGACATTCTCGTTCAGAAAGCTCCTGCTTGTACCATTCAAACGCAGGCAGAAGCAGTATGCGAACTGTTTGACGGCAAGAAAGAGGACATCAAGGTGATCGGTATCCGTCATGGTGAGAAGATGTACGAAACGCTTCTTACAAATGAAGAATGCGCTCACGCCATCGACATGGGCAATTTCTACCGTGTTCCTTGTGACAAGCGTGGTTTGAATTACGATAAGTATTTTAATAAGGGTGATACCGAGCGTAACACGTTGACTGAGTTCAATTCCAACAATACCGAGCTTCTGACAGTTGAACAGACCAAGGCGAAAATTGCAAGCCTGCAGTACATCCAGGACGAGCTTGCAAAGGGTGCAAAATGATGATGAACATTCTTGTGACCGGAGCAAAGGGATTTGTCGGAAAAAATCTTTGCTCTGTACTCAAAAATATCCGTGACAGTAAGGACAGAACCCGTCCTGAACTGACCATCGGTGAGATTTATGAATATGATCTAGATACCGATCCTGTGCTTTTAGATGAATACTGTAAGGAAGCCGATTTCGTTTTCAATCTTGCAGGTGTCAACCGTCCGCAGAATCCCGAAGAATTTATGCAGGGCAATTTCGGCTTTGCAAGTACACTTCTTGATACCTTAAAGAAGTACAATAACACCTGTCCTGTCATGATCTCATCCTCTATTCAAGCGACCTGCATCGGACGCTATGACAGCGATTACGGTCGCTCAAAAAAGGCTGGAGAGGATTTGATCTTTGCATACGGCGAAGAAACAGGTGCAAAGGTGCTTGTTTACCGTTTCCCGAATCTATTTGGCAAGTGGTGCAGACCGAATTACAACTCTGCTGTTGCGACTTTCTGCAATAATATTGCAAACGATCTTCCCATCACTGTAAACGACAGAAACGCACAACTTGAACTGTTGTATATTGATGATCTCGTCACAGAAATGCTCGATGCTTTGGAAGGTAAGGAACATCATTGTACCTTTGATGGCATTAACACCGTGCTTTGCGATGACGGGAAATACTGTGCAGCACCTGTTACGCATAAGGTTACACTCGGTGAGATCGTTGATCTGCTCGATTGCTTCAAGGAGCAGACAAGCACTCTTGTGATGCCCGAAATTCCCGATAAAAGCTTTGCAAAGAAGCTGTACAGCACATACCTCAGCTATCTTCCGAAAGAGAAAGTATCGTTTCCATTGAAGATGAATGAGGATGCAAGAGGCAGCTTTACCGAACTCCTGAAAACCGACAAATGCGGTCAGTTCAGCGTAAATATATCCAAACCCGGCATTATCAAGGGGCAGCATTGGCATCATACCAAGTGGGAGCTTTTCATTGTTGTTGCGGGTCATGGACTGATCCAACAACGCAAGATTGGCACAGATGAGGTGCTGAACTTTGAGGTTTCGGGAGATAAAATCGAAGCGGTTCATATGCTCCCAGGATATACTCACAATATCATCAATCTTTCCGAAACGGAAAATCTTGTGACGGTAATGTGGGCAAACGAACAGTTTGACCCGAACCATCCCGACACATTCTTTGAGGTGGTGGAATAATGGAAATGAATATAAAACTTGATTACAGCGATATAAAATTCAAGGATAACGGCAAGCTGAAGCTGCTGATTATCGTTGGCACACGTCCCGAAATCATCCGTCTTGCGGCTGTTATCAATAAGTGCAGGACGTACTTTGACACAATTCTTGCACACACAGGTCAGAACTATGATTATAACCTTAATGGCGTTTTCTTTAAGGATCTGAAGCTTGCCGATCCCGAAGTCTATATGGATGCAGTAGGTGATGATCTCGGTGCAACGGTGGGCAATATCATCAACTGCTCCTATAAGCTGATGAATCAGATCAAGCCCGATGCGCTTCTCATTCTCGGTGACACAAATTCTTGTCTATCTGCGATTGCTGCAAAAAGACTGCACATCCCGATCTTCCACATGGAAGCAGGAAACCGCTG
>JAZPZY010000009.1:0-8717 GCA_045544955.1 Eubacteriales bacterium
CAGCCACCGTTCCGGTGGCTGTGTTTTTATGTGAAAAATCCGGGGAACAGTCGTTCCCCGGATTTTCCGTTTTGTCGTTTCTCTTACTTGCTCTTCAGCTCGTTCTCGTACTTCTCAACCATCTTCTTGACCATCTGGCCGCCGATGGAGCCTGCCTGACGGGAAGTGAGGTCGCCGTTGTAACCCTGATTCAGCGTTACACCAACCTCGCTTGCCGCCTGCATCTTGAACTGATCCAGTGCCTGCTTTGCTTCGGGTACAAGAGTCTTGTTACTTGCCATTGTTTTAGTCTCCCATTTCAAAATTTAATCTATATGATTGAGGTACGCTGTCGCGTCCTCTGCTATTATTATTATCACAGATACGAAAGTTATGAATGGGAGTTTTTTGTTTTTTCATCATTTGTTCACTCTTGCAAACCGATAGTAAATGGAACGGGATTATTTGAACTGTTTTCCGTTTACACTGCCGCCATCGCAGAGAATATCCACGCCGGCAAGATAGCCGTTGCGCTCATCCGCGACAGTGGCCAGAGCATAACCAAGCTCTTCCGGCAGACCCATGCGTTTTTCAGCCGCAGTTTCCAAAAGCATGGCACCTTCCTTTGCCTCCAGGTTACCCATATCCGTAGCGATCAAGCCGGGGCTGAGGGACACGACGCGAATTTTCTTTGGACCGTATTCATACGCACATTTTGAAGCGTACCAGATGACGAACTTCTTAGAAAGGCCGTAGGCCAATCCGGAAGATTTATACGCATCCTTGATCATCTTGCTGAGTTTCAGCGTCTTTTTCAAAAACAGTTCCTCATTCACCTCGGCCAGTGCAAAGGTCTTCTTGTTAGCCAGAAAATCGGGGAGCATATAGGCAGAGTTTGAGGAAACATCCACGATCACGCCGCCTTCCGGCATACGCTTTGAAAACTCCTGATTCACGTACACGGTGCCCAGTGCGTTCACACGCATCAGCTGCTCCGGCTTTGCCATAGCCGGCGAAAGACCGGCAGAGTGGATTACGTTCTTGATCACGCCGAGGCTTGCGGCGTATTCAGCCAACTTTACCACCTGCTCACGCACAGATGTATCGCACGTGGTGGCGTACGCCTCATATCCCAAAGCGGTCAGTTCCTCCACGGCCTTTTCCAGTTTGGACATGGTTCTGCCGGTGACAACGATGATCTTCTCTTTGGGCATGCATTTGGCAGCCGCCAGACCCATGCCGCTGCCGCCGCCGGTAATTACGCATACAGTTTTCATTTTTTCTTCCTTTCGTCATAAATCCAATGCTGTCTTACGAGGCATCAGATGCATTTTTTCTCCTTATTATATCGCATATATGTGGCACGTTGGTTTCCTGTTTGTTTCCAATATGTTAACTAAAACTCACTGCGTACTCGGCTCACCCTTATCTTTCCTGTATTCACCCGGCGTCATTCCGTTTTTTTCTTTGAACAGCGTGATAAAATAATTGTAACTGTTAAAGCCCGCATCGTAGCAGGCTTCGGTGACGTTACGTCCGTTCTGCAAAAGATATTTTGCGTATGAAAGTTTATTTTCATTCACGAAATCAACCGGACTTGCGTGCAGATGCTCCCGAAAAATACGGCAAAGATAGGACGTGCTGATGTGGCAGTGCCGGGCAATTTCCGCCGTGGATTTTATGGACAGATAATTCTCAGATATATACTGAACCGCCTGTTTCAAAACGGGCGTTAACCGATCGCCCAGCTGTTTTTGCCCTCCGGAGGAGAAACGATTGCATAGTATATGCAGGATCTGCACCAAATGGGCGTACAGAAGAGAGTCGCTCTGCGGCATGTTCCCGATTGCCGCTTCCATGGCGTGCAGATGGGAAAACATCTGTGCCTGCTCCTCCTGGGAAAGGGAGATACGGTTATCCTCCCCGGGCAGCCGATCGGTAAACGGAACGGTCAGCACTTCTGCTGCGGCCGCCTTTTCAAAATACTCCTTGGGAAAATCGATCTGATAATAGTTCAAAATTTGTGAGCCATAGAAATACACGTTGTACGGTTCGCCAAAAGCCACGGTCAATGCGTCCCCGCAGCGGGGCGTATACAGATTTCTCTCCGTCAAAATCTGAAAGCTGACGTCCCGGAACAGAAACAGCGTACACCGATCTTTCAGCGTGACAAAATGCGGAAAATTGTAAATGCCTACGTCCGTGTGGCTATGCTTATAGTGGCGGAAATAGATGGGATCCCGTACGTTCCGGGCATAAGAAAACAGCTGCGTGCCGCTGACGGTCAGCTTCGTATCAAAATCCGATGCGTATTCCTTGATGGTGGACGCTTCTTCGCTCATGATCGGCTCCTTGTTCAAAATACAGTAGAAACTGTGCAAAAAACTGTATGTAAATCCCTTTTGGTAATTATATAATATCAAATAAGAAAGCATTTTGCAAGAAAGAAGGAAAAAAACATGGCAAAAATTTTCCCGATCCCCCAAAACGAGCAATATTTTGACAAGACGTACGCCTCTTCTCTTACCGCAGCCGGTACGCTGCTGGAGTTCTACCGCGACGTAAAGGACGGAGCCCCGTGTCTTATCATGACGCAGAACGCCCTGCTTGCCCCGGAAGAATACACGCTGGAAATTGACGACGGCGGCATTGCCATCGTCTACGCCACCGAGGAAGGAAAGTACCGTGCCATCACCTCTCTTTATATGCTGGTCAAAACGGACGGAAACGCCCTTCCCTGCTGTAAGATCAGCGACAAGCCTCAGTTTGCCCGCCGCGGCTACATGCTGGACATCAGCCGCTGCAAAATGCAAAAGCCGGAAACGATCAAAACGCTGATCGACATGCTTTCCCTTCTCAAATACAACGAATTTCAGTTGTATATGGAAAGCTTCTGCTTCAAGTACAGTGCGTATCCCAAATACACCGAAGATTTTGACTGTCTCACCGCCGAGGACATCCGGGAGCTGGATGCGTACTGCCGGGAGCGGTTCATTGATCTGGTACCCAACCAGAACTGCTTCGGTCACATGAGCCACTGGCTCGGTCAGCCGGAGTTTTCTCACCTGGAGCTGACGGACGGCGAAACCAAATCCAGCACGCTGAATCCGCTTCTCCCCGAATCCTTTGAATTCGTTACCAATCTGTTTGATTCGCTTCTGCCCCATTTCTCCTCAAAATACGTAAACGTAGGCATGGACGAGGCGTACGGTCTGGGCAAATTCCAGATTGCCCATCTGCCCAAGGACGAAGTCTTTATGGATTGGCTTGCACGGGTAAACGATCTGACCACGAAGAAATACGGCAAGACGCCCATGTTCTGGTCCGATATGATCCTGAACTATGAAAACGCCTATACGCAGATCCCCGAGGATGCCATTGCGCTGGAATGGGGATACGAACTGATTCAGTCCCAGGTGATGGCGGAGCACTGCATGGCGTATCAAAGAAAGGGCATCAAATACTACGTCTGCCCCTCTTGTAATACCCATTTCAGCTTCACCGGCCGTTTTGACGTGACCTCTTTCAACCTCCGCACGGCAGGCGAAGTAGGACGGAAATACGGTGCCATCGGTTATCTTGTTACTGACTGGGGCATGCCCGGCGGCGGATGCCCGGACTTCGGCGTGTGGGGATTTTTGCCCGGTGCCCTTGCCGGTCAGTACGCATGGAACGTGGGGGCCGAGCAAAATGGCGAGACCTTCAAGGCCGACTACATCCGCGGTGCCCAGGCGTTCCTTAATCAGTACATATTCGGCGGCAAAAACATCGCAGAGTATCTGTACCGGGCCGCCAACTACTATCTGCTGGAGCCGGAGCGTGTGCACGTGGGTACGATGTGCGGTGAAATCTCCCAGTATCCTCTGGACGTTACCGCCTACTACACGTTCTTCGATCTCAAAAACACACCCTACGATTTCTATTTCGACAATATAATCGGCTACATGAGCAAGATCATTGCCGACCTTGAGGAAATCGATTACGACCCCACCTACAAGCGTGAGATGATCCTGAACTGCAAGATGGTGGTGCTGTGTGCCGATCTTTGCAAGGTGCGGATCCATCAGGCCGTTACCGCCGAGCACAAGGACGAGCTCATCGCCATGATAGATGAGATTGCCCCGGAATTCCGTGAACTGTGGTGCAACCGGAACTACGAAAAGGGCGTGGAGGTCTATCTGGGTGTCATCGCCCGAATGAAAGCCCAGTTGCCCGATTTTGTAAAATAAATAACGAAAGGGTGCCGCAAACACTGCGGCACCCTTTTTTAAAGAAACGCAAATACGCTTTTCAGCGTTTCTGTATTCTCTTCCGAATATTCTATCTCCTCCGACACGATCCGTGCCACCTCTACCATTGACTCCACACTGTCGACACCGCTCTTTTGCATCAGAGATGCCAGCAGGCGTTCCACCACAAGGCAAAAACCAAGGGAGGCACAAAAGGCTTCCCGATCCTCACTGTCGGAGCAGTGACGAAAAATCATATACGCCAAAGCCCGTTCCAGGGATTTTTCCGCTCGCGGCGGCGTGTACGGATCCGACGTATAGGCGGAAAACAACGCTCTGTGTGCCGCTTCCAGATACTCCAGGGAGGAAAACTCCTCAACCCACTGGGCATCGGTCAATGCAGACGGCGAAACGCCGTACAGCCCGGAGATCGCTTCCAGCCGTTTCCCATACGGGACCTCCCTGTCGGCAAGCAGCTCATAAACCTCCGACCGATGCGTAACCGCATCAAACGCACAGGCATCCGCTGTCGTCTCGCCATCCTCAACCTCGCCGATTTCCGCAAAGGTCTGATAACCGTCGGAGGTAAGAATCAGCCGGCACGCCTCCTCGCACGCCATGCCGATTCCCACCTCGCGCCCGTACGGCGTATCGTGATAAAACCGGGGATGCTCCCGGCAAATGCTGCATAGATAATCCTCGCCCATCTCGGTAATAATGCGGCACAGGCCGCGGCTGTCCAGATGGGGACACCGATCCCCCGCCGCCAGGCGAAAATGGGGCATATCGGCTAAATCAACGGTATCTTTTATCTGCTCCCCGTATCCGCACGTAAGAGATTCGTACTTTTCAAGAGTATCTTCGTCCACGTCAATTTCCCAGCCCACACAGCAGGTATGGCGGCACCGGTCCGCAATGCAGGAAAAGGAGCTATAATAGAGCGGTGCGTATAGTTTCATTTCCGCCGTCCTTCTTCCCCGTCCGTCAAAAGGCAAAGTGCCTCGGCGTGGGAGCGGGGATTGCCTGCCAGAATGCTGCATTTTCTATCCAGCCGCACGGGTGATCCGTCAATGGTCGTGACAACACCGCCCGCTTCCCGGAGGATGAGCATGCCGGCGGCATAATCCCAGGGGCTGAGCAGTGCCTCGTAAAACAGATCCACCCGTCCGGCGGCCAGCATACCAAGATCCAACGCCGCCGATCCGCTGCGGCGGAGATCCAGTGCATGATCAAGCAATAGACGCACGTGGGCAAAAGTCTCATCGTGCAGTTCCTTGTAATAGGGCGACGTGCCCATGGCAATTACGCTTTTGGAAAGAAGACAGTCGCTGACGCGGAGAGGAAACTCTTCCCCGCCGCGCAGAAGGATAGCACCGCCGCCTGCCTCGGCGTAAAACAGCTCGTCCGTATAAGGATTGAACACCGCACCCACAATCGGCTCACCCCGATCGCAAAGCGCCACGGAAACGGTGCTGGCACGGTAATTCTTTATAAAATTCGTCGTACCGTCGATAGGATCGATGACGAACGCCAGTCCACCGGACAGGATCGCCGTATTGTCCGCATCCGCTTCCTCACCCACGAAGGCCGCCTCCGGATACAGCAGGGACAGCTGGTCAAACAAAAACTGCTGGACGGCCACGTCGTAGGCGGTAACGAAATTAGCCGCACCGGGCTTTACCTCCACGTGTGCACGGATATCGTGTGCCGAAAGAAGAATTTCCCCGGCTTTCCGCACAATGCCGAGCAGATCCTTATGATGAACAGTCATATATCCCTCCACAGGAATACGCCCGCGGAATCCCGCGGGCGTATTTCCTTATCAGACAACTTTGAAATTGAAGTAGTTCTTGGTGTTGTTGTAGCAGATATCGCAAACGATCTGTGCCAACGCTTCCATATCGGCCGGATACATACCGTCCTCCACCCACTGACCGATAATATCGCAGAGGATGCGGCGGAAGTATTCGTGACGGGGATAGGAAGTAAAGCTGCGAGAGTCGGTGAGCATGCCGAGGAACTTACCAAAGCAGGACAGGTTTGCCAGCTGCATCATCTGTGCACGCATGCCGTCATAGGTATCGTTAAACCACCAGGCACTTCCCTGCATCATCTGGGGATAGCCGTCACCGGAGGTCTGAAAGCAGCCGAGAAGCGTGCCGATCGCCGCATTATCCGAGGGATCGATGGAGTACAGTACCGTACGGGGCAGAGCGTTTCTCTTGTCCATGAGGTCAAAGAGCTTGGCAAAGGAAATAATGTCGTTGCCGCCGATGGTATCAAATCCGGTATCCGGGCCCAGTTTCTTGAACATGTTCTCGTTGGTGTTACGCCATACGCCGGCATGGATCTGCATAACCCAGCCGTACTTCTTGTACTCACCGGCGAGGAATGCCAGCATTTCGCACTTGAACACGGACAACTGCTCGTCGGTTACGTCCTTACCGTCGGAGGCGAGAGCCACCTTCAAAGCCTCATTTGCGGCGTACTCGTTGGGTTCCACGTACATGGGGAATTCGTCCAGACCGTGGTCGGAGGTACGGCATCCCATGGAATCAAAGAAAGCAATCCGTGCAGCCAGTGCCTTCTTCAAAGAGGCCACGTCGGTGATCTCCACACCGGCGGCAGTACCCAGCTTCTTGTAATACTCAACAAGGCCGGCCTTGTTGATATTGAAGCCCTTGTCCGGACGGAACGCAGGCAGCACCTTCGTCTTGAACGTCTCGTCCTTAGCAAGAACGGCGTGCCATTCCAGAGAATCGGCGGGATCGTCGGTGGTGCAGAGCAGATCCACGTTGGAACGGCGAATCAAATTACGCACGGACATTTCGGGAGACGCCAGCTTCTCCGAGGTGAGCTTCCAGATCTCGTCAGCAGTCTCGGCACTGAGGATCAGATCGCAGTCAAAATACCGCTGCAGTTCCAGGTGCGTCCAATGATACAGCGGATTGCCGATGAGAGACGGCATCACAGTGGCATACGCCTTGAACTTCTCGTAATCGGAAGCGTCGCCGGTGATATACTTTTCCGGAACACCTGCAGAACGGATGGCACGCCACTTGTAGTGGTCGCCGCCCAGCCAAAGCTCGGTAATGTTGGAGTACTGACGGTCCTCCGCGATCTCTTTGGGATTGATATGGCAGTGATAGTCGATGATCGGAAGCTTTGCCGCATAGTTGTGGAACAGCTCACGGGCAACGTCCGTTTTCAAAAGAAAATTCTCATCAAGAAACTTTTTCATGATAACCTCCAAACCGCCGAAAGGCGGTAAATTTTTCAAGGAAAGAATACGGTCTAATTATACCCTTTTATGCGTATTTTGTCAAGTGCAGGAGAGAGGCCTGCCGGGAATATTTCAAAAAACAAACGAAGATTTGGGCGGCAGAAGGATGCGATCCCCTTCCCCACCTCTCACGCCAGAAACAGCCGGTTCAGCGTAATCAGCGTCTGTCTGAGTTTTTTATGATCCGCTCCGCCTTCCTCAATCACCGGCGATTCCAGCGTAATGGTATTGGCGTAACCGTTTGCATCCAAGATCCGGGCAAACGCATCGAAATCGATCATTCCCTCCCCGGGATGAAGAATGGGGCGAAGGCTGGAGAAATCCCTCTCCTCGCCGATATGATCGCTGATGTGGATGTGCTCTATATGGGGCTGTATAGCGGGATCGGCCCAGATCGCATCGATCTGCCGGTGCAGATTGCCGAAGCGGGTATCAAATATAAAGCCCACCTCCGGGAAAAACGAGAGCAGCTTGTGCCAGTTCTGCAGCGGATCCAGCATGGCTGAGGGGATATTCTCGATCAGCAGCCGGATATTGTACGGGCGGATAATGGTGAGAAGCTCCGAAAGAATCTCCTTGTTGGTATCCATATATCTGTCCGAATTTCTGCCGCCCCACAGATGGAGAACCATCCGGGATGCGTGCACCATGGCACCCATCTCACAGTTGAGGCGGAACAGTTCCAACGCCCGTGCCCGTGCCGCATCTGCCTCAGCCCGGTTTCCGGCGGCGTACAGTGCCCCCGCATCGGAAATCAGCGTGCCCACATCTTTTTCACAGTGGATCACCGGAAAGGGGATCCCTGCCCCGTTCCATTCTGCGGCAATGGAAGAAAGCCTCTCGTAATAGGCGTTCAGCATCATCAGCTCGCCGCCGCTGATGAGATCCTCCGCCATCAGATCCGGCAGAATTTTCGTCACCAGATGCGTTCCGTAATTGTTCAGTCGCCCCACGATGGTACCCGTGGAAGCGAGGATCGTACGCTTTGCCACCGCACTACCTCCATCCAGATTTTTCATAAGTACATTTTACCACACCTCACAGGGAATCGCAAGGGATACGGGGGATTTTTCACTCTCAAGCCGAATAAAAATCCACCCGCATAGCGGGTGGTATTTCAGTTTCGGGCATAGCCCTAATACTACAGGCTACGCACAAGTGCGTCTTTTATTGGCCTGTCAGCCATGCATTTGTTACGAAACCCCGCTCAAGCGGGACTAAAACCA
>JAZPZY010000010.1:0-7081 GCA_045544955.1 Eubacteriales bacterium
GATGCTTTGGCATCCGGCGGTCTGTCTTTTTATCGGTTGTGAGAGGAGAAATCCTGATCCACCGTGATCACGCAGAAGTGATCGGGATACCGCCGGGATACGGCGGTGCGAATTGCATCCTTGATGGCCAGCTCCTCGGCCGCGTATTCGTGGGGGATCACCAGATCGAAGATCACATTGGTGTGAGTAGGTCCCGGCACGGTGCGGAGATCGTGGATGCTGAGCGTGGGGCGGATACGCTTTACCTCTTCGGCAAGCCACGTCCGCAGTTCTCCCAAAAGAGCATCCGAGGTAACGACCGGATCAAAATGGACGATCAGATTCAGTCCCTCTTTCAAAAATTCCCGCTCAATGTTGTCGATAACGTCGTGATTCTCTAAAACGTCGCCCTCCGCCGCCATTTCTACGTGGATGGAGGCAAATTTCCGTCCCGGACCGTAATCGTGAATCAGAAGATCGTGAATACCCAAAACGCCCGGGTAGGAAAGCACTTTTTCTTCGATATCCCGCACGTATTCCGGCTCCGGTGCCCGGCCGAGCAGCGGGCTCACCGTTTCGCGGATCAGCATAACGCCGCTGTACAGGATGAACAACGCCACCAGAAGACCGATCACGCCGTCCAGATTGATCTGCCAGAAATGGGCGATCAGCGTGGCGGCAAGTACCGCCGAGGTGGAGATCACGTCGTTGCGGCTGTCGGCCGATGCGGCAAGCAGGGCGCCGGAGTCGATTAGCGTACCAATCCGCCGGTTGAACAGGGACAGCCACAGCTTTACGAGAATGGACAAGGCAAGTATGATTACGGAAAGCCAGCGGAATACGGGAAGGGCCGGGTGCAGGATCTTTTCGATGCCGGACTGCATCAGCTCAATGCCGATGAGAAGAATCATCACCGAAACCGCCAGTCCCGCCAGATATTCGTACCGGGCGTGCCCGTACGGATGCTCCGGATCGGCAGGCTTTGCCGCCATCTTGAAGCCCAGCAGACTTACGATGCTGGAGGAAGCGTCGGCAAGATTGTTCACCGCGTCGGCAATGATCGCCACACTGCCGGAAAACAGCCCGGCCAAAAGCTTTGCCGTAAATAACAGTACGTTGGCAATAATGCCCACCGTGCCGGAAAATTTTCCGTAAGCGGTGCGAACCTCCGCCGAGGCCGTGTCCTTGTGATTCTTTATAAACGTGCGGATGAGAAAACCGGTCATCATCAGCCTCCGTGAACGTATGAAAGATAAAAAAGCGCGCCTCCGCGCTTCCATATATTGTATCACACCCCCTGCCCCCTGTCAAGAAGAGGCGTCCGACAAAAAATTTGGAAAAACTATTGACAAATCTCTTTCTATACAGTATAATATATTTAGAAATAGAATAATTCTAATTTTAACATGAAAGAGAGAAAGAATATGAAAAAATATTACATCTGCCCCCATTGCGGCAATATCGTAACGAAACTGGAAGATTCCGGCGTGCCGGTGGTCTGCTGCGGCTCGCCCATGAAAGAACTGGTTCCCAATACCACGGATGCCGCACAGGAAAAGCACGTGCCCGTGGTTTCCGTGGACGGAAACGTGGTGACGGTGGAAGTAGGCTCCGTGGCGCATCCCATGACGGAGGCTCACAGCATCCGCTGGATCGCATTGGAGACGGAAAAGGGCGTGCAGGTACAGCACCTTACGCCTGAGGATGCACCGAAAGCCGTATTCCTGCTCCGTGAGGGAGAAAAAGTCGTCCGCGTTCTGGAATACTGCAACCTCCACGGGCTGTGGATGGCGTAAAGTCGAATACAGAAAGTGCCGCGGATTTTCCGCGGCACTTTTGTGTGTTGACAGAGTTTTGCGGTAGTGTTATAATGGGAGTGGATAGGTTGTCTTAATTGCCTTCTTGTGGGTAGTTGTTGCGAAGGAATACGTCACGGAGGTATAGAGAATGTTATTAAAAGAAATAGCAATGGATTTTCCTTATGTTGTAGATATTCATCGAGGACAGTATGATACAGTGTTGGATTATCAGCTGAATTGGAAGAAAAAAAGAAGACAACTTGACTTAATGACTCGATGTATGACAGCAATGGTAGAAAGAATCATGCCCAAAATAACCACGAAAGATTGCTGGAAAATTTTAATAGAAGGTGTAGAAAAGCCGTCCAGAAAAGAAATTGTAAATTTAGGGGGAGTATACCATGTTGAGGTGCCTTTCGACATAAACATATTTTTGGAGATGGACAGTTTTGAAAAAAAGAAATATGTTGTAAGCAAAATAAGAGAGGCTATAAGACGAATAGCACAAAGTAATTTGTTTGATGTAGAGGGAATCGAAAACGCATGCAATACGGTGGAAAATGCAAATTATGTGAATGAGTGGTATTGGAGAAAACCTGTGAAGCAAAAGCATCTGTCTGTTCAGGTTAAAGTGCTGCATGAAGTAGAATGCGTTACCATATCCTTGGTTTTCAGGGATTCAACTCTGAATTCATACAAAGAAAAAATACTGTTGTCAGAGCTTCCGGATGAATGGGCTTATGCCAGATATTTAGGCAAACTGGAATGGATATCTGCTGGAACAGCGAGACTTTCTGCGAAGGATGGTGAGTACTATACTGCAACATATGAGTAAAATGCATTTTTAGCAGCAAAGTTATTGAGGCGGTTTGATAGTGTCCGGAACTCCTCCTGAAGTTACTATTCTACCATAACATCACTAAGGAGAAAATGAAATGGAACATATTGATAATCTACTACAAAAAATTAAAGATAAATATGGAATATATATAGGCAAGAAATCTGTCCGGATACTTTCGACATTTTTAAGCGGCTATATATGTGCTGTTTATGAACTTACAGGTGATAAAAGTATACTTCTCTTTAATTCAAAATTTCAATTGTTCGTTGAGAAAAGAAACAATCTGAATTTTTGTAACAAACATTGGAGCGAAATTATTGCTTTTAATCGATCCGAAGAAGAAGCATTCGATCAATTTTTTTACCTTTATGAGGAGTATAAATCCCTTGAAGAGATTTAGAGCTTGAGAAGTTTTTGTACCAATATTCAGTGGGTTTGTTTTTATTATAACACCGGTTCATGTCAGTTCTTGTTACCCCGGCGGCAGAGGGAGATATTCTCCTTCTGCCGCTATTTATGTTGACAACACGACGGAAATTGTGTATACTTTTATTTGAAGAGAAAAACTCCCAAACACAATGTATCCGGCATCCGTACCCGCAAGGGCAATACCACGTACGAAATCGACGGAAACAACATCATTTCCGAAACGACGGGCGGCAATACGATCCGCTATTACTACGGTAACCGCTGTGTTGCCGGATCAATACAGGAAAAGAACATGAAACCTGCTATGTTTGTTAAGACAATAAAAAGTTTTGACGAAGCCTCTGGGGAGGCGGACGTATACGTTTCGGATGGAGTATATGAACTTCTTTGTTTCGTCCATCCTGTCGGTGCAATACAGATCTGTCAAAACGTTATATCCGTTTCCGCGTTATTTTGTTCAGAACCGTACCGGGCGGAGAAAGAACAGTTTACGCTGCAAAAACAGACGGGATATTATGCGTCTGCTGTGACCGGCAAAGTAATTTCCCGTGGGGAGAACTTAGTATGTGTGGGGGAGATACGTATAAAATTGGATACTCCTCTTCCGAAAGATATTGCAAACGGTGAATACGTATTCTTTACCGCCGATCGGTTTGATGCAGAATTGGAGTGAGTATGAGCAGACTTGTTTTTTCGCGTTGAAAAAGTTCTTCTTCACGAAAACAGAGAACCCCTCTCGCACACAGTGGTGCGGGAGGGGCTTTTTGTGTTAGGGTGTGCCGATCGTCTTTCCGCCTTACAGCGTTACGGGCAGTTTGCCTGTGGGGATGAACTCGCCCTTCAACGCTTTCAGCGTGTATTTCAGGCTGTCACCGCCCAGATGGCCGATGAACACCCGTTTTACGTTGGGGAATTTGGTTGCCTCGTAGGGATTGCCCACGTGCAGAACGGCGGCAACCTTGTCCGGATTGGAGTTGATCAGATAGGCCATACGCTCCGTGATGCCGTCACTGCCGGTGTAGCTGTGGGGGCGGCAGTACGTGCGGAAGATCACGTGATCCGCTTTGGTAGCCGCGTCGGCCACCATCTGATTTTCTGCGGCACTGGGATAGTCGCTTACCACGAGAACCTGTGCATTCGGGAAGTAGGTGCGGATAAATTCGGCCTCTTTTTCCACGTTCTTGCGGGCGTATGTGTCCTTTTCCTCCAGCTCCAGAGATTCCTCGTCGTCGCCCGGGTACATATTCTCGCAGGTGAGGACGAACAGTTTTTTGCTCTCTGCGGGCAGGGCAGGGGTGGCACCGTCTTTCGGCAGGAAGCAAAGGCTCTTGGCGTTCAGCTCCTCGATGGCGTCGATGTGCTCCTGCTTGAGAGTAGCGGAAGACGGCTGCTTCATGGCCCGCTGCTGTGCTCTGAGGATATTGCTGACCGCATCGTTCAGGCGTTCTTCCGTGAACACGCCCTTTTTGTAGGAATCCATCAGTGCCTCAAACGCGTGCTGGAAGGGGAGTCGGTAGTTGGGCAGTACCTGATCGCATCCGGCGGCGATGGCAAGGCCCAACGCTTCCTTTTCGCCGAACTGCTGGCAGATGCTCATCATGGCCAGGGAGTCGGACTGGATCACCCCGTCAAATCCCGCCTCACGGATGAGGGAAAGGATCTTTTTGGAGAAGGTGGAGGGCATGCCGGGATCGATCTTATCGAAGATGGCGTGGGAAGTCATCACGCCGGTAAGCCCCACCTTTTTCATCACCTCAAAATAAGGAACCATGTCCAGATGGAGCAGTTCCTCCTCCGTCAGATGGGAGACGGTGGGACGGAGATGGGAATCGTCCTTGATATCGCTGTTGCCGGGGTAGTGCTTGGCAGTGACCAGCATACCCTCGTCCTGCAGACCTTTGATAAGGGCGGCAGAGAAGCGGCTCACAAGTTTAGGATCGTCGCCGAAGGTGCGGGTGTTTTTGCAGAGACGTCCGCGGCCGCACAGATCCACGCAGGGACCCCAGATCATGTTGAAACCGTATTCTTTGCACTCAATGGCAGTAACCTGGCCTGCTTTGTACGCCAGCTCCTCGTCGTTGGCGGCGGAGATAGCCATCTGCGCCGGGAATTTCAGTTTCGTACCGGCAAAGCCGTACTCCATATTGGCACACATCAGAACCGGATAGCCGGCGATCTCGTTGAGCTGTGCGATGATTTCTTTACCGTTGGGCACGTTGGGCAGCTGGAAGCCGCCGACGGCCTTGTTTGCCAGCATTTTTTTGATGTACTCCTGATCGTCGCCGTGCAGATACCGGCGAACGATGATCAGCTGACCGATTTTTTGCTCCAGGGTAAGTTCTTCCAGTTTTAGTGGTTTCATGTGTTTTCTCCTGTTTCTGATGTGTGATGATATTGATTTTTTTGCCTCGGGAGAGACCCACAGATATTATATATTCTGTCACGATAAAAGTCAAGACTAACAGTAAAAAATATAAAAACCGGATAATCTTGCACTCCGCCGACCGCGGATACCGAAAAAACCTCCGCCTAAGGCTTCGGGTTCTTAAGGACAGTTTTACAATAAATCAACAGAAAAACAAACGGTTACAGCCAGAGGCTCCCTTGTGAAAAGGAAGCTGTCAGCGAAGCTGACTGAGGGATTGTTTTTATGAGAAATTTAGTTCTTACAATCCCTCCGTCACGGCTACGCCGCGCTACCTCCCTTTACACAAGTGAGGCTTTTTGTTTGCCTGCAAGTGCGCACTTACTCGCCACCAATCGTGATTGTGCGATAGAGAACAATTTGAATAGAATACCGCCGAGAATTACCTTTTTGGTAACAGTCGGCGGTATTTATTTAACTCTTCACAACGCAAATGGCAGGTTTTTCATTGTCTCCAACCACTTTTATCCAATCCATTTCAAACAACTTACTTACTAACTTGTCTGTTGAATAGAAGCGGTAAACAAATGCTCCAACGTATTCTGCGGTTTTGCGGATATGTGAAGGAGCAAGATCCGCAGTAATATTTGCGGCAAGCTCGGCAGTTTTTCGGTTCAAGTCAGAAACAATGGTGATGCACTCATGGAGCATTTTTCGAAGTTCATCATATTCTTGGCTCGACCAAACAGCAAAATTTGCCTTGCCATTCTTTGCGTAGCTAAGATCATCAAGCACTTTCTGCCAATCCTTCGGCAAATACTCAAAGCAATCAACTGCTGTGCAAACAATGGGATCGGTCATTTGTCCTTCAAAGTGCTGTGCATTTAGTGTTTGTCGGAAATTCATTGCGATAACACTTCCGCGCCCATCACTTGCCGGGCAACCATTGTAAATACCTTGAATACCTCTTGGTAATTTATCTCCAACAACGTTCTCGGTACTTCTGCCCCAAATAATACCGTGTCCGCCACCACCGTTTACAAGTGAATACGGTCCGTCTTTGGGCAATTCGCCGTAATCCTTTTCAAGATCGTTTTCGGTATCAATCAATGAATAATGTAAACACAAAAGAAGCTTTTGCCAATGCGCGAGATTGGCGTTTGCAAATCGGTTTCCAAAGCGAGCATCGAACTCATCAGCTACAGCAATAAACTTTTGTGCGCTTTCCTCGGTAAGTTCTTTCAGTTTTCCATCAATCGTTTTTGTGCAATCAAGCGTAAAAATCGGAATGTTCGTCAGATACTTTCCATTGTTGCAAACAAGATACTGACGGTCAACGAGCAATTTGATCTCGTCCTCAAGGTAAGGGAGCGCAACCCCGAGCTCGATACTGATTTCTTGAATTGTTACCGGGCTGTAATATGCCGCGAGTAAAATGTTTCCTTTGATCTTTCTTCTTTGAAAATCACGATATTCGCGATCATCACCCGCTTTTGTTCCCCAAAAATCGATCTCAAAAATATTGGGGCGATAGCTCTTTTCTCCGTATAGTCTTTCCATATTCATACCCTCTCTGATAATCTTTCTTGCACGGAACAAATAGTACTTCACCATTTCCGTGCTGATCTGTAATTTTTTGGCTACTTCGGAACAGGAGAGATTTTCAAT
>JAZPZY010000011.1:0-26291 GCA_045544955.1 Eubacteriales bacterium
ATTGGCCTGTCAGCCATGCATTTGTTACGAAACCCCGCTCAAGCGGGACGAAAACCAAGCCTCCCTTGTGTAAAGGGAGGTGGCACGGCTTGCCGTGACGGAGGGATTGTCAAAGCATAAATAGGGGTTTTGAAAACACAAATAGGATTGCAAAAACATGAAAAACAACCCCTCAGACGCCTATGGCGCCAGCTCCCCTGACACCTCCTTTTCCACAAGCGACCCTTTGACACAAGATCATTCTACGCTGAATTTTTATTTGCTTTCTGCTCACCGGCTATAGCCTCTTTTGAACCCCGCCACTATGGCGGGGTTTTCATAATACAAGAAACGGCGTATCGTTGCAGATACGCCGTTTTTCTATGAAAATCAAATATACTTTTCAACGATGGCACAAAGAGCGTCGTATTTTTCTTCACCGTCTGCCACCAGTTTGAACTGATTGCGTGCCCGGTCCAGATTATGCTCCGGACGGGTTGTGCGGAAATAAACGTCGCCGTTCAGATAGTCGGTAAGGAACCGCAGACCGATCTCCAGCGTGATAACCCGTGCCGCCATGGGGAAAGCACGGATCTCGTCATCACTGACGGTATCACGGAGTTCGCTGAGGAAGCCGTCCACATACGCTTCAAACATATCCAGTTTGACGAAGACCTTACTAAGATCCGTCTCGTCCTCCAAAGCACTGGAAGCACCGAAGCGGATAGCGTCACCGAAATCGAACAGAAGGCTGCCGGGCATAACGGTATCCAAATCAATGATGCAGAGACCTTTACCCGTTTTTTCATCCATCAGGATATTATTCAGTTTAGTATCGTTGTGGGTAACGCCCCACTTGAACTTGCCGTCACGGATACCGTCCATAAGATAGGAGCAGATATCCTCGTGAGCCAAAGCAAAGGCAATTTCCGCCTGGGCATCCTTGACTCTGCCCGCTTTATCTTCGGCAATTGCTTTTTTCAGATCCGCAAACCGGCTGACCGTGTTGTGGAAATTCGGAATGGTAACGTGCAGTTTCTCGGCCGGAAAATCGGAAAGCCGGTTGAAGAAACGGCCGAAAGCACAGGCGGCAGAACGGAACAACACCGGAGACTCAGCCAGATTGTAGGAAACTACGTTTTCCACCGTGCGGTACGTACGCCAGTAATCCCCCTCTGGCGAAAGGTAATACATTTTTCCATCCAGCGAGGGAATCACGGTGAGCGTCTCTCTATCCACGTCCCCGCCCTCTGCGGCAATTTTTGTTTTCAGGAAATCACAGACAGCCACCATGTTCTCCACAACCTCAATCGGTTTCGGGAAAACGTTGGTGTTGATTCTCTGCAGCATATAGCGGATCTTCTCACCGTTTCCTGTTTCGCAGGTGATAAAATATGTATTGTTGATATGCCCAATATGACACGCCTCGGCAGAAACAGGCTTGCCGGCGTACTGAAAATGAGAAGCTATTTCAATAACGGAATTCATTTGAAAACCTCCGTGCATGACTGCAATTATTTCTTAAACCACTTCTACGCAACATCAACACAAGATACAGTCATACGTCACTCTAAATTATACCATATTGACTATCCGTTGTCAAGGAATATCTTTCCTCGCACAGCGCATAAAAAGGGAGAGAACTTACATCCTCTCCCTTTCGGCTCTCAGCAAATTACTTGTACTTGCGCTTTCTTGCCGCTTCAGACTTCTTCTTTCTCTTGACACTCGGCTTCTCATAGCATTCTCTCTTACGAAGCTCGGCCTGAATGCCGGATCTCTGACACTGACGCTTGAATCTACGAAGCGCACTGTCAAGCGATTCATTATCCTTAACTCTGATCTCTGCCATCCATATCCCTCCCTTCGCATTAGGCACACGAGACAAACAATATCTCCTATATATTATACTTGATACACACCTGTTTGTCAATAGAAACTTTCCAATAATTCAAATGTTTTTTAACGCATTTGCACGCCGAAGCCATGAAGCGTTATTTGGCAACGATGTTAACGATGCGTCCGGGCACGTAGATTTCCTTTACGATGGATTTGCCGTCGAGAGCGGCGGCAATCTTCGGATCGGCCTTGGCGGCGGCAATCACATCGTCTTTTTCAGCGGCAGCCGCTACGGTAATCGTGCTCTTCAGTTTACCGCAGATCTGAACGGCGATCTCCACGGTATTATCCACGGTCTTGGATTCATCGTATGCAGGCCATGCACGGAGGCTGAGCAGCCCTTCCCCGCCGATAAGCTCCCAGATTTCCTCGGTAATGTGAGGAGCAAAGGGGTTCAGGATAGAAATGAACGTTTCCAGCTCATCAAGCGTTATGTGGCCCACTTCGGCGATCTCGTTAAGCAGGCTCATCATAGCGGCAATGGCCGTGTTATACTTCATTTCCTCAATATCGTTCGTTACCTTCTTCACCGTTTTATGGAAAGCACTCTCCAGAGCCTCGGTCACGCCGCGGCCGGAAGCAATATCCGTAAGAGCACCGACACGGTCAAGGAAACGCTTACATCCACGGACGGAACTGTCGCTCCAGGGAGAAGCAGATGCATATTCACCCATAAAGAGAACGTATACACGCAGAACGTCCGCACCGTATTCATCAATTACGTCGTTGGGGTCTACCACGTTGCCCTTGGATTTGCTCATTTTTTCACCGTCGGGTCCAAGGATGAGTCCCTGGGCGGTACGCTTGGCGTAAGGCTCCGCCGTGGGTACCTCACCAATGTCATACAGGAAATGATGCCAGAAACGGGAGTAGATCATGTGACGGGTAACGTGCTCCATACCGCCGTTGTACCAGTCAACGGGCAGCCAGTACTTCAGAGCTTCTTTGGAAGCCAGAGCCTCGCTGTTGTTCGGATCACAGTAGCGGAGGAAGTACCAAGAGGAACCGGCCCACTGGGGCATGGTATCCGTTTCACGGCGTGCGTCACCGCCGCACTGCGGGCATTTGCAGCGCACGAAAGACTCCACACGTGCCAAGGGGCTTTCGCCGCCTTCACCCGGTTCAAACTTCTCCATATCGGGCAGGCGGAGCGGCAGTTCCTCATAAGGAACGCCCACCATGCCGCACTTCGGGCAGTGAACGATCGGAATCGGCTCGCCCCAATACCGCTGGCGGTTGAACGCCCAGTCCTTCATCTTGAACTGGATACCCTTCTCGCCGATGCCCTTTTCGGTAAGGAAGGAGAGCATCTTTTCGATGGCTTCCTTTTTGGTTTTGATACCGTTGAGGAAGTCAGAATTGATCATTTCGCCGTCGCCGGTATAGGCAGCCTCGGCAATATTGCCGCCGCTGATGACCTCAATAATATCAATACCGAATTTCTTGGCGAACTCATAGTCACGCTCATCGTGTGCCGGCACGGCCATGATGGCACCGGTACCGTAGCCCATCATTACGTAGTCCGAGATATAGATGGGAATCTCCTTACCGTTTGCAGGGTTGATTGCGGTAAGTCCCTCGATGCACACACCGGTCTTGTCCTTCACAAGCTGGGTGCGCTCAAACTCGGTCTTCTTTGCACACTCGTCCTTGTATGCATTCAGTGCGTCCATATTCGTAATACGGTCGCTGTATTTCTCGATGATCGGGTGCTCCGGTGCAATAACCATAAAGGTAACACCGAACATGGTATCGCAGCGCGTGGTGTAGATAAGCAGACTTTCGTCGGTACCCTTCAGAGCAAAGTTAGCGAAAGCACCCTCAGATTTGCCGATCCAGTTTTCCTGCTGGAGACGCACATTGGGCAGATAATCCACCGTATCCAGTCCCTGCAGCAGCTTGTCCGCATACTGGGTGATCCGCAGGTACCAAACGTCTTTGGACTTCTGCACGATATCGCTGTGGCAGATATCGCACTTACCGCCCTGGGAGTCCTCGTTGGAGAGAACCACCTTACAGTGCGGGCAGTAGTTTACCAGGGTTTTTGCACGGAAAACAAGTCCCTCGTCAAACATTTTGCGGAAGATCCACTGGGTCCACTTATAATATCCCTCGTCCGTGGTATCGATTACCCGATTCCAGTCAAAGGAGAAGCCCACACGCTTCAGCTGGGAAGTGAATTTTTCGATATTCCGGTCCGTCAGGATACGGGGATGGGTATTGAATTTGATAGCGGAATTTTCCGTCGGCAGTCCGTATGCGTCAAAGCCGATGGGAAAAAGAACGTTGTAGCCTTCTTTTCTTCTTTTGCGGGAGACGACCTCCAGACCGGAATAGGCCTTGATATGACCAACGTGCATGCCGGCACCGCTGGGATAAGGGAACTCCACCAGGCCGTAGAATTTCGGCTTGTCGGAATGATCCTGCGCGTGGAACGCACCTTCCTTTTCCCATCTTTCCTGCCACTTTTTGTCGATTCTGTTAAACTCGTACTTCATGGTAATTCCTCTGTCTTATAAAAACTTATACTGTATTATTTTTGCATATCAATCTTCGCTGATGAGAGCGGAAATATCCTCTTCGCTCGTCTCGGCGTACAGCTTTTCCAAATTGTAAAACTCACGTGCTTCCCTGCTGAACACGTGCACGATCACGGCACCGAAATCCAGCAGCATCCACCCGGAGGCATCCACACCTTCCACGTGATGGGGCATAATGCCGGAAAGGGAGAGTTTATATTCCACTTCATCGATCAGGGAACGCACCTGCGTGCGGGAATTACCGGTGCAGAGCACGAAGTAATCCGCAATGGAGGTTTGTGCCTCCACGTGAAGCAGTTTAATATTCCGTGCCTTTTTCGAATCCAGCACGGAGACCACCGCCTCGGCAATCTCACGGGGCGAAGCATCCGCCGACACGATCGGCTGGGGCTTCTGCTCAGTATACAGTTCGTTGTTCATTACATGTCCTTTCTTTTCCGTATTCCGCCTGTCACGTATGGGGAATATCGATGGAATCCTTCAAAACCTCGTCTGCCTTGAACTCGTTTTCCAGTGCAGACTTTTCCGCATTATACGCTGCGGAAATTGTATCTGCGTCTTCATCGCAGAATATGCGCTTTTTATCAAAGATCGCATCCGTTATATCATTGTCGTAGATATTGAAATAGGCGTTGACAGCCTTCAGCGTATCCGCACGGTTAATGACATAGTACCATGAACCGCCACTCTTCACGCTGTCACCGGGAACGGTCAAAAGCGTAATATTGGAAAGATCCACGGAAAGTGCGTTTTTACCGAAATATACCACGTCGGCGGCGGTAATATCCGTCGTCAGATTAGATACCACCTCATTGGCCAGCGAAGTCAAAACGGGGATATTGGTGATGCTCACCGAGGACTTCACTTTATTGATAAAAGCAGCCAGGAAGATCTTCTGGGCATTGGTGCGGCCGATATCCGCCTGCACGAAGCCCTCACGGAAACGGACGAATCCTTCCGCCGCCGCCCCATCCAGATGCGTCATGCCGGCTTTCAGGTGAATATGCAGATCCTGCACCGGATCGTCGTAATCCATATCGCTGGGAATTTCCACGTCAACGCCGCCCACGGCGTTAACGATATCAGCAAATCCGTCCAGGTCCATCACCGCAGTATACTGGATTTGAATACACAGATTCTGCTCCAGCGTCTCCGCCAGTTTTTCTGCCGCTACTTTGGTAGGATTCTTTTCCCCGTCCGCTGCCGCATGATTATAATAAGCGGCGTAGAGTACATTGATCTTAGGCACGTTGGAACCGGCGCCAATGTAGGTGTCACGGGGAATCTGCATTACGGAAACGCGATCCGCGTGAATATCGTAATTCACAAGCATAACCACGTCCGCCAGTCTTGCGGCACGGTCATGCCCGATCAGGAGGAAATTATACACTTCCTCACGCGCGGTATAGATCGGTACGTCAGGCACTTTTTCATTACCGGATTCAACGGGAACGGCAGTACTCTGGGAGGGATTCTGTACCGTATCAGTGGAAAACGGCAGCACCGGCTCGTGATGATTCGGCTTATACAACCAGATAAAAGCAGCAGCCAGGGTGATCATAATAATGGCAAGCACCACACAGAGAACGGCAGCCATTTGCCCACGTGTGGGAGCGTATGGATTGGTTCTGTTATTTACACGCATATCTATATTCCACAGCCGCAAAGGCTGATTCCTTTCAGATAGTAGCTCAAAATTTCAGCGTCGATCTAAAAAGTCATGCATTACACCGCACTGGTGTCTGTCAGCGCCTGTAATCTTTCAAGAAAACAGTTCCGGGCAAGCAGAGTGTCCACTGCAACCGGCTCGCCGTCATCCAGCAGGGAGCGGATCGTCAAATCAAAGGAAAGCACCATAGTCTTGCAAAGGTGGACGACCTGTGCCTTGCGGTCATCGTCCTCCGGCATGGAGCCCCAGAAATAATTCCTCACCGCAACGCAGTCGTCAAAGGTACGGCTGGGTTCAATGTAATCGGCAAGGTAAATAATAGATTCGAAAACAGACATTTCATCGTGTCCCGTCGTATGCCAGCGAATGCCAGATAGAATCTCACCATCCGCAAGATCGGCAAAATCTCGGCTTGCCACCGCCGCACCCGTCAAAGCGTGCAGAGGTTTAGGGGAAGACAGATCACTATGATTCAATATTATACCAAATTCTTCGCAGTATTGCAACTGTTTTTCAAAAGTGTCCCTTTTCGTAATATCGTGAAGCAAGGCAGACACGCGAAGATGAGGAATTTTCTCCGGGAGATAGACTGCACCGATCCGGGCCGCTTCCTCTTCCACCTCCAGGGTATGCTTGTACCGCTTATCCTTCAGATAGGGGCGAATCCGTTCTCTGAGAGACGAGAGCGTATCTTCGCTCAAAGAAATCATGAGTAGTCACTCCCATATAAATGATGTGCATGAATAATTCGGCAGACGGCTGGCGGAACCAGATGGGAAATATCGCCGCCGTCCCGATAGATTTGACGGATTTCGCTTGAAGAAAGTTCCATGGGCGGTGCCTTTATATGGCGGATTCTCGCCCCGTACCGGCTGACATACTGCTTTTCTTTTTCCATAACCGCACGAAAAGCTGCAGGATCCTTCTCCCGCATGGCACAGACCACGACTGCTTTTTCAAAAATGATCTCCGGATACCGCCAGGAATGAAGGGTAAGAAACATGTCCGTGCCGCAGAGAAAATAGAGTTCCGCATCCGTGGTCTCAGCAAAATGCGTCAGCGTCTTATAGGTATAACTTACGTCAGCCCGGCTGATCTCATAATCGGAAACGGTAATGCGTGGATCCAAGCTGTCAAAAGCACCTTGGGTCATGGCAAGGCGGAGAGCGGGATCGTCGTCGGGCGAAACACGCTTGTGCGGCGGAATAGCGGCCGGCATGATATACAGTTCGTCCAGCTCCATCTCACAAAGAAACGCACGTGCCGCACGAACGTGGGCGTTATGGGGCGGATCAAACGTACCGCCGTAAATCCCAAGCCGGCGAGGGGTATGAGACCTCATCAGACGGTGATCTTGGGTTTCTTTTTAGAGGGACGGTACAAAACAAACCGACGGCCAACCACCGATACGGGCTCGGCCCCGGTTGCCTCTGCCAGCACCTCTGCCGCCTCCCGGGCGGTAACAGGCGCCGTGTCCAGAACGCTCATTTTGATCAACTCACGTGCTTCCAGTGCATTGTCCACGGAAGTAATCAATTCGTCTCCGATACCGCTTTTCCCCACCTGCATAATGGGAGTCAGATCATTGGACAGGGACCTAAGAGCGGCTCTTTGCTTACTTGTTAACATAATGTATTCTACACTCCGTTTGTCTATTCCAGATTAGATGCAAAAATTTGGGTAAACGCCTTGCAGAATGCACGCATGGCAATTCCGCGATGGCTGATTTCATTCTTTTCCTGTGCTGACAGCTCCGCAAAGGTGCGGCCGTGGGAAGCCACGTAAAACAGCGGATCGTATCCGAATCCGTCCGAACCCCGAGGCTGGCGGAGGATCGTACCGCGGCATTCGCCCAGAATAACGAAGGCATCTCTGCCGTCTTTCGTCACAGTGCGGATCTCCTCGGGGATCTGCACGTCCATTCCGTCGGGAAGCACGCAGGCGATGGCGGAAACAAACGCCCCGCCCCGATTTTCATCCGGCACCGCTTCCATTTCCGAAAGGAGTTTTGCATTGTTCTTTCCGTCCGTCGTTCCCTCACCGGCGTACCGCGCGGAGTAGATGCCGGGGGCACCGTGCAAAGCGTCCACCGCAAGACCGGAATCGTCCGCAATACCGATATAGCCGAGGGAGGCGGGAACGGACGCTTTGATCAAAGCGTTTTCAGAGAAGGAGTTTCCGTCCTCCACGATATCGTCCTCATAGCCGATATCGGAAAGGGATAAAACCGCCACGTTTCCGGACGTCAGCGAGGAAAGCAACGTTTCCAGTTCCCGGATTTTCTTTTGATTTCTTGATGCAAGAACGATTTTCACGTCTCGTCCTCCCGCTCATCCTTTTCGTCGAACAAAGCGTCCACAAACATGCCTGCGTCAAAGGGCTGCATATCGTCCATCTGCTCGCCAACACCGATAAACTTTACCGGAATGCCCAGCATGTTCTTAATGGAGAATACAGCACCGCCTTTGGCCGTGCCGTCCAGTTTTGTAAGGATCAGGCCGGTGATTTTCGCGGCGTTCATAAACTCACGTGCCTGCATTACTGCATTCTGCCCAGTCGTGGAATCCAGCACCAGCAGGGTTTCACGGGCAGTATCCGGCAGTTCCCGGGAAAGTACCCGATCGATCTTGGCAAGCTCGTCCATCAGATTCTTCTTGTTATGGAGACGGCCCGCCGTATCCACGATCAGAACGTCTGCACCCCGCTTTTTAGCGGCGGCGGCGGCGTCGAACACGACGGCGGCCGGATCGCTTCCCTCACTCTGGCGGATCAGCTCTACACCAGCCCGGTCACACCACACGGCCAGCTGATCGATGGCAGCCGCACGGAACGTGTCGGCGGCGGCAACGATTACTTTCTTCCCTTCCGATTTGAGACGGGCGGCAATCTTGCCGATGGAGGTGGTTTTGCCAACACCGTTGACGCCGATCACAAGCACAACGGAAGGCACTGTGGTGAGCACAAGCGGCTCCCCTTCACCGATGTGTCCGCGGAGAATGGTCTTGAGAGCGGACAGAACGCCGTCGGCATCCGTGATCTTCTCCTCCTTGATATGCTCACGGAGTTCATCAATAATCGCTTCCGTAGTCTCCGCACCCATATCCGCACAGATCATGAGCTCTTCCAGTTCCTCCAGAAGATCCTCATCCACCTTGCGGAAGCTTTTTACCACCTCGCTGATCTGCCCGAAGAAGGCGTTCTTCGTTTTAGCGAGGCCGGTTTTCAGTTTATCAAAAAATCCCATAACTACTCTCCCGATATGTTCTCACGAATTACAGAGCGTTCTCAAAGTCCTCGTCCGTCATAGAGGAAACGTCCAGGGTAAATACTTTCGAAACGCCGTGTCTCGGCATGGTAACACCGTACAGCGTATCGGCAATTTCCATAGTACCTCTGCGGTGCGTGATCATAATGATCTGCATCTTTTCGGAATACCGCTTTACGTACTGTGCCACGCGCTGTACGTTCACTTCATCCAGAGCCGCCTCGATCTCGTCGAAAATACAGAAAGGAGACGGATTCACACGGATCATGGCAAACAGAAGTGCAATCGCAATAACAGACTGCTCACCGCCTGACAGAAGCGACAGATTCTTGATCATCTTTCCGGGCGGGGCGGCACTGATCTCGATGCCGCTTGTAAGGACGTTTTCCGGATCGGACAGCGACAGATGGGCTTCACCGCCGCCGAACAGTTCCCGGAATACCTCACCGAAGTTTTCGTTGATCTTATCGAAGGCTTCGATGAACATACGCTTCATCTCGTCTTCGATGGAGCCGATAATACCCAGGAGATCTTCTTTGGCATCATTCAGATCCGCCATCTGTACGCTGACGAAATCGTACCGTTCCTTCACCTCGGCGTATTCGTCGATGGCCGCTACGTTCACGTGACCCAGATCCTTGATCTGCCCCTTCAGCTCACTGAGGCGGGCAAACATGGGTGCGCGCGTTCCGTCCTCCACCGGCGGATAGCCAAGCTCGGCCGCGGTGGTCGCAGTCAGCTCGTACTCATCCCACAGCCGCTGCGTCATCTTGTCGATTTCGGCGATAAGCTGCTCGTGCTTGTTCTCGTTTTTGGAATTGGCAGTTGCCAGCAGTTCTTTCCGTGCGGAAATATCCTTCAGCCGGAGACGCAGGTCGTTCAGGCGTTTTTCGTAATCCATGCTGCCAGCCTCAAGAGCGGCACGCTCCGTTTCCAGAACGGCAAGTTCTCCGTTCAGCGATTCGCTCTCCGCCTTTTTCGTCTGCATTGCCTCCCGAATATCGGAAAGGCTCTGCTTCTGCTGGATTCCGGTCTCTTTTGCCTCAGCAATATCGGCATGCAGACGCTCAATCGCCGCAGATGTATCCAGAATATCTTTGGCCGCACTCTCCAGATCTTTTTTGATTTCCGCAATGCGGATCAGCTTTTCGGAGATATCCTCCGAAAGGGCGTCAGCCGTATCGAGAAGTGAACTGCGTTCCACGTCAATGGCAGAACGGGCCGCAGAAATCTCGGAAATGGCAGCCGTTTCCGCACTGCACGCTTCTTCCAGTTCCTTTTGCTCCGTATCGCCCTGTTTGCCAAGCTCTGAAAGTTTTGCCCAGTCTTCACGGAGCTGTTCCATCAGATTCTCAATTACGGAACGTCGTGCGTTCAGCTCGTCCATCTGTGCCTGGTCAGCACGCATCAGCGTACCGATCAGGTTCTGTTTATCTTCCTCCGCATGACGAGCGGCGGCAAGAGACGCAATGGTTTCCTGTACCGTCTGCAATTCTTCAGAAGCGGAGGTATGGTTTGTCTCGATCTCTTTCCGTTTTTCGGTCAGAGAAGCAATCTGAGCAGAACGGGACAGCATGCCGTTGTCCCGACGGACGGAGCCGCCGGTAAAGGAGCCACCGGCGTTGATCTGCTGGCCGTCCAGCGTAACGGCACGAACGCGCCACCCCTGCTTTCGAGCCATGGCCGTAGCGTTATCCAACGTATCAAATACGGCAATACGGTTCAACAGCGAGCCGATCACATCCGCATAGCGAGCATCCGTATGGACAAGTGTATCCGCAAAGCCCACAAATCCGGGATAGCCGGCAGCGGCTTCCGTATCGCGGCTTCTGGCGTTAGCTTTCACGGAAGTGAGAGGATAGAAAGTTGCACGGCCAGCACCGGCGTTTTTCAGTGCATAGATCGCCCGTTTTGCAACGTCCTCATCCTCCACAACAATATTCTGCAAAGCCGCACCCAGTGCCGTTTCCAAGGCTACGCTGTACGACGGATCCACCTGAATCAGATGGGATACGGGGCCGTGCACGCCGGACAGACGTCCGGCCTTCGACTCATTCATCACGAATCGCACGCTGTTATTATACCCTTCAAACTGCTCCATCATGTTTTTCAGAGCGGCAATCCGGGTATCCAACGCCTGCATCTCCGCCGCAAGGGCACTGACTTTTTCCGTCAGCTGCTGTGCCGTCCGCCCCGCCTCGTCCATACGCTTGGAGGCCTCATCGCCGGCCTTGCGTGCCGCCTCCACCGTATCGCCGTATTCTTTCAGCGACTCGGTAAGATCAGCGGCGGCGGTGTCGATTTCTGCAAGTTCTTTTTCGTATTTTGCGATATCCTCGTTAAGGCCAGTAGAACGCTCGCTCTGACTGGAAAGCGTATTTTTCAGAACGTTCAAACGCACACGGATCTCCATGAGCATTTCTTCGTGCTTTTTCTGTGCGGCAAGAGCCTCTGCGAGCGCCGATTCCTTTTCACGGCACTGAGAAAGAATTACCTCCCTCTCCCCCTGCGTTTTCGAAAGGGACGCCTCGGCATCCGCGATATTTGCGGTAATCTCGTCGTATTTTTTGTGATGTCCGTCCAGCGTTTCGCCCGCATTCTTGAGGCTGATCTCCATCTCCGCCATCCGCTTTTCGGACGCAGTCATTTCCGCTTCCGTATGGACGGCGTTATTCTCAAGAACGTGGTACTCTTTTTCGGCAGTATGGCCTTTCTCCGTGGTTTCACGGATCTTTTCGTAAAGGCGTGCCGCCTCCTGCTTATTGTCCTGGGAAGCGTTGAACAGTCTTTCGCTCTGTGCTTCCAGCTGGTTCTCCGTATCCTGTGCCATTTCCAGCTCGTGCCGGGAGATAGCACAGTCGGCCTTCGTTTTCTCCTCATCCTCCTGGACACGCTTCATATCGTACAGCCACAAAGCGATATCGATTTCCTTCTTCTGCTCGAACAGGCCCAGATATTCCCTGGCCTTTTTCGCCTGCCGTTCCAGCGGCCCTACACGGGATTCCAATTCGGAAAGAATATCGGCTACGCGAAGCATATTGGCTTCAGTTTCGTCCAGCTTTTTCTGGGACTCCTGCTTTTTGAAGCGATATTTGGCAATACCGGCACTCTCGTCAAAGAAGCCTCGTCTGTCTTCGCTTTTTTTGGACACGATCTCAGCGATCCTGCCCTGTCCGATGATGGAGTATCCCTCTCTGCCGATACCGGTGTTCATAAACAGTTCGTAAATATCGCGCAGGCGGACCTTCTTACGGTTGATATAGTATTCACTTTCCCCGGCACGGTAATACCGGCGGGTAACGGTGATCTCATCGTAGGGAGAATCAATGCGCAGCTGCGGATCCGTATTATCAAAGGTTACGGAAACCTCCGCAAAGCCCATGGGACGGTAGCCGTCCGCACCAACGAAAATGACGTCCTCCATCTTACTGCCACGGATGTTTTTGCTGGACAGCTCGCCCAGCACCCATCGCATGGCATCGGTAATATTGGATTTACCGCTTCCGTTGGGACCCACGATGACGGTGCTGCCGGCATCGAACTTGATTACGGTTTTTTCGGGGAACGACTTGAATCCGTGCAGTTCCAGCGTCTTCAGTTTCAAGACCGGTCACCCTCTTTCTTAATGTTAGTTATCTGCATTTATTCACCATGCCTATTTTCGTCAAAATATCCTGTCAATAACAAAAGATCACCGATGCGATCCGCTTCGCGGATTCCGCAAGGGAATCCATACGGATGTATTCGTTCGCGGAATGAATGTGTGCCCCTTCGGTTCCCAAATTATCCACGCAAGGAATGCCATACATGGTAACGTATGCCGCATCAGAACCACCGAGAGCAGATCCGGCCGTCAGGCAAGGAAGTCCGTTTTCTGCATAAATCGCATTCATCCGTTTCAGCAAGGCCACGTTTTTATCTGTTAAAACCATCCCCGGACGGTCACTCATCTTCTGCACCTCACACGTACAGCCGTTTACCGTCACGGTATCCACTATCCTCTGAACGATTTTTCTCGCCGTTTCTTCCTCCTCCAGTGTGGAAAAACGGATATCAGCCGTAAACGTGCAGGACTCGGCCACGGTATTTGCCTTCGTACCGCCCTCGATCACACCGCAGTTACACGTAAGACCGTCAGGATCCTTCATCTTCTCCAGTTCTATGATCTTATAAGCGGCCTCTGCGATCGCATTGGAGCCATCGGCACACCGGGAGGAATGGACGGCTTTTCCGTGTACGGTAAAACGATACCGGAGGATCCCTTTCCGCTTAAGAACAGCAATCGTGCCGGACAGACCTTCCAGATTGAGAAACGCCGCAGAGCCTTTTGCCCTTTCACAGATGTAATGGATCGTGCTCTTCTCACTGCCGGCACTTCCCGTTTCCTCATCCGACTGCAGAAGCAGCTGGACGGGCCGGGCACGAAAGCCGCATTGCCACAGGGCATCCATAGCCATAAAGGCGGCCACGGCTCCGCCCTTGCAGTCCATCACGCCGGGGCCGTACATATTTTCCTCATCACGACGGACGGCGGGAATACCAAACATACCTATCGGGTACACCGTATCCATATGTGCAGAAAGCGAAATCGGAGGCGTGTCTGCATCGGGATTCAGCGTTATACAAATCACGTCGCCGGAAATCTTTTGGGGAAAGACTTCCGTTTTCCAGCCGTTTTCACGTGCTCTTTCCAAAAAGTACGCACCGACGGCATCTACGCCGGCTTTATTATCCGTTGGACTTTCTATATTGCAGACGTCCTCCAAAAAGTCCAAGTACCGTGCCTGGATACTGTCAATTATCGCAAACAACGCTTGACACTTCATTCGACATTCCTCTACTTTCCATAGAACCCACACGGCAAAACAGCCGCATTTTCCCGCATCCTATTTGCACAAAACACCTATTCTACTATTATACCCCAAAAGTGCGTCGTTTTCAAGGATTTTTACATTTTTTATGCCGTAATTCTCGTAAAGACGGCAAAGATTTCGCCTGTTCTGACCGGCAGCCAGAGAAGCACATCCGCGAGGCACTTCCCACACGATACAGGCACCTCGCAGAACGTCTCCCATTTTATTCAGGTGTTCACATACTCTCTTGAATAGGAGGGCACTGCGCGCCAGCTCACCGATAGCCGGATGATTGGGTCCCGCCAGATAGGAATCGGTATCGTGGAGATTGGACGACTCACAAAGGCCCGCCCGCAAGCAGGGGATACCGGACCGATCAAACACGTCAAGAACGCCGGCCATTCGATCCACAGCCGCCTCCACGGACAGAGGGGTATATAAGCCCCTCGCCGTCATATCGGCCAGTTCCGTTTTTTGAAATACGACCGTAGGATACAGACGGAACGCCTGTGCACCGGCAGATGCGATATACTCTGCGGTGCGTATCTCATCCGCAAAGGACGAACCGGGCAAGCCCACCATCATCTGTCCGACGAAGGGGATGCCGGCCTCCTTCAACAGCGATACGGCACGCTCCGTGTCCTCTTTTGTGTGTCCACGCCTGCACGCATGCAAAACGGAATCGGAAATACTCTGTATGCCCAATTCCGCCGCCGTAACCGTATAATCGGAAAGAACGGAAAGCACTTCCCTGTCAATATAATCCGGGCGGGTAGAAAAACGGATGCCGCTCACGTCACCGGCACGCACGTATTCCTCCGCCGTATTCAAAAGTCGGATCATAAGCGGACGGTCTATGCCCGTAAACGATCCGCCGAAAAAGGCGATTTCCACCTCATGTTTATTTGCTGGCAGTGCAGAGAGAACCGTCTCGATCTGACAACGCACGCTTTCTTCCGAAAAACAGGACGTGCCCGAAATCAGCCGCTGATCGCAGAACACGCACTGATTCGGGCACCCCATATGCACGACAAAAATCGGAATATTCACATGTTTTTCTTTTTTTGCCGCCTGCATTCAGTTCTTTTCTCCCTCGCCGAAAAGGACAAGTGCCTGCTTTGCGGCAAGTTGTTCTGCTGCGCGCTTGGAAGAAGCGGTTCCCCGGCCGATCACGTTGCTGTTGAGTCTTGCCTCAATCTCAAAGATCTTCTGATGATCCGGTCCGCTTTCGCCTACCAGAACGTATTCCAACACTTCGCCCTCCACCTGCTGCACGATCTGCTGCAGCATGGTTTTGTAATCGACGAAGGAGGAGGTTTCACGGACAGTATCGATCTCCTTCAAAACGTACGGCAGAAGAAAATCCCGCACCGTATCGATGCTTCCGGAATCGATATACATGGCGGCGAGCATAGCCTCAAAAGCATCCGAGGTGATGGACGCTCTTTCCCGGCCGTGGTTGATGTCTTCCCCGTGTCCCAGATAGAGATAGTCCCCAAGCTGAATCTGCACGGCGTAGCGGGCAAGCGCTTTTTCGCACACCACGGCCGCACGGATCTTGGTAAGATCCCCTTCCTGATTGGCCACATAGCGGTTGAACAGATAATCGCTGACGATCAGCGACAGGATGGAATCCCCGAAAAACTCCAGACGCTCGTTACACTCGTGCCGCATTCCCTTTGCCTTCAGCTCGTTGGCATAGGACGAATGAGTAAGTGCCAGTTTCAGAAGATTCTTATCCCGGAACGTATAGCCGATTTTCTTCTCCAGCTTTTCACACGGACGCGGCAAAGCGGCCGTATCTTCTTTACGCATTCTCTTTCTCCTCTGTTTCGCCTGCACCGTCTGCGGACGGCGTCGTCTTTGCCGCACCAGAAGATGCGATGTAATCGGTGATCTCATCAATCACGCCGGTCTGTACGAACGCAATCGCCTGACGGACGGCGTTGCAGATAGCCGCCGCATCCGACGAGCCGTGTGCTTTGATGACCGGCTTTTTTAGCCCCAGCAGAGGGGCACCGCCGTGCTCGGAGGCATCAAACTGCTTTTTCAGCCCGCGAAGCTGGTCTTTCATCACAAGGAACGACATCTTCGTCAAGGAATTCTTCGTAAACATACCCTTCAGCGTATGCATAAAGAATTTACCCATGCCTTCCAGCATTTTCAGCGTAATATTCCCGGTAAAACCGTCCGTCACCAGCACGTCGCAGGGGGCACTCATGATCTGATTTCCCTCTACGTTTCCGACGAAACGGATCTCCCGGCTCTCACGGAACTGTTTGTGTGTTTGTGCAACTATCGGCGTTCCCTTGTGTTCTTCCGCTCCATTATTAAGCAAACCTACACCGGGCGACTCGATAGCAAAGATATTCTTCATGTAGATAGAGCCCATCACGGCCCACTGGAGCATATACTCCGGCGTCACGTTGGTATTGGCACCGCAGTCCAGCATCAGCATGGGCTTCGCAACGGGAAGCACGGTGGCGATCGCCGCACGCTGTACACCCTTAATGGGGCGGACGATAAGAGACGATCCCGCATGCAGAGCACCGGTATTTCCGGCGGAAACAAAAGCGTCTCCGTCTTCCTTCAGCATACGAAGGCCAACCGCCATGGAACTGTTTTTCTTTGCACGGACCACCGAAATCGGGTCGTCTTCCATGGTAATGACCTCATCCGTATGCTCAATGCGGATGCCGTCCAGAGACAGATTCTGCTCCTGGGCAACACGGGTGATAATCTCACGGTCGCCCACGAGAACCATCTCCGCATCATACGTCTTTGCAGCCATAGCCGCACCTTTGATTATCTCCAGCGGTGCTTTGTCACCGCTCATTGCATCCAGAATGATTTTCATGGAATTGAGGTTCCTCCTACGCCCAGACGGACGTCATATGTTTTCCGGCAACATCAGATCCACCGTGGAGAGAGCCGCCAGTGCCCGCTCCGCATACAGCGGATAACGCATACGCCGGCCGCCCTTTACAGGCGTATCCAGCGGCGGAATAATGCCAAAATTGGCGTTCATCGGCTGGAAATCACCGGTTCCGCCGTGGCTGACGTAATGAGCCATGGCACCGATCATCGTTTCCTTTGGAAACGCAGGAGCGGCAAGTCCACGCACGCGGCAAACCGCCGAAAGTCCGGCAACGTAGCCGGAAGCGGCCGATTCGATATATCCTTCCACGCCGGTCATCTGTCCGGCGAAGAAAATCCGGGGATTTGTCCGGAGAGAATAATCCGGCTCCAACAGATCGGGCGAATTCAAAAACGTATTGCGGTGCATCACGCCGTAGCGGAGAAACTCCGCATTTTCCAGGCCGGGGATCATGCGGAACACACGCCGCTGTTCCGGAAAAGTCAGATGCGTCTGGAATCCCACAAGGTTGAACATAGTACCGCTTTCATCCTCACGGCGAAGCTGCACCACAGCATAGTATTTTTCGCCCGTTTCCGGATGACGGATGCCAACGGGCTTCAGCGGTCCGTACCGCAGCGTATCTTCCCCACGCTTTGCCATCACTTCCACAGGCATACACCCTTCAAAAACGGTAAGCGTCTCGTTTTTATCAAAATCGTGCAGCGGTGCTTCCTCCGCCGTGATCAGTGCCTGATAAAAGGCTTTATATTCGTCTTCGTGCATGGGGCAGTTGATATAATCCGCTTCGCCTTTGCCGTAACGGGAGGCAAAAAAGGCACGGCTCATATCCACCGTTGCGAAATCCACGATGGGTGCGGCGGCGTCAAAAAAACTGAGTCCGCCTTTTCCGGTAATAGCCGTAATTTCTTTTGCCAGCACGTCAGAGGTCAAGGGACCGGTGGCCACCACCGTCACCTCATCCTCGGGGATTTTTTCCACCTCGGCCGGAATCACTTCGATCAGCGGACAGAGGCGGATCTTATCCGTGATATACTGTGCAAACCGCACCCGGTCCACCGCCAAGGCACCGCCCGCCGATACTCTTGAAGCGTCTGCCGCTTCCATCATAAGGGAGCCCATGCGGCGAAGCTCTTCCTTCAAAAGGCCAGCGGCCGAATCCACCGCCGCATTCCGCAGCGAATTGGAGCACACCAGCTCGCCGAACAGATCCGAATGGTGAGCCGGCGTTCTTTTCAGCGGCTTCATTTCATAGAGACGGACGCGGACACCGCGTTTTGCCGCCTGCCAGGCGGCCTCCGTGCCGGCCAATCCCGCACCGTAAACGTTAATCGTTTCCATACACAGCAACCTTGTGTTTACGAATTGGTTTTATCTGCCGTCTCCGCCAATTCCTCCGGCGTCATATCACGGCGATAGTTACATTTTTCTCCTTTGCAAAGGAGGTAGTTCTTCCCTTTTTTGCGGAAAAGGATGCCGCCACACCGGGGGCACGTCTCCGCCGTAGGCATATCCCAAGAAGAGAAATCACATTCCGGATAGCGGGAGCAGCTGTAAAAGACCGTATGATTCTTACCCCATTTGGTAACGATCTCCGCCCCGCACTTTGGGCAGTTCACGCCGGTGCTCTTTACCTTCTGCTTTGTGAATTTGCAGGCAGGATAGCGAACGCAGGCGTAAAAATCCCCGTACCTGCCGGAACGCAGAATCATATCCGAGCCGCACTCCTCGCATTTGAAGGATGCGATCTCCGGCTCTTTTTCCGACGAACTTTCTGCTGTCTTATTCAGGGGCTTGGTGTTCTTGCAGGCGGGATAATTGGGACAGGCGGCAAACTTGCCGAACCGACCGTTCTTTACGATCATCTTAGCACCGCAAAGCTCACAGATAATATCCGTTTCCTCCACGGGAACGTCGATGGAATCCTTGGAAATCGCCTCTTCGGCACGGTCAAGTTCTTTGGAGAAGCCTGCGTAAAATTTGCTGAGCAGTCCTTCCACCGTATCCTTGCCGTTGGCGATCTCGTCCAGATCATCCTCCATGGTAGCGGTAAACTTATAGTCAACGATGTCCGGAAAATGCTCAATCATCAGTTTGGTAGTGATCTCACCAATCGGCGTGGGCACCAGAGATTTGCCTTCTCTCGCCACGTATCCGCGTGCAATGATCAGTGAAACGATAGGAGCAAAGGTACTGGGGCGGCCAATGCCCTTATCCTCCAGAAACTTCACGAGAGAAGCTTCCGTATACCGTGCGGGCGGCTCAGTAAAGTGCTGCACAGGCAGAACGTTTTCACATGTAAGAAGATCACCCATGGCCAATGCGGGAAGCTTTGCGGAAACGGTATCCAGCGGCTCGTCGGTGGATTCTTCGTACAGAGCCAAAAAGCCCGGGAATTTCATAGTATTTCCGGCGGCATGATACAGGTAACCGCCGGCGGTGATCTCCGCGCTGACCGTTGCAAACTCGGCGTTCTCCATCTGGCTGGCAACGAATCGCTCCCAGATCAGCTTATACAGTTTGTACTGATCGGCGGAAAGGTGCTTCCGCACAGCGGACGGAAGAATGGACAGATTTGCCGGACGGATCGCTTCGTGGGCATCCTGTGCATTTGCCTTGGATTTATACGTACGGGGTGTGTCGGGGCAATACTTATCACCGTATTTTTCGGTGATATAGGCACGGGCACTTTCCTGTGCTTCTGCCGAAACACGGAGCGAGTCGGTACGCATATAGGTAATAAGGCCCTGCACGCCGCCGAACTCCGGTCCAAGGTTAATACCCTCGTACAGTTCCTGTGCCACACGCATGGTACGCTGAGCCTGGAAATTCAGCTTCCGGGAGGCTTCCTGCTGCATGGTGGAGGTGGTAAACGGTGCGGCGGGAGCACGGAATTTGGTACCGAATTTCACGTCGGACACGGTAAAAGAAGCCGTTTTCAGTGCATTCTGAACGGCCATTGCCTCTGTTTCATTGACGATCTCCCGCTTTTCGCCGGTTTTCGCATCACCGTAAAAATGGGCGGTAAAGGTTTTTCCTTCGGTATTTTTCAGTTCGGCGTCGAGAGTCCAATATTCTTTCGGAACGAAAGCACGGATCTCGTTCTCCCGTTCCACAACGATACGGGCGGCTACAGACTGACAGCGTCCGGCCGACAGGCCGCTTTTCACCTTTTTCCAAAGGAACGGGCTGAGTTTATATCCAACGATCCGGTCAAGAAGACGGCGAGCCTGCTGGGAATTCACCAGATCCATATCAATATCGCGGGGACTCTTGATACCTGCCTTGATAGCCGTTTTGGTGATCTCGTTAAAGGTCACGCGGCGGATCTTTTCCGGCGGAATAGCGAGAGCGTTGGCAAGGTGCCAGGAGATCGCTTCTCCTTCCCGGTCAGGGTCCGTCGCCAGATAGACGTAGTGGGCGTTTTTCGCCTCTTTTTTCAGTTCACGGATCAAGTCGCCCTTTCCACGGATATTGATATAGTGCGGTTCAAAGTGATTTTCAATATCCACGCCCAAAGAAGACTTCGGCAGGTCACGGACGTGCCCCACGGAAGCCAGCACCTTATAATTGGAACCGAGTGCATTTTTTATAGTGGAAATTTTACCGGGAGACTCAATAATAACAAGATTTGCCATTTAGCGGTTGCCTGAAATACAGGCATCCTCCCTTCAATACAGCAAGGCGACAAGCGCCGATATGTTCAAAATTTCAGTTATCCCCTGTCGGGATCATCAGGCACGGACTCCGCAAGACTCCGTTTTACGTAATGACTGCCCGCCGTGCACTCCACAGCACCGCAAAGTTCAAGCAGCGTCAGTGCCGTGAGCACGTCGGGAATCGCAAGGCCGTCCACTTGGATGCTGTCTGCAAGGCACGGCACGTCCATTTGCATGGCGGCGTACACCTTTTTGGCACTGTCATCCAGCAGATCAAAGCCAACCGGATTTGCGGGTATCATTTTCCGACCGTTCGTGTTTTGCTCTTCTTCAAACCGGGCAAGCGCTTTTTTCGGTGCCGTTTTCTTCTCCGGTTTGGTCGATTTGGGTTTAGGGTTCTCCGGCGGCGTCTTACTCTTTCCGCCGTAATTACCCTGGCCGTAATATTTTTGTCCGTCCGGTGTGGAAACATGCATTCGTATAGCCACATCTGCCGCATTATCCGATGCTGAAGCCGCAGAAACGGCCGCATCGGCCGCCTTCAGGCGAATAGAGTGCGGATATACGAATTCATAATTCTTCAGAATATCGACGGCACCGGTAACGGCCTGTGCACCGGTTTTGATGAGCAGATTCGGACCGGCCGCACCGCTGTCACCGATTCTGCCGGGAACGGCGTACACCTCGCGTCCCTGATACAATGCGTGTCGTGCCGTTATCAGCGAACCGCTCCTAAGATTGCCCTCTACGACGACGACCGCATCGGACAAACCGCTGATAATACGGTTCCGTATGGGGAAATGATGCCCGTTGGGCGGCGTTCCGGGTGCAAACTCCGTTATCACGGCACCGTTTTCAATGACACGGCGGAATAGCTCCTTATGCTCCGGAGGATATACGATATCAATGCCGCAGCCCAATACACCGACCGTAACACCGCCGGCAGAGATAGCCCCTGCCATTGCCATACCGTCAACGCCGAGAGCCAGACCGCTGACAAGAACCGCACCGCCAGCCCCCAGGCCGCATCCGATATCGTATGCCATTTTCTTGCCGTATTCGGACATAGTGCGTGTACCGACCACGGCACAGCAGCAATTCCTCTCAAAATCCGGCAGCTGTCCTACAACATACAGCACGCAGGGGGCATCCCGCAACTGATAAAGCGTACGGGGATACTGCGAATCAGACGGCGTCAGAATCTGAATGTGATTCTCTTCACAGCGGCGAAGTATGGAAAGTGCGTCCGACGTATCTTTATTGCTCAGCCGGTCAAGTACTGCAAGGTCCTTACCGTCCAAAGCCTCGGCCAGAGACTTTCTGTTGGCTTTCAAAATATTCTCGGCGGTGGAAAAACGGTGAAGCAGTCCCAGAGGAACACGGCTTCCCGCACCGCAGGCAAGCGACAGCCACACCCACGCCAAACGATCCTTCGTCATACGTTCGCAATCCTTTCCGAATAATTCAGCCAAACGTTCTAAAATACTCCCACAGCAGAACGGCGGCGGCACCGGCCGCATTCAGCGATTCGGTGCCAGGCACCATAGGAATACGCACGACGCTGTCAGACAAGGCAAGAACCGCCTTTGAAACGCCGTGTCCCTCGTTGCCGATCACAACGCAATCCGCCGGTCGGAGTGCATCCTTTCCGAGGCAAAGCGAGTTATCCGAGAGAGCCGCTGCCAAAATGCGGTGTCCATCCTCTTTAAGCACGGCAAGAGATTCCGTAAGCGACGCACAGACGTCAATCTCCATACGGAACAGCGTACCCATGCTGGCACGCACCGTTCGGGGATGATAGATATCCGCACAGCCGCCCAGAAGTATTCTCTTATAGCCGAAGGCGGCCGCCGTGCGGATGATGGTACCCAAATTCCCGGGATCCTGTACAGACTCCACGGCAAGAACCCGACATCCGTGAAGCGAACGGACACGCTCAACACGCTCGGCATTCACTCTCACGTGCAGTTTCTGCAAAGGAGCCAGCACGGTGATGATCCCCTGCGGTGCGTTTTCGGTGGAGATTTTGGCAAACACCGGTGACGGCAGCACGAGGATCCGTGCAGATGACGGTGCACGGCGGAGCATCGGCAGAACCGACTCGTTCGCCATACCGTCATCACTTCGCAGAAGAATGTACCGGATCTCCGCCATACCGGCGGCTTCCTCGGAGAGTTTTCTGCCCTCTGCCAAAAACAGAGACTGCTCGGCCCTGTGCTTTGCGTCCGACAGTTTGCTGAGGGAAACGATAAGCGGATTGGCACGGGAAGTGATCGTTTCCGCGTGCGGCACCACGTCCAAAATTCTCTGCATACTGATTTTTCACCAAGTATCATAAAAACCCGGTTAAACCGGGTTTTTAATCAATCAAAGGGCAGCCTTAGCCTGCTCTGCGAGAGCCGCGAATGCTTCCTTATCAGAAACGGCGATCTCAGCGAGCATCTTTCTGTTCAGAGAAATGCCGGCCTTCTTGAGACCGTTCATGAAGGTGGAGTAGTTCATGCCGCAAACCTTCGCCTGAGCGGAGATACGGGTGATCCACAGTCTTCTGAAGTCTCTCTTCTTCTGTTTTCTGCCGATATATGCGTAGTTGCCGCTCTTCATTACGGCCTGCTTAGCCATCTTGAAGTGCTTGCTCTTGCTTCCCCAGTAACCCTTAGCAGCCTTGAGGATCTTATTTCTTCTCTTGCGCGTCATCAGCGCGCCCTTTACTCTTGCCATTGTTTTATTTCCTTTCCGTTACTTCTGATGTACGTTTACTGTACTGTGTTATGCGCAGGGCGCACGATTATTTGCAGATGAGCTTCTTTACGTTAGCTGCCATTGCCTCGGAGAGGATCTGACTGCCGCGGAGGTGTCTCTTCTGCTTTGCGGTCTTGCCGCCCAGGTTATGACGGTGGTGGTCGTGGAACATTTTTACCTTACCGGTGCCGGTTACGGTAAATCTCTTGGCAGAAGCCTTATGCGTTTTGATCTTTCCCATTGTAGTAATCCTTTCGGTTGTTATTTTGAATGTGCGTGAGGGGTGTTGCTATGCAGAACTGTTACTTCGCTGCGGTCTGCTTTACCGGGGCAATAAACATGATTGCCTGTCTTCCTTCCAGAGCCGGCTTTTTGTCTACGGTACCGACCTCGGAACATGCAGCAGCGAAACGCTCCAGAATTTCCTGACCAAGACTCTGGTGAGCCATCTCACGTCCTTTGAATTTCAGACAGACGCGAACCTTATTGCCATCCTGTAAAAAACGGATTGCACGATTGACCTTCGTATCAAAATCATGGGTGTCGATACGGCAAGAAAGCTGCACTTCCTTCACCTCAACGGTAGTCTGCTTCTTCTTTGCCTCTTTTTCACGCTTGTCGCATTCGTAACGGTATTTGCCGTAATCCATCGCGCGGCAAACGGGCGGCGTAGCCTGGGGAGCAATGAGGACCAGATCCACACCGTGATCAAACGCGTACGCACGCGCCTGACTTATGGGCATGATTCCCATCTGGTTTCCTTCCTCGTCCAGCATACGAGCCTCTTTGACTTTGATCTGATCATTGATCAACAGTTCCTTTGCTATAGTCAAGCACCTCCAGTAAATGAAAATAGAGCCGCAAAACGGCCCCATTCTGACAATAACAATACACAAAGGTATTGGGTTATTGACCGAGCTCGCTGTGCGGCACGGTGAGAACGGAACAGTTCTACTTTGTTTTCCGTAGTATTATAGCACATCTCTTCCCTGTTGTCAAGAGAAAATGAAAATATTTTTGCAAGGTGAAAAAAGAGAGACACAGCACAAGAACCGTACCGGGGAGTGGCCGTTTCCGACTCTCTTGCCGATACCACAGGTACTGTGTCTATCATTATTGTAGCACGTTTCACACGCTGTGTCAAGGATGCTCGCTCCATCCAAAAAAAGAGTCTGCCGGTGGACAATTCAAGAAAACTCTCTCCTCGTCAAGACCAAACACAGACTCCACGATCAGTATACCATTTTTTTGTAGTTTTGTCAATATGAAAGAAGTTTCCCTGCAATTAGCGGCTCTTCCGTCAAGGACGGCGCTCTGGACAGGAAAACTTCTTCCAAAGACAGTATATCACAAACAGGTGATTCTGTCAAGGAGAAACTTTCTGTATCCCGTACGGCGGCGGAGAACGAGCAGATCCTCTCCCGGATGCGTTCTATTCTGCAGAACGGCGGCAGTGCGGCAGATCTTCGGTCGTACGTGAACACGCTGGACGCCGAGGAACGCACACAGGCAAAGAAAAGGCCGCAGGGTACAAACAACCCAGCGGCGTGAGGATGCGGCGTCACAGATCGTCCGTGCGGCTCACAGAGCGGATATGTCGGTGGAAGAGTACCTCCGTGAGAATGCAGAACTGTACGAAACGGAGAACGGCTGGAACCGGGATGCAAGACGGGCCCTGCAGATAGAGGGGGCGAGGTATTCGATAAGCCAGGCTTTTTCTTCTGAAATTGATGAATGGTCTCGGATTGGAAAACCGGATGGATACAAATTTGTGCTTGGTAGCACAGGGGAAGTTTTGCAAGGACTTGGTGCAATAGAACAAGACATTTATTTGAACAGTAGGAAAATCAACGCAATTTTGGCAGATCATCCGGAAATGACATTGGGTGAAATAAAAAGAATACCGCAAATATTGGACGATCCTGTATTGATTTTGAAAAGTAGCAATTTCGGAAGAAGTGGAAAGAAAAATTCTCGTATGGTCATCTACGGAACAGTGAAAGCACAAAACGGAGAGCGTGTAATGACTGTGTTGAATATGCAACCTATAGAAGGCGGATTGTCTATTGATGATATGCAGAAGGTAAACAGTGCATATACGAGAAACAATGCCGGGAACTATGTGCGAAAAAGCGATGTGTTGTTTGCGGATGAAAAAAGAGCCATACCGCTTCTTCGTTCGATAGGCTTGCAAATACGTCCTACCGACCTTCTGCGATATGGCTCTGTAGGTAGTATATCATATTCGGGGCAAAATGTCAACATTGAAGGCATACCTTTTTCTGAAGTTTTCAGAGAGAGCAATGCTGTCAAGGGAAAACTTTCGGTTTCTTCCGCAGATGAAAATAAACCCACCGAGCCCACCATTGCCAAGCGGGATTTTGTGCGGAATCTGACGGCCATGTTCTCCATCCCGGACGGACAGAAAAAGAAAGTGGGCGAGACGATCTCCGAAGCGGCACAGATGATCCTGGACAACGGGCGGCTGGATGAAGCGTCCCGGCGTTCGTTCTTCGATTATCTTTATTCCACGGGCGTGATGACGGTGCTGGCGGATGAGTATTACCGGAATATTCGCAGTGCGGTGAAGGGCGGCAAGCTGTACGTGCCGGAGGAAGGAAAGACGGAAATAAAAACAAAAACGCCGTGAAAACACGACGTTTCGTACGATCACAGAAAACCGAATAGGATGCGGAGAAATTAAGCAAACACAACAATTCTTGAGAGAACTGCATAGCAGTTCAAGCCCTCGGTCTATTAGTATCGGTCAGCTGAATACATTACTGCACTTACACCTCCGACCTATC
>JAZPZY010000012.1:0-8552 GCA_045544955.1 Eubacteriales bacterium
AGCTTCGCTGACAGCTCCCTTTACACAAGGGAGCCTTTGACACAAGATCATTCTACGCTGAATTTTTATTTGCTTTCTGCTCACCGGCTATAGCCTCTTTTGAACCCCGCCACTATGGCGGGGTTTTCATAATACAAAAAGTGCTGATGCATTTCCGCATCAGCACTTTTGTCTTTATTACACATTCCAGTCGAGCACGCCGTATCCTTCCGGTTCCATACGGCAAAGGATCTTACGCATGCCGCCTTCGCTGACGGAGGAGAGAATCTCAGCCCCGCCGTTTTCCGTAAATTCCGTAAGGCACGCCGGTAAGACGTATTCCGCCTCGGGCACGGTGAGCGTGATCTCCGCCGGCTTATCGCTGGCATTTATGAGGAACAGGCTGCGATGTCCGTTTTCATCCTCCCAGGTACCGGCAAGAACCAGTTTTTCATGATTCCACATCTGTGCACGCAGGAAGGATTCGCAGTCCAAAAGGGGTACGTCCCCGGAGATCACCGGCGGCCGCAGCATTTCCGCTCCGGCAAAGAATTCCCGCCGTCTGTACCGGAGATTTGCCATCTTTTTGAGGAACGGGAACTGTACGGGATCGTTCACGATCTCGGGATGGATCCACCCAAGCTGCTGTCCGAAGGTGAGAGACTGGGCGATCTGGAAACGGAAGTAATCCGCATCGTCCCGCTTGTTCTGGGTAATAACCCTGCCGAAAATGGCGGTTCTGCCGCCGTAGATCCGGCTGTGTGCCGGCACGCCGTCCACCTGCACCCACGTCCAGGACAGATAGCCGTCCAGCATACCGGAATACACCTCCGAGGTAGATTCACTTACCACGGCAAAATCCTCCGAAACGGAAGCACGCAGCGTATCGATCAGTTGTGCGTACGACTTCCACCAGAAGGAACCGAAGCCGGGTGTATGCAGGTGATTTTCGTCAAAGCACTCCTCGTAGGCGGTGGATACCACGTCCAGATAAATGCCGTCCATGCCGTAATCCTTGTGCAGCTTTTTCACGATGCGCTGTACTTCGTTCTTCCACACGGTGGTGGAAGGGCACATTCTGGCAAAGCGGACCGGCTTTCCGTCCGGCTCCGTGCTGGCGTAGGAGGTAAAGATGGTATTCCCCTCAACATCCTTGGCGGTAGCCGGCTCGGCTTCCCGTCCGAAGCGGCCGTCATCCGCCCGGCTGTCGCACATATCCCAGGAATAGCCCGCCATATAGGGGATCACACGGATGTCCGCTTCTTTCAGTGCCTTCATGCCCTCTTTCAGATCCTGGTGCACGGGGAAATAGTTGGGATTATCGTTATTGAAGGGCACCCAGTGCCAGTTATACAGATGATAGCATACGGGCACGCCGATTTCCTCCCGGAAGCGTACCGCCGTTTTGTACCAGTCCTCAGGTGCTTTATCCGCATACTTTTCCCGAAGCGTAATGGGGAACGGATTGGCATCCGGATTCTCGTTGGGCATAAAATGCATGATCCACACGGGCATATGACGCATCCACTGGGGCGTATCCGCACGTCCTCTGAGGGGAGCCAGCCACTCTGCCGACCGCATCACGAACGCCCGGTAAATATTCGCCGCATCAAACCAGTCACCCCGAAAACGCTGCCACACCATCTCCCCGGGCAGCGTATAAGAATTGCCCGGCTTCCGCTGATAATCGGCAATACACTCTGAAAAAAGAAGCGTGCAGTCAGAAAGCGGGGCTCCCACCGCGGTGAGAAAGCGGGGATTGCCCGCCCCGTCGTGAATACCCGCATACAGGCCGTTCACGCCCTCCGTCTCCTTGCCCGGATTATACAGGGCAAAATAGGGCATATTCACCTGCACGCCGGTGGGGTACTTTCCCCATATACAGGCACTTCGTTTGTTGAAACGGCGGGAGAGAATGCCGCTGCCCACGGCGGCAAAGGCGGTATCAAAGCCTTTGGCAAGGCACTGCGGATAGGTGACGCGGGCGACGGACCAGCGTTCACTCTGATTCACCACCCGCATTTTCCAGCGGACGCGGCTCTCCCCCGGCTCCAGAAAGGCTTCCGCCACTACGGTGATACCGCGGACGGCTCCGCTGTCCGGATCGCAGAAGGTAAGCCTAAGGTAGTTATCCCGCCGGAGAATATGTACCCTATCCCAGCCGTCGCCGCCGTCGAAGCACACGTTCTTCTCATACTGTGTATCCCACAGCGTAAGAGAGAACAAAGGCACGGTCTGTGTCTCGGAGGGCTCTCCGGCGAATACGGGAGCAACCCATACCCCGCTGTCCGTCTTTTGCAGGGCAAAGGAAAGATCACCGGACGAAACGGTGAGCGTCTCCTCCACAAACGGTGCCGTCACACGCCGGGGAATGGGGGGAAGCTTTTCCTCCAGTTCATCGGCAAGGGCGAAGAAATCCTCTGCCTCATCGAAAAAGATCCACGCGCCGGGACTGTTTTCCCCCGACAGAAAGCGGAGATCTCCCTTATACAGGGCAAAATCGCCCAGAACCCGGACGAAGCCCGCCTCCTGATAGAGAATGGGGCTGCCGCCGCACACGGCGAAATAGCCGCCGTCACCGCGGACGGCAACGCCCTTCTGAAAAGCGATGGGCCGGGTTTTCATCCGCTCCCAGGCAACGTGGGGGCGGATCCGCATAAGCGTTTCGTAATCCGGGGCATCAGGGTTTTCCTCCGTGGGGAAGGAAAACGTGTGGGAAAAGGGATTTCCCATGGCGTCGTATTCGTAGCCGGTATATTCCCTGCCTTCAAATCCTTCCCAGGAAATATCCATCAGCCGCAGCGTATATCCTGTGCGGCTGACATCGCTGTCCAAACTGACCGAAACGTACACGGCGGCCTTGTCCGAAGCCGGCGTAAACCGATAGGTAACGAACAGACCGGGGATGGGTGCCCCGTCGGGATCGCTGACTGTTGCCGTACGGACGAACACCGTATCTCCCCGTTTGAAAATATCCGTTTTCTCATGAAACAAAAAATACCGTTTGCCAAATCCGTCGATAAAATCGTGAAACACCAGCGTCTGGCTGATTTTTGCCGTCTCCGTGTGCAGCCGCAGAGTGTGATCCTCCCCTACGGCAAGGGTGAAACGGAGAAGCTTTCCGTTCCCCTCAAAGATGCGTTCTGTCATACTGTACATCCTTTCATTTCTATATACCTCTCTATACTACCATTTTACTGAAAAAAGAAGAAAATACAATCCACAATTTGATTTTTTCTATTCCATTTTTCGATTCACCGTGGTACAATAAAAGCGAGGTGATATGGGAATGATCGAAAAACTGAACGAACTGTTTTCTGCAGATTTCAATTTAGACACCGTTTACGCCATACGTCAAAGCCGGAAAAATGAGATAAGCACGAAAAATCTGGAAACGCCCCGTCGGCTCAGCGGTCTTTTATACGTGGCGGATTTCCCTGCCACGTACCGTTTTACAGACGGCGGCGGGTTCAAAGCCGTGCCGGGCGACGTGATCTTTCTGCCGGAAGGCGCCCGGTATTCCACGGAATTCCACGTGCCGCCGGGGAAGGTCTCTCATCCGCTCCTCATCAATTTCCGGATCACCGCACCGTCCGGAACGGTTCTCGCCTGGGATCGTCCGCCTGTGCGTCTCTGCACGGATAACGGCCCATGCCATTCCCACTTTGCCGCCGCCGTTTCGCTGTACGAAAGCGGCAGAACGGCACTTCTGAAAGCGAAAGCATATGAGCTCATCGGCAGTATTTTCCCGCTTTTCCGGGAAGATCCGCTTTGCCTTCATTACATCCGCCGGCATTTTGCAGAAGACATCCATATTCCCGATTTAGCAAAAAAATCCGCCCTCAGTGAGAGCGAATTTCGCAAGCGATTCAAGGAGGCCACCGGCACGTCGCCCCTTCAGTATATTACGCGGCTGAAAATAGAGCAGGCGTGCAAAATGCTGCTGGATGAAGATATCTCTCCCCAGAGCATCAGCGAATTCCTGCATTTCTGCACCGTGCCGTATTTTTACAAGGTATTCAAAGCGCACACCGGGCTGACACCCAATCAGTACCGAAACAGATCTTCCCTCTGATATTCCGGCACGGCGGCGGTGTTCGATACCACGTATCCGCTGAGTGCCGCAGCATTTTCGGCTGCTTTTTCCACGGGCAGGCCAGATAGATAAGAAACCGCCCACGCCGCCGCATAGCTGTCACCTGCTCCTACCGTGGACAGAACGGGAACGGAGGCGGCAGGCTGCACGAATCCCCGTTTTTCAAAGGCACTGTACACAAACGAGCCCTTGCCGCCCATGGTATACAGCACGTATTTCACCTGCGGATACCGGGCACAAATGCCCTCCGCAATCGATGCGGGATCCTCGGACGCCGCCGCATAGAGCCCCATCTGCCGGAGAGTCGGCTCCTCCTCATCCCCCACCTTCAGAACGGTGGCGTGGCTGAGGCAGAACCGGGCGGAATCCTCGTCATAGCAGTCCTTGCGGAGGTTGACGTCGCAGAGGATCTCCGCAAACGGGCAGGTTTCCACCAGCCGGCAGAGAGAAGTGCGGGATACGGAACTCCGCTGGATCAGCGTGCCGAAATACAGCATATCAAAGCCGGTCCCGCGGACTGCCGCCCCGTCCTCCCCGGAAAAGGGGATATTGTCGTAAGCCGTGTCCGACAGCACGTTATACCGGGGCATGCCGTCCCCGTGGAGCGTAACAAGCGTCAGCCCCGTGGACTTATCCGTAGTTTTCACAAACGCCTGCCGGATGCCGAAGCGGGCCATTTCCTCCGAAGCACGGGCACCCCATTCGTCCCGTCCCACGCCGGTATACAGATATCCCTCCGCACCGCACCGGGCGCAGTGGGCGATAAAATTCAGCGCCCCGCCGCCGATAAAGCTTTCCGTCTCGTATTTATCCCAGAGTATCTCTCCGAATGCCAGAATTTTTGGTGTCATAGTGAGCCTCGTTTTCATAAGTGATATTCTAATTATAAAACAACCGTTATGGGATTGTCAATAGAAAAGGGGAGCCGCATTTGCAAAATGCGACTCCCCTTTCTGCTTACCGCTCCGCTCTGTCGAACGGAATCGTCTTTTTCAGGTGTCCCTTATCCGTTTCGTGGTCAATAAAGACGCACAGATTGCCGTATTCATCCTCTCTGACGGGGGTGTAATACTCCCCGTACACGGACGCAGGATAACTCTCCGGCCACTCGGCAATATCCTCGGTGAGCAGGTAGTCCTCCTCGTAATATCCCCTGTCGTACTGTCCTTCCGCACGCTGACAGAGAGTCAGACGGTACCCGGCGGGAGTGCCGTACGTTTTCCATTCGCCGCAGTCCGTATAGTCGTGGTAGGTAAGTCGGTAGGTATACGTTGTGGGAACTCCCGTTTTCGGATGCGCGGCACCGTAAGAAGGATAGGGCGAAAAGAGTACCCGGGTGGCAAATTGACCTTCCAGCGAATGTCCCTGATACACCACATCGAACTTGCCGTCGCCAAACACGGAAGGAATTACGCCCTGAATGTCTTTTATGCTCAGCGTATAGGGGGCCCCCCGTCCGTCGGTTTCAAAGGTATGCTCGTTCATAAACTGAACGATATCCGCCCCCGTGTAATCCTCAAACATGCCCCCGGCATAGTAAGAAAGAAATTCATCCATGGCAAGGCACCGCTTCTGCACCGTATCGTAGTAGTAAATATCGTAGGAACAGCCACCGGATCCGCTGCCCAATTTGCCGGATCTATTCACGATATACACGGTAATCACGTCCCCTGTGGTTACTGCGTTCCAGGTTACGCTGACGGAACGGTGACTGTTCGTGCCGTATACGGTATCGTTCAGAATATCGCCGTACCGCCGCTCATAGTCCTGCCTTATAGCGAGATTGAATTTCTCCGCATACACGGAACCGTCGTTGATCCGGGGCAGATGGATGTGAACGGGAAACGTGTTCCCCGCATCGTACGGATGGGGAATATCGTATTCCACCGTATAGCCCTCGGACACGATGCCCTCTCCGGGATCTTCGTTTTCAAAATCACGCAGGGTATAATGCCAGAAATACTTTTCCGCTTTCCGGAAGGAATCGGGATACAGCGCCTTCAGCTCGTTTACCCTCTCCTCGGGGAGAACGCCTCGGCAGGTAAAGGTCAGATAGCTGTTCGTTTCCGCACAGCCGAAATTGTCAAAGGAAACGTAGAACACCGTATCGCCGTCCGTCAGCTGCACGATAAATTCGCACTCCATCCCGCCCGGACCGTCGTACGCCACGACCGGGCATACGGTATCGTACGAAAGATCCTCCGGCAGATCGGCACGGAGATTTCCGATAAAGTCCGTGCTCTCGCTGTCCACGTAGTATATGGAAAACATCTTCGGCGGATCGTCAGAGAATCCGTCAAAGGTGCTGTTCGGTCCCCGGTGCACGAAGAAATACAGATAGTGGTCCGTATCCTTTATGGGATGCCAGAACAGCCGCTGTGCCCATTCCGCCGGGATATAGGCAGCAAAGGATTCGGGATCGAAGGGGGCTGGCTCCACAGGTTCCGTCTCAACGGGCATCTGCCCGAGTGCCTCCATCAGTTTTTCCGCCATCAGCTCAAAGGACGTGAACCGGATCTCCCCGTCCTCCGTTACCGTATAGGTGCAGTATGCCGCGGCAGGGATCTCCCGGCCGTTGTCGGTCATGGCCGCTTCCACCCGCACCGTATAAACGCCGTCTTCAACCCCTTCAAGCGTCGCCGTGTAACCGTGTCCCACGTTATACTCAAAGGGGGCAGTATATCCATCCACACGGCACAGCCAGCCGTCGATCACGGCAAACAGCGGATAGCCGTTTCCTACCGTCGTTGCCATCAGCGTATCGGTAAGCGCCGCGTTAAAATGCCTCTCACAGTAAGTGCGAAGCTCATTAAGCGACATCATCGCACGGATGTTCACGACACTGTACCGCACGCCGTCCAGATATTCCGTACCGTTAAAATAAATATCGGAGCGGTATCTTGTAAACATGGCGTATTTGGCTTCCGCTTCATGATAGAATTCCATGAAATTTTCGGGGAGCTGCTCCTCTGCCTGCGTGGCAGTATGGGTGCCGGGATCCGTACTTTCCGTTTGACTTCCGTCATCTGCCGCGGCGGGATCTCCCGTACATCCGGCCGCACACAGAATCACTGCAAGGAAAAGGGCAAGCCATATACATCCGTTCTTTTTCATGAGCCGTACCTCCTATCGTTTGCTTTTTTGACGGCAGAGTCTCCGCTCCGGTTCCCGCAAACGGAAAATTTGCACAAAAAAAGGAGGCCCTGACAAAAAGCCGGTGCCTCCCCGTTTTCTTTACGGCAGATCAAATTCCCGATCGATATTCTGCCGGATCATTTCGTACGTTTCCTCCGTGTTTTCCAGAGATCCGTTTTTAAGTAAGATCACCGCTCCGAAAAGCAGAGAACGGACCACGTAGGTTTTCCGTCTCTCCACCTCCGGGGGCATATTCACAGACGCACAGTAATGGTGGATAATATCACTGCTCATGGCACTGATCTTTCCCTTTTCACGGATCTGCTCCTCGTCCATGGAACTGTCGTTCAGAAGCACCACCGCCTGAAAGCCCGGATTCTCGCTGAGAAAACGGATGTACGCAATACATATATCCGTAATCATCGCCCGCCAGTTTCCCGGATGCAGCAGGATCACCGACTGCTGCACTTCCGCCCAGCGGCGGTTCACGTACCGTATCACTTCCAGGATCAGCGTGTTCTTATTCTTGAAATGCTTATAGGGGGCGGCACAGGAGATCTCACATTCTGCCGCCACCCGGCGGATGGAAAAATCCGTAACGCCGTGCGCTTCGATCTCACGGATCGTTGCAATGATGATCCTCTCCCGGGATGCTTCACTGGGGTGTCGCATGACTGTCCTCTCCTTCGCTGCGGTTTTCCTCTGCTGCACGCTTGATCTTCCGTGTGGTGGTTTTTTCAAATTCCGTTTTTCTCACGACCACCTTCATGATCCGGCGGAAGGAGGGCAGTTTTTCGTTTACTTCCTTTACCTCCTCCATGATCAGAGCACGCACCTGTTCTCTGTACTTCGCCGACGCCGGCGTGATACCGTCCTTCAGAAGCCGGGCGTCCACCGCCTCGTAATCGGGATATACCACGGCAGTAACCAGCACGTCCTTTTCGCCCTCTTCGCCGTACACCATGGATTCCTTCACAAGGGGACTCTTATCCAGATAAAACTCCAGTTCCTCCGGGAAGATCTTCTTGCCGTTCTGCGTGACGATCATGCTCTTTTTCCGTCCGGTGATTTTGTAGGCACCGTTCGGCTTCTGCACGGCGAGATCGCCGGTATAGAACCAGCCGTCCCGCAGTACGGCGGCGGTCTGTTCGGGATTTTTATAATAACCGAGCATGACGTTGGGACCGGAGACCGCCAGTTCCCCCACGCCGTTTTCGTCCGGGTCGGCGATCATTGCGCGGGAAGACGAGATCGGATAGCCGATATCGTCCGGTGCGCGGTAGAAATCGCTGTGCATCAGGCAGACGGGGGAGGTCTCCGTCAGTCCGTAGCCGATATATAC
>JAZPZY010000013.1:0-8978 GCA_045544955.1 Eubacteriales bacterium
GTTCCACTCATATCGGCATAATATAGCGCTTTTTCTTTATCTATATTATCATAAGTGTAGCACAAACACTGTACGGCACTCTCTCTTTGACGAGTATCCGTAGATCTTTTCAAAAGCTCCTCTCCAAGAGCGATGATGCGCTCTGCTTCTGCTTTAGGGCAAGGATATACCGCATCTCGATTGATTGCATGCATAAGCCCTTCAATAACACGGCAATCCGTCGGGAATTCGGAATATGCCTTTTCCCAAATTTCAAGGTTCTTTTGATTTTCACCATTCTGACAGTAAATTTTACTTTGCCGCTGATATTCACAAATCGCTTCTTCCACTCTTACTTGATCTACACAAAGCAATTCATCAACAGTCACATCAAAATAAAACGCGATTTTGGGCAACAAAGCAATATCCGGAAAACCTTCGCCACGCTCCCACTTTCCCACGGATTGAGGTGTAATTCCAAGATGGTTGGCGAGGGCTTCTTGGGTAATGCTTTTCTGCTGTCTCAATGTACGTAATTTCTCTTTCAAGTTAATTTCCATAAATTCAATCCACCTTTGTTTAGATTGATAAGCGCTTATCTTGACTATATTGTAACAAGTATTTGTTGCCATTTCAAGAACCGCAAAGTTTATTTACGGGAGGATTTTACAACTTTTGGTTGTTCGCACTAAAAGCCTCGGCAAGGAAACTCCCTGCCGAGGCTTTTAACTATTCAAAACTGTCCTTTAGAACCCGAAGCAAATGGCGGCGGTTCGTACGTTTTTCTTTTACAGTTTGCAGATGTCCGCATCCGTAATGAGGTGGAAGCCGGCCTTTTCAAGAGCCGTTTCCGCCACGGCGTTGTCCTCCACGCGGAGCACCACGTAGGCGTGCTTTTCCGTACGCGCCATAAATGCGTACAGATACTCCACGTTGATGTCCGCCTTGTCCAGAACGTCCAGAGCTGCCGTCAACTTTCCGGGTGCGTCGCCGATCTTCACGCCCACAACGTCCACCGATTTGATGAGATACTGCTGTTCACGGAGGATCTTTTCCGCCGTGGGCGTATCGTTTACGATCAGGCGGAGAATTCCGAATTCCTCCGTTTCCGCAATGGAAAGTGCCCGCAGATTTACGTTATTTTTTGCCAGAAGATCCGTCACCGAAACGATGGTGCCTTTCCGGTTCGGAAGAAAAACGGTTAACTGCTTGATTGCCATAGTTGTTCTCCTTTCAGATCTTATCCATTCTTATATAAGCTTCCGCTTGTCGATAACGCGTACCGCCTTGCCTTCGCTTCTGGCAATGGTCTTGGGAGCCACCAGATGCACGGCAGGGTTGATGCCCAGCATGGTCTTCATGGCACCGGCAAGTGCCTTTTCTTTGGCGAGGACCTCGCTCACCTTATCCGTGAACTGCTCGGGCGTCATCTCCACGTGCACGTCGAAGGTATCCGTGTTCTTTTCTCTGTCTACCACGATCTGGTAGTTGGGCTCGTATCCCTCGTTCAGAAGCACGGTCTCGATCTGGCTGGGGAACACGTTTACGCCGCGGATGATGAGCATATCATCCGTCCGGCCCATGGGCTTTGCCATTTTGACCAACGTACGTCCGCAGGAGCATTTCTTCCGGGACAGAACGCAGATGTCGCGGGTGCGGTAACGGAGCAGCGGGAACGCCTCTTTATCAAGGGAGGTGAACACGAGCTCACCCTTTTCGCCCTCGGGAAGCACCTCGCCGGTTTCGGGATCGATGATCTCTGCGTAGAAGTGGTCCTCATTCACGTGCATACCGGTCTGCTCGCTGCATTCGAACGCCACACCGGGGCCGGACGTCTCCGTCAGGCCGTAGATATCGTACGCCTTGATGCCCAGCGTAGCTTCAATGCCCCGACGCATTTCCTCCGTCCAGGGCTCCGCACCGAAGATACCGGCCTTCAGCGGAATATCCTCCGGCTTATAGCCCTGCTCCTTCAGCGTCTCGCCGATGTAGGCGGCGTAAGAAGGCGTACAGCAAAGAATCGTTGCGCTGAGATCCATCATGAACTGGATCTGCCGTTCCGTATTACCGGAAGACATGGGCAGCGTAAGACAGCCTACCTTATGGGAGCCGCCGTTCAGGCCGGGCCCGCCGGTGAACAGACCGTAGCCGTAGGCCACTTGGCACACATCCTTTTTGGTGCCGCCTGCCGCCACGATAGCACGGGCACAGCACTCCTCCCACAGATCCACGTCGTGCTGGGTGTAGAACGCCACCACACGCCGGCCGGTAGTACCGGAGGTGGACTGGATACGGACGCAGTCGTCCAGCGGCTTTGCCAGAAGTCCGTACGGATAGGCGTCACGCAGATCGGCTTTAGTAAGGAAAGGAAGCTTATGAAGATCTTCGATTCCGTGAATATCCTCCGGCTTTACGCCTTTTTCATCCATAAGATTTTTGTAGTAAGGCACGTTATCGTAGACGTGCTTTACCTGCTTTACCAGTTTTTCCGACTGGAGTTTTTTCATCTCTTCCCGGGGCATGGTTTCGATTTCGTGCTGATAGTAATTCTGTGCCATTTGTATCATCCTTTCTGCAAAAAACAGGTTCGCCTTGCGGCTGTGCATAGATTTTGCCGTGCAGAAAACAAAAAATCCTCTGCACTCTCATAAAGAATACAGAGGACGAGAACTTTCACTCCCGTGGTACCACCTCAGTTCGCCGCCGTCTCACGAAAGCGGCCTTATCAGGTACTTTCATACCTTAGTTCTGTGACGGGAACACCCGTTGCATCCTACTGAAGATCACTCTCGTTCAGTGCACTGCTAACAGAAGGCATTCAGTACGTTCACCCTCTTTGCCTCGCACCGACCGGCAACTCTCTCCAGAGGCTTTCCGCACCTACTTGTTTCTGCTCATCGCATTTGACAGGTTCATTATATCACTTTACCACGGTAAAGTCAATAGGCTGAGAAAAAATTTTTATCTGCAAAATTTCTCCGGCGTTTTTTCACAAAAACACTTGACAAGCCTGTGAAGCTGTGATAAAATAACTACCATCAAAAACGCAGTGATGCGGAATAGTAGGCAAGCCGCTTTACCTTCAGAGAGATGCCGGATGGTGCGAGGCATGGGAAGCATTTTGCTGAACTCACCGCGGAGCGGCTGTCATGAACGGAAAAAGTAGTGGCAGACGGGAACTCCCGTAACAGAGTTACGATGTGTCAGCATCTGAGGGGCATCCTTTTCGGATGAAGAAGAGTGGTACCGCGGAAACGGTAATTTGTACGTTTTCGTCTCTTTGATTCAACAGAGAGACGGGGGCGTTTTTTTGTTGAAAAATTGCTTATGCTATTTTATCCGTATCGGAATTTTGAAAGGGGTTTTCTGAAATGAAAAAGATCGCCATTGCAGACATCACACTGAAAAAGCTTTCGGAGGATCGGGCCGTCACGCTTCTGTTCCGTGAAAAATCCGCCATTGCCAACTGTGCCGATCAGCTGGGTGCGGACGTGATCGAGCTGCCGCCCGTAAAATCATGCCGTGAGGATACCATCATTTATAAGACCATCGCGCAGAACGTGCAGAACGCCGCCCTCGCCATCCCGGTGGGCTTCACTGCCGAAGAGGCGGCAGCGGCGTGGGAATGTGTGAAGGAAGCAAAGGCGCCCCGTCTCCAGATCGAGCTTCCCGTATCCACCATCCAGATGGAATACACCTATCACGTAAAACAGGCCAAGATGCTGGAGAAAATCGCCGAACTGACAAAGGCAGCAAAGGCACTCTGCAATGACGTAGAGTTCTCTGCCCTGGACGCCACCCGTGCCGACGGAGATTTCCTGATCGCCGCCGTAAAAGAAGCTGCAGCAAACGGTGCCACCCTTATCACGCTGTGCGACAGTGCCGGCACCTCCACGCCGGATGAAATCGCCAATCTGGCAGAGGCGGTAAAGAGTGCCGTATCCGTTTCCGTGTACGTGCAGGTATCGAACCGCATCCATATGGCCGTTGCTTCCGCCTTCGCCGCCGTTTTGAAGGGGGCAGACGGACTGAAGTGTGCCATGGCGGGAAAAGACGCTCTGCTGGCCGGTGAGATTTCCGACGCAGTGGCCGCCTGCGGTGCACACATCGGTGCGGAGATCCGTCTGAACAGCACGAAGATCCACGCCAGCATCGGCGACATGCTTTCCAGCATCAGCCACGATGCGTACGAAAGCGAGAAGGAAGTCAGCGAGAAGAAAAAGATCCTGCTTGATTCCGATTCCACCGCCGCGCAGATCGCCCAGGCTGCCGCCGTGCTCGGCTACGATCTGTCCGATGCGGATATCGGAAACGTGCACAAGGCACTGAAGCAGGTATGCGATAAAAAGGGTGCTGTGGGTGCCAAGGAGTTTGAAGCACTGATCGCCAGCTCCGCCATGCAAGCTCCGTCCACCTATCATTTTGAAACCTACACCACCACCAGCAGCAACGTATCCAGCGCCATGTCCCAGGTAACGCTCAAGTGCAACGACGAGATGATCTGCGGCGTAAGCGCCGGCGACGGCCCTATTGATTCCGCTTTCCGTGCCATCGAGCAGTGCATCGGCCACCACTACGAGCTGGACGATTTTCAGGTGCAGTCCGTCACGGAAGGCAAGGAGGCTCTGGGTTCTGCCCTTGTGCGGCTCCGTAACAACGGCAAGCTGTATTCCGGCAACGGCACGTCCACCGATATCGTGGCGGCCAGTATCCGGGCCTATATCAACGCACTCAACAAGATCGTATTCGAGGAGGCGTAATACAAGATGAAGATTGTCTTTTCAACCAAGAACGTAAGCCGTGCCTCCTTTTTGGATCTTTGCCGCTACGCTTACGATTACGGGTTTGAAGGATTTGAGATCTACGACGCCGTAAAGGAACGGAGCGTCCATCACGACAGCATCCTCCGCCGCGACCGCATCGCCGACGCCAAACGGAAGCTGATCAACCGGGGACTGTCCGTCTCCGCCCTCCGTCTGCCGACCCCCGTGGAAAGTGCGGAGACCACGGCCGAATCCGTTCTGAAATACGTAGACATGGCGGCCGCCGCCGGCGTGCCCTCCGTGATCGTCCGCGTAGAGGAAAGCGTCCCCTTTGACGTACTGGAGGAAAAGCTTTCCGCCGCCGTAAAGCAGGCGGAAGCGTCAGACGTGAATATCCTGTTTGAAACGGTAGGATTCCTTTCCAACACCGAAAACGTCATCGGCATTATCAACCGCTTCGCCTCCGCCGCCATCGGTGCTTCCTGGAACGTGCGGGGCACGTATTTCACCGCCGGCGAAACCGCCGAGGCCACTATCAAGACGCTGGGCGCCTATATCAAGTACGTGCGTCTGGGCGATATGAAGGACGGAAAGACCGTACTGATCGGCGAGGGCGATCTTCCCGTGGAAAAACTGCTGGGCGCCCTTTCCTCTCTGAACTACGACGGCTTTATCTGTGCCGCCTGGAACGAAGAGATCAGCGACGCGGACATCGTGCTTACCCATTTCACCAACTATATTTCCAAAGTCAACCGGGAGAAAAAATCCTTTGACCGTGCGTACTACAACCGGGCAAAGACCGGCACGTTCGTATGGAAGAAGTACGACGTGATCGACGCCACCTTCTCCGACGTTCTGGATACCATGGCGGAGACTTATCCCGATCAGTACGCCTTCAAGTATCCCACCCTCGACTACACGAGAACCTACGAGCAGTTCCGAAGAGACGTGGACGAATGTGCCGCCTCCCTTATCTCCCTTGGCGTAAAGGCCGGCGATCACGTGGCCGTATGGGCTACCAACGTGCCCCAGTGGTTCATCACCTTCTGGGCCACTACCAAGATCGGTGCCGTTCTGGTCACGGTCAACACGGCGTACAAGATCCACGAGATCGAATACCTTTTGAAGCAGTCCGACACCCACACGCTGGTGATGATCGAGGACTGCAAGGACATCAACTACAAAGAAATCATCGCGGAGCTCTGTCCCGAACTCAAAACGCTGGAGCCCGGAAAGCCTCTGTATTCCAAAAATCTGCCGTTCCTTCGGAACGTGGTCACAGTGGGCTTCTCCATGGACGGCTGTCTCACCTGGGAGCAGATGCTGGCCCGTTCCTCTCTGGTTCCAAGGGAAGAGGTACGCCGGCGTGCCTCTCTCGTAAAGCCGGACGACGTGTGCAATATGCAGTACACCTCCGGCACCACGGGATTCCCCAAGGGCGTTATGCTGACGCACCGCAACATCGTCAACAACGGCAAGACCATCGGCGACCGGATGGATCTCTCCACCGCCGACCGGATGATGATCCAGGTGCCCATGTTCCACTGCTTCGGCATGGTGCTCTCCATGACGTCTATGATGACACACGGCGGCACGCTGTGCCCCATCCCCTATTTCTCTCCCAAATCCTCCCTTGCCTGCGTGAACGACGAGCGGATCACCTGCTTCAACGGCGTTCCCACCATGTTTATTGCCATGTTCGGCCATGCCGATTTTGCCAAAACGGATTTCTCCTATATGCGTACCGGCATTATGGCAGGTGCCAACTGTCCGGCGGATCTGATGCGTCGGGCATCCGTGGAAATGAACATGCGGGAGATCATCTCCGTGTACGGACAGACGGAAGCCTCCCCCGGATGCACCATGGGCGAGGTGAACGAAGATCTGGATCACCGCGTGGAAACGGTGGGCAGTGCCTTCCCCGGCGTGGAGTGCAAGATCATCGATCCCGAAACGGGCAATGAGCTGCCCGACGGGGAAAGCGGCGAGTTCGTGGCCCGGGGCTTCAACATCATGAAGGGCTACTACAAAATGCCGGAGGCCACCGCCCAGGCCATTGACAAGGACGGCTGGCTCCATTCCGGCGATATCTGCATGCGGACGCCGGACGGATACTACAAGGTCACCGGCCGTCTGAAGGATATGATCATCCGCGGCGGCGAAAACCTCTACCCCCGCGAGATCGAGGAGTTCTATCTCACCAATCCCAAGATCCGTGACGTACAGGTCATCGGCGTGCCGGATGAGAAGTACGGCGAGGAATGCTGTGCCTGGATCATCCTGCACAAGGGCGAAACCGCCGACGAGAACGAAATGCGGGAATACGGAAACGCATCCATCGCAAGACATAAGGTTCCGAAATACTTTATGTTCGTAGAGGAATTCCCCATGAACGCCGCCGGCAAAATTCTGAAATACAAAATGCGTGAGCAGTCCGCCGAAAGGCTGGGACTGAATAAGAAATAAACTGAATAATCAGACAAAAGACCTTCGCTCTTAGCTTCGGGTTCTCAAGGACAGTTTTGAGAATTCGTTACCTACCGACAGAAAATAGACAGAGAATGTTTTTGCTTTCTCTGTCTATTTTTCTTGACAAGCACTGAATTTGTAGACACAACTGCCTTTATGTTTGCTAATTCACAAATTTATGATATAATTATTTCAAAGAAATATTCAAAATCGTCTTAACCGTTTTATCTTTCTAACGACTATATGTATGAAGGCGCCTGAAAACGGAAATGGAGAATCAAATGGATAGTATAAAACTTGAACAACTGATAACGGAAAATATGAAGTCGATATTCGGCTTCGCTTTGACAAGGCTCGGAAACGTAACTGAAGCAGAATGGCTTGCGAGCGATATACTTTATGAAATAGTCAGATCCGCTCCAAATCTAAAGGAAGAGGAACGCTTTTACGGTTTTATGTGGAAGATTGCGGAGAACGTCTATACGAACTATTTTCGTAAAAAAGCGAAAAACGCAAGCCGGGCAGCGGAGCTCGACGAAAATATTGCTGATGAATCTAAGTCTGTTTTAGATGGAATCGTCAAAAAAGAGGAACTTAATCTTCTTCGGCGCGAGCTTTCTTTGCTGTCAAAGCAATACCGCGATGCAACCGTTTTATATTATATTGAAAATCTCTCCTGTTCCGAGGTAGCGAAAAAATTACAGATCAGCACGGAAATGGTAAAGTATTATTTGTTCCGCGCAAGAAAGATTATCAGAGAGGGTATGAATATGGAAAGACTATACGGAGAAAAGAGCTATCGCCCCAATATTTTTGAGATTGATTTTTGGGGAACAAAAGCAGGAGATGACCGCGAATACCGTGATTTTCAGAGAAGAAAAATCAAAGGGAATATTTTACTTGCGGCATATTACAGTCCGGTAACAATCCAAGAAATCAGTATAGAGCTCGGAGTTGCACTTCCTTATCTGGAGGACGAAGTAAAATTACTCGTTGACCGTCAGTATCTCGTTTGCAATAATGAAAAATATCTGACGAACATTCCGATCTTCACACTTGATTGTACGAAAACGATTGATGGAAAGCTGAAAGAACTTACCGAGGAAAGCGCACAAAAATTTATTGCTGTAACTGATGAGTTCGATGCTCGCTTCGGAAACCGATTTGCAAACGTCAATCTCGCGCATTGGCAAAAGGTTCTCCTGTGCTTGCATTTCTCATTGATAAATACTGAAAACGATCTTGAAAAGAATTATGGCGAACTGCCCAAAGATGGTGCGTATTCTCTTGTGAACGGTGGTGGCGGACACGGTATTATTTGGGGCAGAAGTACCGAAAACGTTATTGGAGATAAATTACCAAGAGGTATTCAAGGTATTTACAATGGTTGCCCGGCAAGTGATAAGCGTGGAAGTGTTATTGCTATGAATTTCAGTCAAACACTAAATGCACAGCACTTTGAAGGACAAATGACCGATCCCATTGTTTGCACAGCGGTTGATTGCTTTGAATATTTGCCGAAGGATTGGCAAACAGTCCTGAACGATCTTCATTATGCCAAGGACGGCAAGGCTAATTTTGCTGTTTGGTCGAATGAGGAATACGATGAACTTCAGCAGATGCTGCAAGAGTGCATCACTATTGTTTCGGACTTGAACCGAAAGACTGCCGAGCTTGCCGCAAATATTACTGCGGATCTTGCTCCTTCACATATCCGCAAAACCGCAGAATACGTTGGAGCATTTGTTTACCGCTTCTATTCAACAG
>JAZPZY010000014.1:0-3191 GCA_045544955.1 Eubacteriales bacterium
GGAACCGATGACCGAATCTATGCCATTGCCGAGCTTCTGCGACTTGGAACAAGTGTTGACAGCATTGCCGAAGCAACCGCTATTGACAAGTTCTTCGTCCGTAAACTGCGTAACATTGTGGAAGAAGAAAAAGAAATTAAAGCCAATATCGGCGATATCAAGGTGCTTCGTGCGGCAAAGAAAATGGGCTTTTCCGACAAGGCGATTGCCGCGTTCTGGAATATGCCGGAGACCGAGATATTCGCATTAAGAAAAGCAACCGGTATTATTCCTGTTTATAAGATGATAGACACCTGCGCTTCCGAATTTGAAAGTTATATTCCGTATTTCTATTCCACCTATGAGGATGAAAACGAGTCGGTCATTTCGGATAAAAAGAAGGTCATCGTACTCGGCTCAGGCCCGATCCGCATCGGTCAGGTCGTAGAGTTTGACTACTCCACCGTTCACGCAGTACAGACCATTAAGGCATCGGGTTATGAAGCCATTATCATCAACAACAACCCCGAAACCGTTTCCACTGACTACACCTGTTCCGACAAGCTTTATTTTGAGCCGCTGTGCGTGGAAGATGTGATGAATATCATCGATATGGAACAGCCGGAGGGTGTGATTGCAACGCTGGGCGGTCAGACCGCTATCAACCTGGCTGAGCCTCTGCGGGACCGTGGCGTGAAGATCATCGGTACCGACTGCGATGCCATTGAGCGTGCGGAAAACCGTGATGCCTTTGAAAAACTGCTCATTTCCTTGAACATTCCGCAGCCAAAAGGCCAGGCAGTAACCAGTATCGAAGCCGCCATTCTGGCAGCCGAAGAAATCGGTTATCCCGTGCTCGTTCGTCCCAGCTTTGTTCTCGGCGGCAGAGCCATGCAGATCGTCGCCAAGGAAGAAGCGCTTTGTAACTACCTGAAGACTGCCGTAGAAATTGACGAGGATAAGCCTGTTCTGGTGGATAAGTACATTCGCGGAAAAGAGGTTGAGGTAGACGCCATCTGCGATGGCAAGCGCGTATTTGTCCCCGGCATTATGGAGCTTGTGGAGCGAACCGGCGTACATTCAGGCGACTCCATCAGTGTGTATCCGTCCTACAGCCTTTCGGATAAGGTGAAAAAGACCATACTTGACTATACTGAAAAACTTGGACTCGGCATCGGTATTATTGGACTGTTCAACATTCAGTTTATTGTGAATGAACACGATGATGTGTATATTATCGAAGTCAACCCACGTTCTTCAAGAACCGTACCGTTCCTGTCAAAAGCCACAGGCTACAGTCTTGCGGATATAGCAACTCGTTGTAATCTCGGTATGTCTCTTGCAGAGCAAGGGATCTTTGATGTCTATCCACAAGAAAAGAAACGCTATTATGTAAAGGCTCCCGCGTTCTCCTTCTCCAAGCTTCGAGGTATGGATGCTTATCTCTCGCCCGAAATGAAGTCTACGGGCGAGGCTATTGGTTACGATAAAAAACTGCACCGTGCCGTTTACAAGGCGATGGTAGCCTCCGGACTTACACTCCGCAACTACGGAACGGTGGTGGTCAGCGTTGCCGATGAGGATAAAGAAGAAACGCTGCCGCTTGTTCGTCGCTTCTACAATATGGGCTTTAATATTGAAGCAACCACGCTGACAGGCGAATTTTTGAAGGCTAACGGCATCCGAACCCGTATCCGTCATAAGCCCAGCGAAGGCAGCGAGGAGGTTTTGGAATCCATCCGTGCCGGCTATGTCAGTTATGTGATCAACACTCGTGCCATTCTTTCGGGAAAGCACCTTGGCGACGGTATTGCTATCCGTCAATGTGCGGCACAGAATAATATTACGATGCTGACCTCACTTGATACCGTGAGAATGCTTCTTGACGTGCTGGAGGAGGTCACACTCGGTATCTCTACGATTGATGCAAAATGAGGTGAACCTAATGAAATTTACAAAAATGCACGGCCTCGGCAATGACTATCTGTATGTTTACGGAGATGTGCCCGAGAATATTGCAGAGCTTTCGCAAAAACTATCCGAGCGGCATTTCGGTGCAGGCTCAGATGGGATGATCTATATTTCAGGATCGGATATTGCCGATTTTAAGATCCGGATCTTCAATGCAGACGGAAGTGAAGCGAAAATGTGCGGCAACGGCATCCGCTGTGTCGGAAAATATGTTTATGACAAGGGATACACCGATAAAAAGTTTCTCAGCATAGAAACTCTGTCGGGAATTAAATATCTGACACTGCAGGTCACAGGCGGCAAAGTTAAAACTGTTACCGTAGATATGGGGCAGGCAAAAGCAGAAAACCCGACGGAGCTCACTGTCGATGGTGAAACGGTATCGCTGATTCCCGTATCAGTCGGCAACCCCCATGCGGTTATTTTTGTGGATGATATTGAAAAAGCACCGCTTACCAAGCTTGGACCGAAAATCGAGCATCACGAAGCTTTTCCTGATGGTGTGAACGTGGAATTTGTACAAGTGCTGGGAGCCGATAAACTGCGCATGCGGGTGTGGGAACGCGGCAGCGGGGTTACAATGGCGTGCGGAACCGGTGCCTGTGCCTCGGTGATGGCGGCGATTGCTGCAAAGCATTGCCACTATAACGAGACCATTTCTGTCTTGCTTGACGGAGGTACGCTCAAAATTCAAATTTCACCCGATAATACCGTTCATATGACCGGTCCGGCAGAGAGCATATATGAAGGAGAAACAGAGATATGTTAAAACCAAACACGAGATATAAGGAACTGAAAGACACCTATTTATTCAATACGATTTATCGAAAGACGAATGAATATCTGGCGGCAAACCCCGATAAACAGGTTTTAAGAATGGGAGTCGGTGACGTGTCGATGCCATTGTGTGATGTAGTTATCGAGGCTCTGCACAAAGCTGTTGACGATCAGGCAAACGCCGCCACGTTTCACGGGTATATGCCAGAGGTGGGTGCTGCCGAACTTCGCCGTGCTATTGAGGGCTATTATAAGAAAATGGGAACAACCATTGTGGCTAACGAGATCTTCGTTTCAAGTGGTGCCTGCGATGACCTCGGCGATATTCTGGAGCTGTTCGATCAGGATAATACCGTTATGGTAATCGAACCGGCATATCCCGAATATGTGGATACCAATATCCTTGCGGGAAGAAAGATTATTCACTTGGCATCCGGCGAAGAAAACGGCTTTTTGCCCGAACC
>JAZPZY010000015.1:0-8627 GCA_045544955.1 Eubacteriales bacterium
CACGGGTACCGGTGACATGGTATATCTGATGGCCGCCCAGGCAGGCGTGGTCATCGTTGACACCGCTCTGTCTCCGCTGGCAAACGGTACCTCCCAGCCCGCTACCGAATCTCTGGTAGCCACCATGATGGGCACGGAGCGTGATACAGGTCTGGATCTGGAGCTGCTCAGCAAGGCAGCCGCCCATTTCCGCGGCATAGCCAAGAAGCTCACCGATTCCGGTGATCTGAACGCTAAAGTACTGAGCGTAGACACCAACACCCTGCTCTATCAGGTTCCCGGCGGCATGCTGTCCAACCTGATCTCCCAGCTGAAAAAAGCAAACGCCGAGGACAAGTACTACGAGGTGCTGGCAGAAGTACCGCGTGTCCGCAAAGACTTCGGCTATCCGCCGCTGGTAACGCCTACGAGCCAGATCGTGGGTACCCAGGCCGTTCTGAACGTGCTTGCCGGCGAACGGTACAAGATGATCCCCAAGGAGTCGAAAGCCGTGCTCCGCGGTGAGTACGGTCGTCTCCCGGCTCCCGTAAACGAAGAGGTGCGCAAGAAAGCCATCGGCGACGACGAAGTAATCGAGTGCCGGCCGGCCGATCTTCTGAAGCCGGAGCTTGAAAAGTACCGTGAAGAAGCAAAAGATCTTGCCCGCTGCGAAGAGGATGTGCTCAGCTACGCTCTCTTCCCGCAGGTAGCAACCGATTTCCTCAAGAATAAATACAATCCGCAGCCCAAGGAAGCACCCGCACCGGCAGCCGATGCGAATGCACCCCGCGAATTGTATGTAGAAGATCTGTCCGTATAAGAAAGACGGATCTCCTCAAAAGCGAGGTATACCAATGATTATGAGTGCAGACAGAATCCGAAAAACCAACTGGAATACGATGATGGCCGAAGACTCCCCTTGTACCAACGCAAGGGGCGGTCTTGCCGTGCCTCTTCTCTGTTTTATTCGGTGGATTCTGTCTGCCCTTTTCGCATTTACATCCCAAAAAGTCCGGATAACGGAACAAAGGAACGAATGGAAAGGTAACTTAAAAAACCGTCGTTTTTTGCGGTAATATAAGTTTCCCTCATTTTTGAGCGATTTCGGTTTCTAAGATCCGTCAGTCCGGACTGTTTTTATAAGCAACTCCCTATCGCTATCCCCTTTTTACTTTCGAAAATCCCTGCCGGACAGTTCCGTACGGCAGATATTATAAACAGGAGATATACCATGATAACCATCAAAGCAACGAAATACAGCGAAGCGCGCGAAGACGGCGTTGCTGAAAAATACACCCATGGATATAGGGACAGAGAAGGTCTTACCCGTATTGAATCCTGCACTTATCAGTCCACCAGCGATTTTTCCGACGGAAAAAAGCAGCGTATCAGCCACGACAACGGAAAAACGTGGGGTGAATGGGAAGACGTATACGAACAAAGCGGCTTTGAAACCCACGGTTCCAATGAACGGATCTTCCCCGCCCGCATTCAGGGCGTCTGGAATCCGGTGCACAAGCATTACGTAGGCGTTGCCACCTCCCGAATTTTTAACGGCAATCACATCGATGCCTATCAGAAAATGTGGGCAGGTGAAAGAGGCTACACAGCCGATCATGCCTACCTTGGTTTCCGTACGGAGGACGGCCAGCAGAAACACCAGCTTGTGAAGTACGAGGAGGGTGCGGACTTTGACAGCGAAAATCCGCTGCATCCGGATCATTTCTTCAAAAACAACTGCCAGGCCGGCACAAATCTGCTTGTTGAGGAATCGGGCGATATCCTCTTTCCCATCGGTGTACGGGTAGCCAAGTGCTGTGAAATCGCCGGCGTGGACGTAAAGGAGTACTGTGCCTCCTCCCCGCTTATAATCCGCAACATGATCGTCATGCGCGGTGTGTGGAACGGCGAGGGTTATGATCTGACGCCCTCAAGACCCATTCTTATTTCCGATCTGCAATCCTCCCGCGGCATTGATGAGCCGGCTATCGCAAAACTGAAATCCGGCCGGATCCTTATCGTTTTCCGGGGTGCCAACACGCAGCTTCCCAAATGGAACAGCCGTATTGAGCCGGGCACGCCTGCATTCAAATGGTATACCTATTCCGACGACGGCGGCAAAACCTTCGTCCCGCCCATGCCCTGGCACTTCGATGATGGCGAGGTGATCTACTCCCCTGCAAGCATCGCCCGCTTCTGGCGTGACGAACGCAACGGACGGCTCTACTGGATCGGCAACATCACCGACCATAAGATCTTCAAAGGAAGCTTTCCCCGCTTCCCACTGTGCATCGTAGAAGTGGACGAAACCTACGGCACGGCAAAAAAGGGATCCTTTACCGTCATCGACACACAACGTGAAGGCGAGCCCAATACCGTACAGCTTTCCAACTTCAACGTCCTGCAGGATCGGGAAACGGGACATCTGGAAATCCGGCTCAATAAGATCGGGCAATTCCCCGGTCCGCTGAAATTCAAATCGGAGTCCTGGCACTACGAGATCATTCTGCCGGACTGACCGGCAATCTGTAAACGCCTGCAGGAGGTATCTATGCTAACAGTTAAAGCAACGAAATACAAGGACGCGCGTGAAGATGCAGTCGCTGAACTGTACTTCCGCCGGTATGTCGGCAAGGACGGTGTCACGCTGGTTGAAAACCGGGCACTGGAGGCCACCTCCGACTTTGCCCACGCCGAGCATCAGCGAATCAGCCCGGACAACGGCAGAACCTGGGGTGAATGGAAAGACGTATCCGAAGAAACGCTGGAAGTATACGGCGTTCACGAAAGACGTCCTCCGTACACGCAGAAAGAATTCTGGAATCCGGTGCATAAGCATTACGTGAGCATTTCCATGGACCGCATCTTCCGTGAGGGGCATGAGTTTGCCCTTTCCCACATCTGGAACTATAACGGTCCTTCCACCCTCTCCGATCACACCTATATCGGCGTGCATATCGAAGGCAAGGAGAAATTCTACCAACTGGTAGCCTACGAGGACGGCGCGGAATTTGATCCCGAGGATCCCATAAATCCCGAATATTTCTCCAAGAACACCGCCTACCGGGGCATGAATCTGGTATTTGCCGATAACGGCGACATCATTTTCCCCATCGGCGTTTCCGTAGTAAAGTGCTGCAACATACTGGGGATCGACAGAAACGAGATCTTCCCCTCCAAGCCCCAGAAGGGACTTATCGTAGTGCGCGGTGCCTGGAACGGCGAAAAGTACGATTTCACCTACTCCCGTCCGGTGGTAATCTCCGACCTGCAGTCCTCCCGCGGTGTGGATGAACCCACCATTGCCCTGCTCAAATCCGGCAGAATCGTGGTCGTCTTCCGCGGCGCTTACTACATGAACGAGGTTTGGAAAACCCGCATCGAGCCGGGCACGCCGGCATTCAAATGGTACACATGGTCCGATGACGGCGGCAAGACTTTCACGCCGCCCATGCCGTGGCATTTTGACGACGGCGAGGTGATCTATTCCTCCGCCAGCATCTCCCACTTCGTACGCAGTGAGAAGAACGGCAAATTGTACTGGATCGGCAACATTACCGGTCACAAGGTCTACGAAAACAATCCCCGCTGGCCCCTCCAGATCGTGGAAGTAGACGAAACCTACGGCACGGCGAAAAAAGAATCCTATACGGTAATCGATACCCGGCGGGAAGGCGAAGGCGTAAACGTTCAGCTTTCCAACTTTGATATTCTGCAGAACCGGGAGACCGGCAATATCGAAGTCCGGCTGACGAAATACAGCCAGTTCCCGGGGAAGCCAACCTATATGGCGGAACCATGGGTATATGAAATCACCGTTGACGACTGAACGCCAAAGAGACTAAAGGAGTAAGACAATGATTGTAAAAGCAACGAAATACGCCGACGCCCGTGAGGACGGCTACATCGAAACATACAGAAAATACTACAAGGACCGGGAAGGCCTCACCCTGTATGAAGCGTGCAACTTCCGCAGTTCCTCCGACTTCTCCGACGATATCAAAGAACGGGTAAGCCACGACAACGGAAAGACTTGGAGCGAATGGCGGGGCATCTACGAAGAAAGCGGCTTTGAAAAGCATCCGCCCCACGAACGCCTCTTTCCCAGCGATATGAATATGATCTGGAATCCGGTACATAAGCATTACGTTGGCATTGGCATCTCCCGCATTTTTATAAACGGTCATGAATACGCATACAGCAAGCTGTGGAACAGCACCGAGCGTACTCTCTCCGACCACTCGCATATTGGCGTGCGGGAAGAAGGCGGCGAGACCAGATTCTCTCTCATCAAATACGAGGAAGGCGACGATTTCGATCCTGCCGACCCCTTGAAAGAATCCCATTTTTCCCGGAACAATTCCATGCCCGGTCAGAATATCGTGATCGACGAAAACGGTGACATTCTCTTCCCCATCGGCGTGTCCGTGGTAAAGTGCTGCCAGATTCTGGGTATTGACAGAAACGAGGTCTTCCCCTCCAAGCCCCAGAGAGGTCTCATCGTCATGCGGGGCGTATGGAACGGCAAAGAATATGAATTCACCCCCTCCCGTCCGGTTGTGATCTCGGATCTCCAATCCTCCCGCGGCATGGATGAACCCACCATCGCAAAGCTCAAATCCGGCAGAATCCTGGTTATCTTCCGCGGTGCGTATTACATGAACAAAGCGTGGAACACCCGCATTGAACCCGGTACGCCCGGATTTAAGTGGTACACCTATTCCGACGACGGCGGCAAGACCTTCACGCCTGCCATGCCCTGGCATTTTGACGACGGCGAGGTCATCTACTCCTCCTCCAGTTATTCCATGCTCTTCCGCGGTGAGCAGAACGGCAAACTGTACTGGATCGGCAACATCACCGGACACAAGGTATACGAAAACTTCCCCCGCTATCCTCTGCAGATCGTAGAGGTAGACGAAACCTACGGTACGGCGAAAAAAGCGTCCTACACAGTGATCGACGACCGGAGAGAGGGCGAGGGCGAAAAGGTACAGCTTTCCAACTTTGATCTGATGCAGAACCGGGAAACGGGACATCTGGAAGTATTCCTCACCAAATCCGGTCAGTTCCCGGGCAAACCATGGAAGGCGGAAGCCTGGCACTACGAAATTACGCTCGAGTAATTTCACCCGTACCACCAGGAGGCTATTATGATTGTAAAAGCAACAAAACTGGCAGACGCCAGAAACGACGGAACCATTGAGAATTACAAGAAAGTATACCGGGACAGAGAGGGACTTACCCTCATCGAAACCCGCCGCTACCAGAGTTCCTCCGACTTCGCAGACGATATCAAGGAACGGGTGAGTCCGGACAACGGACGCACCTGGAGTGAATGGAGAGACGTGTATGAGGAAAGCGGCTATGAAAAGCATCCGCCCCACGAGCGCCTGTTTCCAAACGACATGGATACCATCTGGAATCCGGTACACAAGCATTATGTGGGTATCGGGATCTCCCGCATTTTCCTGAACGGTCACAAATACGCATACAGCAGAATCTATAACAGTGTAGAACCCACCCTTTCCGACCACTCCATTATCGGTGTACGCGAGGAAGGCGGTCCGCTCCGCTTCTCTCTGGTAAAATACGAGGAGGGCGACGATTTCGATCCGGCAGACCCTCTCAAGGAATCCCACTATTTCCGCAACAACTCCATGCCCGGTCAGAATATCGTCATCAACGATGCCGGCGACATCTTCTTCCCCATCGGCGCGCCGGTGGGCAAGTGCTGCGAAATGGCAGGGCTTGACGTAAAGGAAGTATTCCCCTCCAATCCCCGGCTGCGCGGCCTGATCGTCATGCACGGCGTATGGAACGGCACGGAGTATGAATTCACCCCCTCCCGCCCGGTTGTAATTTCGGACCGCCAGTCCTCCCGGGGTATGGATGAGCCTACCATCGCCCTGCTCAAATCCGGCAGAATTCTGGTGGTATTCCGCGGTGCGTATTACATAAACAAATCCTGGAATACCCGCATCGAGCCCGGCACGCCCGGTTTCAAGTGGTACACATATTCCGACGACGGCGGCAAGACCTTCACGCCTGCCATGCCCTGGCACTTTGACGACGGTGAGGTTATCTACTCCTCCTCCAGTTACTCCATGCTCTTCCGCGGTGAGCAGAATGGCAAACTGTACTGGATCGGCAACATCACCGGGCACAAAATCTACGAGAACAACCCCCGCTGGCCTCTGCAGATCGTGGAGGTTGACGAAACCTACGGCACGGCGAAAAAAGCATCCTATACCGTAATTGATACCCGCCGGGAAGGAGAAGGTGAAAAGGTACAACTTTCCAACTTTGACATGTTCCAAAACCGTGAAACCGGTCATCTGGAACTGTTTCTCACCAAATCCGATCAGTTCCCGGGGGAAAGATGGAAAGCCGAACCCTGGCACTACGAAATTATTTTGGAATAATATATACAAAATTAGGAGGAATTTTCTTATGATTACAGTAAACGCGATCAAATACAGAGAAGCACGGGAAGACGCCGTAGCGGAAAACTACGGTCAGTCCTACCGAGACAGAGAGGGGCTTGTCCGCATTGAAACCTGCTCCTTTCAGTCCACCAGTGATTTCAGCGATGGCAAAAAGCAGCGCATCAGTGAAGACAACGGCAGAACCTGGGGCGAATGGGAAGACGTATATGAACAGAGCGGCTATGAAGTATACGGTCCCCACGAACGTAACTATCCGAGGAACATCCGGGGCGTATGGAATCCGGTGCACAAGCACTTCGTGGGCGTAGGCATGTCCCGCTTCTTTGAAAACGGACACATTGAGGCGTACAAGAAATTCTGGAGCGGCGATCATACCTCCCTGGCTGACCACGCACACATCGGCGTGCGTGAGGATGGCGGAACCTCACGCAACACGCTGGTCAAATACGAAGAAGGTGCAGACTTTGATCCGGCGGATCCTTTGAATCCGGAGCATTTCTATAAGAACAACGGCTTCCCCGGCACCAACGTGGTTATCGACGACAACGGTGATATTCTGTTCGCTTTGGGCGTGCCGGTATACAAGTGCTGCGAGATCGCCGGCGTAGACGTGAACGAGCACTTCCCCTCTTCGCCTTATCTGCTCCGCAACATGATCGTAATCCGTGGCGTATGGAACGGCGAGACCTACGACTGCATTCCCTCCCGGCCGATTCTGATCTCCGATCTGAAATCCTCCCGGGGCGTGGATGAGCCCACCATCATGAAACTGAAATCCGGCCGCATCGTGGTCGTATTCCGCGGCTCCAACGTGGCAAGCAAGGCGTGGAGAACCCGCATTGAGCCCGGCACCCCCGGATTCAAGTGGTACTGCTGGTCAGACGACAACGGAAAAACGTTCACCGATCCCGTGCCGTGGCACTTTGACGACGGCGAAGTCATCTATTCCTCTGCCACCATCTCCCGTTTCGTCCGCGACGAGAGAAACGGACGCCTGTACTGGATCGGCAATATCACCGATCACAAGGTAAACGGAAACTTCCCCCGTTGGCCGCTGTGCATCGTAGAAGTAGACGAAACATACGGTCTGGCGAAAAAGGAATCCTTCACCATCATCGACACGAAACGGGAAGGCGAGTCCGACAGAGTACAGTTGTCCAACTTCGGGCTTCTCCAGGACCGTGAAACGGGCAAGTTGGAACTGCGTCTGACAAAATACGGCCAGTTCGACGGTCAGCCCACGTTCCAGTCAGAATCCTGGATGTACGAGATCACCCTGCCGGAATAAACACATATACATATTTACTCTATTTGCAAAAAGGAGATTTTATTATGTTGAAAGTGGAAGCCATTAAATATAAGGACGCCCGCAATGACAGCGTGGCAGAAGTTTACCATCAGTATTATTGCGACAGCGAAGGTCTCTCTCGCAAGGAAACCTGCTCCTACGTATCCTCCGGTGACTTTTCCGACGGCAGCAAGTACCGCATCAGCGAAGACAACGGCAGGACCTGGGGCGAATGGTCGCCGGTGGTGGAAACCGGTTCCGCAGGCAGCTCCGTGCAGATGTACGGCGACCATGAAGCGCTCTGCCCCACGAACATTAAAGGCAAATGGAATCCTGTGCATAAGCATTTCGTAGGCACGGCTCTTGAACGCGTATGGAAAAACGGGCACAAGGAAGCGTACCGCCTCCTTTGGAGCGTTGGCGATCCCTCCGCCCTTGCAGAGCACACCATCCTGGGTGTTACCCTGGAAGACGGCACCTATATGCAGCAGATGGTCACTTACGAAGAGGGTGAAGTGTTTGATCCCGCAGATCCGCTGAAGCCCGAATATTTCTACAAAAACGACGTGTTCCCCAGCACGGAAGTGTTCGATAAAAACGGCGATCTGCTCATGGCCGTGGGCGTAAAGATGCGTAAGTGCTGCGAAAGAGCCGGCAAAAACGTGGATGAGCTGTTCCCCAGCCGCCCCGATCTTCTCCGCGGGCTTATGGTGATCCGCTGCGTATGGAACGGCGAAAAGTACGAGTTCCATCCCAGCCGTCCCGTGGTCATTTCCGATCTCCAGTCCTCCCGCGGCGTGGATGAGCCGGCCATCACCATTCTGAAATCCGGCCGTATCCTGGTGGTTTTCCGCGGCTCCAACTGGTACTCCAAGGGCTGGGATATGCGTATCGAGCCCGGCACCCCCGGA
>JAZPZY010000016.1:0-37878 GCA_045544955.1 Eubacteriales bacterium
TTCGTACAGCTACACCTATGACGCCGCCGGCAACCGTGCCTCTATGACCGAGAACGGCACAACTACCACCTACACCTACGACAAGAACAACCGCCTGCTCACGGAAACGAAGCCCGGCTCTGTCAAGTCGTACACCTACGATGCAAACGGCAATATGCTCACCGGGGACGGTGCAACGTACACCTACGACGCCCGCGACCGGCAGAGCAGTTATGTGAAGGGATCGACATTAGCGAGTTACACCTATTACCCCACGGGACTGCGCAAGAGCAAAACCGCCAACCTCGCCATCACCACCTACGTGTGGGACGGCAGCAATAGAGTTGCTGATCTTGTAGGGCAAAAGACGGAATATGTAAAGAATAAAGGGTTGAGAGATGATGTCTGCAAAAGCATAATCTTAAATGCATTAAGAGAAATGCAGTTGGCCTCAAAAGAGGAACTTCGCTCAATATTATTTGCAGCATTACCGGCAATATTGAATGACCAGCAAAAAGGCAAAAAACTTTCCAATCTTCTTCAAGCTTTGAGAAAAGACGGCTTGATAGAGAACGATGGTAAACGTAAAGCAGCAAAATGGTTCTTAAAATAAAACATAGTTGAGACTAAAAACACCTGTTGAAGTTCAAATTAGTTGGAAATGTAGACTCAATCAGCATAATAATCGCCTTAAACTTTGACTTTTGTTGCCTTTCAACCTCTATTTCTAACTTTATTTAGAGTAAAATAATTAGATTTATTTAAGTCTCAATATATAGATATACGTGATATTTATATGCTGCGAAACGCAAATCTTCCCGAAGCACCTTCAAAACTCTCGAAAAATGATAGATGCCGGAATTTACCATAAAGTGCGCAAAGGATGTCGGTTAATTTATTAGATAAAAATGAATACACCAACAGTATAGTTGGTGTATTCCGTACTTTAGTTGGTATATTGAAAATTCAGTTGGTATATCAGAATACTGGTTTTTATTTTTCTACCCAACACCGCCTTCCCATCTACCCAATTTCTACCCAACATGCGGAAAATGTGCAGACGGGGTAATCTCACATAACACCGCTGCATCCAAAACAACGTTCTGCCATTGCATATGCTGTGCAGAAAACGCAGAATAATCCTATGTAAAGCCCCGTAATCGCCTCCCATTTCCCTTCGGGACCAAGAGGCCGCTGGTTCAAATCCAGTCACTCCGACCAAATAAAGCCTTGAAAACATTGAGTTTTCAAGGCTTTATTTTTTTCTTGTTACACAGTTTTTTGAGGGGTGTTACACAATTTGCTACGCAGATTGTGTATGAGTGTATGAATGACCTCGTTTGGAATATCCTTTGGTGTAAGCGATAATTTTAAGCTTTAATATCCCAGCCGTACAAAATAGGCTCGTCGATCCTCAAGTGCCTTTAGGAAGATATTCCAGCCCTCTCTATTAACAAAGGGGGGGTCTCCCTCGTGCTCCAGCATATACTGTCTTTTTTCGAGCGTACAGTTATGGTAGGGATGGTTTCCGAGAAAGATATCCACCTGCTTTTTGGAAAGCTTTTCAATAGTCTTTTTAAGCACATCCAGCATATTGGAATCCAGGCGGTAATCTCGCAAATACTCCTTGTAAAGTGAGAGAAAACCAACGCCTCCAAAGTAGCCAACATCCAGCGTCTTTTCGCCATCGGTTGCCTTAAAGAAGAATGCCATCGTTCCCGGGGTATGTCCGGGAGACAGCTCTCAGAGAATCTCGGTGTTTCCAACACGGATCACATCGCCATCCTCGATCAATACATCAGGATAGCATATCTGATCGTCCTCGTCCAGAGAAAGATACATCAGTGCTCGTTCGGGCATTTCTCGAGTGAGTGCGGTATCCACGGCACTCATATAGATCTTCGCGCCATAGCTTTCTCGAATTCGATCACCACCACCGAAATGATCAAGATGTTCGTGTGAATGGATCACCGCCTTGATATCATAAGGCGAGAAACCGAGTACTTCGATAGAGGCGATTAAAGAGTCGTAATTGTGGGAATATCCAGTATCAAACAGAACAAGTCCGTTAAAAACGGACTTGTTCTGTTCAAGCAGGTTTTTCATTATCTTCAATCTCTCTCGGCAAGCTTACGAAGGCTCTCCCCCGCAAAGCGATAGGTCGTCCATTCGTCCATCGGCTGGGCACCGAGGGAAAGATAAAAATCAATACTCGGCTTATTCCAATCGAGGCACCACCACTCAAGTCTTCCGCATCCTCGCTTCACAGCGATACGGGCAAGCTCGCGAATAAGACCTTTTCCGTGTCCGTGGCCTCGATATTCGGGTCTTACGAAAAGGTCCTCGAGGTAGATACCCGCTCTGCCGAGAAAAGTTGAAAAGTTATGGAAGAAGAGCGCAAAGCCGACCTCTTTTCCGTCCTCCAAGGCAAAGATGACCTCCGCCTTTTTCTTTTCAAAGATCCACTCGCGCAAAAGCTCCTCGGTAGCTACCACCTGATCGGACATCTTTTCGTATTCGGCAAGCTCTTTAATAAAGCCCAAGATCAGCGCCACGTCGTTTTCCGTGGCAAATCTAAATTTCGTGTTATCCATATCAAATCTCCTGAATCGTGTTCAAAAATTCATCCGCCTCGGCTCTATGCCTGAAAACGATTATGTTTTTATCATTATACTTTTCAAGCAAGGTATATATAGTGGGCAGATTTTTGCTCGGAAAATCCTCGATCTCTTTTTTCAGATTTGGATCAAGTTCGGTATCTATCCACGGCATATCGTAGCGCTTCTTGCCAAGACGGGAAATTGCGCCGTCAATACAGACCTCAACAGGCAGATCGAACAAAAAGACCGTGTCGCACGCCGAGAGACGACTTTCTATCGTTCGACTGTAATTTCCGTCTATGATCCAAGAATCAAGCGCGAGGATCTCGGCAAGTCGCGCATCGTATTCTTCTCTTGAAATATGCGTTCTGTCAGGCTTGTGCCAGATTGCATCAAGGTAATAAAGCGGCAGCCCGATCTTATCTCGCAATTTCTCCGCGAAGGTTGTTTTTCCCGACCCGGGGCAACCGATCACAATAACTTTCTTCATCTTTCATTCATCCCATCTACCATTTCGCAGGATTTTGCCGTCATTTCAACCCACGCGGGACGGAAACCGCTTTTGATTGCATTACGAACCGATTTCACATTGCTCCAAGCGGCGCAGTAAAACGGCACTTTGCCGCGCTCGAGTATCTCAATCGCAAGGCGGCTTGTAAGCGCCGAAGCAATTCCCTGCCTGCGATATTCGGGCAGCACGTCCACACCGATCTGCCACATAGTGTCGCAATCGGCAGAGCAACCCGCAAGTCCAACGAGCTTTTCACCGTCGTATGCGCCAATGCCAAGCACGTCAAGCTCCTTTCGCTTTTCACAGAGCGCGTTCGACCACTCGGGCAGATAAAGCTCGGCAAAGTCCTTCTGCGTCAGGAGCCGCAACTCGTAGGGACAGGCGTCCTCGACTGTCCGTCCACTCAGAACCTTCACGTCGGGCAGAAAATACTCCGCCATAAAGCATATCTTCTGACCTTTTTCCATCAGCGCCTCATTCAGCACGTGCATATGCGGCGTTTCAAACAGATGCTCGACGGGATATTTGTTTATGTAATTTTCAGTGATCTCGCGAAATTCGGGCGACACAGATGCCACCACGTTGTTTCCGTAAGACACGAGCTGACAGGAAAACGGCAGTTTCAAATACCGCCTTACACCATCACTCTCGTGCGACGTGACGACCACGTTTCCACTCTTTTCAAAGTCCGCAGGCGCGGCGCAAAGGTCAACGGCAGATTGCGCCATAGCAATCTTCAAAATTTCTTGGTTGGTCATAATCTTTCTCCCTTACGGAGTATAATCCTTTATAATTTCCATAATATCGCACTCATACACATTCCCGCCGAGCACGTCGCCGTTCGGCTCAAATGACACACAACGCACGTCGCGCGGGTCTTCCACGTACGGATTTTCGGGAATCGAGTCTGTGAAATACTCTGCGAGATATTTCAGCGCGTTTCCTTCGGGAAAAATGACATTCCCCTCTCCTACGGGAATCTCCATCTCGGCAAAGCTGTCGAGAATTTCTCTTGTTTTTGTGTTGTATGGATTGTCATCTATTGCGCTCACCAACCACGCAGGCTGAAGGCGAATCGGTATGCCGTAATTCTTTGCTTCCGCCGCAAACAACTTCACCACATCAAGCGGTATCGTTTCCTGATGGAAAGCATCCACCGACAAAAGCAGATCGTTCACGCCACACGCGGAAAGCTGCGCCGCGACCTCACGGATCTTTTCCACACTCTTTGAAAAATAGCCATTTGTAATGACCTGTCGTTTGGGGATATTCAGTTCTTTGGCAGCCGCCATGATCGCATAGACAGCATCCGCATACAAAAGCGGCTCACCCCCGAAGGTCATCACGGTTTTAATATCATACTCGGCCGCAATCTTCCGCACCGCATCCGCGGCAATTTGCGGATCAATCCGCTCACCGCAAGCCGTGTGGTCGCCCTCGGAACAATGCTTGCACCGCCCCGTGCATGCGTAAGTCACAACGAACTCAATCTTGTCCAGATTTTTTAGATATTGGTTCATATCAGTCTTTGCAGCAAAGTTCACTTAACTTATTTTCGGCTTTGTATGTATCTAACATTGAATAGTTCTTTTTTGAAATACTTATTCCCCATTCGGGCTTACTTGTTTGTCCGGGCTTGTCGTAATTTCTGTCAACCAACACAGCATTTGGCTTATCCCAAGCCGTTGCCGGTATCACAAACACGTCGGGCAATTGACCATCAATAAAATGAAGATAACAAACAAGTCTATGAGAGGTCAGCACAGGCATTTTGGATTTTGATATCAACACATATCCGTAATCTCTTACCGATTTTACTTGTACTTCAAAAAAATTTGCTGTGCCAGGAACTTTTACTACGAAATCTACGCCATGATCGTCAACCTCAGAGGAATACACCTCAAAACCATAAGATGCAAATTCCATTTTTGCATAGTATTCAGCGTATTTTCCTAATTGAAGATGATTCAACTTTGACCAATTTAGATTAGGCATATTATTTCTCCTTTACATATACGGCAATCGCATTAGATGCGAACTCGGCGGTTCCTTCGCCGTACTTGTTGATATTCTTCTTGAACCGCTCGTCGGCAACATACATCTTTCCAAGCCCTGCAAGAATCTCGTCGGTGCAGGTGTAGTAGTTCTCCGAGATGTGCGCCTGAAGCTTAGCGACAAGCACCTGTGCTTCGGCAGACTCAGCGCTCGCGCCGCTATCCTTTACCGAGGCAAACTCGGCAAAGATAGCCATCAAGCCATCGTTTGCTTTAGTCCACTTCTCTTTTGTGTAATTTTTCCTCTTTTGCTCGTGCTCGCGGTAGGCGGCAGTACCGCCATATCGCTCGCGAACTTCAGTTTCATACTTTTTCATTTGTATACCTCGCAAATTGTTGCAAGTATTTCTTCATCTGCCGGGCAGAACTCATAGTTCGGAATCTCGCTCGGCGTGATCCATTGTATATCATTATGTTCGAGTTTCTGAGGTTCGCCCTCGGCTATTGTTGCGTTGAACAAGGTCAGATGCACGGTTAAGTCGGGATACTCGTGAGTGACATCCATAAACACATCACCAACAGAAAGAAGAACATTCAATTCTTCCTTGCATTCTCTAATGAGTGCTTGTTCTTTCGTTTCGCCCGGCTCGACTTTACCACCAACGAACTCCCAAAGAAGCCCTCTTGCCTTGTGCGCCGGGCGTTGGCAGATCATGAATTTATCACCCTGCCATATAAGGGCTGCCACTACTTCGATCATTCTTCGCTCCTTATAATTATCCTTACTTGGTTGTGTCTACGATTTCAACAATAATGCTCTATCAAAGCATTTTGAAGAATATCGTTCATTCAAACATTCCTTTCACTATCTTCTACGCGCAATTTCTTTCTACAATATCATAGAAGAATCTTTTCTTCTCAACATCTGTCAATCTATCATAGCCAAAAGCTAAGATGCGCGTTTTGATTTCGTTTTGAGTTTTCTTTACTTCTTCTTTTCTCTTTTTAAATCCTTTCTAATTATAACATAATTTTGATTCTTTTTCAACAATGAGTTAGTCCAATAGAAACATAATAAAAAATATAATTCCGAGAGGTGGTGCTAAGAGAATAAATATTGCCGTTAGCCAAAACAATGCTGTATTATTGCCATCTGAGCCGTGTCGTTGCATTCTCTAAACCTCCTTTTTGCTTGAGCCAATTATATCACACTACGAAAAAGGCGTGAAAAATCGAGGGGGGTGAGTTTTTCCAAACCACCCCAAATTTTCACACCAAATAATTTTGGCGGTATAATATAAATTTACGTTCAACTCGATTGCAACCTTTCCGCAAACAATCCTCTACCCCTATTCGCAAACGCTACAATCCACGATATAATTGTCCTAATATACCACGACCCAAACTTTTCTCAACAATACATTGTTGACTTTTTGCGCAAAATATGGTAGTATATTTACTTAGTAAGCTTCAGTAAGGGAGGGATAGGATTTGGCTACCATTGAAGACGTTGCCGCTCGCGCGCAGGTTTCGCGCATGACCGTTTCTCGCGTCATCAACAAAAAAGGTTATGTAAGCGATGAAACACGTAAGCGCGTAGAGGCCGCAATTCGCGAACTTAACTACAAATCGAATATGCTTGCCAAAGCACTGGTAACCAAGCGTACCAGCATACTGGCCTATGTCATGGTCAATATCTCCGACCCCTTTCACAATCTGGTCAAGCAAGGATTTGAGTCGAGCGCATACCACGGTCACTACACGAGTATGATGTGTGATGTCCATTCGGCCGAAAGACAGCGCGATTATTTTGATATGTTTCAAGAGATCTGTATCGGCGGCGCAGTCTTTCATCATCTGGCAGTGACCGAAGAACAGATCCGCGAGCTGGAGCAGGCGGGGATCCAGTGTGTGCTTTTGGATAATGAGTATGACTTACCCTCCGTTTCCTGCGTGAATACCGATAATTATGCCGGCGGACGTATGGCAGCCGAGCATTTGTATGAAAAAGGACACCGTCGAATCGCCTGTATCCACGGCAAATTGTCACCGGAAACCCCTTCGGTTTCCAACCTTTATAAGGATACCTTCCAGTTCCGCATCTGGCAACAGCGCACGGAGGGCTTTGTTGACGCGCTTGCCGAACACGGTATTGAAGCGGCAGGCTTTTTCCTGTGCAACGGACAGCCTGAGGTGGCAGAGCCGGTTTCTTACGAGATAGTCGAAAAGATCCTCTCCGCAAAAGAACCGATTACCGCCCTCTACTGTGAGGACGACGTTATGGCATTGACGATTTTCAGACGTTTGCAGGAGAGGGGCGTAAAAGTACCCGAACAGATCGCCATCATCGGACACGACGGTTTGGATATGATAAAGATGCTGCACCCTCAGATTACTACGATCGAGCAGCCGCGTTACGAGATGGGACGCTTGGCGGCGCAGATCGTGATAGATCAGATCGAAAACGCAACGCCTCCCCGCAAGGTGGTTCTACAACCCAGACTTCTTATCGGCGAGACTACCTGACAGTCCTTGTGCGCGCATACTCGCGTTTTGGTGAAATTGCGTCAATTTTAACGAAAATAAACGGTCTTTTTGGTATATGATAAAAAATTATTAAAGAGACCGGCTTAAAATATTGCAAAGCTATTGACATCCGATACAAATAATGTTAAAATATGTGTGCGGAGTATGTGAACGATCACATATTTGCCGTGTGTTCCCCTCATCGGTCAGGGCTTTTGACCTTTCCAAAAGGCCTTCGGCTCGCCGAAGGGGTGTTTTTTAAACAAAATGTGTGAACGCTCACACATTAAGTATTTAGCGATTAGCGCTCGTCAAATATTTGCGCTTTTTCGCGCATTTGAAGGAGAAAGGATATTCGTTTATGAGAAAATTAAATACGCTTCGCGGTGTGATCTCAGCCGATGAGGTCAATTTGATCTGTCCCCATGAGCATTTGTTTATCGACATGACTCATGAAGCGATAGAGCCAAAGACAGATGCCGAAAAAGAGCTGTTTTACGGTGATATCAACATGAAGGATCTCGGTATTCTGCACCGCAACCCATACGTCATCCGCAAAAACCTGACGCTTGAGGACGTGGACCTCGCGGTGGAGGAGACCGCTTGCCTTGCCGATTACAGTTGTAATCTGTTGGTAGACGTAACCACCGTCGGTGTAGGCCGTGACATGATGAAGCTCAAGGAATTTGGAGAAAAATCCAATTTGAACGTTATTGCCGGAACCGGTCTTTTCGTTCACGATGCGTTGCCCAAGATGTATGAGGAGAAAACCGTTCAAGAGATCGCCGATTGGATGATCGACGAGATAAGGAACGGTCACTGCGATACCGGTATTCGTCCGGGTGTCATCGGCGAGATCGGCGTCAGTGAAAAGATCTACCCCGTCGAAGAAAAATCTATCCGCGCCGCGGCGATCGCAAGCGTTGCCACCGATCTTCCCATCTATCTGCACACCTATCCGTGGAACAGAGTGGCATTGGATGCGGTCAAGATGCTGCTATGTGGTGGCGTAAAGCCGGAGAACATCTGCATCTGTCACTTGGACGTGACCTTTGATGACGAATATATGCGTCAGGCGTTGGCACTGGGCATTTATCTGGAATTTGATAACTTGAGCAAGGAGTTTTTCTTCGAGCCTCAGGAGGGCGCGTTTGCGGGTGGTCCCTTTGAGACCGACGTGGCAAGGGCGCGTAAGATCAAGGAGCTGATTGACGAGGGATATACAGACCAACTTCTCTTAGCGAACGATCTGTGCTTGAAGGCAAGCTTGCATCGCTACGGCGGCGCGGGTTATGATCACGCCTTCCGCAACTTTGTACCTATGATGAAAATGTACGGCGTTAGCGAAAAGGATATTCATCGAATCGTGTACGAAAACCCCAAGCGCTTTTTGTTTGGAATTTAACTTGTTATCGAATACTAATAACGCAATTATATCAATTTTTATTTATACTATCCTTACGGAGGATCTGCCATGAAATTGTTTGACAGCAACGCCTGCTTTGGCATGGATATGGTCAACCACGAGTGCGTCAACCACGAGAACTTTATTGTGATGGAGAAGGTGGACATCGCCAAAACCGCGCAAGATCTGATCGCGGAAATGGACTATGTCGGCATCGATAAGGCGGTGGTGTGGCATCGCGCCCAATACGATCACGATGCGACTGTGGGCAACAAGAAGCTGATCGAAAGTATCAAGGGATATGAGGATCGCCTACTCCCTTCTTGGGTCATTCTGCCGGATATTACCGACAGCGAATACGCCCCCAACATCTTTTTTGATGAGATGAAGAAAAATGGCGTAAAGACATTGCGCGCCTACCCCGAGCAGGATCGCTATTTTCTCTGCGACGTAACTATGGGAGAGCAACTGAAATTGATCAGCGATATGAAGATCCCACTCTATCTCTCTCCGATGTTCGGCTTTGAGATGGTCTATCGGGTCTTGGAGGAGTTTCCCGATCTGACGGTCATCCTGTCCAATATCGGATGGTGGCCGAGCGCGCGCCTTGTATGGCCGCTTCTGCGCCGTTATCCCAATTTCTATTTTGAAACGGGAGATTTCAGTCAGCTGCGCGGCATCGAGGAAGTTTGCCAAAAGTTTGGAAGCGAGCGTATGCTTTACGGCTCCAACTTCCCCACCAACGCCATGTCGGGTAGCGTCTACACGCTGATGCAAGCGAAGATCAGTGACGAAGACCGAGAGAACATTGCCCACCGTAATATGGAGCGTCTGCTTTGCGAGGTGAAACTATGATCAACTGGAAATTGGACTATAAACCCATAGATTTTCATACCCACATGGGCTTGGAGTACTGCCTGTACTACACGGATCACGATGCCGACGGTATGGTACGCGCCATGGATGATTGCGGAGTGGATTTTGTAGTTTGCTCACCCTGCGAGGATCTGTTCGGCGGCGGCGAGGTCGGCGGAGAGATCATCCGCGCTATGAAGAAATATCCCGATAGATTTAAAGGATACTACTGTGTCAACCCCGTTGTGGGCTATGACGTAGAGCAGATCAAAAAGGTGTTCCGCGAAAATCCCGGCTTTGTGGGACTTAAATTTCTCCCCGATTATCACAGAACCGCGCTGACCGATCCGATCTACGCGCCCGCGCTTGAATTGGCGAACGAATATCACATGCTCATTCTCTCCCACACGTGGGGAGTATCTATGAACGGCGAAAGCTGTAACTCCGCCGATAAGGTCATCGGAGTATTGGAGCGTTATCCGAACATCACCTTTATTATGGGTCATTCAATTCAAGGACAGGTGGACGATGCCATCGCCATCGCAAAAAAATATCCCAACGCCTATCTTGATCTTTGCGATACCTGCCGTCTCAACGGCGTGGTAGAAAAAATGGTTCGCGAGGTCGGAGCCAAGCAGGTGATATGGGGTACCGACGCACCTATGCAGACCCATAATTTCCAAATGGGTTGCGTTATAGGCGCAAAAATAACTGATGAAGAAAAAAAATTAATTTTAAGGGACAACGCGCTGCGTATTTTGTCAAGCGTAGGACGCCCGCAATAAGGAGGATTTAAAATATGTCTAAACTCGAACCAAAAGTAACACCCAGAATCGGTCTGCTTCCCACAGGACTGCAGATCTATTGGGAGCAGTACCCCCGATTGAGAGAGAGAGGTCTCGCTATGTACGATCAGCTGGTAGCGGGGCTGTCCGAATTCGGCGAAGTATTCTCGCCCGGTCTGATAGATAACGACGAGCGCGCAGCGGAGGCTGCAAAGTATTTGAAGGATCAGGACGTGGATATTCTGCTCATCTTCCCCTTCGGTTACACGACGGGAGCTATGATCACCCCCACGATCCGTGCGCTTGACGTACCGATCCGTCTGATAAATGGTCATGTAGATTCTTCTTATGATTATAAGAACGCCGACACCGAGGAGTATCTCTACCACGAGGGTCCCTGCTGTATCCCCGAATATTCCGCAGCCATGGTTTCTCAGGGCAAAAAGTTCCAGGTCATTACCGGCTACTTCGCTCAGAAGGAATTCTGGGATGAGATCCGTCACTGCTGCTTGGGCGCGGCTGCCGCAAGCGCTTTCACCAAGTGCCGTTTTGGAGTTATCGGAAACACCTACACCAATATGTGCGATATGCCTACCGACGAACACCGCATCCTGAAGATCACAGGTCGCCTGCTCTGCCGTCCCGAGGTTGAGGAGGTAGAAGAAGCTTATAAGACCGTCACCGATGAAGAGCTGGAGGCAATGTACAAGGAATTCCGCAACGATTACCGCGTAGACGCATCTGTAACCAACGAACACATGCGCGAGTCCGCAAAGATCGCAGTAGCCTTCGACAAGATCATCAAGAAGTACGGCATCGATGCCTTCGGCTTCTATTGGTGGGGTCAGAAGCCTTATATGGTCGAGCTTCGCGCACAGTCCGCATTGGCAGTATCTCGCTTGGCGGCTATGGACATCCCCGGCGTTACCGAGGGTGACATCAAAACCGCTATGGCGATGAAGATACTGAACTATTTCGGCGGCGGCGGTATGTTCATGGAGTTCTTCTCCTGCGACTTCGACGAAAACTTTATCATGGTCGGTCACGACGGCCCCAGCAACATCAGCGTTGCCAGCGACAAGCCCATTCTTCAAAATCTGACCGTTCACCACGGAAAGACCGGAGAGGGTCTTGGCATCGACTTCGATATGCGTAAGGGTCCCTGCACACTCTTGAACCTCACTCAGTTCGGTACCGATAAGACCTATAAGCTTATCTACACCGTAGGCGAGGTCATTCCCGGTGATATTCTCAACATCGGTAACCCCAACTGCCGTGTTCGTCTCCAAAAGCCTATTCCCCAGTTCTTCAACGAATGGTGCGTACAGGGTCCCGGACACCACAGCGCGCTGGGCGTTGGCGACTTCTCCAAGGAAATCGAGATGTTTGCCGAAAAGATGGGCTTTGATTGCGTCAGAATTTAATTAAAAATACTATTTATAAGGAGTAACATAATGAAAATTCAAGGACAAGAATATTTGCAAAGAGTAAATTATCTGCGTGAAAAGATGGCTGAAAACGGCGTAGACGTAGTTGTCGGATTTTCCAATTTGCTTGAGATCGCCATCGTTCGTTACTACTGCGGCTTTGCGCCCACCAACGAAAGCTCTGCGATCGTCATTCCCGCAGAGGGCGAGGTCATTGTTTGCACAGGTCAGGCGTCATATGACGACTGCCAGCTCAAGAACGATCTTCCCAACTCTCGCATCGCTATTCTCCCCGAGATCGGAGAGGTCAGCGGCTTCGTATACGACACCGAGGGTCAGCTCGACTTTGAGGATCTGTTCAAGCAGGTCAAGGCAGAGCATCCCGGTATCAAGAAGGTTGGATTTATCGGCCGTCTGATCTTCCCCGCAATTATTATGGATAAGCTTCGTAAGGTCTTCCCCGATGCCGAGATCATGGATATGGATGACATTCACTACGAGCAAAGAATAATCAAGTCAGAAGCCGAGATCGAGCTTATGACCAAGAACTGGGAAATGGTCTCCGAGGTATTCAAGAACGTGATCCCCACTATCAAGCCCGGTATGACCGAGCGTGAGGTCGAAGGATTGTTCCTTGCCGAAATGGGACGCCTGGGCGCGGAAAGCTACGTACAGGCCTTTGCGCCCATGATCGCGTCGGGTCCCGTTAACTCCTTTGTATCGATGCGCCGTAACGACGAGCGTCAGATCCAGGAGAGCGAGATGATCTCTATCGGTTGCGGCGTCTGCTACGGCGGCTACAACGGTATCATCTGTACTCCTCTGGTTTTGGGTGAGATCCCCCAGAAGATGAAGGATGCGGTAATGTGCGCTTATAACGCCCTCAACCGCGCGTCTGCTCTGATGGCTCCCGGCGTATCCTGCGACGTGGTAATGAATGCCTACACCGATTATCTGACCGAAAAGGGCTATATCGATTACTGTCCTTACGGAAGCTTGCACAGCACGGGTATGCTGGAGTGCGAGGCTCCCGTATTCACGGTTGAGAACAAGCGTGTTTTGAAGGAAGGCATGTGCATTTGCATTGACGCCTATTTCAAGGGCATGGAATGGGGTTCCTTCCGCGTGGAGGACTGCTATTTGATCACCGCTGACGGCGCTAAGCGTATGACCACCTACAACGACGAATTCATTCCCAAAATGTTTAAATAAGGAAGGTAAGTAACCATGGAAAACGGCAAGAAGAATTGGGTATTTTGCGACGGTTATCTGCCCCCCAAGGGCGACAACCCCGATTTTGAGGGTCACGAAGCGTTGATGCTGACCAACCTCAACGACGAAAAGGCAGAGATCGAGCTTACGCTGATCTTCGAGGAGAAGGCTCCCGTTAGCGGCATCTTTGTTACGCTTGACGGCATGAGAACCACCTGTATCCGTATGGATAAGCCTCTCGGTGAAAACGGATACAAGCTCGGCGTATCTGAGCAGTACACAGTGTGGGTCAAGAGCAGTCTTCCGATCTGCGCTTGCTTCGGTCGCTTGGACGTGCGTCAGGTAAACATGTCCTACTACAGCGTAGAGGGTTACTCCTTCTAAGGAGCTTCAAGCAATTTTAAATAAGCAACGGCAGAGCCAAGATTGGCTCTGCCGTTGCTTATTTTGTAGCCATAGGCCTATTCGCATACGATAGATAAAAATGTCGATTTGCATAGATTCAAACGTGTTCAATTCAGGTTAACATTGGATAGCTATTGACAAAAGTAGAATTCAATCGTATCATTGGTAATAGAATCCAATAGCTGGTGGGATGATGAAAACAACGCTAACGGTCTTTACGACGGAGTTAAGTACGTTGCATCTCTTCCTTGGCGTATCGCCACAAAATTAGGTCTGTTATGAACACTCCGACCAACAATTAGTCGAAATGCTCAAAGAAAACGAGCATTTCGGCTTTTTTCATGCCTTTTTTCAGGAATGATTTGTTGATCCTGCCGGGATGGCCGCTTGGTACTGGTAGATAGGGCGGTTTTTCTACCCAATTTCTACCCAAAGTACGGTAAGTATACTGAGGTGGATATATTTTTGTATAGAAAATGTTTCGAGTTCTTTTCAACAGTAAAGCGGAGTATACGTATTATTTTTATGACTTGTTGAATCAACGTTTGTTTTATGATATAATTATTATATATTTATCTACTTGTTAAAGGTGGTTACATAGATGGGTTTTCTGGGGAAAGTCATTGGTTCTGGATTCTCTCTCATTGGTTCGGGGGCTCAGGTTATTGGGAAGAGAATAGAGGATGCTTTTTCAAAACAAGAAAAGAAGAATTTAGAGTATCTTGCGCAATACCCGTATAAGCACAAATTTATTGTGCGCGAAGTAAAGCATAGAACGGATGATATGCGCTTTGCAAAAAACATAGGTGTCGAACAAGATTTCTTTACAGTTTACAATGCTGAAAATGTCCCAATTCTCATTGCAAAACCGCTTTCATTAAGCAACACACTTAAATATTCTATAATTGATCTTTCTACCGTGGAGATAGCAAAAATTGAATGCAAAAAAGCATTATTTAGTTCCACCAAACAGAACTGTGTGATTGAAATTCATAATAAAACACATGCATTGAGTACCAATGTCCTGTTTGACAAACGGAAGTTTTCTTGCGATGATAATAATTTACAAATCAACTGTGATGAAACTGGCAAGGAAGTACGGATTTTTTCACAAAAAAAGATTGTTATGCAGATTAACAAAGTAGCATCCGACTTAGGAATGAAGTGGGGGGAGTATGTTATTGGGTGCACTGAACAAGAATATGCAGAAACTTTGATTATGTTTGCATTAGGTATAGGTATTATGCTCATCGATTCACCGAACATTCTTGATACGAAATAAAGCGAAAAACCTTCATTCTGAGTTTTGATATGAACTACTGGAATTAAAAATCTCCTTACAACAACAGTTTTTGTTTAATATGGACGGATGAAAAGGAAAACAACGGTTCCCGCCGGCATCAACCGAACGGGAACCGCTGTTTTTTCTTACAACTTAAACAAACTTCCTAAATCCTTTCCGATCATCTCCTTTCTCATCTTACTGATGTGCGTGTAGATATTCCCCGTGGTTCCGATATCCGCGTGGCCAAGCCATGCCTGAATATCCTTCAGTTCCCATCCTTTGTCATACAGGATGCTCGCCGTACTGTGACGGATATCGTGAAATCGCATCTCCGGCAGTCCGTGCTGTGCGAGAACCTTCTTGAACGTGTGGGTGACGTAATCCGGACGGTACGGCTTTCCGTCGCCCCAGACGAAGATATAGTCTGTCTCCGTATAGCAGTCTCCAAAAGCTTCTCGATCCTGCAGCTGCTTTCCCCGCAGCTGCAGCAGCAGATCCCGTACCTCCGGCAGAAGCGGATACACGCGGCGGCTGGCCATACTTTTCGTGCTGTCCTGCGCAATGAGCGTCTTCTGCTTCACTACCGTATGCTGGATTTTCAGCGTTCCCGTCTCAAAATCCACCGCATCCCATTTCAGCCCCAGCACCTCTGAGCGGCGCAGACCGTAGTACAGCGCAACGTAGATCAACGGCTGCAACTCATGCCCCCGGAAGGCCTCCAGAATCCGGTTGGCTTCCTCCGCAGTCATAAATTTGCCTGCCGGTTCCCGCTTCTCCTGTTTGGGCAAAGGAACCACAGAGACAGGGTTTCGCAGAACCAGTTCCTCAATCAATGCCATCTCAAAGATCTGATTCAGCACGGGCGTGTGCTTTTTAATGGACACAGGCTTCAGCCCGCCTGCTTTGTGATCGGAACGCCGGCACGTCAGACGGCTCTCGTAGTAGTCCTGAATATGCTTCGGCGTCACCTGATCGATATTCAGACCCAGCGGCTCAAAATAGGGGATAATATGACGGGTGACGTAGATTTCATACCCCTCCCAGGTAGAGAGGCGAACATCCGCCTTCTTGCGGCTCAGCCACTTTTTGATGTAATCTACGAACAGGACGGATTCGTTCTTCGTTGGCTCCAAATGGGTGTGGGATGCCAGAATCTCTGCCAGCATAGCCTCCGCTCGTTTCTTGTTACCGCGAACGGGCAGACCGGTGCCCACCCATTTGCGCTTGCGGATTCCGTCCCCATCCTTGTAACTGAGAACGGCGTAATACTTGCCGTTTTTCTCCTGTATACTGCCGGTCATCTCAGCACGCCTCCGGATGAATGCCGGCACTGCGAATGACGTAATCGATCACGCACTGCTTGGGTATCCGGTGATTCGTACCAATGCGGATCGTACGGATAGAGCCGTCGCCCACCAATTTATACGCCTGATTGCGTCCGATATGAAGCATTTTCGTAAGATCGTTTACGGTAACGATATCGGGGTATTCTTTGAACATATGGTTTCCTTCTTTCTTTCTTTTTAGTATATTTTTCTCCGTGACCGCCGGCGGACATATTGTGTGCATGCCGCCGACAGTATGGGAGGCAAAGTTATCTGTGGAGTTTTCTGTATTCCGCCGCGCAGCGGAACTGAAGCCCGCGCAGGCAAAGCTGAGGTGGTGTTTCGCCGAGTCTGCACTGGTAGATTATCTTCGCACCGTGCAGTTTTTCGGCAAAACCTGTGAACCTGGGAACAAAGGCGGCGTACTCGATGTGCCCTTTCTCCCACGTGAACACGCGGTGCGCCTCATCCAGATACACGCAGTCATCACGGGTACCCGGGATGAACTGGGTGTGGACGTAGTGGAGAATGTCCTGCTCCACGAGGGGGAGACTGCCGCCGTTTCGGGGCAGAATCGCCTGCTCTGCGGCGTAAACAGAACGAGTATCGTTTCTCATAATTGTACCATTCCCTTCTTATCTCACACGAATCCCCTGCAAATAGCTCTGCGGATTTTCCGAAGAACTGCGGCGCTTTCGGATTTTCTCTGTCTTATACTGTTGTGCGGCGTAGTCCGTAAAATAACGGGAAAAATCGTTCAGATGAATGGAGCATCCGGTGGCACTTAGAAACGCATTGTGAACATCCTCCATAAACACGCCCGCCTTTTCTTCCGCTTCATAATTATCCAGCAGGAATTGCAGAATCAGAGACGGTGTATCCGCGGGAACCGTCCCCAGATCTCCCGCCGTAGTGACCGCGTTCATCGCATAGGAGCCGGCGAAGATGTACTGCTGCGCACGCAGGCGATAATACGCCTCGACCGCCCGGGCGACGATGATGTTTCTCTCCTCCAAAATCTTAGAGGACAGCATCGTATCCCAGTGCTCGCGTGAAACCGCATAGCGGAACGGAACGGTGACTATGCGATCCTGGAAGGCCGGATCCGATGCCGTAAGCAGGATCGGATGGTTGGATACCATCACCAGCTTTGTCGTTCCGCGGAACTGCGAGCGGCTCTTGTACTTGACAGGGGAAGAGATAATATCATTGCCGCTGATCTGCTTCAGCAAAGCCACTGCTTTCGCCGGCAGAGGATCACTGGGCATATCGTTGGACACACACAGGAACTTGCCCTCCAGCTCGGAACCGCTGAATTTCTCCGAGAGATCCTGAAAGATCATGGAGATCTTTGTATCTGCGGCGAACAGCCCGCACAGAAAATCCGCAAGAACGCTCTTGCCGCTGTTGCCGACCCCCTGGAAGAGGAAGATGGATTTGGCACGTCTGTCGGAAATGAGGATGTACCCGATACTTTGCCACAGGCGTTCCGTAAGTACAGGATCCCCGCCGGTGATCTGATGGAGAAAACGATCAAAATGTACGGCAGGCAGAGACACGGCAGAGGGGATATAATCCGCTTCGATGCGATAGAATGTCCGATACTCCGGGGAGTGACGGAACATTTTCCCGCTCGTCAGATCCAGCACACCATTGCGGAAGGACACCAGTTCCTGCGTGATCTCCTCGCCGTCCAGACGGATGTTCGGCTCACGGTGGATGAAGTAAAGAATATCTTCCATGAAGCGGGAACTCGCCCTCTCCATATCATGGCGAAAATAATGGATGATAAGACTGGCTGCAGCAGCATCTGTTACCGTCTCATAGTAAGAGCCGTTATAGTAGTACAGGTTTTTCTTAAGCACCATAAAGGGGATCTTTTGAAGAACCTTCTGCGCCATCGGATAGGCGTAACGGGACATCTCCGGCAACGTATTCTCCGTCTGCATTCCCTGCGGTGCATGTGCCTTTATAGGTACAGGCAACCCATAAGGGGCGATGTTGACCGCGGATTCTCCTGCCGCTGCCTGTGAGTGTGTTTCCGGAACTGTCTTCGCCGCCGGGGCTGTTTCGCTAGGCGTATTGCACAGCGAACGCAGATCCACCTTGAACGCTTTTTCTGCCGACAGAGAGGCCGTTTCTTCCGGCTTTCCGCTTTTCCGCGTGGGAATATGGAAGTATTCCAGCGGTTCAATAAGTTCCCTTGCTTCCGGAGCGGTAGGAGTGCGATCGTAGAAGATCATCGGTTCCTCCAATATGCGGCATTCATCGAAATCCATGGGTTCGATCAGTTCTTGGGGACGGGTCGTGTCGAGTAATTTCATTTTTACACTTTGTTTTTCCTGCATGTTTTTTGCTCCTTTTGGAATGATATTCGATCCCCATCGGGAACCGTTTATAGTGCCTTCGCGCGTTGGCTGAGGTTATTATAGCACAACGGGGGGGGCGATTTCAGGACAAAAACTTGCCTTTTTCACTTGTTCCGGAATGCCGGAGTTTTTGTTGCTTTTTTACAAAAAAACGTTCTGTGTCACATAAGTAAATGGGAAACAATAGACAAATTTGCACCTGTGAACACGAACAATTTGTTTCATTTGATGCTTGCGACAGAGGCTTTTTGGGGAAAAGTGTACAGAAATAATTTTTGCACATCTGATCTAAATAAAAACGATCCGCACCATAGAGAAGAAGCAGTTCTCTTTAGATGGTACGGATGTTTTTTATTCTTAAGCGATTTGCGATGATCATCGTTTGCGGTTGCATTTTTCGCGAATGGCATTAACCTTGGACAGGTCAATGTTTCGAGAATTGTTTAGCAATGATTGGATATACTTGTAAACATTATAACCGTGTTTCCTGTTATTGCGTAATTCCAATGGCTGCAGTACATTCTCCATATCAAACTCTTTTTTCAAGAAGTGTGCGGCTTCCTCAAAATCGGATGCTTTCCACGATGGTTGACAGCAAATTGGCCGTTTTTTCATATATTTTTCCAGTAATATGTATATCCATGCATTGGCTTCATTTCTGCTGATAATGAGTTTGCCCGAATTCACAGGAGGGGAGATAAGATTTTTCAAAATTACATCCCTGCGATTATGGAGAAAAAACGAAAGACGTGTCCCATGCAGTATGGGGGCATATATCTGGATTCCTACTGTGTTATTGAATTCCTCCTGGAGCGCATTAATTTCCGTTTTGCGAAATTTCACATCGTACGGCCTACTATGCACGGAACAAACCTTTTCAAACAAAATGTGTGCCGGAGGGCTTTCTGCTTGGTTGAAAAAGAACGCATCATCTTCAACTAAAGCGCGTAAAGCGTCAGCGAAATCTTTATCGCGTGAGTTGATGATTCCCACCCTGCTTTTTAACAAATCCAGGATTGCAAGTGTTCCTTTTTTAGGATTATAAATACGATAGAAAATATATTCACGAGGGAGATGTGCAAAAAATTGGAGCAGATACTCCTTTGTTAACTGGAAAGGTTCTAAGTTGGGGTCATACCTTGTGTAGGCCAAAATAGTGTCATCAAACCAATGGTCCGTCGGAACAGTTGCCTTAGCAAGATTTTGGGCAAGCTCTCCATAATACAGAAAGCGATATGCCTTTTCAAACTGGCAAAACTGCATACATGACACAACATATTCCACGTCATTATCTGAACTTGAAAGGTCTTTTATACCTTCCAACAAATGTTCTAAAGAATCATACGCTTCTTCGATTCTTTTCAAGGATGACAATCCTTTCTCAGAAAAAAACATCAGTTTAAGAATTTTCCGGACGCTACCCTCTTCTTTAGAACATTCTCCATCTTCGTAAAGTGACAACAATCTGAGAAATATATAGCTATACTTTATCATGTTTTTTTGCATGTGAGATGATTCACATTGCCGCAAAACATTTTGTTCCTCCCACGGACAAACACACAGATATTTATCAGCAGCCCTGGTTAGTTTTTTCAGTCTGCTTTCTTCTTTATCAATCTGCTGATCGGATTCCCCCGTTGTTTTCTCACGATTATATTTGTTTTGTATAAACTCCTTAATTGTCTGCGTCGCATTTTTATCTTGCATCAACCAAAGCGTCAGGTATTCCAATATTGCATAATTCACCAACATGGTTTCCATTGCATCGTCATATCTAATAATCCGGTGGAATTCTCTTACAATTTGTCTCAATTCTGTCTCTACTCTAAATACCGTTGACCGCACAGAATTGCGGATTCCCTTTTGCCTTATAACATTCCTGCGAGTAAAAGTGCTTTTTTTTAATGCAAGTTTTAAAGAGGGGATTTCTTTTTCAAGTTGGGCCTTCTTTTTTAGACTTGAGTCACTTTTGTTTGAGTTTAGCCGTTCCTTTAGAGCTGGTTCTAGTAAATTCTTACCTTCAAGGAATTGTCGTGCTTTTTTTTGCAGTCTCATCTTGCCTCCATTTATACTTTTCCTGTGTCAATGTGTCTGTGTCAGACAGATTTTGAATTTTTACACATCTCCCCTACATTATACCACACCGCAGTACCTCCGCATAGCCGAAAAAAGAAATTTCTCATTTGACACAAGCACACTGGCACATGTGTCCCCGGAAGCGTATTTGCCGCCCCCGGGGGCATTTCCGCGCAGTTTATATGCCTCACACCGCCATACTGCACTTTTTCAGCGACACAAACAGACTCAGCGCTAGAATGATCCCATGAGCCAGCGCTTCGATAATCGCCAGAACCTTTGCCATATGTTGATTCTCCTTTTATTTTTTATTATCGCCGCCGGTGAACAGTTCCGCGAAGCACAGCACCAGCAGCATCACGCCGACTCCGACTATTGTCCAGTCCACGGTATCACCTCCCCTCCGCACGCCGGACCTTCCTATAAAACGTGCTTGGCTTCATCTCCAACCGGCGCATAGCCTCGGTGGCGGTAATTGCCCCGCTGAGCCACAGTGCGGTGACGGTCTCAAACTGCGGATGCTCAATCGGCTTGCGTCCGGTATACACGCCGTTCTGTTTGGCGATGGCGATCCCTTCCCGCTGTCGCTGAAGGATATATTCCCGTTCCAGTTCTGCCACTGCACCGAACACAGTGAGCATAACTTTGCCGGTTGGGGTGGATGTGTCAATCGCTTCCTTCTTGGACACAAACTCCACCTGCTTCACGGTCAGCTGCTCCACCAGGTCCAGAAGATCCCGGGTGTTTCTGGCAAAGCGGCTGATGGATTCCACGATCACCGTATCGCCCTCACGGACGAAAGTCATCATCCGTTTCAGTTCCGGGCGGTCGGTGTTTTTTCCGCTCATGCGGTCTATGTAGACCTGCTCCACACCCAATTCCTGCATCAGTACTTCCTGCCGGGCGGTGTTCTGATCGGCGGAGCTGATTCTTATGTACCCGATTTTCAAATAGTTTCGCCTCCATTCTCAATAGGATTCCTGCGGAAAGTGGCATATGCCAAAAGGGCAAAATCAACTCTATTGGCATACATTTTCACTGTGCCAATAGAGTACACCCCAATGGCTCACCACGCACCGCAGTAGTACAACTCCTCAATATCCTCCGCTGTCATGCCGTCCTCGATCATGGCATCCACATCCTTTGGCGAAAAACCGAACATCCACGATACAGATTTCAGATCCTTCAGGTAAGACGAGGCACTCGGCATCTGTGCATGCCAGCTGTATTTCTCCCACAGCAGATGATCGTACTTGAAGTGCCCGTATCTCCGGTTGCCGAGGGCATCGATATGCAGGATATCCCCCATTTCTACAGAAATGGATTCCGAGGGCCCGGGCAGATGCATCTGTGCCACCGCTTTTTGCAGAATCATCTCCGTGGAAGCATAGAGGTACAAGCCGAGTTCCTTCCAATGATACAGGCACAGCGGATTATTTCCCTTCACGAAATAAATTCCGTTACGACTGTCCATTACGGTGAACGTGAAGCTGCCCTCCACCGCCTCCGCCATAAGAGCAAGACTGTCGAAGCCGAGCGCACCCATCTTCTCGATCAGTTGTACCGCCACATAACTGTCCGTCTCAATCTTTGATTTCGGCAGTTCATTCTGCCGGCGCAGATCATAGTCATTGTACAGAATTCCGTTGTGTGCCAGCGCAAATCGCTCCGCCCCGGCGTGGCCGAGGAAGGGGTGATTGTTCTGATTGAACTTCTCATCCCCCTGCGTGGTCATGCGGGTGTGGCCCATGATGAAATTCGCCTGCGGCGGGAGTTGAAAGCGCATTTTATGGGCCGGAAGCGGCCGCTTGTAAATGCACAGCCGCTGTCCGTCGTGATAGGCGATCCCGGTGGCATCCGTGCCGCGGGCCTCGCATTCGTTGGCGAGGACGTGAAGCATCTTCACACGCTTTCCGATGGGAAGCGTGTTTTTGTAATCCAGCATTCCAAACAAACAGCACATCAGATTTCCTCCTCCGTTTCCACCGGATCGCTCACGTACAGGCGGCGCTCCTTCAGATACTGAATCAGCTCCGGCTCCGTCACACCGGCCACAAACGTGGGCCACGACAGATTCCGGATCTCGTCATCCGACAAAAAGATCGCCAGATCACAGATGCGGCTGACCATCTGCAAGGTGGCGATGAGGGAGTTGTATTTCAGCGTGCCGCGGAACAGGCGGAATTCGATGGTGTTCCGGTTGGTGATGTTCACGCAGGTGTACCGATCCACGCAGCCGCTTTTCGCGTGCTCCAGAATCTCGGCGGGATGATCCTTGTACCCATACCGTGCCGCCCAGCGTTCCAGCTGCCGGCGTGTGCGGCGGGAGAATTGCAAAAGTTCGTTCCAGTTCCGTTCCACGAAATACAGAATCCGGGCAATCGCCGCATCCTGCCTGTCGGCGGATTCTCCGAACGCCGTGCGGTTGACGTGGATATGCAGGCCGCAGGTGCCCGACTGATGGGAACAGTAGCCGAGGTTTTTCGCCTTCTCCAAAACCTTCTCCCACGGCATTTCGTGAAGGTGATAGTCCAGCGTCATAGGATGGGTGACGATCTCAAATCCATCATTCAGCGAGCCGTCATGCTTGCAGTAGATATTGTTCTCGTCATCGTTGGCGATGTGCAGAATCTCCGCTGCATAGGAATGGCACTCACCTGCTTCATCAATCTCCAATTCCACACCAAAGAACCGATTCCCCTCCCCGTGAAATACCGGCGTGGGCTTGTAGTAGTAATTGTGGATTTCCTCATCCGATTCGTCCTCACATCCGATGCAGTTCTCGCAGTATGGAACATCGGATGCATCGGTTTGATAGCATGCCTCATCCCGATAGATGCGTTCCCCGCATCGGGTACAGCGGACGGTAAGATCGTCCAGGCAGTCGGCGCAGTACATGTATCCTGCGAAGTGATGTGCACTTGCTTCGCTCAAAATATCGCCGCATTCGGCGCAGATCAGATCACTCATAAATTTTCCTCCATAAATAAAAATAGCCCCGGCTTATACCGGAGTTTTTGGATTGTATGGGATTGCGTGGGTTTCTTCGCCGAGTAGGATAAATTTTTCGGGAAACTGAAACACCGCGGTGTATTTCGTCATTAGCTCGTCGGAGAGGGAGGCGAAATCGTCGTTTCCCAGACCGACCACAAGAAACGTGCCAGCGATGATATCGTAGATCTTTCCGGAATCGTCCCGCAGTGCGCGGTTCAGCGGCAGTCCCAGCAGCTTGCCAGATTCGTTGCAGACGATGCCGACGGGATCGTCAAAGGGGTAGATCACTTCGATATCCCCGCCGACGATGCTTTGCAGGGACTTGAGCGTATGGGGGATCTCCGCCGGATACGGCGATTCGTCCGGCGGAACGACAAGGATGCGGATTTGTGACATGATGGGGTTCTCCTGAAAATAAAGATAGCCGCGGATTTGCTCCGCAGCTTCATTGAGATAATATGTGGTTGAAATTCGGGGGATTTGCGGCTCAAACTTTTTATTTTGCGTATAATAAATAAAAAGCACACCGGAGGTGTTCACCCACCTCCGGTGCTCTCGTTTATCTGCATCCAATCCCACTCCGCCCGCGGACATACTCCTCCAGCGCCGCTTTCGGTATCCGCCATATCCGCCCGCAGCGGTATCCTTTCAGCTCGCCTATCTTTAGCAGAGCGTATAGCATATTATGTCCCAACCGCAAGGCTTCGCACGCCTCATCTACGGTTAAGAGATCCTCATATTCCATGAACATTTCACTCATTTTCATCAGCCTCCGTATTCACGCTGTATCTCTGTGCAAGCAAACACACTCCCTCCGGTGCCTGGCAGGCGGAGCATAAACAGCAGTAATTCTTCACAGATTTCCGCCGTCTCGGATTGGTTTTTCGTCCGTACAGATCCTGCTTTTCAATCTGCTGCATGATTGCCGGTTCACTGCGGCGCAGCTGGATGGCTATGTCGGTAACGTCCATGCCTTCATCAAAGCACCGGCGAAGTTGATCGCGTTCTTCTTCTGTCCAGTATTCGCCTTCCCGCTCCGGGCGGATCAATCCCTGCCGCAAGGCCTGCACCATGCTCGGCTGATTCTCATATAAATTTGACATTTTCGAACACCTCTTTCCCGGTTCCATTTTTCTGCCGATCTACAGCTGTGAGATACTGCAGCTTGTTCATCAGCCGGTCTGCGACGAATTCATCTTTCATCTCCCCAATCAACAGCGGAAACAGCTGATCATCGAAAGCATCGGACAGTGCCTCATAATCCTCCCACTCCGGCGTAATACCGATGACGTGGCTGGGCAGAAGGATGCTGGTGTTGCTGTGCAGTGTGTCCAGCAGAGCAAAGCCATCGTTTGCCGTGAGGTTTTCTGCCAGCAGAATTTCGTAATAAGTGTCCTTCATTCGGTGAATTGCGTCAGGCAGATTGGCAGCAATATCGATTTGCGCCTGCTCCCGCCCGACCTCGATGATAAATCCCCCTTCCCGCTCGGCGGTTGGGTCAAAAATCAATATTCGCATATGTTTTCCTCCAGAATAGTGGTAAGTTATTCCGATATATACGTATCGGTTATACTTATGTTGGGTTGGTAAAGGAGGAAAATGGAGCGACAAGAGAGAACTCAATGTAAGAAGCAGTGAGAGCATAGACAAAGCTGGAGCATTCTGCTCCGGCTGAAATGATAGATCAACTAAGACTATCATTTCTACATATACTATTACCGTATACGAGGCCTGTGCTTGGATAGTTACTTGTCTGAATATTTCGTGGTATTTTCACAATCGACAAAGCCGCACTATTACAGTTTGTGTTTTGCCCGAAAATACAATATTTATAATAAAAAACGGCAGCAAGCCTTCAACCGGGACTACTGCCATAAGTCATATAAAACGAAAGAGAGCCGAGTTACCTCGACCCTCTCAAGTACACATCCGCAAATGTGTACCCCAATTAGTACTATTATTATACTATAGGACCCAAAAAAATGCAAGTGCATTTTTGGGAAAATTACAAATAATTTTTCAAAACATTTATGCGAGACGACAAATTGGGGTGGATAACTATACTTGAAATCGAAGCATCAACCGAATTTTTATACTCATCAGTTATTCTCTCAAATTCACGAATGAAAGCCTTGATCTCCGTTTTGGGCACCTTAAGCAGTTGCAAATAATAGCAAACAAGTATCAAATAGTCCCCTAACGTTTTGAAATTCACGTATGGCAATCCAATCTCTTGGACAAGGCACTGGGTCATAGGGCGTGATGGATCCGAACTCCTAAAACGAGTATCAAATATTACCGCATTATGCGCAATAGCATTTCTCAAATCTTTCAACGCATAAATATATTTAAAAATCAATTCACGATTAGTGTCGCAGGACAAGTTGAGTCCCAATCGCTTTGAAATAGCATCGCGCGTGTTGTAATCCAAGCAAGACAGCATATAACCGAAATCGCCCAGGGTCATTATTTCAACCAAAGCCCAAATTGGAACTTCGCTGTAACTCATATTGTTATAGAAATGGCAGATTTTGGGGTTTCCTTCTTTGTATGCTCGTGAAAGATATGATTGAATTGTACTTTGCAGCTGCAACTTACGAGTTTGGAATTTATTTTTCTGTTCAGAGGTCGCAGTAGCCGGAGCGTTATTATAACTACTAATAAGTTTGTCACAGATTACTTGAATCGATTCCGAATTAGCCTGTGTAAGAATGCAATCCAAAGATATGTTTTTTACCGCAGTTTCTATGTACATTATTTTATCATAGAAAAGTGCCTTTAACTTTGAATCATATTGGATTGTTGCATACACCTCTTCGTAAGATGCGAACGGTAGCCTGTTCCTTGACGTGCCGAAGAATCTATAACCTTTATATCCGTGAAAATAACCCGTATTTAATAACTGTCTTTTTTCTTTACTTCCAGCGATGGTGATATGATGACTTCTCAAATGTCTCATCAGACCATCAATGTTTTTATAACTCATAAAAAGCCCCAAAAATGTTCATAATGACATTATACACCATTTTCAATGAAAATTCAATGTGTTTTTAATTATGACACACAATTCCACAATGTTTTGTGGCGGACACAAAAAGACACTCTTGCCCTTATGATATAATACAATTGCGAAAAAGCAAAACGAAGCCTGTGGGGAAACTACCCATACGGGCTTTTGTTACAACCGAAAGGAGTTTCCCCGTGCCGGCCAACCGGCTGTCCCAAGCTTATCCGCGACCGCTACTGTGAGGAACACATCAAGGTAATGAACGCCCGGTACAGCAAGCACAAGCAATCTTATGATTCCCCGGAACGCTAATAGCACAAACAACTGAAATATGCAAGAAAATTTGTGAAATCACTTTAGTAATTTTCAAAAAGTGAAATTTGCAGTTGAGTGATTTTGAAATAAATCAACTGCGAGTGAAATTTAGCAAACTGTGATTCCACGATCTCAAGTTTTAACGAATGCGAGACAGAAGTTCTTTGCTGCAAACGACCTTCTCCGTATTGGTATGTACAATCAATAATTCAACAAAAATTCAACCACTCTTCTCAACGATATACGCAATCCCTCCAAAATACTCCATTTTTACCCGCAAAATACGCCACAAAACACACGGTATTACACGATATTCGCCCCTGTAAAACGGGGATCCATTATTTCTGACATTTCTAGCAAAGCAACTGTTCGTACGGATAAATCTATCAACGGAAGAACTCGTACTATTGATAGACTGAGTAATTTTCGTTATTTTTGTCTTACGTGATAAGATCGGTTTCGTACACCTGAGCACTGTGGCTTGCCTGCATACTTCACCAATGGAACCTCCAATGTGCCGGAGTTTTGCAGGAAAGGATTTCCGGCGTGTTGCGGAAGCGGGTACCGGTAATAAAACGATGTGCTTTCGTATACCTTCTCACACCCGTTTTTTGATTCAGTTGAATTTTAGTTGAATTTTGGACAAAAAATCAGGACACTTCCGAGAAGAAATGTCCTGATTTTATTGGTCGGAGTGACTGGATTTGAACCAGCGGCCTCTTGGTCCCGAACCAAGCGCTCTACCGAACTGAGCCACACCCCGTTTTGTTCGTATTCATCTCTCAGCGGCATGCCGCCCCAAGATGCCTACATATTGTAGCACGAAAACGCCATGGTGTCAAGAGGATTTCAGAGAAACTTTTGGTTTTTTGAAAATTTTCCGTATGTTCATTGCATTTTTCGCGGCGATGGGGTATAATATTCCTATTGTGTATGCGGTTCGGGTTTTGGGCGGATGTTTCGGGATTTTCCGGGCCGTTTTTTGCGGATGGGAGGTGATTGCCCGTGCGTGGGTTGGTTCGCTTTTTCCAGCGGGTGCTGTTTATGCTTCTGGCCGGTGCGGCTTTATACGGCGTGATCCACTGTCCCATAGAGGGCGGTGCTACGCTGTACGTGCGGGGGAATCTGCCCTTGACCCGCGCGGTTACGCCGTCCGTATACAGGATGCAGCTGCCTATGCCTGAGGTACCTGCCGTCCCGGTTGAGGAGCCGCCGGCGGAGACGCCGAAGGTGCCGCCGGTGCGAGGGGATATTCTGGGGCTGATGTATCACGATTTCACGGATGATCCGGCAAAGACGTCCGCCTGGACCACCACCGGTGAAAAATTTCGGGACGATCTCCTCTCGCTGATGGAAGCCGGCTACCGTCCTCTGTCTGTGGAGGCGTATATTACCGGGCAGTACGACTTGGGGCAGGATTACTTCGTCGTCACCTTTGACGACGGCTATCTGTCCAATCTGACCGTTGCTTTGCCGGTGCTTCGGGAACTGTCTGTGCCCGGCACCCTGTTTGTCATTACAGGCAGTACGGAGCTTCCCAACCATCTTTCCTGGGGTGAGCTTGCTCTGTTTAACGAATCGAATCTGACTTCCGTCTATTCCCATACGGATTCCCACGTCCGGGCGGACAGTATGCCGCTTACCTCGTTCCTTTTGGATGAGGCGGCCGCCTGGGACAAGCTGACGAAATATATTCAGCCGGAGCGAAAGGTGCTGGCTTACCCCAACGGTGCCTTTACCCGGGCATCTATGGAGGCCCTTGCCGCCGACGGATACGAGATGTTTGCCGTGCAGCACGCGCCGGACTGGTACCGGGAAGAAAACGCCGCCGGCATCCGTCTTCTGGTACGGCAGAACGTGTCCTTTGACGCGGACATGCTGGCACTGGCGGCGGAGCACAGGTCACGGGCGGGTTTGCCGTCCCTTGCCGAGGCCAATGCGATCCGTGCGGAATTTGCAGCCGCAGAAGAGGCCGCCCGCCTTGCCTATCTTCGTTCGGTGGTGGACTACGATTACGAAAGATACCATGACAAAAGGGAAAGACCGAAATAAAGAGGAGACGCGGGGAGGGTGCTTTTGTAAAAGAACCTCCGGGAACCCCCAAAACTCGCGAGGCTCGTTTCGGGGAACCCCGGTCCCGTACCCCACCCGCAAAACCTTTTAACCTATATATACAAATACGTCTGTGCATCATTCAACGCACAGACGTAATCTGTTCTTCTGTATAAAGGTTTTTGGTGGGGGCGCCGAGTTTTCCCGTTTTTTGCCCGGAACAGGGAAAAATGACCGCTTCAGCGGGCAAGGGAAACGCTCGTCGAGATATCGCTTTTGCGATATCTCGGTTAGTCCGGCAGATCGGTGAACTGTTTGACCAGCGCCTGCAGGTTGGCATTGGTCATCGCCTCGTACGTCTGAAACCAGGATGCCAGATTCGGTGCCTGGGTCAGCGTCATGGGAAGCTGCCGGCCGAGGCCGCAGTCCATGTAGATGTAGCCGAAGTCGCAGTACAGATTGGACAGCGCCAGATCCAGCATTTCCTTGGATTCGGGATCGTTTACGTATTTGTAGGACAGCGCGATATCAAAGTACGCCGGGCGCACCGTCTTATAGGACTGTGCCGTCAGCGCCTCCAGAATGATGGAGGTGGTGTCCACGTCCCCGGTGGTCCGGGCGATGGCAACGCAGTAAGGCAGAACTGCCGCGCCGTATTCCATCTCTTCGCTGAACTTGGGCGTAGGCAGGATGCCGAACTCACCGTGCTCACGCATGGTGGTATTCTGCGCGCTGCTCAGTCCCAGAATCATAAAGAGAATGCGGTCCTTGGCAAATTCATCGGGCAGATCGGAACGGGACTGCTGGCCGTAGGTGTAAAAGCTCTGATACCAGGGCGCCTTGAAGATGGTGCCGCTCACCGTCTCGAACACGTCCACGATGGTGTCGTTCATACCGGTTACCTGAATTTCCCCGTCCTCGTTGGTGGTGAAGAACTGATACCCGGCGGTATACGCCTGGGGGAACCACCAGTCCTGCCGTCCCGCTATACCGTACCGGTCGTTATCGTCGTATATACCGTCGTTGTTCACGTCGTCCGCCACGGACTCGGCGATCTCCATCATCGTATCGTAGGTCCACTTGTTGTCCCGCACCAGCTGGTACAGATCCGGCACGCCGTGATCCTCCGCCATCTTGGAGTTGAAGAACATAACCGTGGAACGCTGGATCGAAGCGAAATCGTACCAGCCGGACACGGCGTACAGCCGGTCATCGATACGGATGTTATCGATCACATAGTTTGCCCACCAGGGCTTTTCGTAATCCAGATACTTATTCTCGTTCAGATTGATGAACGCGCCCTCCAGTGCCATCTTCAAGGTGAACGTAGTTACGTATTCCACGATGTCATACCGGTCTCCCGCCTTGATGGACCAGGCGGCACCCATGTAGTCCGCACCGTCTGCCGGGGGCTCTTCGTAGTCGAACACTACCTCAAACCGTTCCTGCACGTCGGAATCCCGCTTGTAGATGGCTTCACTTACCACGTCGGTGGCTTCTTCATCGGGAATATACAGCTTGTTATTGCCGCCGATCCACAGATGAATCGTCTCCCCGTCAAACTTCACGTCGGGCAGATCGTCCGGAATCTCCGTCACAGCCGGCACCGTGGTTTCCGCCGGCGCGGTGGTATCGGCGGGATCGGTCACAGCCGGATCGCCGGGCGTTTTCGTGCAGGCGGCAAACGCCGTCAGCAGCATGGCGGAAAGCAAAAGGAACGAGATCAGTTTTTTCAAAAGTATCACCTCACACATATTTGTATATATTTATGATACACTATCCGCCTACCGTTTGTCAATGTCTGCCTGTAAATTTACACAAAACAGGCGAAAATTTGTGCAAATGAACGGAGAATTGCAGGACGCGTAAAGGGGGCTTTTTCAAAAAGCCCCCTTGCCCCCAAAAACTTTTCACCTATACAAAAAACAAGTCTGTGCGTTGGTGTCACGCACAGACGAATTTTTCATTATAGGTTAAGAGGTTTTGGGGAGGGGTGCGGGGAAGCCTTTTATCAAAAAGAGTTCCCCGCCTTCATCCTATTCTCTCATTCAGGCAGATTTTCAAACTGCTTTACGAGGGATTTAAGCCCTGCGTTCGTTCTCTGCTCGTGGGTCTGCATCCAGGACGCCAGATTTTTCGTGCGGGTGAGCGTCATGGGCAGTTCCCGTCCCAGACCGCAGTCCATGTAGATGTAACCGAAGTCGCAGTACAGATTGGACAGAGCCAGATCCAGCATTTCCTTGGACTCGGCGTCGTTTACGTACTTGTAGGACATAGCAACGTCCAGGTACGCCGGGCGCACCGTTTTGTAGGATTCGGCCGTCAAAGCCTCCAGAACGATGGACGTGGTGTCCGCGTCGCCGGTGGTCTTGGGGATAGCAATGCAGTAGGGAAGAACGGCGGCACCGTACGGAAGGCTCTCATCAAACTTGGGCGTAGGCAGGATACCGAACACGCCGTGCTCACGCATGGTGGTGCTTTCCGCGGTGTCCAGGCTGAACAGCATGAACAGGATCCGATCCTCGGCAAATTCCTCAAAGATGTCGTAGCGGCGGGTCTCACCCGTGGTGTAGAAGCTCTGGTACCAGTTAGCCTCGAACACGTCGTGTACCGTCTCGAATACGTGCACCAGGGTATCGTTCATACCGGTGGTGTGCATTTCGCCGTCTTCATCGGTGGTGAAGAACTGATAGCCGGCGGTGTACGCCAGGGGGAACCACCAGTCATCCCAGCCGCACAGGCCGTAGCGGTCGTTGTCGTCGTAGACGCCGTCGTTGTTCACGTCGTCGGCAACGGACTCGCAAATCTCCGTCATTTTATCGTATGTCCACTTGCCGTCACGTACCAGCTGGTACAGATCGGGTACGTCGTGATCCTCCGCCATTTTGGAGTTGAAAAACATAACCGCAGCACGGCTGAAGGATGCCATATCGTACCAGCCGGACACGGCGTACAGCCGGTCGCCCACGCGGATGTTGTCGATGACGTAGTTGGCCCACCAGGGCTTTTCATAGTCCAGATACTGGTTTCCGTTCAGGTTGATAAACGCACCGTCCAGGGCCAGCCGCATATTGAACGTGGTGACCTGCTCTACAAGATCGTACCGGTCGCCCGCCATGATGGAACGGGAAAGGGCGTCGTAATCCCGGGAGCCTTCCTCCACGTAATCGTATTCCAGAGTGACCTTGAAGCGCTCCTGTACGTCGGAATCCCGCTTGTAGATGGCCTCGCTCACAACGTCAGTGGCCTCTTCGTCGGGGACGTATTTCTTGTTGTATCCGGCGGCCAGCCAGATGATCACCGATTCACCGTCGAAGGTTACCTCGGGCAGGTTGTCCGGGATCTCCGTCTCCGCCGGTGCCGTAGTCTCTTCCGGCACGGTGGTGTCAGCGGGATCGGTCACAGCCGGATCGCCGGGCGTTTTCGTGCATGCGGCAAACGACGTCAGCAGCATGGCGGAAAGCAAAAGAAGCGAAAGCAGTTTCTTCATATATAGTACCTCACGTGTGATTTTGTAATTCTATGGTACAACTTCCCGCTCCCCTTGTCAACGCCCACCGGAAAACGGCTCGGATTTTGCTAATTTTTTGCGGGATTTTGCTACCGGGGGGACGCGGGGAGGGGGCTTTTTGAAAAAAGCCCCCAGACCCCCAAAAACTTTTGAACTACATAAAAAACACGTCTGTGCGTTATTTCAACGCACAGACTGTATCTGTTTTTCAGTTTAAAGGTTTTTGGAGGGGGTCCGGGGGCACCTTTTCGCAAAAAGGTGCCCCCGGCTTTTTATCTGATTATCATCATTACAACTGTCAGAATCCCCAGAAAGGCAAAGTTGAAAGCGGAGAACACGGCGATATAGTGTCCGCTTTTCGCAGGGTTATGTCTGGTGTATTCCCGATAGGTGATAAGGCTTGCCAAGGAAGCGATCAGCGTGCCCGCACCGCCGATGTTCACGCCCCAGAGCAGTTCCCGGTAGTTGTCGGTGAACTGGGAGAGGAGGATCGCCGAGGGCACGTTGCTGATGCACTGGCAGGAAAGGGCGCTGAACAGCAGGGTATCCTTGGAAAGAAGGAAGGAGAACACCTGCCGCACGCTGTCGATCCGGGCCATGTTGCCGGCAAAGATGAAGAAAAAGACGAAGGTGAGAAGCAGCGGGTAGTCCACCGCCTTAAGAGCAGATCTGTCCGCCAGAAGGAGAACCGGCGGAATCACTAAAAGCCCGATCCAGTAGGGGATCCCCTTAAAAACGATGGCGATGGACAGGGCAAACAGCAGAAGATACAGTGCCGTTTTGCCCCGGGGCAGGGACTCCTTCTCCCCAGTCACCGTCATGGGCTCCGCTTTCACGAACAGAAGGCAGACCGCCGTGATCAGCAAAACGGACAAAAGAAAGGGAATCAGCATAATGCCCATAAACTCCCCGGTGGGGATGTTGAAATGAGAATACAGATACAGATTCTGCGGATTGCCGAAGGGCGTCAGCATACCGCCCAGATTGGCGGCGATGTTCTGCATGACGAACACGAACGCCATGTATTTTTCCTTGCCCGTGGTGGAGAGAACGAAATACCCCAGGGGCAGAAAGGTGAGCAGGGCCATGTCGTTGGCGATCAGCATGGAGCCGATGAACGTGATATATACCAGTGCCAGAACGGTGAGCCGGGCGTTTTTGCAGCACGCCACCACGCTCTGTGCCAGAATATAGAAAAAGCGGATATTCCGAAGGGCACAGACTACGGCCAAAACGGAAAACAGACAGGTCAGCGTCTTCAGATCAAAATAAGACAGATACTGATGATCCGGGGGCACGATCAAAGAGGTGATCAGTGCCGCAAAAAAGGCGATCACCATAACGGCGTTTGTCCGCACGAAGCGAACGAGTGCTTCCGGCACAGCCGGCAGCCGGTGGTGATGGGTAGGTTTCAGAGAATGGGAAACGGCCATCGTTTGATCCTTTCTTCCGCTGCATAATAGGAAAAGTGCACAACGGAAAAAGTATACCATAAAACCGCCCGCAAATCTACTGGCAAAGCAGATGAAATCAAGGCGCCCCGGCAGTTTTTCCTCCGTGATTTTTGACAAAGGCGCTTTTTTGAGTTGTCCCATTTTGTATCATATGCGTCCCATTTTGTCCTTGCAACCCCTTTTGCTTCATGCTATAATGCACTTGAAATCATTTGACATACGGAGGTAGATCTATGTTTGACCGGATTCCCTTGCAGGACGGCATTTTCCCCACCATGATGATCGCTTATAAGGAGGACGGCTCCATCGATTACGACGCTATGGAGCGGATTTTGAACTGGTATATTGACAACGGCGTGCACGGTATTTTTGCCCTTTGCCACTCCACGGAGAGCCACTGGCTTACGGAGGAGGAAAAGATCACCCTCGCCCGGTTCGTGATGAAAACGGTGAACGGGCGTGTGCCCGTGGTCTCCTCCGGCGTGACGGCGGAGGATCTGAGCGAGCAGCTGGAGCAGGCAAAACGGATCGCCGATACGGGGGTGGACGCCGTGGTGTTCATCCGCAACCGGCTGGGGCAGACGGAGGAGGATTTCAAGCGTTCTCTTGACCGGATCACGGACGAGCTGCCCGACGTACCCCTGGGCCTGTACGAGTGTCCCTATCCCTTCAAGCAGTATATTACCGATACGGAATTTGCTCTTGCCGTGCAGTCCGGCCGCTTCCGCTTTTTGAAGGATACGGTCTGCGACGTGGACGTGATGCGTCGCCGCGCCGCCATAAGAGATCAGTACGATTCGGATTTCCGGCTGTATAACGCCAACTGTGCTACGTTTCTGACCACGCTCCGCTTCGGCTATAACGGATTCTCCGGCATTATGGCAAACTTCCACCCGGATCTGTACTCCTGGGTGTTCGAGAATAAGGACGATCCCCGTGCCGATCTGATCGATCCCTATCTGGGCGTCACGTCCGTGATCGAGATGCGGTGCTATCCCATCTGCGCCAAGCGGTATCTTAACAAGTACGAGAATCTTCCCATGACGGAGATCTGCCGTTCCGTGCAGGACGCCACCGTGCCGGCACTGGCATACGAGCTTGACGGCGTGTATCAGCTGACGAAGCTCTGCCGGGAAATGATAAAGGAAAAGTAATATGAACGTGCCGCAGATACTGAAAGAGGATTTTTCCAATCTGAGACGTACCGGGGCGGCCCTGTATCAGATGCGTCCCTGCACCTGGTGGAAGGCCATGGGGTATATCTATCGCACGGAAAGCGGACGGATCTTCTGTATCGACGGGGGCAACAAGGAGGAAACGGATCTGTTTCTCCGCCTGCTCCGGGCGGTCAGCGGTACTCCCGAGGGACAGCCCTGCCCCATCGACGGCTGGTTTCTCACCCATCCCCACGAAGATCACCTGGGCGTGTTCTTTGATACGGTGGAAAAGCACGCCGACGAGGTGGAGATCACGTCCGTCTATCACCACCTGCCGCCCACTTCCTATATTGAAAAATACGAGCCGCAGAACGCCGGTACCATGCGGGAGTACGACTGTCTGCGTCCCCTGTTCGCCCATCGGGAGGTAATCCTCACCGAGGGCGACCGGCTGGATTTCGGGGAGGTATCCTTCGATATTCTCTCGGAGCCCGATACGAGCATCACCGCCGATGCCTGCAACGCCTCCACCGTGGCCATCCGCATGACGGCGGCAGAACAGACGGTGCTGTTCCTTGCCGATATGTCGGCGGAGGCAGGCGACGTGCTTCTCCAAAAGTACGGCGATTCGCTCCGTGCGGATCTCTGCCAGGTAGCACACCACGGCTCCGGCGGGGCAAAAATGGACGTGTACCGTGCCGTGTCGCCCAAAGCGTGCCTTTGGTGTACGCCGGACTGGCTGTGGACAAACGACGGGGGAAAAGGGTACGGTACCGGCTCCCATGCTACCTTTACCACCCGGTGTTTTCTGTATGATCTGGGCGTACGCCATCATTACGTGCAGAAGGACGGCATCTGGGAAATCCCCCTGCCGTGGTCGGAGATGTGACTTTCCTGCCTTGACAATCCACTCCCGCTGTGATATAATCAACGTACCGAAATGTATTTTCCAAATCTATCTATAACACAGGAGAAACGTATGCAGGAGCAACTGAGAATGATTCGCTATTCCGCACCGGTAAAGGCACGTCCTTTCCCGGAAGGATATTCCTATAAGATGTTCACCGACACCCCCGAGGAGATCGCCGACTGGGTGGACATCAGCCGCAAGGGCGACCTCATCGGCGAGACGGACGGAGCCGAGTGCTTTGACCGGGACGTCCGCAATTTCCCCGATGCCGACGCCAAAGAAGACTGCTTCTTTATCGTGGATCAGGACGGCCGCCGCGTGGCTACCTCCACCGTGGTGGATCATAAGGAAGGATTTGGCCGGGTACATATGGTAGCCGCTCTGCCGGAAATGCGGGGCAAGGGCATCGGCCACGCCATGCTGGCGGTGAGCCTGACGCTGCTGGAAGGCCGGGGCGTGTCCCACATCGTTCTGAAATCGGACGACTGGCGGCTGGCGGCAGTAAAAACCTATCTGGATGCCGGCTTCCGCCCGGTGATCTTCCACGATCCCGAAAGCGATCTGGAAGCCCGCTGGGATAAGATCCTGGAGAATCTCAACTACGGCAAGGTAGAATACGTCTACGAAAAATAAGAAAAAAGGGGACGCGAAGGGGTACCTTCCATAAAGCAGGTTTTGCCTACCAAAACACAAAAGGAGTACGGACGATTGTTCGTACTCCTTTTTACACGTCTTGCTTTGCAAGGTATGGTGTGTTACACCTTTTAAGTGTACTGTCAGGCGGTAATGAGCCTCCCTTGTGTAAAGGGAGGTGGCACGGCTTGCCGTGACGGAGGGATTGTAAAAGGTTAGATTGTTGTTCAAAACAATCCCTCAGCCGCCTTCGGCGTCAGCTCCCTTTACACAAGGGAGCCTTTGGTTTGTGCTCCCCGAAAGTCCATCTACTTTTCCTGACAAGCACTGCATTTGTGGACACAAAAGCGAAGCCCCGCACAAGGCGGGGCAAAATTTTATTTTATCAGACCGTTCCTAAAATCCAAATATTCCTCATCGTTATCAAAAAAACTATCGTATTTGGATAATAACTTTTCAAAATATATCGTTGTCATAAATTCCTCTTGTGTACCCAAATCATCTATTGTTGAAAAATACAGAGGATTTCGTAAACCGATTTGATAATTTTCAGCCTTTGCATTTTGATTTAGATATTTTGTCAGCGAGACAAATGTTTTTAATTCCCGTAGACATTCATCTTTTTGACCAAGCTTTTTGTATGCTTGTGCTTTTGCCTCACAGGTCCAAAGTTTGTGGCACACGTAGAAATCTTCACAGCCCTCATCAAAGATCGAGAGCAATTTCTCATGAGCGCGGCACCAAGACAGCACCTTCTCATATTCTTTCTGTTCAAGCAATGCTATTCTTTTTAGTTCAAAAAGTTGATCCATAATCAAATAACACTCAAACAAACTATTTTCAGTAAATCTTGCGTGCTCCAAATAATCCTTGCGATATTCTAATATTTGTGCCTTTCCAACGATTTTTTGTCTATATCCGTTTGCACTGATTTTTTCCACCGCATCAACGGCTTTTTCAAATTCACCTATTTCGCAATATATTCTTCTCAACATATTAAGAGCTTGGTCTACTTTTTTGATATCTCCGCAAGTATTTACGACCTCTTCGCAGACCTTAACAGCTTTTTCGATTGCGTCATGCTTTTCTTT
>JAZPZY010000017.1:0-45679 GCA_045544955.1 Eubacteriales bacterium
ACCACAGTGTGGTGTTTTAAGCCCGTTGGGATTGCAGTTGCGAACAGTATTGACTAGCGTAACGAGCGGGAGTGCGGCGAAATGCATTTCGCCGCCTGCCTCTCCCTTTTTCACCAGCCCAGCAGGGGGAGCCAAACAAAACAGACTACCATTCGGTAGTCTGTTTTTGTTTGCCACTTGTTGATTTCCCACCAGTGTCACCCGAAGAGCAGCCAACGCTCACTGACTGAGCGGGCGAAGTCGGTAGGCGACCGAGAAAAACGGTCCAGTGAACCGTTTTTCGACGGGAGATCACGAAAACAAGGAGAACAGCACGGCGAGAGTAAGCGAAGCGTCGAGCCGTGATGCGCGACTATGTTTTCGGAAGTCGATTTCGATAGCGTGCATGTTTCGCAGTACAAACAGAGTCTGAATTTCTCAATCAGGTTGTCATCCGTTCGATGCCCAGTGCAGGAAATGTACCATTTCCTGCGGGGGAGCCAGAAAAAAGCCTAACGCAATCGCGTTAGGCTTTTTTCAACGATGTGTTCCGCAAGCGGAACGTGATGTATCCTTCGGAAGTGAAGTGCGCTTCGCGCGTGAAGTGTGCCTTCGGCACGAGATTAGGAATACATCACTTCACTGCGACCGTAGGGAGCAACATCACTATGCGAAGCATAACTTCATTTGGCGTAGCCAAAACTTCACTAAAAGCTCAAAGTCCTTGATTTTCAAGGACTTTTGTGTTTTTGAGGGAATAACCATATTATAGTTTATTCCTGTATTTTCCGGGAGAAATCCCGGTTTCTTTTTTGAACAGTCGGCAGAAATACTGCAGTGAGGAGAAGCCACTTTGCGTCGCGCATTCTTCCAAAGTCATAAATGGGTACCTTATAAGCTTTTTTGCGTGATCCAATCGGACCTTTATCAGGTATTTTGACGGTGATATTCCGTACTTAGCTTTAAAAAGCTTTCTGATATAGACCTCACTTACGCCGATTTGATCGGCAAGCAAGGAAATGCTGAATTCGGGAAGGTTGAAGCTCTCATCGATATATCGCAGGGCTTCGGATGCCTTATTCTCTTTGTTTTTGCCAAGATAGATTTTTTGCGCATCTTGCTGGAGAATACTGTATATGCCATATAAGATCGACATACATTCTGTTTTTGCATTGACGGAGGGGGAATCGTATTTGTTTAACAACTTCAAAAAAAGATTATTTGTATTTTTTTGTTTTTGATTTGGATATAAAACACCATATCTTGCTTCAGTTTCGGCAAACTGAAAATCACAAAAAATAAATTGATAGTCGTTTGTGTGTATAAACATTGTGTACACGGCGCGGTAAGGCAAATAAAACACATCCCCTTCGCCTGCGTGAAATTCTATTTTGTCATCAAAACGATAGGTACAGCTTCCCGCTATGACATAAATGAATGCGTCGCAATGTCTGCCCTCAACGGTAATCGGCTTTCGATGATCAATCTTACCTTTGACTACCGATATTATTTTTTGAATACAGAGATTTTCTTGCGTAATATCCGTTTTTTTCATCAGACCGCCCCCTTCCTTTTTCATAATATCATAATTATCATATAAAATCAATACATATAGATAATTCTGTTTCGAAAAATGCAAAAATATCGGTAAAACATATTTACATTAGTTAGCAAAAGTGATATTCTTTTTTTTTGAAAGGATGTGATTTATATGTCTTTGTCGAGGGAAGAATTATTGAATTGGGTTGAAAATCGTATTGTATTTGGTGAGGGGCTTGATATATTAAAGAACGATTGCGAAATTATTGAATTCGTTCTTGACCACTGCGAAATTGACGTTCCCGATCAAAACAGATTTTTTATAAATGCGGATTACGAGGATATACCGTATTTTGTGATAAGAAAACGCAGGAAGAGCCTTGGTGACCTTGTTCCACCAAGCCTTCGTGAAGGAATGGAAGCCTTGGCATATACCGGTTCTTACGATTATTCGCACACCACCGCCGAGTGGGGAAGTGTCATAAAGCTTGGAATTTACGGATTGAGAAACCGTGTATCCGAATATGCTATGAGTCATTCCTCAAATGTGAACGCAATGGGCTTCTGCGAGCAGATATTGAGGGTGTATAATGCCGCGTTAAGATTTATGAAGCGTGCTGCCGACACAGCCGCGCTGTGCGGAAGGACGGAGATGGCGTCTTCGTTGCTTCGCTTGACCAATCATGCACCGTCCAATTTATTTGAGGCTTTGCAAACCTCAATCATATACTATCATCTTCAGCAGTTCTTTGACGGTACATATTTAAGAACGCTTGGAAGACTCGACAATTTGTATTATCCCTACTACGCGCGTGAAAACAAAAATGAAGCTGATAAATTGCTTTTGGATTATATCAAAGAGATCGATCGATTGAAAGCACCAGCCAACATTCCGTTCGCCCTTGGCGGAACGGATGAAAGCGGGGAATGCTTGATCAACGAGCTCTCATATGTTTGGCTTGATACGTACGAAAAGGCGAGAACCACCAATACCAAACTTCATATTTTATACTCGGAGTATACTCCGGAGGACATTATTAGGAAGGCCTTTCGACATATCCGCGGGGGAAATAACAGTATCGTATTTATGTCTGACAGGCGTGTAATCGAGGCTTTGGAAAAACAAGGGGTTGCGCATCAGGATGCGGTGGATTATCACGTTGTCGGTTGCTATGAGTGCGGCGGTGCGGGAGAGCTCACTTGCTCCTGTAATGCGCGGGTGAATATCCCGAAGGCGTTGGAGCTTGCTTTGAACGGCGGCAGGGATATGCTTACGGGAAAACTCATCGGATTGGAAAATGACGGGCATTTTGAAAGCTTTGACGCGCTGTATAGAGAGTTTGAAAGACAGCTGACGTATTTGTGCAAATGCGCTATGACGGTTACAAGTCTATATGAATCACGTTATGCTGAAATTCATTCTGCACCGATCCTTTCGGGCACGTACACATCGGCACTCCAAAAGGGCGGAGATCTATATCTGGATTATTCTGCCAAATATAATAGCTCTTCCTTGAATGCAATCGGTCTTGCGACTGCCACCGATTCCTTGGCGGCAATAAGGAAGGCGGTCTTTGAGGATAAAACGGTTACATTAAAAGAATTTACCGAAATTTTGAAATCAAACTGGAAAGAGAAAGAATATTTCAGATTGTTGATTAAAAATAAATATCCTAAATTTGGTCAGGGTGATATAAACACAGATAAAATAGCAAAAAGAATTGTAGACATGCTATCGGATACTGTAAGTTACAAGCCGAACGTAAAGGGCGGAAACTGGAGACTTGGATTGTTTTCAATAGATTGGAGATGGGACTTTGGTGAAAAGACCGCGGCATCTGCCGACGGAAGACACCGGGGCGAAACGCTTTCTCAAAACACGAGCGCAAGCTTTGGTGCGGATAAAGAGGGGGCAACGGCACACTTGATCTCCGCTGCAAGAATTGATATGTCAAAAACTCCTAACGGAGCAATCGTTGACATTGACCTTCACTCCTCGGCTGTTCGAGGTGAAAACGGAATCACCGCGCTTCTCTCAAGCCTGAAGACCTATTTTGAACTCGGTGGTTTTGCAGTTCATTATAATGTTCTTGACACGGATATTTTGATGGATGCAAAGAAGAACCCTGAAAAATATCCTACATTGCAGGTCAGACTTTGCGGTTGGAACGTGCTTTTTTCTACGTTGAGCGAAAAAGAAAAGGATGAATTTATAGCGAGGTCGATGAAATGAAAGGTATGATTTCGGGAATCAAAAGAATGGAGATTCACGACGGAGACGGTCTGCGTACCACGGTCTTTTTCAAGGGGTGCCCCCTTCGGTGTATCTGGTGCCATAATCCGGAGAGCCTTTCCTTTGAAAAGCAAATTGCTTTTTCCCAAAACAAGTGCATATCCTGCGGTATTTGCAAAAACGAAAGAAATGAAGAAGCAGCACAGAGGTGTCCCGTTAGCGCCATAGAGGTATACGGCAGGGAATATGAAGCGGAGGAGCTTGTTGGTATTCTGCTGCAGGATGAAGTTTTTTTCAAAAACAGCGGCGGAGGTGTTACACTTTCGGGCGGAGAATGTCTTGCTCAACCTGATTTTTGCATTGCGCTTGCAAAGCTTTTGTATGAGAGAGGCATCAGTGTTTACGTCGATACCTGCGGCTACGTAAAGCGCGAAATATTTGAAAAAATGATTCCTTACACCGATAAGTTACTGTATGATATCAAGGCGATAGATGCAACGGTTCACGAGAAATGCACGGGCAGACAGAATCGTTTGATACTGGATAACCTGAAATATCTTTGCAACAAGGGGTGCAAAATCGAAATTCGGTATCCTCTTGTAAAGGGATATAACGATTTCGAATGTGAGGATATTGCGAAGCTTTTAAGCGGATTGCAGGGAATAACAAAGGTGAAGGTATTGCAGTACCATTCCTTTTCCGCATCAAGATATGAAGCTCTCGGTATGTTCAATACGCTTCCCGATACCAAAACAACGTCTTATGATATTGAAGCGGCGGTAAATATTTTTAAGAGCTACGGGTTGCATGCCGTTAACGGAATGCGGGAGGATTAAACGGCTGAGTTGCATTTTTGTACTATGAGCCCATAATGGGGCAACAATTTTGCACCCTAACACAAAAGTCCTTGATTTTCAAGGGCTTTTCGTGTTTTTAGGGGCAAAAAACAACCCCCTTTCACCAGGGCACCTGTTCTGCAATCTTATAGCTTGAACCGGCAACTTTTTGTTGAAAATTTTAAGTTTAGATGGTATAATGAATTTAAAGTGTGTTAGCTTGAAAGGGTACGCAGAGTGCGTCAAAGCTTGCTCTATTTCACGCTTAGGATTTACTCAAAGGTTATGCCCTCGCAGGTTACTTTGGAAGCATAGTAAGTTCCTCATAGTTTATGCGGCTGCCCAAAGGACAGCGGAATGGAGATTATAATGAGAATCTGTTTTATGTGTGATTTGCATCTTCCGTTTGACAAGAATGCTTTGCAATATCGAGTTTTGGAATGGGCGATTGCAGATGCTAAGAAAAAACAACCTGATTGCATTGCTTTTTGCGGGGACGCCACATGTGACGGAAATGAGGCGGTGTATGATTATTTTGTCAGAGCTGTTGGGGAAACAGGTATTCCTTTTCTATACATTCCGGGCAATTCTGATTTAAGATCTTTAGAAAGTGAAAAAACGATTCGCACAAAGGCATCTCCGTGTAAAAACAAGATGAATGGAATTTCAATATACGCTCTCAACGATTGTGATGGGCGTATATCGGACGAGCAGCTTCAAGTGCTTGCGGATTCGGGTGATAACGATATAGTTTTTATGCATCATCCATTGGAAAACCACAACGCAGAAACGGCAGATAAATTGTTGAAATGGCGTGAGTTACACAAACGAACAGTGGTTTTTTACGGTCATATGCATCGCTCTGTTGTTAATGAAAATTCTGTAAGCCTGCAAGCAATGGATCCGGATAAGTCTATTGGAGAGTCTCCGTGTATCACTTACTATGAAACGGATACGAAGGAAATTCATAAAGCACATTATTTCTCACCTGTTCCAACGGATCTATATCAATACTTTGGAGTATCTTGTTATGATCCGTTCGAGCAGATTCGATTTGCAATAAGGAACAATTTAAAATATCTCGAATTGCGTCCCAACTGCGTTGGACGAGATATCAACGAGCTCGAATCCTTGATACATATTTGGCGTCGCAATGGCGGTGAGGGCCTGTCACTTCACTTGCCGGATGTTGCTTGGAAAGATGGAGCTGTTTTGGCAGATAAAACATATGATAGACTAATTGAACTTGTTTCCATCTTGAAGGTTGATCGTGTAACGCAGCATGTGCCGAAGGTGTCTGTAAAGGAGATCGAAGGAGATAGCAAAATTCTGGAAAAAATATGTGCATATATTGCTGATAGGCTAAATGGAATCTCCCATGATATTGTGGTTGGTGTGGAGAATATGCATATGACAGAAAATGAATCGGCTGACGCCAACAGACGATTTGGTTATATCCCCGAAGAATGTATAACTTATATGGAAACGCTGGCAAGGCTATGTAAGCACAAGGTCGGAGTGAACTTTGATATAGGGCATGCGAGAAATAATGCTCCGTATAGTCAGAAATATCAAATCAGCACATGGTTTTCTATGCTTGGTAAGTATATCGTCGGTTACCATATGCATCAAGTTAAATATGAAAACGGTACTTTTGAGAATCATATGCCAATAGAAGATGTATATGGAAATCTCATAAGTTACGCCTCCTTTTTTAAATGTTGGTTGACGGGTAGGATCAATAAAGCGCCTGTTATTTTTGAGATGCGTCCCGAAAATGCTTATGAAATAACCATAAATACATTTGAGCATTACAAAAGGAAAAAAGTATCTGATATACATTCCCATACCGTTTATAGTCAGTGTGGGAGAGATGATCCTCACGAAATCATTATGACTGCAATAGAAAACGGGTTATCCTTGTTTGGAATAAGCGATCATAATTATGGGATCGGTGATCGGAAAAAAGCATATGTTGCCGAAATGCGAGAACTTGCTTTGCAATACAGGGATAAGATCAACCTGCTTTGCGGCATTGAGATAGCAACATTGCCTGATTTTTATGATATAAAGTGCCCTGACGAAATTAAAGATTTTGATTATTGTCTTATTGAGCATATAACATATGAAAACAGCATCGTGAAGGATAAGCTTTTTGAATTTTGCGATAATGTGGGAATATTGTGCGGAATTGCGCACACTGATCTATTTGCATATTGTGATATGTATGGCTTTGATTACGCTGAATTCTTTAATAAAATGGGAAAAAACAAAATTTTTTGGGAAATGAATGTCAGCTATGACAGTATTCATAAATACAAAGAACATCAATATGTAATCGACTTTATGAATGATGCTGAAAAGCAAAAGATCATAAAGGATGCGGGCGTTTATATCAGCGTTGGATTTGATAGCCACAGGTACGAGGATTACGATGGCTTCAGGGTTCACGAAATGTATGATTTTTTACAGAAAATCACATAAAAACGATAGATGAACTTTTTGCCCAATCATCCTTAAGTGAATTTTGAAAATGTTTTAACGAATTTTCGGAAAAATAAACGGTTGCAGTTTTGTACTATGAGCCCAAATAGAAACAGACTACCAAATGCGTGATGTTCTTAGCGGAGAAATCATAAATAACTTTACTTAATTTAATCCACAGAAAACAAATAATAAACCCCGACAGATTCATCATAAAATCTGTCGGGGTTATCTTATATTTCAAAAACAATAAAATCTTGATCTCGAAGTTTAATAATATTTTGTTCTCCTGCCTCGATTAAAGCCATATAGTCTTGTTCTCTCAAGTCTGAATAATGACATATTAAAATTCCGTCAAATAAACGTAATCCGGAAAAATCCGTTAAGCCATATGTGTCAACATCATATTTGGCTACATGTTGAATAGAGCGAGAAGCAATATGTGCACCGGCACTACCGCCGATATACATTGCTCCGCGAGACAAACAATCAAGTATCACCTTTTCTGCTCTTGATTCTCTAATTCTTTTCAAGGTTCCAAAAGTATTTCCACCGCTAATGTATATAACATCTATATGAGTATTTGCATCGAATTCAGCGGGGGAAAAATAATTGAAAACATATATGTTTTCTTGGGAAAATCCGAATTCAGAAAGGCGTTGGTAGAATTTTTTGCTTTTTATTGCTTCTTCAGTGGCTTTTTCGTTTGGGAAGTACAGTACCTTGCATTGACCAATCAGATGTGGCAAATTGTCATATATGCATTTAGCTGATTCGCCGTTTCTAAAATCGCATGATGATAATAAGATTTTTGACATTGGTATATCAATCCTTTATCGCCAGTTTCGCCTTTGTATTACAAAGGCATCGGGCAAAGCCCACACCCCTACGGTTGCACGCATCCTAAGGCTCCCTTGTGTAAAGGGAGCTGTCGCGTTAGCGACTGAGGGATTGTTTTTGCTTGATTTCTTCATTTTACAATCCCTCCGTCAGCCTTCGGCTGCCACCTCCCTTTACACAAGGGAGGCTTTTCGTTAGTTCCATTATACCACAAATCGGCAGAGAAAACAAGTTCTCTGCCGAAGTTTTGTGCCCGCCTATTTCTCCGCTAAGAATGCAGAGAGAACGGTAGTCTGTTTCTATTTCCCCTGATAATCTCTGGGCTGAGAATGCAGATGCCGTAGCCCCCCCCCCGCAGGATTGCGGCGAAATGCATTTTTTCGCCCTTTCAACCGCAGGTTGAAAAATATAAACCGCTGATTTATTGTATACGCCGATTCTATGTGATATAATGAACGCAACGAAAGGAGATGACGGTATGGAAAACGTAAATATTGTTTTAGCCGCAAATATATTGAAGTACAGAAAGAAAAACGGTTTGAGTCAGGATGAACTTGCGCAGAAATTAGGCGTCACCTTCCAAGCGGTTTCTAAATGGGAAAATGCAAAAGCCGCGCCTGATATTACGTTTTTGCCCGTAATGGCAGATATTTTCGGTTGTTATATTGATGAACTGTTCTCACGTGAGATCAAGACGGAAGTTCATTACGACCACTGTGCGGAATTTCCGTGGCCGGATGATACCGTTGTTCGCGGCGTGGTTTGTGAAGGAAGAAAAATATTGCAGTGCGATGCCTTAGTTGACAGATTCACCTTTGAGATAATCGGTGATGCAAAGAATGTGCAGAGTGAGTGTAATATTGAAGTGAACGGAAACGTATCGGACGGTTGTCATGCTGGTGCAAGCATCAACGTTACCGGCTGTGTTTCGGGAGGCTGCAGCTCTGGGTCTGATGTTGTTATTGCAGGGCCGTTGTCCGGCGGATGCAATGCGGGCGGAGATCTTACCGTTGGCGGTCATTTGTCCGGAGGATGCAATACAGGCGGCAGTATAACTTGCGGCGGAAATCTTTCGGGCGATATTAACTGTGGCGGCGACGTGAACGTGAAGGGAAATGTGGAAGCGGTAAGGGTTAAGGGAAATGTCAGCTGCAATTCCTTGAAATGTGATAAAGTTGAAGGGGACGTTACGATAAATAACATTGAATGAACTTATAAATAGAGATTCCATTTTGTCAGCTGCAAAACAGACTACCCTACGGTAGTCTGTTTTGGGTTTCCCTATGCTGATCCAGTCATGCACAGATCGAGCGGGTTTTGCCGTATAGTTTGCCAAAGACAAAAAATCCGTCCTCGACGAGAACGGATTTTTGTTTTTCCTTTTGGTGATCAGATGGTTGTCCAACCGCCGTCAACGGTGAGAAGCTGACCGGTCGTGTAGCTGGAAGCATCGGATGCAAAATAAATAACAGCACCGTCCAGCTCGCCGGGCTTGCCGACTCTGCCCATGGGGCAATAGGCCATAACTGCCTGTGCAAACTCGGGCGTATTGATGACCTGATCCGTCATCTCGCTCTCAAAGTATGCGGGGCCGATGGCATTTACGGTAATGTTGTGCTTTGCCCACTCGCAGGCAAGAGCCTTCGTCAGCATGGCAACGCCGCCCTTGCTGGCACAGTAGGCACTGATGGGGCTTCCGTTCATACATACGGTGGAATGGATAGAACCGATGTTGATGATTTTTCCGTAGTTCTGCTTGATCATAACCTTGCCGACCTCGCGTGCCACGAAATACACACCGTTCAGATTCGTGTTGATCGTCATATTCCAAACGCTGTCTTCCTGAAGTTCAGCGGGAGCGCCGGTTCCGACGCCGGCGTTGTTTACGAGAATGTCGATCCGTCCGAAACGCTCTACGACGGCTGCAACGGCACTTTTGATGCTTTCGTTGTCCACAACGTCACATTTTACAGAAATACATTCGACACCCAGAGCCTCTACTTCTTCCTTGACCTTTTCCAGTTTTTCCACTCTTCTTGCAAGGATAGCCACGTTTGCACCCTCTCTTGCAAGAGCAAGAGCAAACTGACGGCCCAGACCGGATGATGCACCGGTTACCACGGCAACCTTGCCGCTGATATTAAACAAGCTGCTCATTTTAATTCCTCCAATAAAAATTCAATCAACTGACAGTTCTGTAAATAAGCAGCGTTTTAACTGCATCCGTCGAGTCAATCTTCTTTATTGTATCATACAGATGCGTGTTTGTCAAGTAACGCTTAAAAGTAAAGAATGGCATTATACGGAAGCGTATTTGTGCTATTTCCCCTCCGACGGATTTTCTCCCGGTGCAGGTTCGTGGATAACTTTGGAGGATTTTGTGATTTTTTGTAAAAAAGCCTTTACAAATCCGCTCATTCGTTGTATAATCAAATGGTAAATTCCAAATGCAGACGGAAAGGGAGAAACATATGAAACTGATTATCAAAGACAATTACGAAGCAATGAGTGCGTGGGCGGCACAGCATATCGCAGACGCTATCAACAACCACAAGGAAAACCGTCCCTTCATTCTGGGACTGCCCACCGGCTCTTCCCCTTTGGGCGTGTACAGAAATCTGATCCAGATGAACAAAGAGGGAAAGGTTACTTTCAAAAACGTAGTTACCTTCAACATGGACGAGTACGTTGGCCTGCCCCGTGAGCACGACCAGAGCTACTGGTACTTCATGCACGATAACTTCTTCAATCATATCGACATTCCTGCCGAAAACGTGAATATTCTGAACGGCATGGCGGAGGATCTTGAAGCGGAGTGCCAGCGGTATGAGGATAAGATCGCTTCCTACGGCGGTATCGATCTGTTCCTGGGCGGCAGCGGTGTGGACGGACACATTGCTTTCAACGAGCCGTTCACCTCTCTCACCTCCCGGACGGGTGTCCGTGCACTGACGGAGGATACGCTCATCGTGAACTCCCGCTTCTTCGGAAACGACGTGAACAAAGTGCCGAAAACGGCTCTGTCCGTGGGCGTAGGCACCGTTTGCGATTCCAAGCAGGTGCTGCTGCTCATCAGCGGTCACAACAAGGCACGTGCCCTGCGTCACTGCGTGGAGGGCGGCGTGGATCATGCCTGGACCATCAGCGCACTGCAGCTCCATAAGGATGGCATCATCGCCTGCGACGAGGCCGCCTGCGGTGAATTGAAGGTGGATACGTACAAATACTTCAAGGAAATCTACAAAAACGAGAAATAAGTTTTTCAAAGGGGCAGCCGCATTCCGATGCGACTGCCCCTGTTTTCGGTTGTGGAGGGAATTTCTTGACATATGCAGGAGAGTATGGTATCATAAAATCGTGGAACACGGCTTTCCATAAAAAACGATGTGCCGGCGGCACGGAAACAGATCGCCGGCCACGGAGGGATTTTATGTTTTCGATTTTTGGAAATTTGCTTCCGCTGCTGGGAAAAATTTTCCTTGCCGGGTGTATTTTAGGCGTTGTTTTTCTTGTTCAGCGAATGAAAAAAACAGGCGTACAGCAAACGGAGGAGACGAAAGAGTACAAGCTGATCACCTTCCTGTTTATCGGCATCACGGCAATGTCGTTTCTGTTTACTATGGGGTGGATCCGGGTTGCGCTGATCGTTTCCGGAATCTTTTTGATTCATACGCTGTTCTTTTTGTTCGTCAATCTCAGCGCGGCGTTTTTGGTGCCGGCGTTTTCCAGACTGAAGATATGGATATGGCTTTCCGGCGTTACGTATTTTTTGCCGTACTGGATTTTGCCGGACGGCGGTGATATGGGCGGTGCTTACCTGTATTTCGGCCTGATTACCGACGAGAAGATTCTTGATGTTTTGATGATATTGGCACCCGCGGTGTTCTTTGTAAACCTTCTGATTCTGACGGCAGAGGTTATTGCCGTATGCTGGTGCAAAAGGCGGCTCCGTGCGGCGAACGGGGCGGCAGACGAGGAAAGCAGCGGGACGGCTGCGTAAGCCGTTTCAGCATCGCCCGGCACGGCTTGCTCTCTTTGGAAAAATGTGTTATGATGAAAAACAACTACGCATCGGCGGAAATGGCAATACGGTGTTGCCGCCGCACGGACGATATAGCGAGGAGGACGGGATAGGGATGACCTACGTGGAGTTTTTTGATAAAATGGCGGTGGAAAACGTCATCGCCTGCCTGACAGACGTGCCCGAAAGGGTGATCTTTTTGGGCGATAATGCAAAGCTGATGCAGAAGCATATCGAAAAGTACCAGAAGGTTTTTGCCGATCGGGGCCGCATTGTGGAGTTTTGCTTTCGGACCGTTTCCAGAAGCAATCTGGAAAATGCAGTGGCCGTCCTTTCAAAAATCGTGGAGACCTGCGAGGACTGTGCGTTCGATATTACCGGCGGGGAGGAGATTCTCACCCTGGCACTGGGCATCGTCTGTGAGCGGCATCCCGAAAAAAAGATCCAGATCCACCGATTCAATATCAAAAGCGGTGCGGTTTACGACTGCGATAAAGACGGCGTGACGATCTATAAGGATACGCCCGTTCTGTCCGTGGACGAGAACGTGCGTCTCTACGGGGGCGAGGTGTCCTACGGAGGGATAAACGATACGAAGACCTATAAATGGGATCTCACGCCCGCCTTTCAGGCGGACGTTTCACGGATCTGGAGCGTCTGCCGGAGAAACGTTCGTGCCTGGAATAAGCAGTGCGGCTTTTTTTCTGCCATGGAAGAGGTTGGGGCTGTCAGCGGGGACGGCCTTGTCACCACGGCGTCCCGGTATGAGGTGGAGAAATATTTGAAGCAGAACCGTGCCTCCGGCCAGATAGTAAAGGGAATCGTCAGCGATTTGTGCCGGTACGGCCTTGTGCGGAATTTTGCCGAGGACGGCCGGGGTGTGCTGACGGTGTCTTATAAAAACGCCCAGGTGAAAAAGTGTCTTGTAAAAGCGGGACAGGCACTGGAAATGCACGTATTCGTCACTGCGTGTGCATTGCGTGAGGCGGACGGAAGCCCCGTGTACGACGACGCCCGGAACGGCGTGCTCATCGACTGGGACGGATCCATCCCCGGGGAGGAAGGGGAGGTGCGGTACGATACGGAAAACGAGATCGACGTTTTGCTGATGCACGGGATCGTTCCTGTCTTTATCTCCTGCAAGAACGGCTTTGTTGCCTCGGACGAGCTGTATAAGCTGGATAGCGTGGCACGCCGCTTTGGCGGAAGGTACGCCAAAAAAGTATTGGTCGCCACCGCCCTTGACACTATGGGGAAAGCAGGGGAATATCTCCGCCAGCGCGCCCGGGATATGGACATCCGCCTTCTGGAGAATATCCAGACGATGACGGACGGAGAATTTGCCCGGAAGATCAAAACGCTCTGGAGCACCTGACGGGGCTCCGCCGAAAACACCTTTGACATCCGTTGTTTTAACGGGAGCGAAGGTGTTTTTTTATTTTGCTGCGAAACAGCAACGTGCTCGCCGGCGGCGTCTGCTTGCTTTTTGTCCCATTTAGTGTCTTTTTTGTCACCGTTTCCTATTGCGGACGGGGAATCTGTGTGCTATAATGAAAAAAACCAAAGGAAAGGGAAAATTCATATGATAAACATTGGCAGCAGACGGGAATGCTTCTTTGACAATTACCTCATCGACGAGGAGAAGACCACGGCGGAAAAACGGCTCCATAAGCCGGTACGCAAACAGGTGCTTCATACCTTCGATCAGCCCTTTGAGAATAGCCTTACCACGTTCGTGACGGTGATCTTTGCGGAGGGCAAATATCGGATGTACTACGTTACGTCCAAGAATTACATCTGCTACGGGGAGAGCGACGATGCCCAGCACTGGACGTTCCCCAAGATGGGTATCGTTTCCATGAACGGATCCACCGAGAATAATGTGATCCTCACTCTGGATATGCTGAAGGAAAAATTCGATTTCCACTTCTTTGACAATATGTCCGTGTTCTACGATGAAAATCCTGCCTGTCCGGCAGACGAGAAGTACAAAATGACCTGCTGGTGGCTCGGCCACGCGGCGCTTATCCTTCTCTTGAGCGAGGACGGCATCCACTTTGACAAGATGCGCATGATCACAACGGAGGGCGAGTTTGATTCCCAGAACCGGTCGTTCTGGAGTGCGGCACACGGCAAGTATTTCGCCTATTTCCGGAGCGAGCACGTGCCTGCCCCAGGTACTGATCGGATGGATACTTCCTGCATGGATGCGGATGCCAGAGCGCTGTACGATGAGGATCAGTTTTTGCTCCGTGAGCCGGGAGAGGGCACGTACGTCTTTATGCGGGATATCTGCGTGGCGGAATCTCCGGATGCCATAAACTGGTCCCACACGAAGCATATCCAGTTTACCGGCCGGGATTTTCAGATGTACAACAACTGCGTGTTCCCTTATCCCCGGGCGCCCCATATGCTGATCGCTTTTCCGCTTCGCTACGCCGAGCGTAAGGCGTGGACGAAAAACTACGACGAGCTGTGCGGCAGAGAAGACCGCCTGGAGCGTATGAAAACCATAGCGCGCTTCGGTCTCGCCATCAGCGACGGCTTGTTCATGTCCAGCCGGGACGGATACAACTTTGTAAAATTTGACGAGGCGTTTATTGCACCCCCGCCGGAAAATCCGGAATCCTTCGTGTACGGCGACGGCACGGCCGTGCCCAACGTGATCGAGGTTCCCTCGGACATTCCCGGGGCGGATAACGAATATATGATCCTGGTGCGGGAAAGCTACCGCACTGCCGTGGATCACAATAAGCTGGTGAAGTACACCATCCGTATGGACGGATTCGTGTCCATCCACGCCGGCAGTGAGCCGGCAGTGGCGGTGACAAAGCCCTTTATCTACGAGGGCAAGGATCTGTACGCCAATATTGCTACCTCCGCCCGGGGCGGTGCGTTCTTCACGCTCACCTGCGGGGACGAATCCTACACTTCTGTGGAGATCTTCGGGAACAGCGTGGATAAGCGGATCCGTTTTGCCGATGACGAGGCGGTGGGCCGCCTGTCCGGCAAGGAGGTAACGCTTACCGTGCAGATGTTCGACTGCGATCTGTACGCCATCCGGTTTCAGTGAGCCGGAGGGCGGAAAACCAAAATAGAATCAAACAAGGGGAGGTGTAAATTGTCACCTCCCCTTGTTGACATAAATGGGGCGTTGTGCTATAATACCATTTTGATAGAACATAGGAAAGAAGGATTCTTTATCATGCAGCCAAAGCAGAAACGAGTCTTTACATTCAGTTATTCCTGGGTGATCGTGGCCTTGTCTTTTCTTACCGTTTGCATCGCGCTCGGCTTTTGCAGCTCCGCAAAAAGCCTGTTTATCGCACCGATTACGGAGGCACTCAGTATTTCCCGCAGTGCCTTTTCCATCAATGACAGCTGCCGGTATATTGCCAGTGCCGTTATCAATCTGTTCTTCGGGGTGCTGGTTGCCCGCTTCGGACCGAAAAAACTGATGTGCGCCGGTCTTATGTCGCTGATCGTTTCCATGCTTCTGTATTCCGTCGCCGGTACGGTGTGGGTATTCTACATCGGCGGTGTGTTTCTCGGCATCGGCTTTTCCTGGACCACCACAACCATGGTGGGATACGTGGTCAATATCTGGTGCAGGGAGAACAGAGGGACGGTCATGGGCGCGATCCTTGCCGCCAACGGCATCGGTGCCGCCGTCGCCATGCAGATTCTCTCTCCCATCATTTATGAGGAGGGAAACCCTTTCGGCTACCGCAGTGCGTATCGTTTGGTGGCACTGATTCTTTGTATCCTCTGCGTGCTGGTGCTTTTCTTCTTTAAGGATAAACCGAAGGAAATGACCGAGAGCGTGCCTGCCCCGGGAAAAAAGAAATCCCGCGGCAGAAGCTGGGAGGGCGTGGAATACAGCGAGGCTCTGAAAAAAGCGTATTTTTACAGCGCGCTTCTCTGCGTGTTCCTTATGGGCGTGGTGCTGCAGGGCATCGTGGGCGTGGGTGCGCCTCTGATGAAGGATATGGGCATCCATCCGGACGACGTTGCCAATATTCTCAGCTGGCACGCCATTGCCCTTACTGCGTTTAAGTTTTTAAGCGGCGTTTTGTACGATAAATTCGGCTTGCGCTTTACTTCCAATATCTGCCTTATCACCGGCGTGATCGTCGTTTTTCTTCTGACGCTGGTGAACGCTACCCCTGCTGGCATTGCCTGTGCGTGGATCTACAGCATCTTCTCCTCGCTGGCACTGCCCCTTGAGACGATCATGGTGCCCATCTTTGCAAGTGATTTGTTCGGGCAGAAGGCATATAACAAGATTTTAGGCCTGTTTACCTCCGTCAGCACTGCCGGCTTTGCCGTGGGAACGCCCATTGCCAATCTGTGCTACGATATTACCGGTACGTATAACCTTGCCCTGTACGTTGGCTGCGGCATTATGGTCGCCGTTACCGTTGTCATGCAGTTCGTTATTTCTGCCGCTGACCGAAAGCGGCGTGCAGTGGAAGAACAAAAATAAAATCAGGGGTCTGCGAAGGCAGACCCCCTTTTTTTATCCGTGTGCTATACCGTATCGCTGAAACAGTGCCAGCACCGCTTCATTCTTTACGATCTGCTTCTGCTGTCCGTGATTCAGAGCGTCGTACACGGTCTGCAGTGCCGCCCGGGTTTCCTTAACGGCCCTGTCCGTTTTTCTTTGCAGTTCCGCTTTCGTCATCGTACACCGAACCTTTCCAGTGCCGCTATATAATCGGCATCCTCCGCCGGCCCGCTTTCCATGGCGGCGGCGTATTCTTCGCCCGTGATTTCGTAAAACGCAGACGGATCTGCCCCCTCGGCCAGATACAGCGTTTTTCCGTAGACCGTACCGTCGGTCAGCACGTGTCCGTCCTGTGCGGTGAGTATTTTTCGCATGCTTTTCCTCCTTATACCAGTGAGATCGTCCAATTCGGCTTTTCGTCAATCAGCGCCGACCATTCCTCTGCCGTGAACGCCGCCTCCTTGGCCGTCTTTGAAAACGTGATGCTGAGACCGCTCGTTTCCTCCGACAGTGCGCGGATAACGGAGATGAAACTGGCTTTTGTAAGCCCCGTGCTCCACTGCAGTGAGACGCCCGTGCCGGCGATCGTACCGTGCACGGTCAGATTTGTGAGTGCCCGGCAGGTGCCGAACATGCCGGCTATGTTTGCGCTTTTATCCAGGTTCAGCGTTATATCAAGGTTGTCGAGCCACAAGCAGTCGTAGAATAAACTGTTCAGATCGGCGGCCTTGTTGAAAACGAGAGGCGGAAGCGCCGCTCCGTGAAACGCACTGAACATCGTACGTCCCATAGTCACGTTGGAAGTATCCAGCGAAACGCCCGCCCGATTCAGCAATTCCGCAAGGGATACGCCGGAGCCGATCTTGCCGAATTTAGAGAACATACTGCGGGCACTTACCGGTTTCAGATCATATTTCGGCTTGAACGTGGTTTCGTCCCAGCAGTCGCCCATAAATCCGTTTTCATAATCCGTTCGGGAACCGGCGTTTTGAAACGCATCCCAGAATTCATCATATTGGGATTTTTCTCCGGCGGCAAAAACGGCGTCCATGCCGCCTGCCATTTCGGCCGGTGTATACCGTTCTCGGCTGCCGGTCTTCTCACGGATCGCCTCGGCGATGGCTGCAATATTTTCTTCCTCGTACAGCTTTTTCATCAGTACTCCACCTCATCCCCCACCGGGATCTCGGCGAGAACTGCGTCCACGATCTCTTCCTTCGTGGGCAGAGTCGCCGCCTCCCATTTTACGGGCCTTCCGTGGGCGTCCACGGCGGAGATCTTCAAAACCTGCCCCGGTGCGGCCGTGACGGGTGCCGGAACGTAGTCTCCCTTCGGCTGGGCACCGATCTCCTCGGCGGTGTATGCGGGCTTCTTCGGCCGTTTTGCCCACGCCGGTACGGTAGGATCCCGTTCTACCAGCACGCCGCCGGTGCGAGCCGTGATTTTTTCGGGGGCTTTCATCTGTGCGGTTATCATTACAGCACCTCCCCGAAAAGGGACGCCTCCACGATCAGCGGCCCCAGCCGGGTGCCGATCACGTCGCCCTCGTGGGTTTTTACGCGTATCTGTACGTCGGTTGGCATGCTTTGCATGCCAAAGGTTTCCGCCTGTGTCAGGGGAAACAGAAAGGCACCGTGGGGCTCACTGAATGTGATCTCCCCGGCGGATGCCCGTTTCACAAGGGATCCGATGACGATCTCCACGTCCGCGAAGGTGTCAGCCGCGGCGGCGGTGCCGTCTGCGGTCCGGATCTCAAAGGGCAGAGCGTACTGGTCGCCCTGCATAATGATGGTTGCTTTGTTCAATCGGGTATTTACTCCTTTTTCTTTCGTGTATATTCCGGGAGGCTGCAGCTCTCTTTCCGATTCTTGATAAACACATTTTGTGTTTGCTGTGTATATTGTATCACCTCTTTTTGTGTTTGTCAACACTTTTGGTGATAGCCGGATGGAAGTCCGTCTTGCAATCCATTTCAAACTGTGGTAAAATATCAGTAAAAAGGAGGGATGTACTGTGTTTCACATGCGTCTGAAGGAACTGCGGGAAGCAAGATCCATGTCCCAGTACGCACTGGCAAAAGAGTTGGGCATCAGCCAGTCCACGGTGGGAAACTGGGAAAGCGGCATCCGCCAGCCGAAAACCGAGGTGCTGGAACGGATCGCCGAATATTTTCGCGTATCGGTGGATTATCTTCTGGGGCGGGAAACGGGGGATTGCCCCGCTGATCCTACCTGGATAAACGTGCTGGGGCGCGTGGCCGCCGGGATTCCCATGGAGGCGATTGAGGAGATCACCGACAAAGAGCAGATCTCCGAGGCCATGGCCCGGGGCGGCAGTTACGTGGGGCTTACGATCCACGGTGCGTCCATGGAGCCCCGTATGCGTGAGGGAGACGTGGTGATCGTCCGCCTGCAGTCGGATGCGGAGTCCGGCGATACGGTGATCGCCATGGTGGGCGGCGGCGAGGCCGCCTGCAAGATCCTGCAGAAAACGAAGGACGGTATCTTTCTTTTGTCTACCAATCCCGCCTTCGCCCCTCTGTTTTATTCCAACCGGGATATCGAAGAAATGCCCGTCCGGATTCTGGGCAGGGTAGTGGAGCTGCGGGCAAAATTCTGACGGACAAACGCCTCTGCCGGCTCGCCTGAAAATAGGTGTCAGCCTGTGAAAATAACGGGCGTACGCCTATTTTTATATTTACAATCCTGTCAAGTTGTGGTATACTTTTACGGAGGTGATTCTGTGCTGACCGTTTCGAAAAATACTGCTGTTTCTCCGGCAATGAGAGATAAGCTTCTGGCGTATGTGGAAAAGTTCAACGCCGCCGATGAGGAGCTGTATATACAGGACGTGGACAACGCCCATGCGGCCCGGTGGATGCTGGAGAATATCCCGCTTATTGATATTCCCGACAAGACGCTGGAGGAAGCCTTTTACTTTCGGTACTGGACGCTCCGCAAGCATCAGAAGACCACGGCGGACGGCGTTCTTATGTCGGAATTTCTGCCGCCGGTCCCCTGGGCCGGTGCCCATAATATGATCATCGCCGCCGTAGGGCATCACGTGTCCGAGGCAAAATGGCTGAAATGCGGCAAGGCGTGGATGGAGGATTATCTGTCCTTCTGGCTGAACGAGCCCGCCAATACCTATCGTTACAGTACCTGGCTGCCGGCATCCGTCGCGGAGCTGTGCCGCCATCACGGGGACTGGACCTTTGCCGTGCGAAACCTTGATAAAATGATCCGCTACTGGGAAACCACCGCCCGGAAGCATAAAACCCCCTCGGGTTTGTTCTGGTCCGTGGACGGAAACGACGCCATGGAGTTCAGCATCAGCGGTACCGGCACGGACGGAAAACCGCAGCGGGGCGTGCGTCCTACCCTGAACGCCTATATGGCGGCCGGGGCCTGTGCCATCTCCGAGACGGCAGAGAGGGCCGGCCGGGCGGATATTGCCCGGGAATATCGGGAAAAATACGAAACGGTGCGGGATCTTCTGAACAGGTATCTCTGGGACGGGGATTTCTATAAAGCCGTTCATCCCACGCCGTCGGATACGCCCGACGTGCACGCTTTGCCCAAGGAGCGCTGCGTGCGTGAACTGATCGGATATATCCCCTGGTGCTTTGCTCTGCCTCCTGCCGGACGGGAGAGTGCCTTTGCCTATCTCAAATCGGAAAGCGGCTTTGACGCTCCCTTCGGCCTTACCACGGCAGAGCGTGCCCATCCCCGGTTTTTGTACCACTCCGATCACGAATGTCTGTGGAACGGCTACGTGTGGCCCTTTGCCACCGCCCAGACGCTGACGGCAGTGATCTGCCTCTTTGAGAATTACGAGCAGTCCGTCATTACCGAGTCCGATTTTTACCGGATGCTGAAGACTTATGCCGCAGGCCATAAGCGGACACTGCCGGGCGGTACGGTTGTGCCGTGGATCGATGAAGAACGGCATCCGCTGCGGGATGAGTGGACGTGCCGGCAGATACTGGAAGCCTGGGGCTGGCGTCCCGAGAAGGGCGGCCGGGAACGGGGCAAGGACTACAACCACTCCACCTTCTGTGATCTTCTTCTCCGGGGGCTTCTGGGCATCCGTGCCGAAAACGGAGCCGTGTCCGTCACGCCCCGCGTGCCGGCATCGTGGGATTCGTTCACCGTAGAAAATCTGTGGTGCGGCGGCGAATGCCGTACCGTGTCCTATAAAAAGGAGCAGGAAAATGGAATATAAGGAAAACGCGTCGGCGGCACTGCCCCGGCGGCTTGCCTATGTGGATGGACTGGAAAAACTTATAGAGGCACGGCAGAGAAGTGCCGCCCAGGAGCGGGAACGGTTTGTGAAAGAAATCTTCACCGATCCGGAAACGTACCGGTCAGCATTGAGAGATACGCTGGGCTGGCCTCTGAACGACCGATGCCTGTGGGCGGATCTTCCGTGCGTGCGTTCGGAGCGTATCGGCGAGGCGAACGGGCACGAGATCTTCCGGGTGCAGGTGGAGATCCTCCGGGACGTGTGGATGTCCGGGCTTCTTTTCCGTATCCCGGGCGAGTCCGACGGAGGGAAAAAGGCCCCCTTTGTTCTAGTGCAGCACGGAGGATTGGGTACGCCGGAATTTATCGCCGGTATGATCGGGGATACTACTGCCAACTATAACGATATGCTGGAGCGTGTGCTCCGCCGCGGCGTGCACGTGTTTGCCCCTCAGCTGCTTTTGTGGGATGAGAAAAAATACGGTCCCTCCTACGACCGGCACGCGATCGACGCCCGGCTGAAGCGGGTGGGCAGCTCCATTGCCGCCGTTGAGGTGTACGGGATCCTTCAGATACTGAAGTATTACAGAAATGAGCCGTATACGGAAAAAACGGGTATGGTTGGTATGTCCTGGGGCGGATTTTACACGCTGATGGCGGCTGCCCTGGATACGGAGCTGCAGGCAGTTCTGTCCTGCTCTTATTTCAATGAAAGAGACCGGATTCCGTGGTGTGACTGGACGTGGAGATCGTCCGCACTCCGTTTTGACGACGCGGAGATCGCGTGTCTCATCTATCCCCGTCCTCTGACCCTTGCGGTGGGACGGCAGGATCCTCTCTTTGATTATGCAGGGGCGGAGGCGGCGTTCCAGCGGCTTTCGGCACTCTGTAAGCAGGTGGGAACGGATTGGGTGCAGTTTCTGCCATTTGACGGCGAGCATGAATTTATCCCCGACGACGCACCCATCGATGCCCTGATCCACAGACTTCGAGAAATAAACGAGTAATAAACCAGCAATCATTAAAAGCTATAAAGTACCAAGGAGTTTCGCAGTACCCATGGAAGTGTTTAACAATACCCTCACGCAGATGCTGATGATGTTTCTTCTGATTTCGGTAGGATTCTTTCTGCGGAAAAAGAATTTTCTGCCGGAGAATGCCTACGTTTCCCTGTCCAAGCTGGAAACGTACGTGTTCGCCCCCGCACTGACCTTGCACACCTTTACCAACAACTGTACCGTGGCCTCGTTCCGGGAGAACGCCGAGTATATCCTGTACGGCTTTCTTTTGGCGGCCGGTGCGGCCCTTCTTTCCCATCCCCTTTCCCGGCTCATCGTGAGAAACAAAAAGGGAGATGCGAAAGGAGCGTATCTGCAGAATATTTATAAGTACGCTCTCACCTTCGGCAACTGGGGCTATCTCGGAAACTTTTTGATTCTGCAGCTCTTCGGTGCGGAGACCTTTTTCCTTTACTCCATGTATACCATGATGATGAGCGTTATCACCAACAGCTGGGGGCTTTATATTCTGATCCCCAAGGAGCAGAATGCCGGCGTCTGGAAAAACCTGAAAAAAGGACTCCTTGCACCGCCCATTATGGCACTGTTCCTCGGTATTCTTTTCGGATTCACAGGGGCGAAAGCCTATATGCCCGCGTTCGTCATGTCTGCCCTTGACAGTGCCGGAGACTGCATGGGCCCTGCCGCCATGCTTCTGGCGGGTATCGTTATCGGCGGCTACGATTTCCGCAGCCTGTTCAACAATAAAAAGGTGTACGTGGTAACCGCCTTCCGCCTGGTGCTTATTCCTGCGGTGATGCTCACGATCCTCCGCCTTATGGGGGCACCGGAACAGGTGCAGATCTTCACCCTGTTCGCCTTTGCGGCACCTCTCGGGCTTAACACCATCGTCTATCCGGCCGCCTACGGCGGAGAGACGAAAACCGGTGCGGCCATGACCATTATTTCCAGCACCCTTTCTGTGATCACCATTCCTCTTATGTATCTTCTGTTTATGGTGATCCTTTAATCTGAACGATGGGATAGTATGTATGAAACAAAAACGAATTTTGTCCGTGCAGGATATCTCCTGCTTCGGTAAATGTGCCAATACGGTGGCTCTGCCGGTGATCAGTGCCGGCGGTGCGGAATGTGCCGTTTTGCCTACTGCTCTGCTTTCCACCCACACCGGCGGGTTTGAGGGATACTCCTTTCTCGACCTCACCGCCGAGATGCACAAGGTGCTTGCCCACTGGCAGTCCATGGGCATTACGTTCGATATGCTCTATACCGGCTATTTCGGCTCGGTGGAACAGCTTTGTGCCGTGAAGGATGCCGCACCCCGCCTCCTTCGAGAGGGCGGCGTAACGCTGGTGGATCCCGTCCTCGGTGATGCCGGCCGGCTGTATTCTATCTATGACGATGCCTTCGTTGCCGCCATGCGTGATTTCTGCCGCGGGGCGGATATCATCACCCCCAACGTAACGGAGGCGTGCCTTCTGGCGGGTATCCCCTACGAGGGCGACGCTTACGATGCCGACCGGATGAACGCACTGTTTTCGGCGTTTGCCGATTTTGATTTGGGCGCAGTGGTCATTACCGGCGTCCGCTTTTCCGGAGGAGATGCCGACGAGATCGGCGTGGCCGTGATGGATTATCGCACGGGCAAGCGGATGTCCCTGTCCGCCCCCCGGATCGACGCACCGCTTCACGGCACGGGTGACGTGTTCGCCTCCGCTTTGGCGGTGTACCTGGTGAACGGATTCCCCCTGCGGGAGGCACTGACACGCACCATTGCGTTCGTGACGGATGCCATCACGGATACGAGAGAGGATCTTCAGAATCACTGGTACGGCGTCCGCTTTGAGGACAGCCTTTACCGGATCACTGAGGACTGCCGCAAGCGGCGGATGGAAAACGCCATCCTCCGTCCCGAAAAGAAGGAGGAAAGTGGAAAGTGATCACCTACGAATCTATACGGAAAAACGAAGATATACGGGCACTCATCACCCGGGCGGACGCATCGCTCATCGCTCTCGGTTATACGGAGCACAGCTTTGCCCACGTGACGAGAGTGGCGGAGACGGCCGGCGAGATCCTCACCGTGCTGGGACACGATCCCCGCGAAGTGGAACTTGCCAAGATCGCCGGGTATCTGCACGATATCGGCAATCTGGTGAACCGGGTGGAGCATTCCCAGTCCGGTGCGGTTATGGCCTTTACGCTTCTGACCAAAATGGGCATGGATATTGCCGACGTGGCAACGGTCACCACCGCCATCGGCAATCACGACGAGGGAACCGGCGTGCCGGTGAATCCCATCGCCGCCGCCCTTATTCTGGCGGATAAAACGGACGTACGCCGCAGCCGCGTCCGCAGTGCGGATTTTCATGCGGTGGACATCCACGACCGGGTGAACTATTCCGTGGAGAAGTCCGTGGTCTCCATCGACGCGGAGAGAAAACAGATCTCCCTTACCCTTACCATCGATACCAAATACGGCTCGGTGATGGATTATTTTGAGATATTCCTCACCCGGATGCTTCTCTGCTGTAAAGCGGCGGAGGCATTGGGGCTCACCTTCAAGCTGATCGCCAACGATCAGGTTCTGCTTTAACGGAGGCCTTTATGGATTTTACATATCTGGACCGGTTTCTGGATTCGCTTCTGGATTTCGGCTTTCCTATGTACGACTGTACCGTGTGGGCACATCATGAACAGCTGTACCGCCGGCAGGGTGGGTTTATCGATGTGGCCAAACGGCGTACCCACGAGCCCCAGACCAAATATTTTCTCTATTCCTGCACAAAGCCGGTAACTACTGCCGCCGGCCTTATCCTTTTGGAGCAGGGCAAATTCCGCCTGTCCGATCCGCTGGCAAATTATCTGCCGGAGTACGGGGAAATGAACGTGCTTCAGAAACAGGCGGACGGCAGTGAGTTCCTGCGCCCGGCAAAAACGAAGATCACGATTCTCGATCTGTTCCGTATGTCTGCCGGCTTGACATACAACAGCAACAGTGCCAACGTGAAGGCCGCCATTGCCGCAAGCGGCGGCGTGGCACCTACCCGGGAGATCGCCCGCGCTATCGCCAAAGATCCCCTTGTCTTTGATCCGGGAGATAGATGGAACTACAGCCTGTGCCACGACGTTCTGGCGGCACTTGTGGAGGTGGTTTCCGGCCGGCGTTTTGCCGATTTCGTAAGAGAAGAGATTTTTGCTCCTTTGGGGATGACGCACTCCGCCTTCCATCTCGCCGAGGGCGATACGGAGCAGATGGCGGCACAGTATATGTTCCCGAATGAATCCACAATTCCCTACGAGATACCTCTCCGCAATCCGCATATATTCGGTGACGGATACGACAGCGGCGGCGCAGGCATCATCTCCACCGCCGAGGACTATATCCTCTTTGCCGATGCCATGGCAAACGGCGGTGTTGGCAGATCCGGGGCACGGATCCTTTCCCCCGCCACGGTCGATCTGTGGCGGACCCCTGCATTCCCGCCGGAGAAAGCACATACCTTCGACTGGGACTACATGGCCGGATACGAGTACGGCCTGGGCGTGCGTACCCTGGTGAACCGCACGGTCGCCGGCTCCATCGCTCCCGTGGGCGAGTTCGGCTGGGGCGGCGCTGCCGGTGCTTTGGTCTATATGTCCCCGGAAACGGGCGTGTCCGTGTATCTGGCACAGCATACCCGCAATCCCCGGGAGGGATACGTGCTTCCCGCACTTCGGAATACGGTGTTTGCCTGCCTGGGACGGTGATTTTTCGGTTTTTTCTTGAAAAACCCGGAAAAAACTCCGAAAACCTATTGCAATTTTCCGAAAGATATGATACAATAATCGGGCATGATAATTTTTTACTATCAATAAAAGGCGGCACTCTCACCGGGCACCGCCTTATTCACAACGAATCAGCCGGAAACCGCCGGCGTGGAGGAAATTATGACTATTGCACTTGGTTTTATTCTTATAGCGGCATCCCTGTTTTTGATCGTTGCCGTTCTTTTGCAGAGCAGCAAGAGCCACCGGCTGTCCGGCACCATCGCCGGCGGTGCGGAGACCTTCTTCGGCAAAACGAAGGGTTCTGACCTTGACAAAAAGCTCTCCAAATGGACTATCGTGATTGCTGTTCTTTTCGTAGTTGCCGTTCTTGCCGTATACCTGCTGCAGGATACGCCCAGCCTCGGCGACGTTGATTTTGACGCAGCCGTGACTGGCGACGCTGCCCTGACCGGCGACGCCGCTGAGGGCACGGACCCCGCAAACTCCGCTGAGGTAGTAGAGGATACCACCGCAGCTGACGCAGTTACCGACGCACCTGCTGCGGAAACTACGGGCGAATAATCGGTGAAATGAAAACGGCGCTTTTGGGGACACTACCCGAAAGCGCTTTTTTCACTTTTCGGGAATGGAACCCGGAGCAAAAGAAAGGATTTTCAGAATGGCAAAGGAAACACTTCTCAAATGTAAATTCTCCGACACCGGCAGAGGATTCGGTTTTGCAGAAATCATTGAGGGCGAATCGGTCGGCTGTGCGGATATCTATATCGGATACGGCGATACGCTGAACGCAATGACCGGCGACACGGTGCTGGTGCACCGGTTTCGTGCCGGGGAGGCGGGATACAGCCGGGGAAATGAAGGCGAGGTAACTAAGATCCTGGAGCACGGCAATACGGAGATCATCGGTACCTTCGTCCGCACCGGTGCGGTAGCCGCGGTGTATCCGGACGACGAAAAGCTCCACGCCCTGGTCCACGTGGCCGGCGGCGATATGGGTGACGCCAGAAGCGGCGATAAAGTGGCGGTGAAGATCACCGAATTTCCCAAACGGCGCAGGGACGACAGAGAGCACGTCCTCTCCGGGTACGTGACCGCCGTGTTCGGCCGGGCCGAAACGCGGGAGGCAAACTACGCCGCCGTTTTGCATCGCAGCGGTATTCCTACGGAGTTTTCCGACGACGTTTTGTTTGAGGCGGAGGACAGTGCCGCCCGTGCCATATCCGGCGACGGCCGGCTGGATCTGCGGGATACGCCTACGCTTACCATCGACGGGGCGGATGCCAAGGACCTGGACGACGCCATCTCTCTTTCCCGTACGGCAGACGGATGGCTTTTGGGCGTCCATATCGCCGACGTGTCCCATTACGTCCCCGCCGAAGGCGAGGTGGATCGGGAAGCGTATCGCCGGGGCACGTCCGTCTATTTCGTGGATAAGGTGGTGCCTATGCTGCCGGCGGTGCTGTCCAACGGTGCCTGCTCCTTAAATGGCGGCGAGGAGCGGTACGCCCTGTCTGCCCTTATTACCCTCAATGCGTCCGGCGAGATGACCGCCTGCGATTTCAAAAAATCCATTATCCGATCCGACGTACGCGGCGTGTATTCTGAGGTGAACGACCTGTTTGAAAAGGGAGAGGCGTCTGCGTTTTATAAGAAGTACGAGCCCGTGTACGGAAGCCTTGCCGATATGCGTACGCTCTACGGCACACTGCGGGAGGCCGCCGGGCGGCGTGGACAGCTTTCCATGGAAAGCCCGGAGGCAAAATTCGTGCTGGACGAGAAGGGAATCCCCACGGATATTTACCCTGCGGTTCGGGGCGAGGCGGAAATGCTCATCGAGCAGTTTATGCTCACCGCCAACGTGGCCGCCGCCACGTGGCTGACGGAAAAAGGCATGCCCTGCCTCTACCGCGTCCATCCCGATCCCATGCCGGATAAGATGCGTTCCTTCGCCGTGTTCGCCCATAATATGGGGCTGGACGCTGCCGGTATCGGCGAGGGTGTCCGTACCCACCGGCTGTCCGCTTTGCTGGCGGAAGCGGAGGAAAAGGGCGTATCGGACGTGGTATCCGGCGTAATGCTCCGGGCACTGTCCAAAGCGAAATACAGCGAAAAGCCCGGCGTCCATTTCGGACTGGCTTTGCCCCTGTACGCCCATTTCACCTCTCCTATCCGCCGCTATCCCGATCTGTTCGTGCACCGTGCCATTACCGCCGTGCTTACCGGGGCGCGCCGTCCCGTTCATCCGGCACAGACGGCCAGACAGAGCAGCGAGGCGGAACTGCGTGCCGTTTCGGCAGAAAGGCAGATAGAGGATCTGTATATGGCACAGTACGCATCCCTGCATATCGGGGAAACGTACGAAGCGGTGATCTCTTCCGTATGCCATTTCGGCGTGTTTGCACGGACGGATAAGCTGTTCGAGGGGCTTATCCCCCTGCGTGAGCTGTTCGACGGCGGCGAGGCGGATTTTGATGAGGATTCCCTCACCCTTTCCGGCCGTGTGGGGGGACAGCGGCGTACCTATCGGTTGGGAGATCGGCTTGCCGTCCGCATCGCACACGCAGATGTCCCCGGCGGAAAGATCGATTTCACTCTTGCCGATACGGCAGTGCTTTCTGCTTCTCGGCATCCCGCCGCAACTGGGGAATACCGTGCCCGGCGTGCCGGGGAGAAACGCTCTTTCGCCCGGTCGGACGGCCGGCAGAAAAAGAGCAGGGCCGGCAAAGGAAAAAGCGGAAAATCGGGAAAGAAGCCGACCGGCCGCAAAAAAACGGGAAAGAATCGAAGCACACGCAAATCCCGCCCCTGATTTATTGAAATCCCCCTTGATTTCTGCTGAAAAAAAAGGTATAATTAAAGGGAAGAATTGTATAGACAATACAAAAAGAAAAACGGGAGCGTCCCCCCTTTGCAGATCCGTTGAAACAATAAAACAGAAAGGGCAGTCCGACGATGAAAAACAAAATTCTCCTCATCCTTCTGGCGATAGCGGTGTTTATTCCTTCCGTGATCGCTATCATTTCCTACAACAGTACGAACGACGCACCTGTTTCCGAAAAGAACGTGCGTGAGATCGTTCTGTCGGACCTTTCCGGCACCGAGTATACGTTCACCCGGGGCAAAGAGGATGAAATGATCGATTTCTTTCTGGATATGAACGAGGCTTCGGCTAAAGTTGCCTCGCTGCCCGATCCGCTGATCGGCACGGATTTCTTTAAGGTTACCATGAAGAGTGCCCAGAAATCGGCGGACTATCAGTATTACTTCTCCACCAAGAGTACCGATGCGTACTATCTTGCCGACGGACAGGCTTATAAGATCCCTGCCTCCTATGCGGCCGAGTTCGTGGAGGGCAAATATGCGGTCAGCCTGTATCTGAACGCCGTGGTGCCCACTCTGTCCGTTTCCCAGCAGGCAACCGTGCTGCCTGCCGCCGCCCAGTGGTTCTATAAGAACTCTGCCGGTGCATTCGTGCAGTGCGATACCGCTACTACGGTCGACGTGCAGAACGTCTCCCTGGAGGGCGGTCTGGAACTGCTGTTTTCCCTTGATCCCGATTATTTCAACGTGAAACTGACGGATACCGCCAGCGGTGCCGTTGTGTTCAACGATCTGTACGATAATATCTCCGCACTCAATATCGACAAGAGCATGAAGCTGAACGTGGAGATCACGGCCAAATGGTACGAGGATGCCGCCCGGGATTATCACGGCGAGATGCAGTACAGCTTCGCCTCCGACATCTCAGCCCCGGCGGAATTCTTCCTTGGCGAAACGAAGATCGAAAACGGTATGTTCACCGTGGTTTCTGCAAAGAACGTGGCCGATCCCGCAAAGGTTTCCTTCACCTCTACGCCGGACATCGGCTATACGCCCACCTTCTTTATGGACGGCGATACGGCCATCGCCCTGATTCCCATCCGGTGCGAGTTGGCAGCCGGTACCTACACCCTGTCCTTCAAGTACGGCGGCGTTACCGAGGATCTGTCCCTGGAGGTTACGAACCGGAACGTTCGTCTGTTCAATTATAACGTAACGGCGGCTATCGCCAACGCTACCCGTACTGACGCCACCATCGCCGACTTCAAGGAAGCCGTTGCGGACGTAGTCTCCACCGGCGACGGTACCCAGTATTGGAGCGGCATCTTCACCAACCCTGTAAAGCTGAAACATACCGGCCCCTATGACGGCGTGGTTACTACCGGCTTCGGTCATACCCGCAAGATTACGGCTACCGGCGTCTCCTACACCCACGAGGGTGTGGATTACATCACCGCCACCGGTGCGAAAGCATTCGCGGTCAACAGCGGTAAGGTCGTATTTGCCGGCTTTACTACGCTGGGCGGCAATACCGTGGTGATCGAGCACGGCTACGGCCTCAAGACCTGGTACAGCCACCTGTCCGAGATTCTCGTGTCCGTGGGCGATATGGTTGCCTATGAGCAGGAGATCGGCGTTTCCGGCTCCACCGGATTCACCAACCAGAACGGCATCCACTACGGTATGACCGTATTTGACGTGCCCGTATCTCCGTATCCCGCCTGGGACACGGAAATCAAAATCGTGAAGTAAGAGAAAATAAAAAAAGAACGGTGATGTTTCGGTGCATCACCGTTCTTTTTCATTATGTAGGCGTGTTATCCGGTGTATCCGGGTTGCTGGGTTTCGGCGTTCTGAAAATCAGGAACAGAAACAGAGCACACACGGGCACGGACAGGATCAGTCCAAGCAGCAGAGAGGAAACGAGACAGGCAAAAAATCCACCCACGGCAAGACCGATCTTCTGCTTAATAGCACCGCAGACCGCAGGAACGGCACCTACGACGGCACCGGAGATCAGTGAGCCAATGATTGCTCCGAAAACAAATGCTTCCACTAAAAGACTCCTTTCAAAATAAAAAAGTGCGTACAACCAAAGTCATACGCACCGAAAAACACATAACTCTGATTGCTGCGACACAACTTCGGCAAACTGCAAGAGAACGCCAAAAGAGAGAATGTGCTTTTACCAAAAATAAAAAACACTTCTCTTGTAGTTTGCCCTATTTCGTTGTGTCGCAACGCTATTATAGCATAGTTTTCTCGGATTTGCAAGTCGTTTTTTGTTGTTGCTTGCAGATTTGCGGTTGCTGTGAATGCATAAAAAGCACGGGACGCATTTGTTGCGTTCCGTGCTTTTTTCCTTATTTATCCCCGCGGCTTTTTCGTGCGGTTCTGTGATCCCGCTTTGCTCCGGGTGTTTTTGATTTGTTTTTTCTGCGTTTCTCCCCGTCTGCCGTTGCTTTTGGCGTTTGCTTTTTTTGCAAGCTGTCCCTTTCTGCCCTTGCCGGCTGGGGATTTGGCGGCGGATCTGCGGGCAGGGGCCGGTGCACCGCCCAGGAGCTCGTAAAGGGCATCCTCCCGCCCGGCGGCAATCAGCCCTTCCCGGATGAGGGCGTGATTCTCTTTTCGCCGCCACTGAAGCAGGGCACGCTGGAGCTTCTTCTCTTTATAATCCGTGGGCGTGTAGACGGGTTTCATGGTGAACGGATCCAGCCCCGTGTAATACATTACCGTGGACGCCGTACCCGGCGTGGGATAAAAATCCTGCACCTGCTCCGGAGCAAGACCGATCCGCTTCGTATATAACGCCAGCTCAATGGCATCGTCCAGGGTGCTTCCCGGATGAGAAGACATGAGATAGGGCACCAAAAACTGCTGTTTCCCGATGGAATCGGTAATTTTCTGGAATTTCTGCCGGAACGCATCGTATACGGCCACGTCCGGCTTGCCCATGTGGGCAAGGACGTTTGAGGCACAGTGCTCCGGTGCCACCTTCAACTGTCCGCTGACGTGATCCTGCACCAGCTTTCTGAAAAACGTGTCGTCCTTATCCGCTAAAAGATAGTCAAACCGGATACCCGATCGGATGAATACCTTCTTCACTCCCGGCACCGCTTCAATGGCACGGAGCAGCTCCACGTATTCCCTGTGATCCGCTTTCAGATTGGCACAGGGCTTTGGTGCCAGACACCGCTTGTTCATGCATACGCCGCTTTTCAGCTGTTTTTCACAGGCAGGGCTTCGGAAGTTGGCCGTAGGCCCGCCCACGTCATGAATGTAGCCCTTGAAATCCGGCATGGCGGCGATCTCCTTCGCCTCTGCCACACAGCTTTCAATAGAACGGGAACGGACGCTTCGCCCCTGATGGAACGCCAACGCACAGAAATTACATCCGCCGAAGCATCCCCGGTTGTGGGTGATGGAAAATTTCACCTCGGAAATGGCCGGCACACCGCCCATGGATTCGTACATGGGATGATACGTCCGGGTGTAGGGCAGGGCGTATACCTTGTCCAACGCCTCGCGTTCCAGCGGCGGACTGGGCGGATTCTGCACCAGCATCCGATCGTCGTAGTATTCCACGATGGCACATCCGGCCACCGCATCGTTGTTGGCGTATTGCACGGCAAACGCTTTGGCGTAGGTTTTTTTATCCGTTTTCAGCTGATCGTAATCGTATCCCACGGGCTGGCCGTTATCATCCAGACCGCCGGCGACGGGGAAGTGAACGGCATCGCCCCGTTTCGCCAGAAACGCCGTGCCGCGTACGTCCCGGATCTTTTTTACCGGGATGCCCCGATCCAGCAGCTTTGCAATACGGGTGATGGACGTCTCTCCCATGCCGTAGGAGAGAAGATCCGCCCGGGCATCCACCAGAATGGAACGGCGAACCTTGTCGTCCCAATAATCGTAATGGGCGAACCGACGGAGGGATGCCTCCAGACCGCCGATGATGACGGGCACGTCTCCGTACGCCTCCCGTATGCGGTTGCAGTACACCACGGTGGCCCGATCGGGACGCAGACCGGCCTTGCAGCCTGGGGAGTAGAAATCCTCGCCGCGCCGTTTTTTTGCCGCCGTGTAGTGTGCCACCATGGAGTCGATATTGCCGGCGGAGACCAAAAAGCCCAGCCGGGGCTTTCCAAATTTTTTGAAATCGTCCGTGTTCCGCCAGTCCGGCTGGGGAAGCATGGCAACGAGAAATCCGGCGGCCTCAAGCACCCGGGAGATCACGGCAGGGCCAAAGGACGGATGATCCACGTAGGCGTCACCCGTTACGTATACGAAATCCGGCACGTCCCGTCCAAGGTCGTGAAACTCCTCGGGCGTTACCGGAAGAAACTTTCTGTTTTCGCTCATAAAAACCTCCCATTCGATGGATTGTGAGGGGGATGCGAAGAAAAAGGACGCCCCGTGGGATTTCCTTGGTATGGTTGTGGAAAACCGGCGGCGAACGGTTGTTTTTTGTGGGAAATAGCGGAAAATGACGCAGATGTTGTGTTCGAACAAACGCTCGGCGGCATATGTTGAGGCATTTCCGCCTGAAAATCCACAGAGAGTTTTCCACAGGATGTGGAAAACCGTGTGGAAAAGTCCACCATTTTTTGGAAAACTGCGTGAGGAAGCCCCAGTCTAAAGTTCTTTGTCAAACTTTCTTTCAAGAAAGTTTGGTTTTCCGGATCGTTTGTTACTTCTTTCTGAAAACCAATAATTTGCCCGTCACGTAGTTCAGAATCACCGTCAGAACCGCTACCGGGATTTTGGCGATGCCTTCGGAAACAGATGCCACGTCCACCATCAGATACAAGAGAAGCGTCTCCACACCGAAGGAAAACAGCCGGGAGGCGATAAACACCAGCATCTCCTTCAAAACGGGGAGAAGTCCGCTAACATGGCTTTCAAATACCCAAAGCTTGTTTGTGATATAAGCCACCAGTACCGCACCGATCCAGGCAATCACCTGTGCCCACAGATAGTGCATGCCCAAAAAGAGCAAGGCGTAGTACAGGATAAAGTTCACCACCGTGGTGACTACACCGAAAAACAGATAGCTTACCGTTTCCCGGTGTTTTTTCAGAAGAGATAGTATCGTTTCCATTATGGCTTGTCCTCCGCGTCCAGAATCGACGCCGCCTTGTTCAGAAATTCCTCTTTCGTAAAGAGAATGTTCACCGCACCCAAAAGGGCCCCGGATGTCATGTCTGCCGGCAGTCCTATGGCAGTGGATACCTTGTCCCGCCGGGCTGCCGCATCGGCGGCACCGGTGAGCCCCAGCGCAAACAGATCCGTTTTCGTTATGCCGCCCCGGCTCGATGCGGGTGCCGCATTATCGTTTTCGGCAAATGGCGAAAATAACTTCCGCAAAAGGGAATCGTCCATGCCTTCCACTCCCAGAGTGCCTTCCTTGGATGGGGAAGATTTCCGCCGTTCTTTTCCGGCGATCTGGGGAATATACAGATGGATCACCTTTTCCGGCGGTAACGCCGAGGCAATGTGGGAGCGGATCACCTTGCCGGCACCGTCGCTGTCCGTCAGCACGATCACACCCCGGGGAGCCGCCAGCGTGCGGATCAGGGAAAGCCGTTCCTTTTTCTTGAAGATCCCGAATCCGGCCGTTTCCAGGATCTCGGCGTCGATCACGCCGGACAGGCGGATCTTGTCGTATCGCCCTTCTACGATCACCGGATAGGGGATCCGCAGTTTTGCCTTTTCAGCCATTTTTTCGTCCTTTCCCTGCACCCAGCGGAATCGTGCATACGAAACGTTCCAAGGGAATGTAGCCGAGGGAGGCGGATTTGCACAGACGGTCGGCCTCAATGCACCGCTGCAGTGCGGCGGCAAGCCGGGGCGTGCCGAATCCGGCGGCGGCCCGCAGATAGATGCCTGCCTTGTATTCGTGCATGTGCAGTGTTTTGGCAATTTCCGCCTTTTCTGCACCGTTTTCGACAAGCGCCGAAACGGTGAGGAGATCACTCATTACCCGGGAGAGTGCGGAGAGAACGGCAATGGGTTCCTCTTTTCGCTTTTTATATACGTCCAATGCGGCGAGAGCCGCCGTGCGGTCTCCGGCCAGAACGGCGTTGGCCAGTGCAAAGGCGTCTTCCCGGATGCCGGGCGAGGTGACGAAGCTTACGTCCTCCGCTGTGACCGCCGTGCCGCCTTTGGATTTCACGTAGCAGATCACCTTGTCGATCTCTTTGGAAAGGGTGGTCATATCCGGGGCACACCGATTCAGAAGAAGCAGGGAGGCGTTTTCATCAAGAGTCAGTCCTTCTTCTTCAAAATGCCGGATCGCCCATCGGCGGAGCTTTTCGCCGCTTTGCAGTGCGAACTCTACCGGCTGGAGATATTTTGTGAGCAGCTTGAACAGTGCGGAGGGCTTTTTTGACGTGCCCGGATCCAGCGTGTCACGGGGGCAGAGCATTACCAGCACCGTGTCCGGCATCTCTGCAAAATCTTCCAGGATCTCGGCGAGCGCCTTTCTTTCCTTATCCTTCCATGCGTTGGCGGACGGCGGCGTGATCTCCACGAATTTCTTCGGTGCCATCATGGGCGGTGACGCCACGGCACTTGCCAGCTTTGTGAAATCGCCGTCCTCCAGCGTGAGGGAGAGGCAGTTGAAATCTTCCAGCCCCGGCGGACAGTCCTGAAGGGCGGCGTCCCGGAGCTTCCCAAGATAGAATTTTTTCAGATAATCCTCGTCGCCCCAGAGAAGATAGCCTCCCGAAGGGCCGTTTTTAATGGCGGCACGCAGTTCTGTTTCTGTCATAAGCCGTTCCTTTTTCTGAATTTGTGTGTTTCGTCAGTGGGGGATCACTTGCATCGTCAGTTTCGTTCGGTTGGTGGTCACGCCGCCGATGCGGAGCGAATAATCCGCACAGGCCGTGCCGCCTTCCTCCGTTATGTCGTTTGTGAGCTTGTAGGTCATGGTGGTCACGTCCAGGGGCATGACCGGCGTCTCATACAGCCCGGAATGAAAGCGGCCGGCCTCCAGTACAAGGGTGGAGTTGACCGCCCCTTCCCGGATGATCGTCAGAATCTTCCGATCGCTTTTGAGAAAGGTGATCTTCGTTTCCGTCCCTTCCATGCCGGAAAGCTCGCTTTCCTTATAGCGGATGGTGCAGCGTCCGTCCGCATCAAAATCCATAAGGGCTGCGGTGGTCAGCTCCATCACGTCTTCCCCGTCCGGATCGGGGGATTCGGGAACGATCCGTTCCACCGAATCCAGAATCAGATTTTCCTCCGCCGGGGAGATGCTGGTGTCTCCTGCCCGGGGCGGCACGTAATCACCGCGGCGTGCGGTGATGATTTTCAGAGTAATGCTTTTCATAGTATATCCTTATAAAAACGTTTTCAAGAGCATATAATTATACAGTATAACTATATCACAAAATACTCCGTCCGTCAAGGGATAGAGGGAAAATCGGCCGGGAATAGAGCCGCGGACGGCCGGGAAAACTACGGCGGGAGGTGTTCGTTATGACAGGAAAAATCGCCCTTTCTCTTTTGCTTTCGGTTGTGCTGTTTGCCGTTCCGGTTTCGGCCGTGTATCCCAACGCCGCCGAGGAGATCGTCCTTGCCGAATATATCGCCGGGGAAGCGGACGGGGAGCCGTACGCCGTCCATCTTGCTATGGCGGCGGCACTTCTGAACCGTCTCACGGATCCCCGGTACCCGGATACGGTCAGCGGTGTTCTGTCTCTGTTGGGGTACCGCACCCGGCGGCATACGGAGTCCTACGTCTTTGCCCGGTCTGCCGTCCGTGCGGCCGCCGAGGGAATGGACATCACCGGCGGCGCCACGGCGTGGGCAAAAGCCGATACAGAAAAAGCCGCCCGGCTCACAGAAACCTTCCGGGTGGAAGATTTTGTGTTCGGGCGGGAAGGATAAGAAAAAGACTGCCATAACGCAGTCTTTTTCACTGTAATTCTTGTTCTAACATTTCAAAATCCGCTGTGCTGAAAAATTCACCCAGTGAAATCTCAAATCCATCGCATAATTTTTTGATCGTAACAATACCGGGGTTTTTACTTTCTCCGTTCAAAATGCTTTTTACAGTGGCTTGCGGAACGCCGGCAAGTAAGCTAAGTCCATTGGGTGTTATACCGCGCTCTTTGCAAAGCTGTCGGATTCGCAATGCTACAACCTGCTGTGTCTTCATTCGCATCACACCTTATTGAATGATATATCACTAAATATTATATATCATGGGCGGATTTTTTGTTAGTGATTCATCACTATGTCATAATTGTGGTTTATAATAGTGATATATCACTAAATCGGAGCGTGTTTTGAAGATGTTAAAGAAAAAATTGTTTGCCTGGCTTTGTATATGCATGCTATTGTTGACAGGTTGTGAAATAACTACCGCACCGGCGGAGACGACTACCGCGCCGGCGGAAACGACCACCGCGCCAGCGGAAACGACCACCGCGCCGGCGGAAACGATTACCGTGCCGGCGGAGACGACTGCAAATACTAGTTCCAAGGCACAGACAGACTCTATTCCCGTTCCGTCCACTTTTTCCATCCATTTCATTGACGTGGGGCAGGCAGATGCCGCACTTGTAGAGTGTGATGGGCATTATATGCTCATCGACGGCGGAAACAAAGGAGATTCGGACACCATATACAGCGTTCTCAAACGAACCGGCGTGCCCAAATTGGACCTGGTAGTGGCAACGCACGCTCATGAGGACCATGTGGGCGGTCTGCCGGGTGCGTATAATTATACTGATGCGGCACTCACGCTTTGCTCTGTCACTGATTACGACAGTGATGCATTTCGGGATTTTAAAAAGTATGCCGACAAAAAAGGCGGCGGTGTGACTGTGCCGAGCGTTGGAGATTCTTATACGTTGGGAAGTGCATCCGTAACGGTCATTGGGGTGAACGGCGGCGATGATGCCAACAATACATCCATCGTATTGATGATTCAGTATGGGGATACCTCTTTTCTGTTCACCGGCGATGCGGAACGGGAAGCAGAGCAGACGATCCTTGACAGAGGAACTGCACTGCAGGCGGATCTTCTCAAGGTGGGGCATCACGGCAGTGATACGTCTACAACATATCCTTTTCTAAGAGAGATTATGCCTAAGTATGCCGTAATATCGGTTGGAAAGAATAATGCGTACGGACATCCCACAGAGAATACGCTGAGCCGTTTGCGGGACGCGGACGTGCAGGTTTTTCGTACGGATCTGCAGGGCGACATCTATTGCACGAGCGATGGTAAGACCGTCACTGTGACTGTTGAAAAAAACGCCAATGCGGATACGCTCACACCCGGCGTTGCGGAAACGGAACCGCCCAAGGCGGAAACGACCGCCCCCGTCAAAACAGAGACTTCTGTGGGACAGGAGTATATTTTGAACACCAATACGAAAAAGTTTCACTATCCTGCCTGTTCCAGCGTGAAGAGAATGAGCGAAAAAAACAAAGCGACTTACACGGGAACCCGCGAAGAAGTGATTCGCATGGGATACGATCCGTGCGGCAACTGTCATCCGTAACAAACGAAAAAAGACTGCCGCGCGTTCTGCATCGACAGTCGGAAATGTGCTGTTCCTTCAAGTTTTTTGAAGGAACGCGGGGGAACTTTTTGCAAAAAGTTCCCCCGCATCTTTTTCATATTCTATTTACAGCTCGCACGTTCCTACCGTTCTGGGGAAGGGCAGAACGTCGCGGATGTTGGAAACGCCGGTCAGGTACATAACGCAGCGCTCAAAGCCCAGACCGAAGCCGGCGTGACGGGCAGATCCGTATTTGCGGAGATCCAGATAGAAGTCGTACGCTTCTTTTTCCAGACCCAGCTCGTCCATGCGGGCGGCCAGCTTGTCGTAATCGTCCTCACGCTGGGAACCGCCGATGATCTCGCCGATGCCGGGAACCAGGCAGTCCATGGCGGCAACCGTCTTGCCGTCCTCGTTCAGTTTCATGTAGAACGCCTTGATCTCCTTGGGATAATCCGTTACGAATACGGGACGCTTGAAGATCGTCTCAGTGAGGTAACGCTCGTGCTCCGTCTGCAGATCACAGCCCCAGTATACCTTGTAGTCGAACTCGTCGTTGTGCTCTTCCAGCAGTTTGACCGCTTCCGTATAGGTTACGTGGCCGAAATCGCTTTCCATTACGTGATGCAGTCTGTCAAGGAGCTCCTTGTCCACGAACTGGTTGAAGAACGCCATTTCCTCCGGCGCGTTCTCCAGTACGTAGGAGATGATATACTTGATCATATCCTCTGCCAGTGCCATATCGTCCTTGAGATCAGCAAAAGCGATCTCCGGCTCGATCATCCAGAACTCTGCCGCGTGACGGGTGGTGTTGGAGTTTTCCGCACGGAAGGTGGGACCGAAGGTGTAGATGTTCTTGAACGCCATGGCAAACGTCTCGCCGTTCAGCTGTCCGCTTACCGTAAGGCTGGTCTTCTTGCCGAAGAAATCCTGTGCGTAGTCCACAGCCCCGTCCTCGGTGGTGGGGATAGCGGCGGGATCCATGGTCGTTACCTGGAACATCTCGCCCGCACCCTCGCAGTCAGAGCCGGTGATCAGCGGCGTGTGTACGTATACGAATCCGCGCTCCTGGAAGAATTTATGGATAGCAAACGCCGCCAGAGAGCGTACGCGGAACACTGCCTGGAACAGATTGGTTCGGGGACGCAGATGGGTAACGGTGCGCAGGTACTCGATGGAGTGGCGCTTTTTCTGCATGGGATAATCCGGCGTGGAGGGACCTTCCACCACAACTTCCGTTGCCTGAATCTCAAAGGGCTGCTTTGCCTCCGGCGTCAGCACCAGCGTACCGGTAACGATGACGGCCGCGCCTACGTTCAGCTTGGAGATAGCCGCGAAATTGGGCAGACTCTCGCTGTAAACGATCTGCAGCTGCTCAAAGAACGTGCCGTCGCTTACCACCAGAAAGCCGAATGCCTTGGAAGCCCGGTTGTTGCGCACCCAGGCACCTACGCGCACTTCTTTTCCCGCATAGGCGGCCGTGTTTTTGAATAATTCCTTTACGTTAATCAGATCCATACGAGACCTCACATGGTGAATTTATAATGATGCTTGTCTATAAAAGTTATTATAACACGCCTACGCAAAAAATGCAACGGAATTTTGCCTTATTTTCATAAAACCGGGAGAATTTCTCGTCAATTCTTTCGTTATACCCCCATTTTTCGAAACGGGAACGCGGACAGAAAGCGGGCAGGGGGCGCGTCCGGCTGTACGCGTACCCCTTTCAGACGAAGCGCCTCCGCTTTCAGGACGATCAGCTCCGGCGGTACGGACAACTCCTCCGCCAAGGCTTCCGTGGACGTGCCGTACCGGAGAGACGGCAGAATCTCTTCGTCCGACAGCAGAAATTCCGCACAAAACAGGTTTGCCTCCTGCTCCAGCCGGCCAGCACCGCCGAAGATCACCGATTCCTTAAAAAATCCGCTGGCCGCTACCGCCCGATGAAGAAAGTGATGCCCCAGCTCGTGTGCACAGATCACCCGGGACAGCGTCGGTGCAAGCCCTGTTTTCAGTGCAATGAACGGCTGAGCGGCCACCACGCCGTACATCCCCGGCAGCCGGTGAAAGGGATAAAAGGAGACCCCGATCCCCTCCGCCTCGGCGGCGGTAAACGGATCTCTGCCGTGCTTTTTCGCTATTGCTTCCGCAAGCGTCAGAATATCGCTTTTTTTCATTGAAAACCACCCCTTTCTTTCTGTTGTAAGTACAGTATAGCATATCGTGTGTCCCATAACCCGGACGGAACTTCCGACGGAAAAACATCCTTGGAAAAAGGGGTTTTTGGGCAGGATTCCTATTGACAATCCTTGTCGGTTGTGGTAAGATGCTGTTTGGTGAAATTTGCCTGTTTTTTGCGGATAATTATCATAGCGGAGGATTTTTTCCATGAACCCGAAACTGCACGCTTATTATGCGATGAATCACCAGTATGCCCCCCGCCTTTCTTCCGACGTGTATTTCAGCACCACGGACGTAAAGGGCGACTATTCCGGTATTGCCGACGAAATGGCACGCTTTATTGAGCGGATCCAGTTGAAGGATCGCTCCCTGTGGACGATCTTTGCCCATCAGTTTGCCGTGGCTCCCGATGAGGTGGATAACGGCTGGCGAGGTGAATACTGGGGTAAGATGATGCGCGGTGCGTGCATGACCTATCAGTACACGAGAGATCCGGATCTGTACGACCTGCTCACGGAAACGGTGCTTACCTTGATGGGAAATCAGGACGAGGAAGGCCGGATCACCACCTACCCGAAGCACCACGAGTTTGACGGCTGGGATCTCTGGGGCAGAAAATACGTGCTTCTCGGCCTTCTCCATTTCCACGAGATCTGCGAGGACGAGGCACTGCGGGACAGAATCCTCACCGTTTGCCTGGACCATGCGGAGTATATCATCCGTCATATCGGCCCCGGCGTGGGACAAAAGAATATCACCGATGCTTCCCGTCACTGGGGCGGCATCAACTCCTCCTCTATCCTGGAGCCTATGATGCGTCTGTATAACGCCACCGGCCGTTCCTCTCTGTTTGATTTTGCCACGTACATCATCGAAAACGGCGGATCGAAGAACGGCAATATTTTTGAGGCTGCCGTGGAGGGAAAACTGTATCCGTACCAGTACGTGGAGGTAAAGGCGTACGAGCTTATGTCCTGCTTTGAGGGACTGATCGAGTATTACCGCGTCACCGGCGAGGAAAAGTGGCTCACCGCCGTCCGGAACTTTACCCGGATGCTCATGGAGAGCGACGTTACCATCATCGGCTGTTCCGGCTGTACCCACGAACTTCTTGACCACTCTGCGGAGAGACAGACCTTTACCAAATATCCGGGCGTGGTGCAGGAGACCTGCGTAACCGTTACCTTTATGAAGCTGTGCTATCAGATGTTTTGCCTCACCGGCGATCCCGTGTATACGGACGCCATCGAGCGTTCTGCCTTCAACGCCCTGTACGGTGCGGTGAATACGGAAGGACGCACGGAGAACATGGGCCTGCCCTTTGACTCTTACAGCCCCCTTCTTTTGAATAACCGCGGCCGTAAGGTGGGCGGAATCAAGCGTATGGAGAACGATACCGCGTACTACGGATGCTGTGCCTGCATCGGTGCCGCCGGTACCGCCATGCTGCCTACGATCAACGTGATGCTGTCCCGCGCCGGATTCCTTGCGAATTTCTACCTCCCAGGCAAAACGGAGATTCCCACGCCGGCCGGTCAGACCTGCGTTCTGTCCACCGATACGAAGTACCCGGTGGAGGGAACGATCAAAATGAAGCTTTCCCTGCTGGCACCGGAAGCCTTTACCGTGTCTCTCCGGATTCCTGCCTTTGCGGAAAACCCTGCCGTCCTCGTAAACGGTGCGGCGGTATCCGACGTGACTGCCGGCGAATACCTCCATCTCTCCCGTACGTGGCAGAGTGAGGATACGGTAGAGCTTACCTTCGGTATGCCTGCCCGGATCCATTACGGTGCCCATATCGAGGAAGATCCCATGAGTGAGCATCATACCGCCATCACCGTAGGTCCCCTGGTGCTGGCACGGGATGCCCGTATCAGTGAAGTGGGTACGCCTGTGGTTCTGAAAAAGGACGAAAACGGCAACGCCATCCTTACCCCGGCTGAACTGCCCGAGTTCCCCGCCCAGTGTGCCTATGACGCCCAGTGTGCCGACGGCACCTCCATCCGTCTCATTGATTACGCCTCCGCCGGAAAGACCTGGAACAACGAATCCCGTATGGAGTGCTGGATGCCCGATTGCTGATTGCTGTTCCTGTACCGTTAATTACAAGAAAGTGAGCCTCATTCTATTATGAACAAATTCCACCGCCGATTGATCTTTGCCTGTGCTGCGGTCTACGTTGCTGCGTACATTGGCAGGCTTTCCTATATGGCTTCCATGGTGGGTATCCTCAGTGCCACCGGCGTTACCAAAGCGGAAGCGGGAACGGTTTCTACCTTTTTCTACTTTACGTACGGCTGCGGCCAGCTGATCAACGCCTTTTTGTGCCAGCGGTATAAGCCTCGCCCGGTGATTGCCGGCGTGTTGGGCGTTTCCGCATTGTCCAACCTTCTGATCCTCTTCTGCCATGACGTGACCGTTATGAAGTACATATGGCTCGTAAACGGTGCGGCACAGTCCATGCTGTGGTGTACGCTGATTGAACTGCTCTCCCGACGGATCCCCAGAGATCATCTGACCAAGGCAACCATTGCCATGAGTGCCACCGTGTCCATCGGTACCATATCCGCCTACGGCATATCTGCCCTTTGTACCGGATTCGGACAGGTGTTTCTCACCTTCGGCATTGCCGGCGGCATCCTTCTTCTCGTGATTCCCGTCTGGCTGTTCTGTACCGCACCCCTTTCCTCTATGCCTGTGGTTACTGTGGGTGACAACGGTACGGCGGAGAAATCTCCGTCCTTCATCAAAGTGTTCGCCGCTATGGGTGCTCTGATCTTGCTCACCGGCGTGGTTGCCATCGGAAACGGCTTCCTCAAGGATACCATGACTACCTGGGTGCCTACCCTTTTGTACGGTGCGTTCGGCGTGCCGGAAGAGTATTCCATTATTATCACGCTGATTCTGCCGCTTTTGTCTCTCTGCGGTGCCACCATCGTAGTTACCGTCCGCCGCTTTATCCGATCCTATAACCAGATCATGGGACTTTTGTTCTTCGGTGCGGCACTGGGTTTCTGCGGCGTGCTCCTATCCTATCATTTTCATAGTATTATCCCGGTGATCGTCTGCTTTGCGGTCAACGCCTGCCTTATGTCTGCGGTGAATAATATCGTAACGTTCATGATTCCCATGGATCAGCCGCACAGTGCCGGTATGTTCGCCGGTATTATGGATGCGTTCTGCTACGTGGGCAGTACGCTCAGCGGTATCGTTCCCGGTGCCGTGATCGATGCGGGCGGATTTGGCACACTCCTTATCATCCTGCCCTGTGCGGCACTCTTCTTCTCCGGATTTGCCTTCGTCAGCGGCATGCGTCGTGGGGCAAAGCGGAAAAAACATTCGTAAAGAAACAAAAAATACTCTTGCAATCCGCGTTTCTCTGTGCTATAATATAGATGCATTTGAGAAATGCGGATCTGCCCGGAGGCGTAGCTCAGTTGGTCAGAGCGCACGGTTCACATCCGTGAGGTCATGGGTTCGAGCCCCCTCGTCTCCACCAGAAAACAAAAAAGAGTCCTTTTGGACTCTTTTTTGTTTTCTCTGACGAAGCGAATGGCGATGAACCCCTCCTCCGCGAAGCGGAGGATAGGGTTTGCGCGAAGCAAATGGGCAAAATAGAAAATCGATGCGCGCAAACCGGGGTTCAGAGCCCCCGGCGAGTTGGGCTCGAAAGCCCGGCTTCTTCGTTTTCCCTGTTTTGGGGGAAATTCCTGCTCCATATTGCAAAAAAACAAAAAATATGCTATAATATGCCCGTATGTGTGTATTTGAAAGTGAAACTCGAAAGAAGGGAATCTATGGATATTCTGGTTTTTGCGGAGCAAATGACAGCTAACCCGCTGCTGTTTATCGCCGTGGTGCTAACCCTTGGCGTTATCCTGGTCAACGGTTGGACGGATGCTCCCAACGCGATCGCCACTTGCGTGGTAACGCGGTGTATGCCGCCGAAAGCCGCCATTCTGATGGCCGCCGTGTTCAATTTTCTCGGCGTGTTCATGATGACGCTGCTCAATGCCGCCGTGGCTGAAACCATTACGAAAATGGTGGATTTCGGCAGCGATCCGGATAAAGCCATCATCGCTTTGAGTGCGGCACTGTTTGCCATCGTGCTTTGGGCAACGCTTGCCTGGGTGTTCGGTATTCCTACCAGCGAAAGCCACGCTCTGATTGCCGGCCTCACCGGTAGTGCCATTGCCATTCACAACAGTCTGGAGGGTGTCAACGGCAGCGAGTGGATCAAGGTTATCTACGGTATCGGTATTTCCGTCGTTCTGGGCTTCGGTCTCGGCTGGATCGTTTGTAAGATCGTGACGATCCTGTTAAGTAAGGCGAACCGCCCCAAGACCGAACCGTTTTTCCGCGGTGCACAGATCGTGGGTGCAGCGTCGATGGCGTTCATGCACGGTGCACAGGATGGGCAGAAGTTCATGGGCGTTATCCTTCTTTGCGTATATATGTCACAGGGGCAGGCCCTTCCTTCCGATATCCATATTCCGATCTGGCTTATGATCGTCTGCTCTGCCGTGATGGCGGCAGGTACCGCCATGGGCGGCAAGAAGATCATCAAATCTGTTGGCATGGATATGGTGAAGCTGGAAAAGTATCAGGGATTCTCCGCCGATATTGCGGCAGCGATCTCCCTTCTCTTCTGCTCCGTGTTCAGCCTGCCGGTTTCCACGACCCACGCCAAGACCACGTCTATCATGGGCGTTGGCGCTGTGAAGCGGGTGTCAGCCATCAATTTCGGCGTGGTTAAGGAAATGGTGCTGACCTGGGTGCTTACGTTCCCCGGATGCGGTCTGGTTGGATTCCTTATGACAAAACTGTTTATGATGCTATTTACTTAATGGAAAGGGTGTAATACAAATGGCTAAGGGCGATAAGTTTTATTTCGAAAATTTCGTTGAGTGTGCAGATCTTGCAAAGAAAGCGGCGGCATTTTTTGTAAGCTGCCTTGAGAATTACGATCCGGAAAAGATCGTGACCATGCTGGTGGATATGCACGGCTATGAGCACAGTGCCGACATCAAGAAGCATGAAATGAATGCAACCCTGGCAAAAGCGTTCGTCACGCCGGTGGAGCGGGAAGATCTGGATATGCTGAGCCAGCAGATGGATAACGTGCTTGACCTTTTGGAAGAGGCCATGCAGGATCTGTATATCTACAATATCCGCACGATCGAGCCGGCCGCCATCGAGTACGCAAGAAATCTGGAAAAAGGCTGCGGTCTGCTGTATGAGATCATGAGTGAGTTTGAAAACTTCAAGAAATCGAAGAAAATCCACGATCTCATTATTGCCTGCAACGACGTGGAGGAGGAGTGCGACAAGCTTTACCTTACCACGATGCACAATCTCACGGAGAAATCGGATAACGTGTTGACCACGCTGTGCTGGTACAAGATCTTCGATTGCCTGGAAGAATGTGCCGACGCCTGTGAGCACGTCAGCGAATGTGTCGGATCGATCATTATGAAAAACACCTGATAAGAATACGAAAACAGCACGCGACGCCCGTCGCGTGCTGTTTTCTTTTTCAGAAATTCCTCAATCTTCCAGCCAGGGCTCCTCGTAGGGGAAGAATCCCTCAAAGGGAATCTCACCGAACAAGGCCTTTACCACGGCAATCTGCGATTCCGGCGTTGCACCGAATGCATGAATATACGTGGGGAAGTTGTTGCAGTAAT
>JAZPZY010000018.1:0-41284 GCA_045544955.1 Eubacteriales bacterium
GGCTGTTTCAGAAAATCGAAGAATCCCATTTTGTACCTCCATGATTTTGTATTATCTATCATCACAGCATTGCAAGAATCGCACTCTTAGGTCTTGCGCCCATCGCCTGACTGACGATTTTACCGTCTTTGATGACCACCAGCGTCGGGATGCTCATGACACCGAACTGTGCTGCAAGCTCCGGCTCCTCGTCCACGTTGATTTTTCCGACCTTGATATCTTTTCGTTCCTCTGCGATTTCTTCCACGATGGGAAGCACCATGCGGCAGGGACCGCACCAGGGTGCCCAGAAGTCAAGCAGTACGGGCTTGTCGGAATGCAGAACTTCGTTTTTGAAATTTTGGTTATTGATATGGATAGCAGACATTGTACAGTCCTCCTTTTTCTTAATGTGGCTTTATTATACCAGAGTGTTTGCGGTCTTTCCGTGATAATGTCACCAAAGCAAAAAATCCGAAAGCTTCATTCAGGTAAACACTTTGTTCAGTCTGCGTGTCAGGCTATGACGAGACGGGCGAAAGGTATTCACGATTACACTCCCTATGTTGGCACCAGCACAGGCTACTATCAAGGGCTGATAAAACCCGATGAAAAAAACCTTGCAGAGTAGCATCTGCAAGGTCTTTTTTGTGCCGGAACGCCTGGCAGAGAAACTTGACAAAAGGTACGAATGATATTATAATACTTCTGTAAGATTCCTTACAGAAGTGAGGGCGAAGTTTATGCCGGTCAAAGTAGGTTTGCAGTATATTGTATTGTGGAATGAATCCCTGGAAGCCCAGGTTCGCGCGTACGAGGCAGAACCGTGCGAAAAAGGACAAATCGTTTTTTATGGACCGTCCAATTTTACCAGATGGGGCAGTAAGTGGAATCATACGCCCCTTCGAGAAGCCCTGCCCGGCAAAAGCGGGAAGCCCTGTGCCATCAATCGCGGGTTTGGCTCCAGCTGTGCGGAACACCAGTTGTACTACTATCCGCGTATGGTGCGTCCTCTTGCACCCAAGGTGTTGGTCTATTCTCCGTTTGGCAATTATCGCTCCTTTGGCTATTCCCTTGAGGAAACCTGGGATTTGGCACAGCGGGTGATCGTGTATGCCCTTACCGATTTCCCCGGAATCCATATTTACCTCAGCGGTCCGCAAAGACACAAAAATGATACGGAGGAGGCACTTGCCCGGGCGGAAAAGAGTAATGATTTGCTGAAAGAATTTGTGGAAAAGAACCCGGACTGCTTTTTCTTGAACGTGCTGGATCACAAGCCCCTTCACCGCGAGGATATTTTTGCGGAGGACGGCATTCACTTCAACCAGAAAGGCTACGATCTGTACGCGGAATTTTTCAGGGAAGCGATGAAAGAGGAGTTTGACCGTTTCTGAAAGAACTGCACACGTTCCGTCCTTTTGCACAGGCTGCTATCAAGGGCTGATTTCCCCGATAATACGCATCAGAATCCCCCGGAAACCCGGGGGATTTTTGTGTTTGCCGCTATCCAATAAAGCGAAAAAAATAACCGCCTAATTGTAATACGTACAATTAGGCGGTTATTGACCATACTGGATAAGGATATTAATATGGATTGAGCTGATAAGCTGGGCGAAATTCTCACTTTAGTTTACAAAAACTCTTATAATGATTGCTGGTAAGTTAAATCATTTATGTTATAATAAAAGTGCAAGCTTGCAAAAAACAATTTATGGGAGGTAACGCATGACACATTTCAAAGAGAAAATAAAAAAATTAAGAAAGCAAAAGGATATGACTCAAGAACAACTTGCTGAGTATATGTGTGTTTCTCCGCAAGCAATCAGCCGTTGGGAAACGGGAGCCACTTATCCGGATATTTCTGTTTTACCGCAGCTTGCAGAGCTGTTTAATGTCACAATCGATGCATTACTTGGAGTTGATGAGAAAGAAAAGTGCAGAGAGATAAACGCTGTCATCGACGAGGCAGAAAGAATAATCGATACAGGCAGAGTAGAGGATGCCATAATAAAACTCAGAGAAGCACTCAACAAATATCCCAATAACGAACGTTTGCTGTGTTGTCTGATGTATGCTTTGTATGTTGCAAGTGAAGATGAGGATTTGTGCAAGGAGTACGACGCTGAGATCGTTTCGATTGCGTACAGAATACAGCAGCACTCTACGGATGATGACTCGCGTAACGAGGCTCGCAGAATACTTTTCCGGCATTACTGTGATACAAACAGAAAAGCTGAAGCAATTCAAATTGCTGACAGTATGGCTCGGATAGAGACGTGCCTTGAACGAAATATCTATTGGGCGCTTGAGGGCAAAGACAGACTCGATTATCTGGAGGAGAGGATTTCGGAGGATCTGCACTATCTTTTGTGGGATATTCATGCATATTCTACACATGCAGATCTTAAAGAGAATGACAAAGCATCCTTTGATACTCTTCGTGCGGATTTGGAGAAAACTGTAAGAAAACTATTTCCTGTCGATTAAGCAGTGGCCAAAAGCCTGAAATAACAATATTGACAACGCACGGAATGAAGATTACTTCAAAAAGCAGTTACGTAGTTGAAAAACCTACTGAGAAGAACGCAGAGTAATTACATTCCTCATGCTATCTGCACCACAGGCTGCAATCAAGGGTTAATCCCCGCATAACGAAAACCCCGCCAAACGGCGGGGTTTTTTGCATGCATACGGCGGTTACTGTATCTCCTGTTCCAGATGGCGGAACAATTCCGAGTGGAAGAAGTCCTCAATGGTGATTCCCAATCCGTCGCACAGTTTTTTAATGGTGGAGATCGTGGTGCTGTTGTTCCGTCCGCTGACGATATTGTTCACCGTGGACTGGGTAACACCGCTCATATTGCAGAGTTTGTTGATGGTTATGTCCTGCTGACGGCACAACTCCAGTATGCGTTCCTTTACTGCTTCGCCGATGTTCATAAAAATCACCGTTAGTACATCTTTTCAATCAGTGCGAATACGACTGCTTGCTGTTCTTCATTCAGCCGGGACCACGCTTCCAGCAATTTTTGCTGGGATTCTGTCAAAGATACGGCGGTTTCTCCTTCGGAAAACAACTGGGACAGGGTGATTCCGAAGGCATGGCAGATTCTTTCCAGCGAAGGAATGGAAGGAATCATGTTTTTGCGATACCAGGAGGAGATCGTTGACTGCGGCAGGCCGGAACGCTCTGCCAGCTGATACTCCGTCCAGCCGCGTGCTTCACGGTGTTTTAGAATCACGGTCAGGATATCTCTCATCGTGCTTGCTCCTTTGCTCGTGTCTATCGTAAATTATACTTTGATTTATCGTTGCAATATAATAATTATTGTCGTATAATAATTACGACATACACAATGTTCAGGAGCGGAAACAATGGATAAACGGAACAGATGCTTTTTTATCGGGCACAGAGACGCACCGGAGAGCGTGTATCCTGCTCTTTGCCGTGCGGTTGAAAACCATATCGCGGAGCACGGCGTAACGGAATTTGTCGTGGGACGGTACGGGAATTTTGATTCCATGGCGGCACGGGCGGTGACAGAGGCAAAAATACGGCACCCGGACGTGACGCTGACCGTGCTTTTGCCGTACCATCCGTCAGGGACAAAGGAAAAGGTGCCGGCGGGATTTGATGCAAGTTGGTATCCGCCGGGGATGGAGACGGTGCCTGCCCGTGCCGCCATTGTCCGAGCGGTTCGGTATGCAGTGGATCACTCGGCGTACGTGATCGCCTACGTGCGGCATCCGGCAAGCAATGCACAGAAGTTTACGGAATACGCCCGGAAAAAGACGGCGGTGACGCTGTTGTAGAATTCTGCTGTCGCCGCTTCCTTTGCCGGTTTATCCACAGTTTGGCAAAATTTTGTTGATATTTTGGAAAAAACCTTCCCAAAACCTGTTGAACCTGCCCCGTAAATGTGTTACAATATACTATATATAGGTATACTGTGGATAGGTATGCCACTCTGCCGCGTGCCGTACAGACGGCACGTTCCCCCGTATTCTGAACGAAAGGAAATGAGAAGATCATGGACGGAAAGAATACCCATAACGCAGATAACTCCACGTCCGGCACGGTGAAAAAGCCTCTGTTTGAGCACTGGCACCTGATCGCCTTCTTACTGGTGCTGTACGATGCCGTCGCCGCCGCCTGCTCCTATTTCTTCGCTTTGTGGTTCCGCTTTGACTGCCGCTTTACGGAGATCCCCGAGGAGTACCTGGAGGCCTTCATGAATTTTATTCCCCTGTACGCGGCGGCAAGCGTTGCCGTGTTCTGGGGACTGCGTCTCTATCGGAGCATCTGGCGGTTTGCCAGCTATACGGAGCTGGAACGCGTAATACTGGCCACGTTCTTTTTGGGCGTGTTCCATGCGGTGGGCATCACCGTTCTGTTTTTGCGGATGCCCGTTGCCTATTATTTCATCGGTACCGCTCTCCAGTTTATGCTGGTGCTGTCCGTCCGTTTTGCCTACCGCTTCGTCCTTCTGGAGAGAAGCAAAAAGGCAAAGGCACTGGCAAAAACAACGGCCTGCCGGGTCATGCTCATCGGTGCCGGCTCGGCCGGACAGATGATCCTCAGGGATCTGCAGAACGCCCCGGACGCCACGGACACGGTATGCTGCATCATCGACGATAACAGCAACAAATGGGGCCGGTATATCGACGGCGTGCCCGTGGTGGGCGGCCGGGACGATATCCTTCTGAACGTGGAGAAATACCGGATAGAGAAGATCTTTCTCGCCATCCCCAGTGCCACGGCGGAACAGCGCCGGGATATTCTGGACGTGTGCAAGGAGACCGGGTGCGAGCTGAAAAACCTGCCCTACATCTATCAGTTCGTGACGGAAAACGTCACCGCCAAACAGATGAAGGACGTGGACGTGGAGGACCTCCTCGGACGGGATCCCGTGAAGGTGAACATGGAGGAGATCAGCGGCTTTATAAAGGATAAGGTGATCCTTGTCACCGGCGGCGGCGGCTCTATCGGCAGCGAGCTTTGCCGGCAGATCGCAAAATACAGCCCCCGTCAGCTGATCGTGTTTGATATATATGAAAACAACGCCCACGCCATCGGGCTGGAGCTGAAGGATAAATATCCGGATCTGGATCTTGCGGTGCTTATCGGTTCCGTTCGGGATTCCCGCCGCATAAACCAGGTGTTTGAGAAATACAGACCGGACGTGGTCTATCACGCCGCCGCCCATAAGCACGTGCCGCTGATGGAGGACAGCCCCTGCGAATCCATCAAAAACAACGCCATCGGCACGTACAAAACGGCCTACGCCGCTATGATGAACGGGTGCCGTCGGTTCGTGCTTATCTCCACCGATAAGGCGGTGAACCCCACCAACATCATGGGCGCGTCCAAACGGCTGTGTGAGATGATCGTCCAGTCCTTTGACAGAAAGATCCGGGACGGAAAAGCTGCACAGCTCCGTCCTTTGCACGTACATACGGAGGACAGCTACGGCAGCATGGAGCTGCCGCAGACGGCCCCGGCTTCTTCCAAAACGGAGTTCGTGGCGGTCCGCTTCGGAAACGTGCTGGGCAGCAACGGCTCCGTCGTCCCCCGGTTTAAGGAACAGATCATGAAGGGCGGCCCCGTTACCGTTACCCACCCGGATATCATCCGCTACTTTATGACCATCCCCGAGGCGGCGTCTCTCGTTCTGCAGGCAGGCACTTACGCCGCCGGCGGCGAGATCTTCGTTCTGGATATGGGCTCGCCTGTAAAGATCGATACCCTGGCGAGAAACCTCATCCGCCTGTCCGGCCTTACCCCGGACGTGGATATCAAGATCTCCTACACCGGTCTGCGTGCCGGCGAAAAGCTCTACGAAGAAAAGCTCATGTCGGAGGAGGGACTCCGCACCACGCCCAACCATCTGATCCATATAGGAAATCCCATCCCATTTGAGACGGATGCGTTCCTCTCCCAGCTGGAAACGCTGATGCGCATAGCGTACGACGGAAACGAGGCGGAGATCCGGGAGTTCGTAAGGGAAGTGGTGCCTACCTACCACCCCGCCGGCGAGCACGGCTCGGAGGAAAAGGGCGAAGCCTTTGAAAAACAGATGAACGCCCTGCTGCAGAGTCACCCGGAAGAGGCAATGGCTGGAAAATAAAACGAAAATACCCCGGCAGACCGATGCTGCCGGGGCGTTTTTTTGTCCTTGAAATTGCAAAAAAATGTAAAAAAATCCCCCTCACGGGTTGACGGAATTTCGCATCTGTGCTATAATTACCCTGTATAAAAGTCTTTCGGTGTCCATACATACCCGACGGGGGGCAATTTTTGCCTGCCTGCCGATCCGATATATGCCAAATGCCGGAATAAACAAAGGAGAAAACATATGAAAAAACGGATTTTCGCCACACTGTTGAGCCTTCTCATGCTTGTGTCCGCGTTTCCTTTCGGTGCAATGCCCGCGGCGGCTGCTTCCGCCCAGGCACTGCCCGACGTTATGGAAAACACGAACCAGGCAGACGGCGTAGTGCTCCGTAAGGCGGTCGTTCCCCATCTTGTGGGCGGCGTGCCGGACGGCACTCTGGACGTGATGATCGAGGCGTACACCACCGGTGTCGTCCATCATACCACCACCAACGTCCCCACGGATATCGTTCTCGTTCTGGACGTTTCCGGCTCCATGGATGACGAGGTGGTCTCCACTACCACGACCACTACTTATAACGAGGCGTACGCCTCCTACGTGGAGAGAGGATTCTTCATCTGGACGGATGACTATTACGGATTCAGTTCCACGTGGACTACCTATTACATCAATCTGGGCACGGCAGCCGAGCCGCACTACGTTGCGGTGCAGCACGCCGGCGTGGATGATAATAACTGCGACTATTATTGGTACAGCGGCGCGGGCGATCAGACCGTGTACGTGTACCCTGCCATGGCAAACGGTGCGGCAGCTCCCCGTGCGTTCTCCTATCCCGTGGTGCAGTTCTATTCCCGTACGGTTACGACCGATCAGGATTACGCCATCGACATGCTGAAAACGGCCGTAAACGGCTTCATTGAAACGACGCATCAGAAGAATGAAGAGATCATGGCGAACGGCGGCACCAATCTGCACCGGATCGCTCTGGTGAAATTCGGCAGTGCCTCCTACTACGGCGGCAGCGCCTCTCTCACCGAGGGCAATGAGCGTCAGAACAACGGCTATAACTATACCCAGGTGGTGAAAAACCTGACCGTTGTGGACGACGCCAACCATAACATTCTGGAAAACCTTGTAAACGGCCTGCAGCCGGGCGGCGCTACCGCCGTGGACTACGGTCTGAATCTGGCCAAGATGGTGCTGGCACAGCCTTTGCCTGCTGGCTCTCCCCAGAGAAACAAGGTCGTGATCGTATTCTCCGACGGTCAGCCGACGCACAGCTCCAACTTTTCCACCACGGTGGCCAACGACGCCATCGGTATCGCCAACGATATCAAGTTCTCCGGTGCGACCGTGTATTCCATCAGCGTTGCCGCCGGTGCGGACGTGAGCGACGTGACCTCCAATAACAACAAGTTCTTCCATTACGTTTCCAGCAACTATCCGGCGGCAGAAAGTCTGACCAACGCCGGTGCGGGCGGCGATCCGTCCCGCGGCTTCTACATGACGCCTACCGATACGGAATCTCTGGCCATGCTCTTTGAATCCATCGCAGAGAGCATCGAATCTCCTACGATTGAGCTTGGCTCTTCCGCCCAGATCGTGGATACGGTGTCCCCGTACTTCACCATCCCCGGCGGCGCGTCCTCCATCACCCTGCAGACGGCAGACCGTACGGCCGCCGGCGGCTGGTATGCACCGCAGCCGGCCACGGGCGTTACGAAGAACGTCAGCGGCAAGACGCTGCAAGTGCAGGGCTTTGACTACGACGAAAACTACGTTTCCGATACGCCCCGTACGAAGAACGGACAGCCTTACTACGGTACGAAGCTGATCATCACCATCAACGTACAGCCGGATTACGCCGCTATCGATACCCACGCGGCGTCCGTCCAGGACGGCAATCTCCCCTCCAACGACGGTACCGCCAATCTGCTCAATTCGGACGGCGAGCCTATCGCTGCGGTGGACACGCCTTATTTTGCCGCCAATACCGTGACCTATCAGTATACGGCACCCGGTGCCGCTGCACCCACGGTGTTCCGTACCTATTACCGCCTGCCCGGCGCCGCTGAAACGGTGATCTCCGCCGCACCCGCCGTGCCCGGCTATACCTTCGCCGGATGGAGCACGACGGACGCTGCCGTCACCGCCGGTGCCTATACCATGCCCCAGAGCGACGTGACCTTTGTTGGCACGTTCACCGTAAACACCCACGACGTAACCTATAAAATTACCGGATATAATCCCGATCCCGCGAATATCACGGCACCTGCCGGTGCGACGGACGTGCCCTACGACACGGAAGTGACCGTTGCTCCCGACCTTACGGCTGTCGGCTATACGTTCAGCGGCTGGGAGATCGAAGTGCCGGACGGCCTGACCGCCACCGGCGGCAAGTTCCTTATGCCCGACAGTGACGTACACCTTATCGGCTACTTCACCCCTGCCGACGGTACGCCCTATAAGACGATCCACTATCTGGAGAATCTGAACGGCCAGTACGAGCTTGAGGAAGAGATCTCCGGTGCCGGCGTGACCGGCACGCTGGTGCACGCAGTGAAGCGTTCCTACGAGGGCTATACGCTGACGGACGTTTCCGGTGTGACCGTAGTGGGCGAGGCAAATCCTCTCTCCACCGTAAACGAGGGGAATATTGCCGCCGACGGCAGCCTGATCCTCCGCCAGTTCCATAAGAGAAATACCTACACCGTCACGTACCATTACGACGGTGCGATCCCGGCGGATGCTCCCGCACTTCCGACGGATCCCGTGTACGTGGGCGAATATAAGCACGGTGCCCCCGTGCCGATCGCACCGCACGCAGAGCAGGACGCTATGCCGTACCACGACTTCGCCGGATGGCATTCCATCGATAAGACGACCGTTACGGATACCGATACGTCCCTCGTGATGCCCATCGGCGGCATCCACCTGTACGGCGACTTCTCCCACGTAACGAACGCAAGCTATACGGTTGAACACTATTTTGCCGATACCAACGATCAGTATCAGATCGATCCTCTCCGTACGCAGACGGTCGATAACGTGCTGGCCGGCGAGACGGTTACTGCATCGCCTTTGAAGGTTGCCGGATACGTGTATAACGATACCGCATCCGCCGCCACCAAGACCGGCACCGTAACCAAGGACGGAAACCTCGTTCTGAAGCTGTACTACGACCGTGCGGCGTATACCGTAACCTATAAGTACACCGGCACGCTTCCGGCTAACCGTTCTCCGCTGCCCCCGCAGGCAACGGTGAAGTACGGTACGAGCGTGAACGTGGCACCGGATGCCACCGCCGTGGGCTACGACTTCTCCGGCTGGTCCGTGGAAACGCCCGCCGGCCTTACCCTCGTGCCCGGCACGCCCGCTTCCTTCGTGATGCCCGCAGAGAACGTGGTGCTGGTTGGTGAATTTACCGGCAGCACAGGCACGGGCTATAAGACGATCCACTATCTGGAGAATTTGGACGGCACTTATACCAAGGCGGACGAGATTTTGGGTACCGGTACTACGGACGAGCCCGTTACCGCCGCTGTCCGTGAGTATCCGGGCTATACGCTGACGGACGTTACCGGCGTGACCGTCGTCTATGCGGACAGCAGCACGGCTGTGCTGTCTACCGTACCTTCGGGTACGATCGCCGCTGACGGCTCCTTCACCATGCATCAGTTCCACAACAGAAACACCTATACGGTAACGTACCACTACGACGGTGCAGTGCCTGCAGGTGCTCCCGCACTTCCCACGGATCCCGTATACGTGGGCGAATATAAGCACGGTGCTCCCGTGCCGATCGCACCCCACGCAGAGCAGGAAGCCATGCCGTACCACAACTTCGCCGGATGGCATTCCATCGATAAGACCACCGTTACGGATACCGATACGTCTCTCGTGATGCCCATCGGCGGTATCCACCTGTACGGGACCTTCTCCATCATCACCGGCGTGGAATATAACGTAGAGCACTATTTCGAGAACGAAAGCGGCGACTACGTGAAAAACGCCGCCTACGACGAGCATTACAATGACGGCATCGCCGGCGAAACGGTAACTGCCGCCCCGGTAAAGGTTGCCGGATATAAGGAGAACACCGTGCACGCCGACCGCGTGTCCTCCGCCGTTCTCCCCGGTACCGGTTCCGTTACCCTGAAACTGTTCTACGAACGGCTCACCTACACCGTAACGTACGAGTATACCGGTACGGTGCCGGCCGGCCACTCCACCCTGCCCGCAGCGGCAACGGTGAAGTACGGTACTACCGTGAACGTGGCGGCTGACGCCACCGCCCCGGATCATACCTTCTCCGGCTGGTCCGTGAAGACTCCTGCCGGCCTTACCCTTGTGGACGGCACGCCCAAGACCTTTACCATGCCTCATGAGAACGTGGTGCTGGTGGGTTCCTTCTCCGCCCATCCCGAGTACGACGTGGAATACTGGCTGCAGAACCCCAATAACCTTTCCGAATACGTGAAGAATGCGGCAAGCCATACCCACGTAGCACCGGAAGGGGCTGCGGTCACCGCACACGCACGGGAGTTCCCGGGCTACGAGCTGAGTACCACCCAGACGCAGATCGCCTCCGGTACGGTTCCTGCTCTCCCCGCCAGACTGGTTCTGAAACTGTACTACGATCTGCTTCCTTACACCGTAACCTTTGAGGTAGACGGACAGATCCCGGCCGGCGTACCTGCCATCGAAACGATTCCCAATAAGTACTACGGCGACGCAGTTCCTGCCCCCGATTATACCAATATTTCCGGCTACCGCTTTGACGGATGGACCTCTCAGGAGGTTGGCAGCGTCGTGCCCGGCGCATCCTTCACCATGCCGGCAAAGAACGTAACGCTGAAGGGTACGTTTACTGCCCTCAATGCGGACTACGTGATCGAGCACTATCTGATGAACGACGAGGGCAACTACAACGGCGTAGTTCCCCATACCGTAACGCTGAGCGGCGTGGTAGGCGACAGCGTTCGTGCTACCTCCTACAGACCGTACCTGGATATGGGTGCGAAGATCGATACCTCGGCCGCACTGGTCTGGGAGGGCACCGTGATCGCGGACGATCCGGCAACCACCGGAACAGAGCAGCTGGTTCTGAAGCTCTATTACAGCCGCGAACCCGCCGTACGCGTGGAATATCACTACGCCGGCGACCTGACGCAGAGTGAGTGGCAGGCTTTGGGCTGGCCCGATCTGCCCACGGATGCAACTCTGTACTACGTGGGTGCCCAGGTGAATGCCAAGGGATTTGCCACTTCCCCCGCTGAGATGACCTTCGACGGCTGGTACGCATCGAATCCTACCATCCAGGTGTCCCCGAACGGATCGTTCACCGTGCCTCGCCTCCCCGGTACCAACCCCGTGATCAAGCTGTACGGACGGTGGGTATCCAGCGTGTTTACCGTGAAGTATTTCGTGGACGGCGTGGAGCAGTCCCAGAATACGAGAAACTATCCCTTCGGTACGCCCGTTACCGTAATGGATAAGATCCCCGATACCGCTGCGCGTACCTATACGCCCTGGCAGACGCCCGTGTCCGTGACGGACGGCGTGGCTGTGGTTACGAATCCCGACGGCACCATCACCATGAACGCCGCCGGCGAGATCCACATCAAGTGTACGTCCTCCGCCAACGACTACACCGTTTCCTATTACCTCAATAATATGCCGTACAGAAGCATGACGGTGAAGGCCGGCGACGAGCATACGATCCTGGACGCTCCCACCACCGGCTTCGGCCAGATCTTCACCGGCTGGAGCACGCCTGCTACCGAATCCGGTGACAGCGTGACCACGGCGAACGGCAAGTTCACTATGCCTGCCGCAAACGTGGTGATCCACGGTGCCATCATGACCACCCAGGTGCCTGCGGCTGAACTGCAGATCCATAAGGAAGTGAAGGCTCCCGACGGATTCACCGGCGGCAAGACCTACACCTTCAACATCTATACCGTGAACGGCACCCAGTCCGTCCTCGCTAAGACCGTTACCGTAACGGTAGGCGCTGACGGCAAGGGCGTATCCGATGAGATCGCTCTGTCCTCCGGCGTGGATTACCGGATCGAAGAGGTGAACGCCGGCGTGGCAGGGTATACCCTGGCAACTGCCGTGAAGAACGAGGCAGGTGCGGATATCACCGGTCAGACCTTCCGCATCCCGCTCTCCTTCTCTCCCGCAAAGATCACCGTGGTCAATACCTACGAGGAAATCGCCCTTGTGACCGACGATCACTTCGGCTACATCATCGGTTATCCGGACGGTACCGTCCGTCCCGAGGCCAGCATCACCCGTGCGGAGGTGGCTACCATCTTCTTCCGCCTGCTGACTGATGCAAAACGCGCCGAGTACTGGGCACAGAGCAATCCGTTCACCGACGTGTCCGACGACGAGTGGTACAACAACGCCATCTCCACCCTTTACAAGGCCGGCGTGCTCACGGGATACGAGGATAACTCCTTCCGTCCCGATAACGCCATCACCCGCGCTGAGCTTGTGAAGATCTCCATGTCCTTCTACGGCAGTCCTGCCGCAGGAGGTGCGGCCGCCTTCGCCGATACCCAGAGCCACTGGGCACAGGCGTTTATCGATGCCGCCGCTGCCATGGGCTTCGTGGACGGCTACGGCAACGGCACGTTCCTGCCGGATCAGCCCGTTACCCGTGCCGAGGCTATGAAGATCATCAACCGCACGCTGAACCGTGTACCCCATAAGGATTACCTTATGCCCGGCATGATCACCTGGTCCGACAACGCAGATCTGACCGCATGGTACTACGCCGAGGTACAGGAGGCAACCAACTCTCACGCTTACGCATGGAGCGGCCAGCATGAGATCTGGAACGCTATCCTCCCCGTACGCGATTGGGCGGCCCTTGAGAAAAAGTGGTCCGACGCGAACGACTGATATTTTGCACCAAGAGGTGCCGCATGCTTCATGCGGCACCTCTTCCTTTTTCCTTCCCCAAAAGCCGAAAAACAGAGAAAAAAACAGACAATCTCCGGGATGTTCATACCAAGTTCATAAACGCCTTGTATACTCATTCCAAACAGGGGAGAAAGTCTCCCGAAAATCCTTTCTGTGAGGTGAAAAACCATGCGTGAATACGTGCTGTATAACAATACGGCGCCCACCGATTGGCTGGAGTCCATTCCCGTGGGCAACGGCCGGATGGGTGCCTCCCTTATGTGCGGCAAAACCGGCGAAACCCTCTATCTGAACGAGGAGACCGTCTGGTCCTCAAAGGAGGGCGGTGCCCCCAATCCCGAGATGCCGGAGATGATCCGGAAGGTCCGTAAGTTGTTCCTGGAGGGCAAACACGCGGAAGCCCACAACATGGTGCAGACCGGCATGAGCGGATGCTTTTCCCGTATCTGCTCCTACGAATCCGCCGGCAAACTGCAGATCTCTCTCCACGAGAACGAGCAGTGTGCCAATTATAAGAGCAAGCTGGATATGATGCGCGGCATCTCTACCGTGGAGTACGACTATAACGGCTCCCACTACGTAAGAGAGTGCTTTGCCTCCTACCCGGACGACGTGATGGTCTGGCACGTTTCCTCCTCCCACGCACCGCTGAACGCCTGGATCTCCTACGACAGAGAGTATACGGAAAGCGTGAAATCGTCGGGCGGTGAACTGTGTGCCGTGGCACATACCGTCCGGGGCGGCCACCGCTTCTGCGTAAAGGCAAAGGTCATCACCGACGGCAACGTGACTGAGCGGAACGGCGCCCTTCATGTAGCCGATACCAAGGAGATGACGGTGCTCATCACCATCTCCACCGCCTTCAAAAACGGGGACGCCTTCGTAGAAAAGGCATCCTTCCCCCAGATCATCGGCTACGAGCCCCTTCGCCGCCGCCACGTGGAGGATTTCTCCGCCCTGATGGCACGTGCGGAGCTGACGCTCCCTGAGGTGGATGAGCTTTCCGGTGCGTCCATCGAATATATGCGTGCGGCACGCCTTATCAACAAGTTCCCGGATCAGCAGCTCATCACCCTCCAGTGGCAGTTCGGCCGGTATCTCACCGTGTCCTCCAGCCGTCCCGGTTCTCTGCCGTCGAATCTGCAGGGCCTGTGGAGCAGGGACAATATGCCCCCGTGGAGCGGCGACTATCATTTCAATATCAATCTGCAGTGCAACTACTGGCCCGTGGAGGTGACCAACCTCTCCGAGTGCCACCTGCCTCTGTTCGATTACATGAACAACTTCCTTCTGGAATCGGGCAAAAATACTGCCAAGGTGGCCTACGGCACGAGAGGATGCGTGGTCCATCACCTCAGCGACATCTACGGCTTTACCACGCCGGCGGACGGCCCCTGGGGTATGTGGCCCCACGGCGCCAGCTGGCTCTCCTTCCATATGTGGGAGCATTACCTGTTCACGAAGGACGCGGACTATCTGAAAAACACCGCGTACACCTTCATCCGTGAAGCCGCCATCTTCTTCCTTGACAACCTCATGGAGGATAAAGAGGGCGTTCTCCAGTACGCTCCTTCCTCCAGCCCGGAGAATATGTATTACGCCAACGACGAAAAGGGAAACAAAGTCGTCTGCCGTGCCAGCATGAGCAGTACCATGGACGTAGGCATCATCGGCGGTCTGTTCCGCATCTTCCTTGACGCCTCCGACGTGCTGGGAATAAAGGACGCCGACGTGGACGCTGTCCGTGAAGCTAAGGCAAAACTGCCGCCCTTTAAGGTGGGCAAGCACGGCCAGCTGCAGGAGTGGATCGAGGACTTCGACGAGGTGGATCCCGGTCACCGGCACCTGTCGCCCCTGTTTGCTTTCTTCCCGGATAACGCCATCACCCGGGAAACGCCGGAACTGTTCAACGCCGTTGCTACCACCGTTTCCCGCCGCATGTCTTTGGCACAGGGCGGGATGAGTGCCGCTACTTTGGGGTGGCCGTGTGCGTGGCTCATTGCTATCTATGCCCGTCTCCGCATGCCGGAGCAGGCATACCGTCGGATAACGGATTACAGCCAGAAGATCTCCACGAAGAATCTTTTCGACCTGTGGGATTACCCGAATTTTGAAAAGGTGTTCCAGATCGATTCGCTGTTCGCCTTTACCGCCGCCGTGACCGAAATGCTTCTCCAAAGCCACGAGGGCGTGATCGCCCTTCTGCCTGCACTGCCGGGCGAATGGGATCACGGCTCCTATAAGGGACTTCGTGCAAGAGGCGGCTATACCGTGGACGTCCGCTGGGAGAAGAACGCCCTTGTATCCTTCCGTATCGCGGCTGACCGCCCCGGTACCGTCACCGTGGAGGTGCCCGCCGACTGCCGCTTTACCGACGAGGCCGGCAATACCTACGAGACGAAGGATCGCCGGATCACGCTGAACATAGACAAAGAGATCACGCTTACAGTTGAATAAGAAGAAAGCGGGAAAACCTTTTTGCAAAAAGGTTTTCCCCCACCCTTTCCAAAAACTCTTAAACTGGTTAAAGGTTTTTGAAGAGGGGCCGAGTTTGTTAAAAGCAAACTCGCGGGGAGGGACTTTTTGCAAAAAGTCCCTCCCCGCATTTTTTATAACAACGTAAACTCATTCCTCTCGCTTTCGAGGATACCTTCTTTCCGGAGTTTTGAGATCTCCGCGGAGAGGCCGCTTCTGTCCACCTCCAGGTAATCCGCCAGCTCCTGCCGGTCGAAGGGGATGCGGAATCGGTTTGATCCCGCCCGTTTTGCCTGCATCGCCAGATAGGAAAGCAGCTTTTCTCTTGTGGAGCGCTTGGCGGTGATCTCGCTCTTTTGGTGGAAGAGGATCGTTTTCTCCGCCAGATCCCGCATCAGATTGTAGATCAGCTGTCCGTGAAAGCCGCAGTTGTTCTGGCAGGTGTGCAGGATGTGAGAGCAGTCGATGAGCATCACGTCAGACGGCTCGTTTGCGATCACCGTCACCGGCAGGGAAGCGGTTTCGGCACAGGCGAAGGCCTCCCCGAACAGATGGGGAGGCTCGATCTGTGCAAGGATACTGCGGTTTCCGAAATAATCCACCCGTATCACCTGCACGGAGCCGGACAGAACGATGCCCAGATACCGGGCAGGGGAGCCTTCCGCAAAGACGGTGTATTTTTTATCAAAGGATATCACCCGTGCCCCAAGGCAGGTGAGCATCCGGAGAAGATCGTTTTCTTCAATATTGGCAAAAAGGGGACATTTTTTCAGCACCGGTAAAAATTTTTTCAAAAAAATTCGCCTCCTGTTGAATTTTCAACAGATTCCTTGCGATTATTATACTATAATAGTATCACAAAAGCAAGGAGAAGAACTTGAAAATGAAAATAAAGGTTGCATTCTTTGACGCAAAGCCTTACGACAAGCCGTCCTTTGACACCTTCGGCGAAAAGCACGGCGTGACGTTCAAATATTTCGAAACCAAGCTGAACGAGGACACCGCCGAGCTGGCCAACGGATTCGACGCCGTCTGCGTCTTCGTCAACGATACGGTAAACGCCGCCGTCATCGACCGCCTGTGCGAAATGGGCGTGCGTGTGGTGGCACTCCGGTGTGCCGGATTCAACAACGTGGATATGAAATACGCCTTCGGCAGGATCCACGTGCTCCGGGTGCCGGCCTATTCCCCCTACGCCGTGGCAGAGCATACCATGGCACTGCTGCTCACCTCCGTAAGACGGATCCACAAAGCCTTCATTCGCACCAGAGACTATAACTTCAGCCTCGCCGGCATGACCGGCTTTGATCTGTACGGCAAAACGGTGGGCGTCATCGGTACGGGACGGATCGGGCGGGTGTTCATCGATATCTGCCGGGGCTTTGGCATGAAGGTGCTTGCCTACGATAAATTTCCCGCCGAGGGACTTTCAAACGGCGACACGATCCGCTACGTCTCCCTCCCCGAGTTGTTTCAAAACAGCGATATCATTTCCCTCCACTGCCCCCTCACGGAGGAAACCTACCACGTGATAAACGAGGAGGCGCTCTCCCAGTGCAAACGGGGCGTGGTGCTTCTCAACACCTCCCGGGGAGCCCTTGTGGATGCGGAGGCTCTGCTGGCCGCCATCAAATCAAGAAAAGTGGGTGCGGCGTGCCTGGACGTGTACGAGGAGGAATCGGATCTGTTCTTCGAAGACTACTCCGGCCACATCCTGGACGACGATACGCTGGCACGGCTCATCTCCATGCCCAACGTGATCGTCACCTCCCACCAGGCGTTCCTCACGGAGGAGGCACTGTCCAACATCGCCGAGACTACGGTTACGAATATAACCGGATTTTTTGAAACGAGCGAGTGCCCGAACGAACTTTGCTACCGGGGCGGCAGTGCGGAGGATTGCCGCTCGGGAAAATGCTTCTGATAAATCGGAGAAAAAAGGAGAATACTATGCGGAGAAAGATCATTCATATAGACGACACAAAATGCAACGGCTGCGGCGCCTGTGCCGCCGCCTGCCACGAGGGTGCCATCGAGATGATCGGCGGCAAGGCAAAGCTTACACGGGAAGACTACTGCGACGGCCTGGGCGATTGCCTGCCGGCGTGCCCCACGGGCGCCATTACCTTTGAGGAAAGGGAAGCCATGCCCTACGATGAGGCGGCAGTGCGTCAGGCGAAAATGAAAAAGCACGGCGTGAAACTCCCCTGCGGCTGCCCCGGCACCCAGTCCAAAGCAATCAAACGGGCTGCCCCCGCCGCCGGGGCACCGTCCGCCGTACAGAGCCAGCTGCAGCAGTGGCCCTGCCAGTTGAAGCTGGTGCCGGTGAACGCCCCCTATTTCGAGAACGCCAATCTGCTTATCGCCGCCGACTGCACCGCCTACGCCTACGGCAATTTCCATAACGACTTCATCCGCAATCACATCACGCTTATCGGCTGTCCCAAACTGGACGAGGGCGATTACGCGGAGAAACTCACCGCCATTATCGCAAATAATAACATAAAAAGCGTTACTATCGTACGTATGGAGGTCCCCTGCTGCGGCGGCATCGAGAATGCGGCAAAGCACGCTATCAAAGAAAGCGGAAAATTCATCCCGTGGCGTGTAGTCACTATCTCCACCGACGGAAAAATTCTTGACTGAAATAAAAATCCGTGTTGAATCTGTCACAAATCTGTGCTATAATGGAACTTGGAAATATTTTGGAGGAACTGCTATGATCATCACAAACGATATCAAATACATCGGCGTAAACGATCACAAGGTGGATCTGTTTGAAGGACAGTACAAGGTGCCCAACGGCATGTCGTACAACTCCTACGCCATCCTGGATGAGAAGATCGCCATCATGGATACGGTGGACGCCGGATTCACCCACGAGTGGCTGGACAATATTGAAAGCACCCTTTCCGGCCGGAAACCGGACTTTCTGATCGTACAGCATATGGAGCCGGATCACTCCGCCAATATCCACACCTTTGCCAAAACGTACCCGGAGGCAAAGATCGTTTCTTCCCAGAAAGCCTTCGCCATGATGCAGAACTTCTTCGGCACGGATTTTGCCGATCGGCAGATCGTGGTGGGCGAGGGCGATACCATCTCCCTCGGTAAGCACACCCTCACCTTCGTTACCGCACCCATGGTGCACTGGCCGGAGGTCATCGTCACCTACGACGCGACGGATAAAGTCCTCTTTTCTGCCGACGGATTCGGCAAATTCGGTGCCTGGGATGCAGACGAGCCCTGGGCGGACGAATCCCGCCGGTACTTTATCGGCATCGTGGGTAAATACGGTGCCCAGGTGCAGGCTCTTCTGAAAAAGGCCGCAGGCCTTGAGATCGAGAAGATCTGCCCCCTCCACGGCCCCGTACTCACGGAAAATCTGGGTTATTATCTGAATCTTTACAATACCTGGTCCTCCTATCAACCGGAGGAGGACGGCATCGTTATCGCCTACACCTCCGTGTACGCCAATACGAAAAAGGCCGTGCAGAAGCTGGCCGAGAAACTGACCGCCAGCGGATGCCCCAGAGTGGTGGTCCACGATCTGGCCCGGTGCGATATGTCCGAGGCTGTGGCGGATGCGTTCCGTTTTTCGAAGCTGGTGCTTGCCACCACCACCTACAATGCGGAGATCTTCCCGTTCATGCATACGTTTATCACGAACCTTACGGAGCGGAATTTTGGGAACCGCACCGTGGCACTGATCGAAAACGGAAGCTGGGCACCCCTTGCCGCCAAGGTAATGCGTGGGCTTCTGGAGAAGTGCAAGAACATCACCTATACCGATACCACGGTTCGGATCCTCTCCGCACTGAACGACGAAAGCCGTGCCCAGCTGGACGATCTGGCGGGCGAGCTGTGCCGTGAGTATCTGGCACGGCAGGATTCTACCGCCAATAAAAACGATCTGTCCGCCCTGTTCAATATCGGCTACGGCCTGTACGTGGTCACGTCGAACGACGGCAAAAAGGACAACGGCCTGATCGTCAATACGGTCACTCAGGTCACAAGCACCCCCAACCGGATCGCCGTGACCATCAACAAGCAGAACTATTCCCACCACGTCATAAAGCAGACGGGCAAAATGAATATCAACTGCCTGACCGTGGACGCACCCTTCAAGGTGTTTGAGGCCTTCGGCTTCCAGAGCGGCCGGAACGTGGATAAATTCGCCGACTGCACGCCCCTCCGCTCCGATAACGGACTTGTGTTCCTGCCCCGGTATATCAATTCCTTTATGTCTCTGAAGGTGGAGCAGTACCTGGATCTGGATACCCACGGCATGTTCATCTGTGCGGTAACGGAGGCACGGGTCCTCTCCGACAGAGAAACCATGACCTACACCTACTATCAGAACAACGTGAAGCCCAAGCCCCAGACGGAAGGCAAAAAAGGCTACGTCTGCACCGTATGCGGCTACGTGTACGAGGGCGAGGAGCTGCCGGAGGACTTTGTCTGCCCCCTGTGCAAGCACGGTGCGGCCGATTTTGAACCGATTCAGTAAACAAAATTTTTATATACATTTTTGGAGGAAAAAATCATGTGTGAGAACAACAGATTTTACGTTTGCGAGCATTGCGGCAATATTATCGGCGTGATCCATGACGCCGGCGTGCCCATGATGTGCTGCGGCCAGAAAATGACCAAGCTGGAGCCCGGCACCGTGGAAGCAAGCCACGAAAAGCACATCCCCGTAGTCGCCCGTGAGGGCGATCTCGTGAAAGTGACTATCGGCTCCGTGGCACATCCCATGACTGAGGAGCACAGCATCGCCTGGGTATATCTGCAGACGTGCCGCGGCGGTCAGCGGAAATGCCTGAAGCCCGGTGCGGAGCCCACCGTTTCCTTCGCCCTGTGCGACGAAACCCCCGTTGCCGTGTATGCGTACTGCAATCTTCACGGCCTCTGGAAGACCGACCTTTGATTTTTGACAGGAGAGATCATCCCTATGATGAACGCAAAAGTACACGAGCTTCTGAACGCTCAGATCAATAAAGAATTCTATTCCGCCTATCTGTATTTGGCGTTCTCCAACTATTTCAAGGATCAGAACCTGGACGGCTTTGCCAACTGGTACATGATCCAGGCACAGGAGGAGAGAGATCACGCCCTTCTGTTCTATCAGTACCTGCAGAACAATAACGAAAAAGTAACTCTTTCCGCCATCGACGATCCCACGAGAGAGTTCGGCAGCCATATGGACGTTCTGAAAGCGGGCCTTGCCCACGAGGAGTACGTCACGTCCCTCATCAACGATATCTACGCCGCCGCCTACGAGGTGAAGGATTTCCGCACCATGCAGTTCCTTGACTGGTTCGTGAAGGAGCAGGGCGAGGAGGAGACCAACGCCAACGATCTGATCGCCAAGATGGAGCTGTTCGGTGCCGATCCCCGGAGCCTGTATCTGCTCAATCAGGAACTGGCGGCACGCGTTTACACCGCACCCTCGCTGGTGCTGTGATCCCGGAATACCGGATATATTTACATGTTTTATCACGAAAGGAAAAATACTATGAAAAAATACGTTTGCGACGCATGCGGTTGGGAATACGACGAGGCAGTGGGCGATCCGGAAAACGGCATCGCACCCGGTACCAAGTTTGAGGATCTTCCCGAGGATTTTGAGTGCCCCCTCTGCGGTGTGGGCAAGGATTCCTTCTCCGAGGTGGAATAATCCCCGGACGCTTTTATAAAGCATAAATACTGCCGTGCAGGAGGGACGCCGGGCAACGCCTGCGTTCCTCTTTGCTTGTACATAAGGAGACGTCACCATGGAAATGGTTCTGCTGACGGCGCTGGGTGTGGGCGGCGCTACTATATTCGGCTCCCTCGTGGGCTTTTGCTTCAAGAAGATCTCCCACCGCTTTTCCGATATCGTTCTGTCCTTTGCCGCCGGCGTCATGCTGTCTGCCGCCATTTTAGGCCTCGTTCTGCCTTCCCTCGAATACGGCGGAAAGTACGGACTGCTCGTCACGATCGCCGGCATCTTCGCCGGGGCGTTGTGCCTGTCCCTCATCGATAAGCTGGTGCCCCATCTCCATAAAATGATGGGTCCCGATACGGAGGCACATAACAACGCCAACCTGAATAAAGTGCTCTTGTTCGTCACCGCCATCGCCATCCATAATCTGCCGGAGGGCATCGCCGCCGGCGTGGGATTCGGCTCCGGCAACGTGGCGGACGCCCTCATGATCGCAGGCGGTATCGCTTTGCAGAATATCCCCGAGGGAATGGTGATCATCGGACCCATGCTGGCGGCAGGCGTGCCGCCGAAAAAGACGTTTATCGCCGCCATGATCACCGGCCTTGTGGAGGTGGCGGGCACGCTCATCGGCTATTTTGCCGTCAGTGCCGCATCCGCCATTCTGCCCTTTGCCCTGGCCTTTGCCGGCGGCACCATGCTGTACGTGGTCAGCGACGAGATGATCCCCGAGCCCCACGCCCACGGCAGTGAGCGCGGTGCTACTTACGCACTTCTGGTGGGGTTCTGCATTATGCTGGTGACGGACGTTCTGCTGGGGTAAGCTCAGGCGGCTGTCGTTGTGACGAAAGGAGAGAAAAATGGAGTTTACAGATTCCGGGAACAGTCTGATCTGCCTGTTTTTGCTCATCGCCATCCCTTTGTTTGTCGGCTTTTTGCTTTTTTTCGCAGGGTTTGGTGCCATGTATAGGAGAAAATGCCGGAGAAGATTTTTTCTTACGGTCATCACCGCCATTCTGGCGGCGGCATCCTGGTTTTTGAATTTCGGATGGTACCGGGTCTTCCTCACCGTGATCCCCATTCCGCTTTTGTATTTTACCCTTTTCGTCGTGCTCGGCCTTGTTTCCGTGGGTTATGCGGATGCTTCGGAAAAACTCCGGAAATACACGGTTATTTCCCACGTGCTGTTCCTTTTGTCGTATTTCCTTTTTCCGGATGTGGGAGATACCGGTACCGCGTACGTGTTTTTCTCACTGATTCACCATCCGTGGGCGTCTTATTTGCTGACACCTGCGATGCTCTGCTGTGCCTCGTGCCTTGTGCTGCTGGTTCTGCAGATGGTGGAAGTGGGGAAAGCAAGGAAAACGGACGTGCAGAAGACCGAGAAGATCTGACGGTTTTCAGATTTGATAAAAAACACGGCTGTGTGTGCACACAGCCGTGTTTTCGTATGGCTTTATTCGTTTACGATCAGTTTAAGATATCCCCACTTGCCGTCCTTTTCATAGGGGAACAGGCCGTTGTCCGCGATGGAGCTAACCTGCTTCACCTCCATGCCTTCTTCGTAATCCCGGATAAAGGAGCGGATATTGAGCTCCTCCGTGCCGGGGATCGCCGTAAAGGCGCCGTCCGTGAGCTGTGAGGTGAGGCAGAACGTCTTTTTCGAGATGCTGTCGTACACAACGCCCACGCCCTGGGCGTTGAAGTAAGCGGCGGCGGTCACGCTCGTTTCCGCACCGTCAATGCCTCTTATATCGTACCGGTTTTCCTCGGGATCGATGAAATAGCCCTCGCCGTTCTTTATGGCAAAGCAGTAACCCTCACTGAATCCGCCCAGGAAATCGTAGGTGCAGGGGATCACTTCGTTGCCGTCTCTGTCGATAGCACCGAATTTTCCTTCCTTCTGTACGATCATCCGTCCGTTTGTGAAGAAGGTGCCGTCGGACAGATAGCGGAATCCATCGTACGTGGGAAGGAGAAGCACCACGCCGTTTTCGTCCATCAGACCGGTTTTCGTTTCACCCGTGTAGGAATCCGCCACGGTAAATACGATCCGTCCGTCCCGTGGCGCGTAGCCGAGGGCGATATTGCTGTATCCGAACTGCACCTCGCGGAGACGGAGACCGCTTTTATCATAGTGGGTAACGCCGAAGGGTCCCACGTCCGATACCCAGCGGACGGGAATAATGCCGCCCACGCAGGGGCCGGCCATTTCGTCATACGCACCCATCACGTCAAGCAGTGGCGTGCCGTCCGTGCGGAAGGGGATGCCGTTCAGGGAGATAATGCCCTCGTAGCACATATTGCTCATCCGGTCCTGGTCGAGCTCTTCCGGCGTGGCCTTTACCGGTATAACGTCCGTCTTTTCCGTGATGGAGGGATCTCCGTTTTCGTCCGTGCCGTAGTCCAGATACCGCATGGAATAGGTGGGTGTTGCGGCGGTGTCCGTATCTGCGTGTACGATCTGCATCTCACCCTCAAAATTCAAAGCGGCGGCGTATCCCTCGTTGAAATCGCCCAGCCACTGAAAGCGTGGCTCTACCACGAAGACGCCTTTTTCGTTTACGGCACCGTATTTTCCGTCAATCTTTACCACGGCCAGTCCGTCGTGGAAGGGAAGTGCTTCTTCATATTTAGGGGCGATGGCCAGATCGGTCACGCCGTTTCCCGTGGCGATCAGCACGATCGCCGTGGCGCTGATGACCACCAACACAGCCACGGTAATTGCAATAGCCTGTTTGCTCATACGTCCTCCTGAAACTGTCATAGGGGCGTCCGCCCCGTTTGTTTGTAAGAGTATTGTATCATTTTGACAGCGTTCCGTCAAGCATTTTGCAAGGATTTCTGCCATCGGTGCCCCTTTCCGCTTGACTTTCCCTTAAAAAAGGTGTATAGTGTATTCGGCAGACTCTGCACTTTTCAAAAAACAGCGAGGATACACTATGGCAAAACTCATGGCGCTCGTACGGCCGAAAAAAGACGTGGATATGACGGAAGGACCCATTGCCGGGCACCTCATCCGTTTTGCGATTCCGCTTCTTCTGGGGAATCTGTTTCAGCAGCTTTACAATATGGTGGATACCTGGGTGGTGGGCAACTACGTTTCCAAAGAGGCGTTTGCCGCCGTTGGTACGGTGGGACCCATCATTAATATGCTGATCGGCTTCTTTCTCGGGCTGTCCAGCGGTGCCGGCGTGGTCATCTCCCAGTACTACGGGGCGAAAAAGTACGACAAGGTCCGCGATACCGTACATACCGCTGTTCTTATGACGCTCCTTTTGGGCGTGGCGTTCACCTTCGTGGGCATCGGCATGACGCCGTTTATGCTTCGGATGATGAAAACGCCGGATTCCGTCCTTCCCCAGTCCACGGCGTATCTGACCATCTACTTTGCCGGCGTGATCGGTCTTATGGTGTATAATATCGGTGCGGGCATCCTCCGTGCCATAGGCGATTCCCGCCGCCCGTTCTATTTTCTCGTGGTGTCCGCGCTGATGAATACGGTTCTGGACCTTTTGTTCGTTCTCGTTTTCCATATGGGTGTGGAGGGCGTGGCCCTGGCAACCGTCATTGCCCAGGGCACCTCCGCCGTGCTCATCATGATTACCCTTCTGCGTACCGATACCTGCGTAAAGGTGTCCCTTTTGAAGCTGCGGTTCCACGGGGATGTGCTGGCAAAGGTGTTCCGTGTCGGTATCCCCGCCGCTTTGCAGATGACTATTACTTCCTTTTCCAACGTGTTCGTACAGTCCTACATCAACTATTTCGGTGACGCCTGCATGGGCGGATGGACCGCGTACGCCAAGGTGGATCAGCTCATGTTTCTGCCCATGCAGTCCCTGTCCCTTGCCTCCACCACCTTCGTGGGGCAGAACCTCGGTATCGATCGGGTGGAGCGGGCAAAGCGGGGCGTCAGCCTGACCTTGCTTCTGTCGCTGGCATCCACGGCGATCATCATGGTTCCGCTGATTGCCGCCGCCCCCTATACGGTGGCGTTCTTCAACGACGATCCGGCCGTGATCGAGTACGGCACTCTGTTCCTCCGCTACATCACGCCGTTTTATCTGCTCTGCTGTGTGAACCAGGTGTATTCCAGCGCCCTCAGAGGCGCGGGCAACAGCAAGATCCCCATGCTGGTGATGCTGATCTCCTTCGTGGGATTTCGGCAGGTGTACCTGTTTATTATGGCAAATTATATCTCCAATACGGTTCTGCCCATCGCCATGGGCTATCCCGCCGGCTGGTTCGTCTGCTCGGCGCTGATCGCTATCTACTACCACGCCGTGCCGCTGAATAAGAAAAAGCTGATTCAGTGAGAGACGGGGACGAGACGTGGGGGCTTTTTGAAAAAAGCCCCCACACCCCCAAAAACTTTTAAACTGAATAATACATCCAGTCTGTACGTTTAAATGATGTGCAGACTGGAGTTTTTTAACAGCATAAAAGTTTTTGATGAGGGGTTCGGGGAGAAACTTTTTTCAAAAAGTTTCTCCCTGTTTTCTTCCCCGGCTTCTCGTCGGTTTTTCCTATTGCAAATCCCCTCCCGGCGTGCTATACTAAACGTGAATATTCCGTATTGAGAAAGGAATCTGAACGATGAACGACTATATCCTGCCCGTAATTCCCGAGGTGAAATCCTGTACCCGCGAGGAGGGGGATACGGTTTGTGCCCGTGCCGTATTTACCGACCGTTCCGAGTGGCAGATGTACGTGAATACGTTCTGCCAAGCCTTTGAGAAGATCCACGGCTGTCCTGTGAGAAACGAGCCGGGCGGGGTGGAACTGCTGTATGATGCGTCTATCCGCCCGGACGGATACCGGATCACCACCGACGGGGGTATCCGTCTGTACGCATCCGAAAAGGAAGGGGCAAACTATGCCCTGGTTACCGCCCTCCAGCTGCTCACCCCCCGGGGAGAGACGGTGTATATGCCCAAGGTGACGATCGAGGATTATCCCGATAAGGATTACCGTGCTCTGATGGTGGATCTGGCCCGGGGCTGGCACCCGGCGAGAACGGTGTATAAGTACATCGATCTGTGCTATCTACTGAAGATCAAATATATCCAGCTTCACTTTGGCGACGACCAGAGCTATACCCTGCCGTCCCGCGTGTTCCCGAATCTGTCCACCCCCGGCAGATCCTATACCTTCGCCGAAGTGCAGTCCTTTATCGACTACGCGGCGGCACGGGGCGTTATTGCCTTTCCCGAAATCGACGTGCCCGGACACGCTTCGGCTTTCCTTCAGGCGTATCCGGAGATCTTCCGTGACAAGATCGACCCGGATAAACGCGGCGGCAATATTATCTGCGCCGGCAGTCCCGAAACGGAAAAGGCCGTTGAGCGGCTCATCGACGAGATGTGCGGGATGTTCCCGGACGCACCCTATATCCATATCGGCGGCGACGAGGCCATGATCGCCTCGTGGAAGAACTGCTCCGTCTGCCGACAGTATATGGAGGAAAACGGCATCGAGGACGAGTACGAGCTGTACAGCGATTTTGTGGGCCGGGTATCCCGGATGGTGCTTGCCCGGGGCAAAACCCCCATCGTGTGGGAGGGATTCCCGAAAAAGGGCGCGCACCGTATCCCGAAAGAAACCATCGTTATCGTGTGGGAATCCTACTACCACCAGGCGTACGATCTGCTGGAGGAAGGCTTCCAGATCATAAACGGCGCATGGAAGCCTTTGTACATCACCCCCGAGCGGAAGTGGACGCCCAAGGATATTATGGCGTGGAATCTGCACACCTGGGAAAACTGGAATCTGAAATCGGAAGCTGCCCTCAATCCCATCCGCGTCCAGCCTACAAAGCAGCTTCTGGGCGGCATGCTTGGCGTGTGGGAGGGTACCTTTGATTTTGAGTTCGGTTTTACCATGGAGAACCTTGCCGCCGTGTCGGAACGGATCTGGACGCTGAAACGGATGCGTACCGACGAGGAGTACGGTAAAAAACAGTACCAGTATCTGAAAAAAGCAATAAAACTGGTGCAGGATGCGGACTAAACGGAAAAGGTTTTTCCGTTTGTCAGTTCTGCACAATCCGGGAAGAAAAAATTGTGAATCCATACGAAAAAATCCCCGTTCACGGTGCGTTCACACAAAACTGGGCGTTTTGCGATATAATGTAAGAACTCCTTATTGCAAATATTACTAAAGGAAAGGAATTTTCCCTATGAAGCTTATGCAAAAGAGAATCTGTGCATTTCTTCTGGCAGCGGTCATGCTGATGGGCGTCGTGCCTGCCTTCAGCGTGTATGCCGAGGATGCCGCAGAAAAAACGGAGGAAACCGCAAAGACGGAATCCTCTGAAAAGGTCGTGTTCGACTGGAACTGTGACATCATCGATTTTGACACAGTAAAGCCGTCGGGCAATAACTATCCTGCCTATTATTTTGCGGACTTTACCACCAAGGGTGTGGAAAAGGGTACCGTACATATGGGCGGTGACGGAAGCGAAAAACACTATGCCTCTCTGATCATCAACCACGAGAGCACCAAGGCTGCCGTTACCCTGGACGTGGATATGAAGATCAAATCGCTCACCACGCCTGCCGCAACGGTTATGCAGCGCGGCTTCGTTATCGAGTGGGAACTCCCCAATAACAAGCTGATCTACCTGGTTCTGCAGAACCTGGGTGAAGAGGATGAGAACGGCAAGAACGCCACTCTCCGCGTGTCCAAGATGGACCGTTCCGCCGAGAACGGCTACGAAGAGCGGATCTATATTCCCACCGACGACGAGTTCCATAAGTGGACGTTCCAGTACGATGGGGAAAGCCTGCTCCGTATCTCTATCGACGGCGAGATCCTGAAGGATTTCCATGACGTGAACGTGTTCCATAGCAACGAGCCCGGCCGTCTTATGTTCAAGAACATCATTCTGGATATGGCTCCCGAATCCGATCTGAACGACGTTACCTTTGATAACGTCAAGATCACCGAGGGCACCACGCTCGCGTACAGCGAGATCACGAAGGCAATCGTTGCCGCAGATGCTACCGCGGAGAAGTTCACCGTTACCGCCGGCGTGAACCGCCTGGAGGAGGACGGCGAGCTTACCGTGACCATCTTCCCCCGCGGTGAGGAAGAAAAAGCCGTAAGCACCACCGTGAAGCTCACGGAGCTTACCGCAGACGTGACGCTGGAAGAGCTTCCCTTCGACGGTATGTGCACGGTTGCCATCGACTACAGCGGTGCACAGACCTATTCCTTCAACTACTACGTGTATAAATCCATGGAGAAGATCGAGGCCAAGGCAGAGATCGAGGCGGAAGAAGCCGGCGAACTGTACGTGTTCTCCGATCTGTCCTCTGTGAAGCTTCCCGAGGATTCCTCCTGGTATACGGTGGATTGGGAGACCGCCGCCGATAAGGGTATCGCCGTATGCACTCCTGCCGTTGCCGACGTTACGTCCCTTACCGTTCCCGTAAAGCTGACCGGTAAATACGCCGTGTTCGCAGGCTACGTGGAGGGCTCCTCCGGTATCGCCGTAAACGGTACCAACGCCGCACTGGGCAAGGCCGGTCCCATGGGCTACTACATCTACGACGCATTCGTTACCGCCGTGGATCTGGACGGTGAGGAGATCACCCTCTCCAATATGCCCTTTGCTGCCGCACAGATCGCCTATCTGAAATTCGTATCTCTTTCTGACGAGCTGTACGACGTTGCTACCCGCGAGGATGACAGCCACACCTTTATCACCGATAACGACGGCTTCTCTACCCTCTGCGGTACTACCCACGGCAATTACGAGACGCTGTTCAAGGACGACTTTATGACGCCCTACGAGAAGATCGACCAGCGTCAGTTCATCTGGTGCACCTTCTCCACCTCCATGCTCAACTACGACAGTGAAGTATGGTGGGAGTACGTTACCAAGCGTCTGAAGGAGCTGAACATCCCCGAGGACAAGTGGCCCAAGGACTTCCTTGACCACGTGGATACCGAAGGTAAGCATCTGACCTTTGACGATATCATGCGTACCGCGGACGTGAACGCCTTCAACAACATGCGTTCTTTGAACGAGACCGGCTATCCCCATGCGGTTCTTGCCGATATGGTGAAGGAAAACATTGAGGACGGCGAGATCTACATCTCCCTCCGTATGTCTCACTACAACGGCGGCACCTTCGCCTTCCAGACCGGTGCCTACTTCTACCTGCATCCCGAATGGAAGCGTGGGGGAGGCAACCAGCTCAGCTACATGTACGAGGACTACCGCAACTACCTGCACGATATCCTCATCGAGATGGCACAGCCGGAGAACGTAGACGGTATCCTTATGGACTTCGGCCGCTACTACTACATCTTCGGCGACGAGCTTCCCATCGACGGCAAGACCGAGGACGGCAAGACCCGTACCGACATCATGAACGATTTCGTCAAGAGCGTGCGTGACGATATGCCCGAGGGTAAGAAACTCACCGTGCGCGTTCTGAACCCCACCGACGAAAAGGCTTTTGCCTGGGGCCTGGACTACAAGCACTGGGTAGAGGAAGGCTGGGTAGACCGCGTATACATCTCCGACCAGTCTCACGAGACCTTCTTTGATTTCGACGAGTATATCGCATACTTTGAGGAGCATCCCGAGGTTGAATTCTACCTGGGTGTAAACGCTACCCTGTCCGGTCACGACATGACCCGTGCAGAGGAAGATATCCTGAAGGCCGGCGGTACCATCCAGAAGGGTGAATCCGTGGATAAGATGGATATCATGCTCCGTATCTACGACTTCTACGCCGCAGGCGCAGACGGCGTATTCACGTTCAACTGGTCCGGCACGGATGCCATGTTCCAGAACGTGCAGAACGCTACCCGCATGATCAAGTGGTACAACTTTACCTATCCCACTACGCTTATGCAGCCCCAGAAGGCTACCATCACCGATAAGGGCGGCGAGCGTATCGTATTCAACTACACCTGCGAAGGACTGGACGGTTCCACGCTGAAGGCCACCGGCAGCAAGTATCCGGAATACTACGTTGCCGATCACGCCATCGATGAGAACGTTCCCGAAGGACAGCTCTACATCGGCGGCGAGGCTAAGGAATCCCAGGGCTATGCATCCCTGCTGGTTTCCACCACCGGTGCAGGCGCCTCCTACACCCTCAGCATGGATATGAAGATCGAGTCTCTCATGAAGCCCGCAAAGACTCCTACCTGGCGCGGTCTGATCTTTGAGCTCGTTACCCCCGACGCACCGCTGCTGTATTTCTCTCTCGTTGGCATGGATAAGGATTCCGCCGGCAATAACGCCGAGATCCACCTGTCCACCAAGACCCGTGCCGGTGACAACGTGATAGAGAAGATCAAGGTGCCCACCGACGATAAGTTCCATACCTGGACCATCGACTTCGACGGTAAGGGCGGCGTGATCTTCAAGCTGGACGGCAAGGAGATCCTCAAGGCAGACGGCATCGTGGCAGAATCCACCAAGGTGAACGTAAGCCAGCTGGAGATCAAGAACGTCATGATGGATATCGCCTCCGGCCATAACTCCGTCTACATCGACAGCATCTCCATGAACTCCAACGTGGCACCCAGCGTGCGTCCCGATCCCGAGGAGGAGGCCGCAGCCGCTGCTGCTGCCGCCGCTCCCAAGGCAACCGCTACGGTTGACCGCCGTGCCGAGGTTCTGACGCTGCCCGTATCCGATGCGGACTGGGCAAAGGCAACCACCATCGAAAACGCAGAGAAGCCCGCCAACTACAAGAACCACGGTAAGGAAGCGGAAATCTCCTACACTTACAACGCCGAGAAGAAGCAGCTGGAGATGACCGTAAACTACAACCTGAACTCCTGGGTATACGATCTTGTGATCGTGGATCAGGACGGAAAGAAAGTAGAGTACAAGACGGACAGAGAGTTCGGTAAGGCAACTACCGGCTATACTCTGTGGGGCCACTCCTATGCGGACAGCGGTCATCCGGCTGCCGTAAAGCAGATTACCTTCGTCATCGACAACGTGGAAAAGATGCCGGAGAAATACGTACTCTTTGCCTCCAACTGCGGCACGGGTACCGTATATACCGCCAAGATCACCATCGAATTCCCCAAGGGCGAGAAATAATTCCCGTCAGCGGAGGTGCCACAACGGCACCTCCGCTTTTTTATCCCCGCTTGTTCACAGGATGTTAACACACGACGGGGGATTTTGTGGTATCGTATAATAAAGAAGAATTACGTCCGCTGCATCTTATACCACGGAAAGGAAATCTCCCTATGAAAAAGAGACTGCTTGCCCTGGCCTTGACTTTCGTTATGCTCACCGGTGCCATCCCCGCATTCGGCGTGTCTGCCGCTGAGGCTGAGCCGGAAGAAAAGGTTCTCATCGACTGGAACTGCAATACGCTGACGGAGACGTATATTTCCCTGAATACGAACAAATATCCCCACTGCTATTTTGCCGATTCCGGGACGGACGGCGTGGAAAAGGGCACCGTCCGCATGGCGGGCGATGCGGATACGACCAGCTACGCCACCATGATCCTGAAGCCGGAAATGACCACCGCCGCCTTCACGCTGGAGATGGATATGAAGATCGACGGACTCGTTACCCCCACGGCCAGCCCCATGTACCGCGGTTTTATTATGGAGTTTGAACTGCCGGGCAACAAGCTGGTGTATATCGCCCTCGGCGAGATGGGCGAGCCGGATGAAAACGGAAATAACGCTACCATCCGTGTGACGAAGCGTGACCGTGCGGATACGGAAAATGCACACGCAGAGCGGATCGCCGTTCCCACCGACGGAAAGTTTCATACGTGGACGTTCCAGTACGACGGGGAGAGCATGCTTTGCCTTGCCCTGGACGGGGAAGTGATCCGGTATTTCCCGGAGGTGGACGGATTTCATAATAAGGGGGACGCCCGTTTCTATTTCAAAAACGTCATGCTGAATCTTGCCGACGGCTCTATGCTGAACGATGTTACCATTGACAGCATCAAGCTGACGGAGGGAACTACCCTCAATTATACGAAATTCGAGGAAGTCACCGTGGCGGCAGACGCCGATGCGGCGGACTTCACCGTGCACGCCGTTTTGAATCAGCTGGCAGAAGAGGGCGAGCTGTCCGTGACGGTATGGCCCCGGGGGGAGGAGGATAAAGCGGTCTCCGCCGCCACTGTCCCCGAAAAAACGGACGCCGCCGTGACGGTGAGCGATCTTCCCTTTATGGGCGTGTGCACCGTCCGGGTGGAGTACACCGATGCACAGCCCTTTACGTTCAATACCTATATTCCCCGCTCCTTTGAAACGGTGGAGGCAGGTGCAGAGATCAAGGCGGATGCCGACGGAAAAACGTATACGTTCACCGATATGAAAGAGGCACTGCCCGAGGAGTCCGCCTGGTATACCGTGGACTACGAAACGGCCGCATGGAGCGGTTCTGCCCTCTGCACCCTTGCCGTGAGCACGGTGTCAGAGGCGGAGATTCCCGTTTCCCTCAAAGGAAAGTACGCCGTGTACGTGGGATATGCAAGCGGCTCCGACGCGGTCGCCGTGAACGGTACGGAGGTTTCTCTCCCCGATGACGCCGCAGACGGAATCCGGGAAGCCTTTGCCCTTGCGGCTGAGTTTGACGGCGAGTGCGTAACGCTCGGGAGCGTGCCCTACGCCGCCGCACGGATCGCCTGGGTGCGGTTTGTCTCTCTTACCGACGAGCTTTACGATATTGCTACCCGGGAGGATCATTCCCATACGCTTATCACGGATAACGACGGTTATTCAACCCTCACGAAAGAGGCCCACGGCGATTACGATACCCTGTTCTATAACGATTTTCTCTCCCGCACCGAGGCCATCGACCAGCGGCAGTTTATCTTTTGTACTCTGTCTACCTCCATTCTGAACTACGACAGCGAAGCCTTCCGGAAGCATACGGAAAAACGGCTGAAGGAACTCTCTATCCCCGAGGAAAAATGGCCGGCGGACTTCCTTGACTGGGTAAACGAAAAGGGCGAGCATCTGAACTTTGACGACGTGATGCGTGAGGCGGATCACCGTGCGTTTGCAAACATCCGCAAGCTGAACGAGACCGGCTATCCCCACGAGATCCTTGCCGATATGACGGCGGAAAAGATCGAGGACAGTCAGTTTTACGTCTCCCTCCGTATGTCCCACTTCCACACCGGCTTTTCCTACCTGTCCGGCACTCTGTATCATCTGAACCCCCAGTGGCAGCAGAAGGGCTCCGGACGGGCAAGCTATATGCACGACGAATACCGTGCCTATCTGCACGACGTTCTCGTGGAGATGGCACAGCCGGAACACGTTACCGGTGTCCTTATGGATTTCGGCCGGTACCCTTATACGTTCGGCCAGGAGTTTACGGACGCTCAGAAGCGTACCGAGATCATGTACGACTTTGTGAAGAGCGTCCGTGCGGATCTGCCCAAGGGCAAGAAGCTCACCGTGCGTGTGATCGATCCCACCTGCGAAATGGCAGAGGTATGGGGACTGGATTATAAGAGATGGGTGGAGGAAGGCCTGGTAGACCGGGTGTATATCTCCGCCGAGGGGCACGAGACGTTTTTCGATTTCGAGCCTTATATCGAGTACTTTAACGAGCACCCCGAGGTGGAATTCTATCTGGGCATCAACGCTACCCTTACCGGCCACGATACCACCAAGGAAGAAGAGGCGATCCGGAACGCCGGCGGCAAGATCCAGGGTAAGACTCACGTGGGCGAAACGGATCTGATGCTCCGTGTGTACGATTTCTATAACGCCGGTGCGGACGGCGTCCTCACCTTCAACTGGAGCGGCAAAGCGGAAACGTACAGAAACCTGAACAACGCTACCCTTATGAAGCGGTGGTACCATTTCCTCTATCCCACGGAGATACGGGCGGCACAGCCTGCCCGGTTCACGGATGCAGGCGGCAAACGCGTGATCTTTGACTACGACTGCGCCTCCCTGTCTCTGCCCTTTATCAACCTGAACGGCAATGCGTACCCGGACTGCTATTTTGCCGATCACGAAACGGACGAAACCGTCCCCGAGGGCGTGATCTGCATCGGCGGCAAATCGACGGAAAACAAAGATTACGCCACCTTGACCTTGCCCCTTGCCGGCATTGGCAAGACGTATACGGTTGCGATGGATATGAACGTGGAATCGCTCATGCAGCCCGCCAAATCTCCTTCCTACCGGGGGCTGGTCTTCGAGATCACCAGTCCCGACGCACCGCTTCTGTACTTTACGCTGAACGGTATGGAGAAGGATTCCGCCGGCAATAACGCCACGATCCACCTTTCAACGAAAACCCGTGCCGGTGACGATGTCGTGCAGAAGATCAAGGTGCCCGCAGACGGGAAGATCCATACCTGGACCGTGGATTTTGACGGGGAAGGCGGCGTGGTCTTCCGGATCGACGGAAAAGAGATCATGAAGGCAGAGGGCATTGCGGCACAGCCCCGGAATCTGAAACCCACGCTGCAGATCAAGAACGTGATGCTGGACGTGGAAGCGGGATACAATTCCGTTTACGTGGATCGGATCACCGTGTCCTCGCAGATGGAGGCCAGCTCTGCCGACACCGCCGAAAAAGCCGGAGAGCCCGGGGTAAAAACGGTGGTTGCCTCCCGCGGCGGCGCATTGACGCTTCCCGTATCCGATGCGGATTGGGAAAAGGCCTCTCCCGCCGGTGCCCGTCCTCACGGAAAAACGGCAGAAGTCACCTATACGTACAGCCCGGAGAAAAAGCAGCTGACGCTGTACGTCACCTACGATCTGAACTCCTGGCTCAAAGATCTTTCGCTGGTGGATGGTGCGGGAAAGGAAGTTGCTTTTCTGACGGACAGAAACTACGGGCTGGCGAAAGCGGGTAATACCCTCTGGGGCTTCTCCTACGCCGACAGCGCACACGCAGACGCCGTAAAGACCATCACGTTCGTCATCGATAACGTCACCGAACTGCCGGAGAAATACGTGCTCTTTGCCAATAACTGCGGCAGCCGGGACGAGTATACGGTGAAGATCACCATGGAATTCCCAACGCCGGAGGCGTAAACACCGAGGCAAAATACATCCGTACAGCGGAGATGCTGCATTGGAAAATGCAGCACCTCCGCTTTTTCGTCCGTCTGCAGATCGCATCGGATGAAATATCCGGAATCTTTGTGCAAAAAGGCCAAGTATTCACAGCTTATTCACAATTTGTGGGACGGATTGTAGTATAATGATTATAACTATTTATATCCTTTGGCATGAAATTTCTGTAATTTTTACGTTTTGAAAGGAAGAACCTCCTATGACTTCAACGGCAAAGAGAATTTGTGCCCTGGCCATGGCGGTCTTGATGCTGGCAGGCGTTATGCCGGCGTTCAGCCGTCCCGTCCGTGCGGCGGAAACTGCAGGAACCGTGCTGTTCGACTGGAACTGCGACAAAATATCCGACGTGGGCAGTGCGAGCACGCCTAACAGCAATTACTACATTGTGGACGGCAGCAATTCGACCAATCGCGACCAGTACGGCGTGCAGAACGGACAGGTGAAAGTGGGCGGTACTGCCGCGCAAAAAGGCTACGGCACGCTGTCTCTCAACAAGCATGAGATGACCACCGCCGCGTTCAAACTGGACATGGTCATGAACGTGGAAACGCTGATGACCGCTTCGGACAGCCCTATGTGGGCCGGCTTCGTCATTGACTTTGATCTGCCGGGCGGCAAGAATATCTATATCTCTCTTCGCGGCTTCGACGGCGTGAAGGCCGGGGATACCACTGCCACCATCGGCGTGTCCAAATCATCCCGCGGCAGCGAAGGGCATACGGTGGATTTTGACATACCTACCGACGGCCAGTTCCATACGTGGACGTTCCAGTACGACGGTATCAGTATGCTCCGCTTCTCCATCGACGGCGAGATCGTGCAGGACTTTGCGGACGTAAGCTATACTTATGAAAAAGCAACTCCGGGCCAGCTGCTCATCAAAAACCTCCATCTGCGTATGGCAGACGGCTCTGCACCCAATCTTCTTTATATTGACAGCATCAAGCTGACCGAGGGCACCACTCTCCGCTATAACGAATTAGAAAGCGTTACGGTTCCCTCTGATGCCACCGCGGACAATTTCAAGGTAGCGGTTGCCACCAAATATGTGGCAGAGGTAAATCCCAAACTCTCCGTGAAGGTGCATCCCCGTGGAAATGAGGCCGCGGCAGTGACTGCCTCTGTCGCGCACACCGCCACGGAGCAGGTGGTTTCCTTTCCGAATCCCCTCCCGTTCTCCGGCGTCTGTACGGTGACGGTATACTGTACGGAGGCACAGACGTATCAGTTTAACTACTACGTATATAATTCCAAAACGGAGCTGTCCGCCGGGGCGTCGGCCGCTCCCACAAGGGAAAATCAGGCGTATACGTTCAGCGACTTTACGGGGGTAACGCTGCCTGCGGATTCTGCCTGGTATAAGGCACAGTACGTAGAGGCAAACGGTACGAACGTCCAGCCCACGGCGTCCTCCCCCTCTGCTATGTTTATCCCTGCCACGGCTGCTACGCACTCCTTTACCGTTCCGGTTTCTCTTACCGGTAAGTTTGCCGTGTACGTGGGCTACGTGGAGGGTACCCAGTACTTGACGGTAAACGGCAAGAGCGTAAAACTTGCCAATTCCGCCTCCGCCAGCAACACGGTGAAGGAGGCGTTTGCCACCACCGTGGCACTGAACGGCGAGCCGTTGGTCATTTCCAACACGCTGGGTAAACTGGCAAAGATCACGTATGTGAAGCTGGTTTCCATCACCGATGAACTGTACACGCTCAGCACGACGGTGGATACGTCTCATCACCTGATTACGGACAACGACGGCTTTTCTACGCTTACGAATGCCGCAAAGGGCGATTTCAATACGCTGTTCAATGCGGATTTTGTGAACAAGAACACGCTGATCGACCAGCGCCAGTTCATCTGGTGTACCTTCTCCACCTCTATTCTGAACTATAACAGCCAGGCTTGGTGGGATCACGTGAACGCACGCCTCACGGAACTCGGTATAAAAAACGAACTGGAACACTATCTTGACCACGTGGATCCGGACGGTACGTATCCGGACTTTACCTACAAGATGCGTGTGGCGGATCAGAATGCGTATAACAACATTCTGAAACTGAATCCCAGTGAACCTACCGGTGTGAATAATATCGAGGGTGCACTCCACGCCAAACTTGCAGCGGCGGCAAAGACAACCAACGTGGCGGACGAGTTCTACGTATCGCTCCGTATGTCTCACTTCTCCGCCCCGGGCGGTCAGTTTGAGTTCCAGTCCGGTTCCTATTACCGCCTGCATCAGGATTGGCGGCGTGTAAGCTCATATAACGCCGACGGAACGCCAGTGTATCAGACGCAGCTCAGTTATATGTATGACAGCTACCGCCAGTACCTCCACGATATTCTCATGGAAATGGCGGCACCCACAAACGTAACCGGTATCCTTTTGGACTTCGGCCGGTATTATCTGATCTTCGGCGAGGAGTGCAAGGATATTGCAGTCCGTACCGAAATCATGAACGGCTTCATCAAGGATCTGCACGACGATCTTGCCCTGAAATACCCCGGCAAGAAGCTGACGGTGCGTGTCCTTGATCCTATCTATGAAAAGGCTACCTCCTGGGGCCTTGACTACCAGACGTGGGTAAGGAACGGCTGGGTAGACCGGGTGTATATCTCCTGCCAGTCCCACGAGACCTTCTTCGACTTCCAGGATTATATTGACTTCTTTGAAAACTATCCCAACGTAGAGTTTTACCTGGGCGTAAACGCTACCCTTACCGGACACGATACCACCAAGGCCGAGGAAGCCTTCATGCAGGCCGGCGGTACGATCGAGGGCGGTACCCGCGTGTCCGAAACGGACGTTATGCTCCGCGTGTACGATTTCTACAACGCAGGGGCGGACGGCGTACTCATGTTCAACTGGTCCAGCTCCAACGACATGTTCAAGAACATGAACAACGCCACCCTGATGAAACAGTGGTACAACTTCTCCTATCCGGCCGTTCTCACGCCGTCAACGCCTATGCGATTCCGTGAATCGGATGCTACCGTTTTCGTGGAAAGCGTAGCGGCCAACGTGGATACGCTTCAAATGGAGGCCAGTGAAACGGCGGTCGTTTCCGCCACGGTTCTGCCGGCAACCGCTTCCAACAAGGGGCTGAAGTGGACCTCCTCCAACGAAATGGTTGCCACCGTTGCGGTAAAGAGCGGTGTTGTCACCGTTACCGCGGTAGATTCGGGCACGGCTTTGATCTATGCCACCTCCGTGGACGGTGAGATCAGCGATTCTATAGAAGTTTCCGTTACCGTCATTCCCGTAGAGGGGATCACCGTGGACCAGTCGGCGGTAACGGTATACGCAGGTTCTTCCGTAACGGTAAACGCTGCGATTCTGCCGGCGGATGCTTCCAGACAGGGTGTGGTCTGGACCAGTAACAACGACCAGGTTGCTATCGTTGACGACGGTGTTATCACCGGTCTGAAAGCTGGTACTGCCGAAATTACCGCTACCAGTGTGGAGGGCGGTCTGAACGGCGGTCTGAACGCCAAGGTGGCTGTAACGGTACAGCATGCACCCGTGGAAAGCGTTACGCTGGATAAAAATTCTGTATCGCTGAACGTGGGTGAAACGGATACGCTGACAGCCACGGTTCTGCCGGCATACGCCACCAACAAAACGGTCGTGTGGTCCTCCTCTGATTCCACGGTTGCCGACGTGGTGGACGGCGTTGTCACCGCACGGAAAGCGGGCACGGCTACGATCACCGCCGCCAGTGCGGAAAATCCTGCGCTGAAGGCCGAGGCTGCCGTGACGGTGAAATATATTCACGTGGACGGCGTAACGCTGCCCCAGGACGAATATCGGCTGGATCCCGGTGAAGTGCTGACTGTTTCTGCTCTTGTATCTCCGGAGAATGCTACGGATAAAACGGTAACGTGGTCTTCTTCCGATCCTGCGGTTGTGGACGTTGTGAATGAAAGCATCTACGCCGGTGCCGCCGCCGTGACACCAGAGGCAAAAGCAAATACACAACCCTCAAGTTCTACCAGATACGACGTGCCTTTCGATTGGGAGAACGCTGCTTCGTACGCCGGTGTTGCGGGAAATGCTTCCGCCAATTACCGCTACGATGCGGGCACGGACGTTCTGACGCTGGACGTTACCTATCAGTATGATAAATGGATCGGCGATTTCGCTATTACCGACCTTGCCGGCAACGAGATCACTACCCACGATTTCACACATTACGGCATTAGCAACACCACCGGCACCAACCCGCAGGGTACGGTGGGCGGCACGCTCTGGAGAGCATCCAATACCCCCACCATCACCATCAATATCTCCGGCGTAACGGAGCCTCAGGATCTGTATATCTGGGTATCGTCTATCGGTACCTCCGGCTATAAGCAGGCAAGGCTGCTGATCGATCTGCCCGAGGAGATGGAGAAGGTAGACGGCTATGAGTGCATCAAGGGACTGAAGCCCGGCGTGGCTGAAATCACCGTCACCACGAAGGACGGCGGACTTACCGATACGGCAGTAGTCAGAGTCGGTTCCCCCGTTGCCGGCGTGGAACTGGATAAAGAAACCGTATCCTTGCAGGCGGGCGAAACGGAAACGCTGACCGCCACGGTCCTGCCGGCGGATGCTTCCGATAAGACGGTTCTGTGGACCTCCTCCGACGACACGGTTGCTGCCGTTCAGAACGGCGTGGTTACCGCTTTGAAGACCGGTACTGCCACGATCACCGCCAAAACGAGAGAAGGCGGCTTTACCGATACGGCAGTGGTTACGGTTGGTTCTCCCGTTACCGGTGTGGAACTGGATAAGGACACCGTATCCTTGCAGGTGGGCGAAACGGAAACGCTGACCGCCACACTTATCCCGGCCGATGCCACCGAAAAGGGCATCGTATGGAGCACCTCCGACGATACGGTTGCGTCGATCTCCTATACGCACGTGTATGGCGGAGAGGCTGCCGGTGTAACCTCTGACGCTGTGGCTGATTACCTGACCGCACTTCCCGTATCGGATACGGATTGGGCTGCGGCAGCGGCTAATACGGATTACACGCTGGCTGCATACAGTTCCATGCGGAATGCTCCCATTGTAACCTACAGCTACGACGAAGAAGCACAGACTCTTACGGTGAATCTTTCTCTTACTGGCTCCGGCAACAGCTTCAGCAGCAACATCCACGGCTATAACGACGCTGCCGTTAAGGCAGGCACGGCGATGCCGGCAGGTCTGGTTGTAACGAAAGCGGACGGCACCACCGTTATTCCTTACACCTCTCACAACCTTATGAACAATGGCGACAGACTCAAGCCGTTCGGCACTACCTATGTAGAAACTCTGACTCTCACGTTTGATAATGTGACTGCAGTGGAGGATATGATCGTATGGATCTGCGGTGCCGGTTCTTCTACCGAGAGAACCATGAAGGTTTCCGTCGATTTTGGCGACAGCATGACGGTAGTTGAAACACGCCCCCTCATCAAAGCGCTGAAACCCGGTACGGCCACGATCACTGCCACCACTGTGGACGGCGGACACACGGCTTCCGCTGTCGTAACGGTTGCTTCCGCCGGCTATACCCTCACCGGTACGGCCGCCGCCTGGAACGGCACGGATAACGCTGTGTACCTGCTGTATGCCGGCGATACGGCGGACAGCGCCATCGTGAACGAATGGAAGACCGGCACGTACGCAACCGCCGGCAACGTTCTTGCAACCGGCGTGAAGGGCACGATCTCCGACGTAACGGTGAGCAATAAGACTATGAAATCCCAGTCCTTCACCTTTGAGGGGCTTGCGGACGGTAAGTATAAACTGGCGATTCTGAAGCCCGGCAAGTACGTTCCCGCCATCGTGGAAATTACCGTAGCCGGTGCGGCCGTTGACGTCGGTCAGCAGAAGCTGTGGCTGTACGGTGACGTAAACAGTGACGGCATTACCAACGTAACCGACGCCACGCAGATCCTGCGGTATATCGTATCCAACACCTCGGCGTTTGACAACGGTGACGCAGTGGAGAAAGCGCAGCGCCGTCTGGCGGCCGAC
>JAZPZY010000019.1:0-2102 GCA_045544955.1 Eubacteriales bacterium
CATCACGGGCATCCCGTTCTGCATACCACAGATCCATCTGCGAACGCCACTCATCAGGATCACCGCCGTTTTTCCGTTTCGGACGCTCTGTTTTCCGGGATTCCGATGCTACACTGACGGCCTTTGCGGAAATCACCAGCGGAATAGTTGGCATATTATTCACCAGAATCACAAGCGCAAGAACCGCCGCAATGCCGCCCATCCACTTCGACCACCGGGGGATGCGGCGCCTTTTCTTATATTCCTTTGCGTCTTTTACGTAATTGTCGGGAGCCTCTCCGATCATATCAACAATTTGTTCTTTCTTCATAGGTAGCCCTCACTTTCCAGTTTCTCACGCAGTTTCTTTCGGGTACGGTGCAGTACGGAAGCGGTTTTGCTTTCAGTGAAATCGTAATCCAGTGCGATACCGGCAATAGAATCCATGTACCAATAACGACGCAGGAATACACGCCGTTCGGTCATGGGAAGTGCATCCAGAAATTCACGGATTACCCGTACCATCTCCTGCTGTTCGATCACAATCTCCACGTTGGTCAGATCGGATACGCAGTCCTCCAGCTCATCCAACACCAGATCCATCTCACCGCCTCCGCGTTTGCCTGCGTGCTTTTTTCGCCAGCGGTCTACGGAGATTCGCCGTGTGATCTTGCCGAGGAAGGTAGACAGAATGGACGGCTTGTGCGGCGGCATATTATTCCATGCGTCAAGCCATGTGTCGTTTACGCTTTCTTCGGCGTCCTCGCGGTTATAGAGGATGTTGTATGCTATGTAGTGGCAGTAATCGCCGTATTTGTCTGCGGTTTCGCTGATGGCAGACTCCGACCGTTCCCAGTACAGTTCCACGATCCGGTCGTCCGATAAACCAATCTTCTTTTGATTCGCTCGTCCCAATTCTTTGCACCTCCCTCAATTGTTATTGTAAGAGCTCTTCACCTATCATCTCGCAAAAAATGCGGATTCATTGCATGAAAAGTGAAAATTATTCCTGTAAATCGTCCATTTTCTTTATTTTCCTGATCTGCACCTGATATAACACCACGGGAATCAGTGAAAGCAGCCCGAGACATCCGAACACGATAGAAGCTATCGGAGTCTGGAAAAGAAATAAAATCCCCATGAGGAAGAACATCGCAGTATAGGTCAGCCATACATTCCGCCACTTTTTCAGAAAACCGATTCTGTCAGCCGCGGTGGTATGCAGTTCAAAAGGCTTGCCATCGTTCTCTTTTTCCACGATTAACAATTCTTTGTTATACGTAGTCCAGCTTGTTGTGATCTGACCGCCCGCTTCCGCCCATGGACGCCAGCGCACCTTTCCGACAGAATAGCTCAGGTTGCCATTCTTATACCAGACCTTGTATCCGCAGCCTTCCAGAAAGGCTTTGTAATCCTCGGCATTTTTCTGCGATTTATCCGCAATGAATTCCACAGCATACTGAACTTTGCCGGGATCACAGCTTTCAAACTCGTAGCTCATTTTGCCCGTCCGGATAAGTCTCCATCCCTCTGAAGCCATACGATTCAGCCATTTTGCCTGTATTTCCGTGGATGCACCGAAAAAGCGATTGACTTTCTTAACCATACTCTTATCCTCCTATAGTTTCTTCAGCAATTCGTGTTATTTCTTTCAGCCGTGCAAGCTCCTGCTCCGCAATCTGTCTGCCGAGATCGGTGATCCGGTATTCTTTTTTACGGACATCTGAATCATCATAAAGCACAATCCAGCCTTTTTTACACAGGCTGTCAATGGCTCCGTACAGTGAGCCTGCACCGAGTACCAATCTTCCGTTTGTTTTGTCTTCGATAAACTGCATAATGGCGTATCCATGCCTGGGTTCATATAAGGAAAGCAGCACGAAAAACGTCACTTCCGTCAGTGCACCGCTCTTTGCATTGTCACGCATACTGTCCCCTCTATCTGTTACGGTTACTGTAATAACATTATATCACTAAACGTAATATCTGTCAAGCAGAAATCAGAAAAGGCACCGCTTTTTTGCGATACCTTTTATTTCATGATATATATTCTGAACATACTATACTACGCCAAATAATATAAACCCAATCGTGTTTATAAGTCGGAGGCCACGCGGTCTTAG
>JAZPZY010000020.1:0-16200 GCA_045544955.1 Eubacteriales bacterium
CACCCCCCCCGGCCGGGGGCGGGGGGGCGGTGCCCCCGCATCGCATCCCCGCCTATCCCCCCCCACACTACCTGAATCCGGAGGGCAGTGGCGCCGCGGCCGCCGGCGGTGATCACCACCGAATCGCCGGTGCTCACGAAGCCGGCCATTTTGGCACAGTCCGCCGCGTGGCGGTACATGGTGTCCTCATCCTCCTGGAAGAGAGCGATCACCGGATACACGCCCCAGGAAAGCGCCAGCTGATGGAAAGTCTTTATCTCCGGCGTGGCGGCAATGATGGGCTGGGACGGGCGGAATTTGGAGACCCGCCGTGCGGTGTATCCCGTCTCCGTCATGGTGATCACCGCTTTCGCACCGATATCCCGTGCCATAGTGCACGCCGCGTCGCAGATAGCGTTGGTGGTGTCGGCAGCATCGTTTTCGTACTGCGCCTCCCCCATTCCCATCTCAAAGGCATCCTTTTCCGCCTGTTCGGCGATCTTCGCCATTACGCCGATCACCAAAGCGGGGTTTTTGCCCACCGCCGTCTCACCGGACAGCATGATGGCCGACGTGCCGTCAAAGACCGCGTTGGCCACGTCCGTGATCTCCGCTCTCGTGGGCGTGGTGCTGGTGATCATGGATTCCAGCATCTGCGTCGCCGTGATCACCATCTTGCCCGAGCGGTAGCAGCGGCGGATGAACTTCTTCTGCAGACCCGGCAGCTTTTCGAAATCGATCTCCACGCCCATGTCGCCTCTGGCTACCATGATCCCGTCGGAGTGATGGAGGATCTCGTCGAAATTTTCCACGCCCTCCTCGTTTTCGATCTTGGCAATGATCTTGATCCGGTGCCCGCCGTAGTAGTCCAGATAATTCCGCAGTGCCATCACGTCCTCCTTTTTGCGGACGAAGGAGGCAGCCACGAAATCCACGTCGTGCTCTACGGCAAAGCGGAGATCCGCCTCATCCTTTTCGGAAAGATAGGGCATGTCGAGCCGCACGTGGGGCACGTTTACCCCCTTGGAATCGGAGATCTCGCCCCCGTCCGCCACCCGGCAGAGAATGTCCGTGTCGGTCACTTCCTCCACCGTCAGCGTGATCCGCCCGTCGTCAAGGAGCACCGTGTTGCCGGGGACGAGCTGCCGGGGCAGATCCCCGTACGTGATGCCCACCGCGGATTCGTCTCCCTCCATATCCCGGACGGTCAGCGTGAACGCCTGCCCCGCCTTGAGCGTTACCTTTTTGTTTTTGAATTTCCGAAGGCGGATCTCCGGACCCTTTGTGTCCAGCATCACGGCGGCGGGACGCTTCAGCGAATCCCGCACCCGGCGGAATTTTTCGATCATCTCCGCGTGCATCTCGTGGGTGCCGTGAGAGAAGTTCAGCCGTGCCACGTCCATGCCGGCACGGAGCATATCCGCCATGACCCGCTCATCGGAGGAAGCCGGCCCCAGCGTGCATACGATCTTCGTTTTACGCATATATATACATTCCTTTAACTGAAAATGTTATAGCAGTAGTATTATAACATAAACCGGCAATTTATGCAAGGGGGATATATGCGGGGACGCCGTCCCCACACCCCTGCAAGGGGCTTTTTCTCGCTGCGGCTCGTGTCACCCGAGTTGGCTGTGCCAACTCGATGGCTCATAACAGTCCACTGGACTGTTATTCACTCCCGTGCCGCCGCTCCGCTACCCTTGACCCCGTACTGGGAGGAAAATATACAAATAACCTCTCCGTCCTCCGCCACACGGAAAATCACCGCTCACCCACCGCGGCAAAGCCGCGTCATTTACGAACCGTAGTGATGCGTACAAACAAATCTGAATCACGTTGTGGAGATCACGGTCGGTTCCGCTGTCCTAAAGGGGATAGTGGGTTGTAAGGGAGGAAGGGGAAATCTTTTCTTTCCCCTTCCTCCCTTACCGCGCGGTTGTGGAGAAGGGGTGCGCGGCACACCCCTTCTCCCGGGGTGTGGGGCGGCGCCCCGCGGGAAAGAGAATAGTGAATAGTGAATAGTGAATAGTGAATAGTGAAGAGAGAAGAGAGAAGAGTGAAGAGTGCCGGGGCGGTGCCCCGGCTCACAGCCCCGGGCACGTCCCCAAAAAATATTTTTCCAAAATCCCTTTACAAACGCGCCCCCGCGTAGTATAATGATAACGTATATCCAAAGGCTGTGACCGGAAAGAACCCGGATCTATGCGTCGAAAGAGAACTGCCGTCACCGGCTGAAAGCGGCAGAGACACATCCCGGACTGTGCATCCGTGAGCCCGTACCGTGAGCGAATTTCCCCCGTTTCCCGAAAACCGTTTCGGGATATTTCCCGGGAAATCCAAGACAGCGGCACGCGTATCCCCGGCGTTAACGGGATCTTGAGTGATAAAGCAGAGTGGAACCGCGGACGCCGCCTCTTGTAAGAGACAGGCGTTTTTTTGTTTTTTCGCCACTCACCATCTTATATAAGGAGAAACCATATGGGATCTATCCGAATCAAAATCCGAATCCCCACCGTGCGTCAGCTTGGTGCGGATACGGCTGAAACCGTGTTCAGCCTCATCGATAAGGCACGGGGCGTCCACCGCCTCACGGACGGGGCACGCCTCCATACGAAAAAAGTAACCGGGGAGGAGATCCCCGTTCCCACCCCCGAAGAATCCGATACCGACGCGGCAGCGGAGGAAACGCCCGCCGCCGAAACGCCCCACCGCGTCACCGCCGACGAGATCCTCGGAAAAGCGGAAGCCGGCGTTATCCGCCTGTGGAACGGCGCCGCCGATTTCGCCGCCGAGATCCGGGACGATATCGACGCCATCTGCGAGAGGGACCCGGCCGCACGAAGCCGTGCCGAGGTGCTCTGCCTCTATTCCGGACTCCACGCGCTCATGCTGTACCGGGCGTCCCACGCTTTGCACGAAAAGGGATACTACTTCCCTGCCCGCCTGATCAGCCAGGGCGCCAAATTCCTCACCGGCATTGAGATCCACCCCGGCGCGCAGATCGGCAAAGGCCTGTTCATCGACCACGGCTCCGGCGTGGTCATCGGCGAGACGTCCATCATCGGCGATAACTGCACGTTGTACCAGGGCGTGACCCTGGGCGGTACCGGTAAGGATACGGGCAAACGCCACCCCACCCTTGGCAATAACGTGCTGGTGGGTGCCGGTGCCAAGCTTCTCGGCAATTTTGAGATCGGCGACGGCGCCAAGATCGCCGCCGGTGCGGTGGTGCTGCGGGACGTGCCGGAAAACTGCACCGCCGTGGGCATCCCCGCCCGCGTGGTACGGAGAGGCGGCGAAAAACTCCCCACCGATGAAATGGATCAGACCCACATCCCCGATCCCGTGGCACAGCAGCTGTCCCGGATCGAGGCGCGGATCGCTAAACTGGAAGCCGCGCCGGCCGCGGAGCCCGTGCCCAAAGCGTCCCGCCCCGCCCCCATGCCGGAAGAAAAATCCAATCGGAAAGAGGAGGAATAAGCCTATGCTTTGTCCACGCTGTCAGTTTGAAAATTACGAGGGAGCCCGGTTCTGTACCCGGTGCGGTGCCCCCCTCACACCGAAAAAAACGTCCCCGGGAAGAAAAGGACTTGCCGCCTGCCTGCGGGCCTTATGCTACTATATGCTCTTTCTGGGCGTGCAGTTTGCCGTCATCTTCGCCTACGAAATGGCCGTGATGCTGCCGCACGCGGTGTCGTATATACAGGGCGATCTGTTCGATATGGAAAACTATTACAGCGATATGATGGAGCTGGTGATAACAGAGATCACGGAGCATCTCCATATCATCATGATCCTGTCCGTACTGCTTACGGTGCTCATTCTGTTCCTTTCCTTCCACCTCAGACGGAAAAACCCTCTCGCCGAAATGCATATCGCCCCCGTCCCCGTGAAAACGTGCATCCTTGCCCTGCTTTTCGGCGGAGCACTCCAGGTGGCCGTGGCCATGATCCTGTCCCTTATCCCCCTGCCCCAGGATCTGATCGAGTCGTATTCGCAGAACAGCGAAATGCTCACCGGCGGCCCCATCGCTCTGCAGATCGTAAACGTGGTGCTCCTCACTCCCGTGCTGGAGGAGCTGATCTTCCGGGGACTGGTGTTCACCCGCCTTTCCCGGGGTATGAGAACGGGATGGGCCATCGCCCTGTCCGCCGTGATCTTCGGCTGGGCACACGGGCATATCATCTCCTTCGTCTATGCGGGACTTTTGGGCGTTATCCTGGTGCTGCTTATGCGCCGGCATAACTCCTCCGTCCTTGCCCCCATCTTCTGCCATATGGGATTCAACGGCACCTCCTACCTGCTCTCCGGCATCGAGGAGATCACCCTGCCGGTGATCGCTCTGTTCTTCCTCTGCCTTGCCGCCGCCGTGCTGCTGGGATACGTGCTTCTCCGCCCCGCACAGGCGGATGCGGATACGGAAGAATAAGGAACAATATATCGGGGGACTTCGTACCCCGAACCCCCACTTTCTCATACTGAAAGGACAATTTTATGAAACTCTACAACTCCCTCTCTCACGAAAAAGAAGAATTTATCCCCCACGAGGCGGGCAAGGTGTCCATGTATACCTGCGGCCCCACCGTGTATCACTTCGCCCACATCGGCAATCTGCGCTCCTACATCATGGAGGACGTTTTGGAGAAATACTTCCGCTACGACGGCTACGACGTGAAGCGCGTCATGAATATCACCGACGTAGGCCATCTCACAAGCGACGCGGACACCGGCGAGGATAAAATGCTGAAAGGTGCCAAGCGGGAGAAAAAGACGGTCATGGAGATCGCCAAATTCTATACCGACGCCTTCTTCGCCGACTGCGATAAGCTGAATATCAAACGCCCCGACGTGGTGGAGCCTGCCACGAACTGCATCCCGGAGTTTATCAAAATGGTGCAGGGACTCATCGACGGGGGCTACGCCTACATCGCCGAGGGCAACGTGTATTTCGATACCTCCAAACTGGAAAAGTACTACGTGTTCCACAATTTTGACGCGGAGGATCTGGAGATCGGCGTCCGTGAGGGCGTGGAGGAGGACACCGCCAAGCGGAACAAGACGGACTTCGTCCTCTGGTTCACCAAATCCAAATTTGAGGATCAGGAGCTGAAATGGGACAGCCCCTGGGGCGTGGGCTACCCGGGCTGGCATATCGAGTGCTCCGCCATTTCCCTCAAACACCTGGGCGGCTATTTGGATATCCACTGCGGCGGCATCGATAACGCCTTCCCCCACCACACCAACGAGATCGCCCAGTCCGAGGCGTACCTGGGACACCCCTGGTGCAAATATTGGTTCCATATCCTCCACCTCAATTCCAATACCGGCAAAATGAGCAAATCCAAGGGCGAGTTCCTCACCGTGTCCCTGCTTGAAGAAAAGGGATACGATCCCATGGTCTACCGCTTCTTCTGCCTCCAGTCCCACTACCGGAAGGTGCTGGTGTTCTCCTGGGATGCGCTGGATAACGCCGCCGCCGCTTACGGCAAGCTGATCGGAAAGATCGCCGCCCTGGATCCGGCAAAGACCGGCGATAACGCCGAGGCTGTGGCAAAGCTCCGCGCCTCCTTCAAGGACGCCATGGATAACGATCTGAACACGTCTCTCGGCGTCACCGCCCTGTACGACGTTTTGAAAGCGGATATCTCCGACGGGGAAAAGCTGGCCCTGCTCTCCGATTTCGATAAGGTTCTGTCGCTGAATCTTCTGGCCGCCGCCGAAAAGATGCGTGCCGAAAAGGCAGAGCCTGCCGCTCCCGCCGCCGACAGCGAACTGACGGCCAAGATCGAAGCGCTGATCGAAGAGCGTGCCCAGGCGAAAAAGGATAAAAACTACGCCCGTGCCGACGAGATCCGCGCCACCCTCACCGAAATGGGCGTAACGCTGAAAGACACCAAAGAGGGAACTACGTATACGATAGGATAAAAAGATTATGCGGGGAACCCCTTTTGACAAAAGGGGATTCCCCGCACCCCTCCCCAAAACCTTTTGAACTATATAACAGATACCGTCTGTACGCTGGAATAACGCACAGACGGTATTTGTTATTCAGTAGGGCGGGGCCTTGGTCCCGCCGCTTGAAACAGTGAAAACTGTACGAAACGGCGGGAGTAACGGTGAAACCGCATATGCACAGTCAGCGGGAACACATTGCCGAATTGGGACTATAAAAAATACCGTCTGTACGCTGGAATAACGCACAGACGGTATTTATTATTCAGTATAAAGGTTTTCGCGGGGGTTTGGGGGGCCTTTTGCAAAAGGCCCCCCAACGTATCCTCTCTCTCATTTCAACTTCATTACAAATTCGCATATGTCCTTTGTGGAGTGGGGGCGGCGGAGCTCGTCGATAGCGGTGAGCATGGCGGCACGGCGAGTGTTGGAGGAGAGCAGGCGGAAGACCAGTTCTGCCGCGTCGCACATGGCGTTGGTGGCCACGGCGGTGCCGCTGTTGAGGAGGAACTCCGTGTTCCGCATCTCCTGCCCGGGGATCGGGCTCACGATCACCATGGGGAGCCGCTTTGCCAGAGCCTCCGAGGTAGTAAGACCGCCCGGCTTCGTCACGATCACGTCGGCGGAATCCATCAGAAGATCCACGTTATCCGCAAATCCCAGATTCAATACCTGCCGGCGGAGAGAAAGGGAGTCGATCTCCTCGTGGAGCTTTTTGTTGGTGCCGCACACGGTAATGATCTGCAGATCCCCGGCAAGGGGCATCGCGTCCAAGGCGGTGAGGGAGTCGGTCATCTTGCCGTAGCCCATGCTGCCGCCCATGAGCAGCACCGTCTTTGCCGCCGGGGAAAGCCCCAGCGACCGGCGTGCCTCCTCTTTTGCGAGGGAGGAAGCGAACCGGGGCGACACGGGGATCCCAAAGGGCAGGAGCTGTTCTTTTTTGAATCCCTTCCGCATCCCCTGAAAGAGGAGATCCGGCGAGGGCGTCACCACGTAGTCGTTGCCCGTGGCGTCCTCCCAGTAGGGGTGGAAGGCAAAATCGGTGAGAATGCCCACCGTGGGCACGGAGATCTTCTTTTCCCGCTTCAGCGTGTGAAGAATGATCCCGGCAAACACGTGGGTGAAAACGATCGCGTCCGGCCGGCTTTTTTCGATGTACTGATGGATCTCCCACGCCACCGGCATGTGCACCACCTCCGCCGGCGTTACCTGTGCGATCCGGTGGGGCGAGCGCTTTTCCGCAATGTGATAGCCCAGCCCCCAGGCACGCTTCGCCCGGCTGGACAGAAAGAGATAACTCTTGTTGATGGAATTGGCAATAGCGGGTGCAATGTACCCGTAAACGTCAAGAACCTCCGCCTCGGCTCCGGCACCCCGGAAATATTCCAGCATGGCGCGGGCGGCACTGTTGTGCCCGCCGCCGGCCGTAACGGACAGAATCAGAATTTTCATAAAGCGTCTCCTTATCGTTTATTTGGGGGGCACCGCCCCCCAATCCCCCCGCCAAGGGGTACCCCCCTTGGATCCCAACCTGAATGAAGGGGTACGGAGGCCGCCCCCGATAAACAAACAAAATCCGGGGGTATGAGAAAGCACTACCATTATAATCCACCCGCCCTTTCCTGTCAAGCCTCACTCCACCCATTTTCGCTTGACAACCTTTTTCCGCCGTTGTATAATATAAACTGGAAAGAAATCCAAATATCCCCCGAAATAAGGGTGAAAATAAGGAGAAAAACAGATGAAAACCGTATGCTTTGGCGAAATTATGCTCCGCCTGGCGCCGGAGGGATACCTCCGCTTCGTCCAGGCAGACCGCTTTGAGGTAGTCTACGGCGGCGGCGAGGCCAACGTGTCCGTCTCCCTTGCCAATTACGGACTTGATTCCGCCTACGTTACCAAACTGCCCGATAACCCCATCGGCCAGTCCGCACTGAACGCGCTCCGCCGCTACGGTGTGGATACGAGCGGCATCGTCCGGGGCGGCCCCCGTCTGGGCATCTACTACTGCGAAAAGGGTGCGTCTCAGCGTCCCTCCAAGGTGGTCTACGACCGTGCCGGCTCCTCCATTGCTCTTGCAAAACGGGAGGATTTCGATTGGGAGGCGATCCTTGACGGCGCGGATTGGTTCCACTTCACCGGCATCACCCCGGCCCTGGGCGGCGAATTGCCCGAGATCTGCATGGACGCCCTCACCGTGTGCCGGAAAAAGGGCATAAAGACCAGCTGTGACCTCAACTACCGGAAGAATCTCTGGACCACGGAAGAAGCCGGCCGGGTCATGAACGATCTGATGAAGCTGGTGGACGTGTGCATCGCCAACGAGGAGGATGCGGATAAGGTGTTCGGCATCCGTGCGGAGAATACGGACGTGGACTCCGGTAAACTGGATCACGAGGCGTATAAGAGCGTGGCGCGCCAGCTGTCCGAGCGGTTCGGCTGCGAAAAGGTGGCCATCACCCTGCGTACCTCCGTCTCCGCCAATGACAATATCTGGGCGGCCATGCTGTACGATAAACAGACGGGCGAGTACTGCTTCTCCAAGAGCTATAATCTGCATATCGTGGACCGCGTAGGCGGCGGCGATTCCTTCGGCGGCGGCCTTATCTACGCCATCCTTGACGGCCGCAGCCCCCAGGACGTGATCGAATTTGCCACGGCCGCCTCCGCCCTGAAGCACTCCGTGGAGGGCGACTTCAACCACGTGAGCGTGGCAGAAGTGGATTCCCTCATAAAGAGCGGCGGCTCGGGAAGAGTGCAACGCTGACGGAAAACAGGCAGCTTTGTTCGCACGTGCACCTGCCGTCAGCCCGAGGATTTCCTATCCGCCCAAAGCGGGGCGGATTTTCGCCTGCGGCGAAACCGAAAATCCTCGCAAACCGTTTCTCCTACGGGGAGATACTGCCGCAACAAGTGCAAAAAGCAGCAGAACGAAATCCCTCCGCCGCGAAGCGGCGTCCTCATACGAGTGTCCGGCCGGCAACCGTTCCCGCAAATGATCTTGGATCATTTGCATCTGAAACGTGCCACCCGCGGGGAGATCCAAGAGGGGCCGTGCCCCTTCTTGGCGCGACAGATGTCAAGAAGAGCCTACGCGCAGTGGCTCTTCTTGCAGGGTGCGGGACGGCGTCCCGCAAATAAAGATAATCTGCATCTATAAAGAGGGAGTACGGGGGATGCATCCCCCGAAAGGAGATTTATATGTCAACATCAAAACGTCGCCTTGTCTACGTCCTCAATCCGGCGGCCGGACAGGGGCGGTATCTGCCCGACGCCCGGCGCCACGCCGAGGAGCACCACGCCGATCAGGTCCATATGACCGAAGCGGCAGGCGAGTGCATTGATTTTATCGCCGAAGCGTGCATCCGTGATCCCCATACCCATTTCGTGGTGTACGGGGGAGACGGCACCGCCGGCGAAGCCGTGAACGGCATTATGCGCGCCGGTGCAGGCGAGCTTGCCCGGTTTACCATGATGTCCGCCGGCTCCGGCAACGATTTTATCCGAGGTGTATCGGAGATCCCTCTCCCCGAGGGGGCGGATTCCATCCCGCTGGACCTCATCATGGTGAACGGACGGTACGCCATCAATATCGCAAACGTGGGCTTTGACTGCGCCGTGGTGGCCGCATCCGAGGCTCTCCGCCGGAAGCGGTTCATGAACAACAGCCTCTCCTACATATGCGGCGTGATCACGGAGCTTTCCAAAAAAGAGACGTTTCACACGGAGATGAAGCTCTCCGGCGTGGTGCACAGCAGTGCCCCCGCCACCTCTTCGGACGAGACGTTCTCCGGGGATTTCCTGCTCTGTGCCATGGGCAATCTGCCCTACTACGGCGGCGGATTCAAAGCCCTGCCGGCGGCATCGCCTCTGGACGGCATGCTGGACGTGCTCCTGGTGAAGGACGTGACCCGGGCGGAGTTTCTCTCCCTGGTGGGCGGATTCCGCAGCGGTAAGCATATAAATCCCGAAACGTGGACGGCCTACCCCAAATTCGCGCCGTACCTGGAGTACCGCCGCTGTAGATCTATCTCCTTCAACGGCATCGAAAAGCTCTGCCTGGACGGCGAGATCATCCCCGTAACCGGCGTCCGTGCCGAAGCCGCCCCGGCTGCGATCAGATACATACCGGGATGAGGATACGATGGGGGGATTTTTGAAAAAATCCCCCCAAGCCCCCCAAAAACTTTTATACTGTATAAACAAATACAGTCTGTGCTTCATTTGGACGCGCAGACTGTATCTTTATTCAGATTAAAAGGTTTTGCGGGAGGGGCCGAGTTTGCCAAAGGCAAACTCGCAGGGAGGGGGCTTTTGTCAAAAGCCCCCTCCCCGCCATTATTATCGTATCAAATCCCCCGTCTTCCCGTCCACGAAATCGATCAGTACGTCCGGGGGGAGGATGAGCTGGACGCCGCGTTGGCCGGCGCTCACGTAGATCTTGTCGTAGAGGATGGCGGTTTCGTCAAAGAAGGTGGGGAACTGCTTTTTCATGCCGATGGGGGAGCATCCGCCCCGGATATAGCCGGTGATGGCGAGCATATCTTTTACGTGGATCATCTCCACGCTTTTTTCTCCGGCGAGGGCGGCACATTTCTTCAGATTCAGCGATTCCGCCACCGGGATGCAGAAAACGAAGTATCCGCCCTTTGCCCCTTTCGTCACCAGCGTCTTGAAAACGCAGCCGGGATCGTCGATGCCCATTTCCTCTGCCGCGTGCACGCCGCTTAAATCCGATTCATCTACCTCGTAGAAGGCAGTCTCGTAGGGGATCTTCGCCGCATCCAGCCGCCGCATGGCGTTCGTCTTGATCGGTTTTTCCATGGATCGATACTTCCTTTCTGTTTTACCCCATTATCATACCACTCCGGGCCGATTTTTGCAAGGGTATTTTGCCAAGTCCATTGCAGAGACAGGAATTGTATGGTATAATGAATATGGAGGAGTGGCATTTCCGTGAAATTTTTGTATACAATTTTCACAAAAGGAGAAACATTCCATAACCTTTTCCGTCTATATACAAATAGAGAACGAATCCATCGGGAGAAGTAAAGTTGATACATACGAAACGTACGCCGAGGCAGTCCGTGCCCCGGCCGAAAAAGAAGAAAACGGAGAAAAAGGAGAAAACGGAGAAAAAAACCGCCCGCCTCACCCGCAGTGAGCGGCGGGAGATCCGGCGAACACGCCTGTTTCTGCTCCCCAGTATTCTGGGCGTTACGGTGTTCTTTATCGCACCCCTCTTCGTGGTGCTGTATCAGAGCGTCATCGCCAACCCCTTTCTGCCCGAGTTCGTGGGGCTGAAGAACTATATTTCCCTCCTTACCAATAACGCCTTTCTGCGAGCGGCGAAGAATACCGCCGTGTTTTCTGCCGTGGCCGTACCGCTGGCCGTGGTGATCCCCTTGCTCCTCGCCATGCTGCTCATGAAGAAGATCCCCATGAAAAGCGTGTTCCGCACGGTGCTTATCAGCCCGCTGATGGTGCCCATCGCATCCGTGGTGCTCATATGGGAGGTGCTGTTCCATCAGAACGGTGTCGTGAACGAGTGGCTGTCCGTCTTCGGCGTGTCTGCCATCGACTGGTTCAAAAGCGATTTCAGCCAGATCACCATCGTCCTGCTCTTTCTGTGGAAGAACGTGGGGTATAACATGATTTTGTTCATGGCGGCTTTGGCCGGCATCCCCAAGGATATGCTGGAGGCGGCAGAACTGGACGGCTCCGGCCCGTGGCAGACCTTCTGGAAGATCAAGATGCCGTACCTGTTCTCGTCCATCTTCTTCGTGGGGATCCTGTCCCTCATCAACTCCTTTAAGGTGTTCCGTGAGGTGTACCTGCTCACCGGCGATTACCCCTACGATACCCTCTATATGCTCCAGCACTTCATGAACAATATGTTCCGCTCTCTGGATTATCAGAAGCTGTCCTGTGCCGCCATCCTCATGGCCATCGTGATGGCCGCCATCATCGCCGTGCTGTTCCGCATCGACGATAAGCTGGGAGAAAGCATAGAGGAATAGTTTGGGGTTCAAGGGGACAATGTCCCCTTGCGGGTTCTCCAAGGGCAGAGCCCTTGGAATATCCCCCCGCAGGGATGGCATTTCTGCGAGTTCGACCGAGGTGGCTGTGCCAACTCGCGCGAACTCGGGTAGCATTTTCTTTGTGCCTGTGGTATCAAAGAAAAGCGGAAAACGGTTCTTGTTCGCAAACTGTCTGCATACTTACTCAGGGGGCAAGCCCCCTTGTACCCCCAAATGAACACATATAACGTGGGGGACTTCGTCCCCCACACCCCCTTGTATAAAGAAAGGCTGAATTATGACAAATACCATTCTGCAAAAATCACGCCGACGAAAGGCACGCGCCGCATATGCCCGTACCGCGGGCCGGATCACGGCGGCTTTGTTCCTTGGGATCTTGTCCCTCGTCTTCCTTACGCCCATCGTCCTTACCATTACCAATTCCTTTATGACCGGCAGCGAGATCGCCTCCAACTACGGCAAGATCTTCGACAGCGTAACCACCGCCGGCACCTACGTCTCCGATAAGGTCAATCTGAAGCTGATCCCCGATACGGTCAGCCTTACCCAGTACGAAACGGTGCTGCTCCGCTCCCCGGATTACCTGTTCAAGTTCTGGAACTCCGTCATCCTCGTTCTGCCTATCGTTCTGTTCCAGACGGCAGTGGCACTGCTGGCATCCTACGGCTTCGCCCGATGCCAGACGAAGGCAAGAAGCGTTCTGTTCTTCGCCTATATCATCCTCATGCTCATGCCCTATCAGGTCACCCTGGTGCCCAATTTCCTCGTGTCCGAGTATCTGGGCATCCTCAATACCCGCTGGGCCATCTGGCTCCCCGGCATCTTCTCGCCCTTCGCCGTGTTCATCCTCACCAAATTCATGCGGCGGATCCCGAAAGCCGTCATCGAAGCGGCCAAGCTGGACGGGGCGGGCGAGTGGCAGATCTTCTCAAAGATCTGTGCCCCCATGGCGCGAAGCATTACCGTCTCCGTTCTGATCCTGGTCTTCATCGACTATTGGAATATGGTGGAACAGCCCCTGGTGCTTCTCACCGGGGACAGCATGGATCTCCATCCTCTGTCCGTGTTCCTCTCCAAGATCAATACGGGCGACGCCGGCCTTGCCTTTGCCGTGGCCGCCATTTACCTCGTCATTCCCCTGTCCATCTTCCTCTACTGCGAGGACGAACTGGTGGAGGGCGTGTCCTATCAAGGCGGACTCAAAGGTTGAGATGGACGGAAGACAGCAAAAACTATTTTTTCAGCTGCCATCTCACCGAGGTTTTCTTGCGTGCAGAGGCACACACTTTCGCATACGCGAAAGAACGAAAACCTCGCACCGTGCAGTTTTCTGGGTGGCGATACTGCCGCAGCAAGTTTAAATCGAATGCATTTGGTAATGTGCATTTTGCAATAACCCCCCTTATAAAAGTTTTCGTCCACCTTTTTCAAAAGGTGGCGGGTTGCAGGGCGGCGCCCTGCATCGTCCCCCTCCCGACTCATCAACCGAAAGGAATCAAAAAATCATGAACGAAACCACCGCAAAACGACGCATCTGGATACGGAATATCGTGATCATCTTTCTGGCAGTGCTTTTGCTGCTCACGTTCTTCTCCCAGACGATTCTGAATTATTCCCTGCCGGAGGTGTCCGTCCGGTACCCGAACTGGGGCACCATCACCTCCCGGGTGCAGGTGTCCGGCACCGTCCGTGCCAATCAGACCTATGACGTGACCATCCCCCAGACCCGGAAGATCGAAAACGTGCTGGTGCGTGTGGGACAGCGTGTGGAAAAGGGCACGGTGCTCATGACCCTTACCGACGGAGGCTCCGCGGAGCTTGCCGCCGCACAGAAGCTGTACGACGACCTCACCATCCAGCTTATCGGAAAGGTGAAAGCCGATCCGTCAAGCAGACCGTCCGCCACGGCCGATACGGTCCGTGAGCTGACCGAGGCGCTTGCTTCCCTTGAGAAGCAGTACGCCGCCATCGTCGCCGAAAAGGGAAAGATCCCCACCATCGCCGAGATGAACGAGGCCAAAACCATGATCGGGCTTGAGAAGGCCAATATCGAGGCCCTCACCGAGGAGATCGACCGGCTGAACGGCAAACGGGGACAGACCGGCGGCAGCGGCTATTATACGGACGCGGAGCTTTCTGCCCTTATCGATAAGGCAAAGGCCGCCCTCGCCAAAGCGGAAACGGCCGCCCTTGCCGCCCTGAACGCCCAGCTTTCCGCCGAGGCGTCCCTTTCCCAAAAGAAGGCACAGCTGGCCGCCGCCGGCGAACTTCTGAAAGCCGCCCAGAAAGCGGTGAGCGAGTACGAAGCGGATATGCCCACGGGCTCCGTGACCATGGAATCCCTCATGAAGGAGTATAAGGCACTGTCGGAGCTGTCCGCCAAGGTGAACGCCGCCGAAGGCGTGCTCCGTCAGCTGGAGAGCGCGTCCGCGGCTCTTGCGCCCCTGAAATATAAGCACGATACCATCGCCGAAAAGACGGCCCAGCTGGAAGCCATCCATACGGAGCTTACCAAGGTAGCGGCAGATCTGGCCGCCGCCGTGCTGGCGTTCAATCAGTCGGAGTACGACGCCGCTAAAGCTGCCTACGAAAACGCACAGACCGAGGCGGAAAAGAACGCCGCCTGGCTGGTATATCAGCCCCTTGAGGCAAAGAATAAGGAAATCAACGACTTCTGGATGAAAAAGAGCAATCTGGAAAACGACCGCAAGGCCGCCGAGATCGCTCTGGAATCCGCAAAGATCGGCTACGACGAAGCCGCCTACAACAGCGCAAAAGCCGCCTACGACGCGGCCGTCACCGCCGCCGGCGGCAAATCCCTCGACCAGCTCCGGACGGAAGTGAACACGCTGAATACGTCCTATGCGGAAGCGTCCCGTACCTATTATCAGAATCAGTTCACCTATACCCAGAACGCCGCCGCAAACGACGTGCTCTCCGGGCTGAAGGCGAAGGCGGATACCGCACAAAGCCAGGTGGATACGCTGACAAAGGAGGTGGCGGAGGGCGAAAAGGCCATGCAGACCGCCGCCGAGACTCTCACCAAGGCCAACGCCGATAAGACCGCCGCTCAGGCGGAAATGGATCGGGTAGAAAACTTCCGTTCCTACGAGAACCTCACCGAGCAGATCAAAAAAGTCACCGCACAGAAGACCGAAGCGGAAGAACGCCTGGCAAAGGCCGAGGCAGTGCTGAACGCCGGCAGTGCGGAAAATGAAAAAGCTGTCGCCGATCAGCTGGCCGCAAAGCAGAAGGAGATCGACGAGGCGAAAAAGAAACTGGCGAACGCCAAAGCCGAGGCGGAAAAAGAGGCCGAGACCGCACGCCTTGACAAAATGCAGTACGACATCGAGCTGAAGCAGCTGCAGGATCAGGTGGCAAAGCAGGAGGAGGAAGTAAACCGCCTCATGACGCTGGAAACGGACGGCAAGATCGAAGCCCCCGCCGCCGGCGTGATCGCCTCCCTGCCCTACGGCGTGGGTAAGGAAGCCGCCGCCAACTCCGTGGTGGCAACCATCACCCTCTCGGACGCCGGCTATACGATGGAATGCACCGTGTCCGCCCAGCAGGCGGCACAGATCCGCGTGGGCGATACGGGCGAGATCCAGTACTACTACTGGGGCGAGACGCCCAAGGCAAAGGTGGTCAATATCCAGTCCGCCCAGGGCTCCATGGGACAGAGCCGCGTGGTCACGCTGGAGATCACCGGCCAGGTGGAGTCCGGCACCAATCTGACCGTGCTTCTGGGCGGCCGGAACGAAAGCTACGACGCGGTGATCCCGTCCTCCGCCATCCGTGAGGACCAGAACGGCAAGTTCGTCCTTATCGTTACCTCCAAGAGCACGCCCCTCGGCAACCGCTATAAGGCCAAACGGGTGGAGGTGGAGGTGCTCGCCTCCGATGCGGTGAATTCCGCCGTCTCCGGCGAGATCTCCGGCCAGTACGTGATCACACACTCCGAAAAACCCATCTCCTCCGGCGACGCCGTGCGGCTCAGCGAGGAATGATGCAGGGGACGCGATGTGGGGGCACTGCCCCCACGCCCCCGCCAAGGGGCACACCCCTTGGAACCCAACCTATGGGAAAATTATAAATCCCCCCAGTTTGGGGTTGCAAGGGGGACAATGTCCCCTTGCCTGGGGTGTGGTGGAGTTTGCCAAAGGCAAACTCGGGGGGCCCCACGTGGATCCCCACAAACAGGAGACACATACATATTATGAAAACA